>JAZTZZ010000012.1:0-20278 GCA_045637765.1 Anaerovoracaceae bacterium | reverse complement strand
CGCAGTTGGTGTCAACGATACCGATGATAGGAATGCCCAGAATTCTAGCTTCCTTAACAGCGATTCTTTCCTTCTTAGGGTCTACGATGAACAGTGCGCCAGGCATGCCCTTCATATCCTTCATACCGCCCAGGTACTTTTCCAGCTTTTCCATTTCGCCCTTCAGCTTGGTTACTTCCTTCTTGGACAGCTTTTCGAAAGTGCCGTCTTCTTCCATAGTCTTGATAGCGTTCAGTCTAGCGATTCTGGTGTTGATAGTCTTGTGGTTAGTCAGCATACCACCCAGCCATCTTTCGGATACGAAGAACTGACCACATCTTCTAGCTTCGTCCATGATAGCCTGCTGAGCCTGCTTCTTGGTACCTACGAACAGAACTGGCTTGCCAGTAGCTGCAACTTCCTTCATGAAGTCGTAAGCTTCGTCGATCTTCTTTACAGTCTTCTGTAAGTCGATGATGTAAATACCGTTTCTTTCAGTGAAGATGTAAGGAGCCATCTTAGGGTTCCATCTTCTTGTCTGGTGACCAAAGTGTACACCAGCTTCGAGTAACTGTTTCATAGAAATTACTGCCATTTTTAAATTCCTCCTGGTTTTTGAACTTCCACCCATTGTCTTTTTTACCACTTGCAGCTTCTCCTCCTTCTTTTCAGGGCAAAGCTTACTTGCACCCTTATGTCAGGGAATCGTGGCAACCTCATTTTCATGGGTGTGTAAAATAATATTGATAGTATGTGTCCTCATGACACACCCCAAATACTATACTACAAACCTGCTTCAAATGCAAGTTTTTTATTCAAAAAATGTTGAAAATTACAGAAGTTTTTTCAGGTATGCAGTGTAGTACTGTTTGGCCCGGATGAAGTTATCTCTCCCCATGAGAATCGGCTCCCCATTGGTCATATAAATACGCTGTTCTTCCATCCTGAGAACCTTATCCAGATTAATAATGCACCCTCTCAGGCAGGCAAAAAATCTCCGGTCCAGCACCTGCGAAACCTGTTCCAGCTTCCCATAATATTCATATACTTCCATATCGGTCACCAGCATAATCTTGCGTGCTTTCTTCATTATATATACAATTTCATCCGGCAAAATCTTCCGTACGCAGTTTTTCGTCACCAGCGGTACATATTTTTCCATGGGACAGTCTCCTTCTCTTATTATGTATAAGTATATTCATTTCTATTCTAACATGTAAATTTCTTCCTGTTTTCTTTTTTTCTCGCCTCATTCCTGCTTAATTTGCCAAAATTCGACAATTCCCCCTTTTTTTCATTCCATTTGTGTGATTTTTTTCGATTTCCTTCCCTGAAATAGAATTTTTGCTGGCGCAGCGTCACAAAGTGTGTTAAAATGTTGCTGATTTTATTTGTAAAATAAACTGGAGGTTACAACGAATGTTTGAAAAAGTATATAGAGCCATGTTATGGGTAGGTATTTTCTTCGCCTGTCTGTACTTCCCGACACGAATCAGCATTTTCGGTTTCATCGGAGGAGTTATTATCTTCATCCTGGCTATCATCACCGTAATTCATGACTACAAGCACGGCACCATGCCGTTCCAGAAGCAGCGTGAATTTCTCCGTGAACAGGGTCTCTCCCTGAGAAAATCTGACATCAAGCGAAACACACAGAAAAAAGAAATCGCAGACCCTCATGCAGGTATGAAGCGCGTAAAGAAAAGAGACATCGATAATAAGTAAAAGAAATCGGACGCAGTCAGGAATGACTGCGCCTTTTTTTCATTAGAAACAGGAGGTACAAATATGAACAGACAGCAGATTAGAGAACTGACAGATAAAATTTATCCTGAGGTCGTGAGAATCCGCCGCCATTTCCACGAAAATGCGGAAGTCAGCGAACATGAGGAGGAAACCTGCCGGTATATTCTGGACTATCTGAATGCAGAAGGCATTGAATGCCGGCGCATTGCAGGAAATGGTGTGGCTGCCACCGTATATGGAAACGGACAGTCCCAAAAGACCATCGGCATCCGGGCCGATATCGATGCTTTGCCGATTACGGAAAAAACAGGACTTCCATTTGCTTCAAAACGTCCGGGTGCCATGCATGCCTGCGGCCACGATATGCATGCCGCAATTCTTCTCGGATCCGCCATTGCACTGAATCAGGTAAAAAACCAGCTTCCCGGCAATGTAAAGTTCTTCTTCCAGCCGGCAGAAGAAACAATCGGCGGTGCAGAACAGATGATTAAAGAAGGCTGCCTGGAAAATCCGAAGGTAGATATCAGTCTGGCACTGCACATGGATGAGAAATATCCCGTAGGCCAGTTCAGCTTCCGCTACGGACCGATGTATGCATCTACCACAGAATTTGCAGTCCATGTGAAAGGTACCGCGTGTCACGGAGCTCATCCTGACATGGGTGCTGACGCCATCATCATGGCCGGAAATCTGGTCAGTGCATTCCAGACCATTATCAGCCGCAACATGGATCCGACAGATCCGCTGGTTATCACTATCGGAACCATTCATGGCGGTACAGCCGAAAACATCGTAACCGGCGAAGTCACCATGACCGGCACCATCCGCAGCCTGAATCTGGAACACAGAGATTTTGCAAAGAAACGTATGGTTGAAATCGCCGGCTCCATCACTGCTGCATACGGAGGAAACTGTGAAATTGAATTCTTCGACAGCTACCCTCCTCTGGTCAATGACAAACACATTACTGATGTTATGACTGCACTGACCGAAGAAGAATTCGGTGCTGACAGTGTGATTCTCCGCGACCGTGCAAGTATGGGTGCCGATGATTTTGCTTATTTCTGCCAGGCAGTTCCGTCCACCTACTGGACCGTGGGTGCCGCAGTTGAGAAAGAAGAAGACCGCGCACCGCTCCATAATGAGTACCTGATTCTGGAAGAAGAAGCCATGAGAAACGGTCTTTATCTGGAACTGGCAGGCGTTTTCTCCCTGTTAAATCAGGCATAATGTAAAGAAATATGTAGATTTGATGAAGTTTTTTGTTAATGCTTTGCTAATTTATCTTTACACCTTTTTTAAAGTGAGGTATAATTAATGAGCAGACGTATGGCGACATACGTGTAATTATCATTTCAACTTTATATTATTTGGAGGCAAATAAAATGACTGAAAAGAAGAAAAAAAGCAATCTTAATGCTTTCGTCCTGCTTCTGATTATCATGCTGATTGCTGCTATTCTGACCTGGATCGTTCCAGCTGGTCAGTTCGAAAGAGCTGAAGACCCTAACACCGGCAGAATGGTAGTAGTTCCTGGTACTTATCAGACAATGGAAAGCACCCCAGTTGGCGTTATCCAGTTCGTAACCTCTATCTATGCAGGTTTCATGGATGCTGCTGACATCACATTCTTCATCATCTTCGCATCTACTTATGTATTCCTGCTGAACAAGTCCGGCACTCTGACCGCTGCATGCGGCGCTATGCTGAGAATGGTAGGCGACAGAGACAACCTGATTATCCCAATCTTCATGACTCTGTTCGCAATCGGCGGTACTACTTTCGGTATGTACGAAGAAACTTACGCTCTGATTCCTGCGTTCATCATCATTGCAATGACTCTGGGTTATGACAGAATCGTTGGTGGTGCTATCGTATTCGTTGGTGTAGCTACCGGTTTCGCTGCTGCTACTATCAACCCATTCACCATCGGTGTTGCTGCAGGTGTTGCTGGCGTTCCTCTGACTGAACCTAAGGTTCTGATCTTCAGAATCGCTGCTTTCGTAGCATTCCTGGTTCTGGTTATCGTTTACACTATGGCATATGCATCCAAGGTTAAGAAGGACCCTACTAAGTCCATCGTATACGGTCTGCCTCAGGAAGAAACTAAGCACCTGAAGGCGAAGGACGAAATCCTGAACATGCCTTTCACTGGCAAGCAGAAGATCGCTATGATTGGCTTCGCTGCTCTGATCGTTATCCTGACTTGGGGTATCATCACTGCTGGTTGGTGGTTCCAGGAAATCGCTTCCCTGTTCCTGGTATTCTTCATTGGTACTGGCCTGCTGCTGGGCTACGGTCCAAATGAACTGGGTAACCTGTTCGTAGAATCCTCCAAGGAAACTATCTACGGTGCTCTGATCGTAGGTATGGCTAGAGGTATCTCCGTAGTTCTGACTGCTGGTGGTATCATCGATACTATCGTATTCGCTCTGGGTAACCTGGTATCCAGCCTGCCAACAGCTCTGACTGGTATTGGTATGCTGATCGTACAGAACCTGATCAACCTGTTCATTCCTTCCGGTTCCGGTCAGGCTGTAGTAACTATGCCTATCATGGCTCCTCTGGCTGACGTAGTTGGTATCTCCCGTCAGATGGCTTGCGTAGCTTATCAGTTCGGTGATGGTTTCTCCAACATGTTCTGGCCTACAGGTGTTGCTACTATCTGTGGTTTCATGTCCATCTCCCTGGCTCACTGGTACAAGTTCGTTACCAAGCTGTTCGCTATGATGTTCGCACTGCAGTGCGTATTCATGGTAATTGGTATCATGATTGGTGTATAATTGAGTCACACTATCGATTATTAAACACTTGATAATTACATAGCAACCTAAAAAGGCGGTCACAGGGACCGCCTTTTTTATTATGTTTCTGAATAAAAAAGGCCGGCAGCAATGCCGGCCTTTTGCCTTATTTCCTTTTCTTTACTGTTCAAACGGCAGGAATCTGCCCAGTCTGTCATTTACTTTCTTACCTTCTGCAATCGCCTTCTGTCCGCCAATCAGTACGTATTCGATACCAATCGGTGCTTCCAGATGAGCAAAGTCTGCCTTGTCGATGATGGTTTCCGGATCGAAGATTACGATATCGCCGTCAGCGCCTACGGACAGCTGGCCCTTCACCGCTTCCAGACCCAGACGTTTTGCCGGTTCCAGAGTCATCTTGCGAAGTGCATCCACCATGGATACAACCTTATCTTCACGAACGTATTTACCCAGTACTCTTGGGAAAGTACCTGCTGCACGCGGATGACCGTTTCCGTTGTTAATAATACCGTCGGACGCTACCATACCATTCTTATTGGCGATAGCTGCAGCAATTTCTTCTTCATTCATTACAAAGGCAACTGCCAGCATTTCCGGATAATTTTCTCTTGCATCCTTGAAAACTTCTTCATTGCAGTACACATTCTTATATGGATCATCGGTCAGCAGAATGCTGTCATAATCCTTTCCCCACATTTCCAGGCAGCCGTCTTCAAATACGGTGGATCCCATGGTTGTGGAGAACGCATTGTACGGATATGTATCATAGTTCAGCTTCGGATTAGTTTCCATGGCCTTATTGATGCATTCTAAAGAAGGCTTCATCTGTCCGATTGCGGAACAGCTGGACAGGTGGGAAATCTGGAACTTCTGCGGAATTTCAGCAGACAGCTTCACCATTTCCTCCACGGAATCAATGTTACCGATGCAGTCTGCACGGTAATGCGCGGACACCACATGGTTTGGATTATCGGATGCGCCGCATGCAAAGAGCATTTCTTCATAGGTAATGCCAGGGTCATATTCAATACCGAAGGAGAAGCCCCATGCCCCTTCCTTCAGTTCATTCTGAATAGAAGCTTTAATGGATTCCATCTGTTCCTGTGTCACATGCTCATAACGGCCAACGCCCAGCTTGGTACGGAAGGTGTTGTATCCAGCCAGCATCACGTAGTTTACCGGCGCACCGCCCTTTTCCTCCAGAACAGCCTTGAAATCTGCAATGGACTGATACTGCTCGCCGCAGTTTCCGCCGACAGCAGTAGTTACACCCATATCCAGCATCATCTGGGAGATGGAGTATTCTTTTCCTTCTGTGAGGAACTTTTCTTCATGCATGTGCATATCGATAAAGCCAGGTGCTACAACCTTTCCTGCAGCATCAATTACTTCTGCAGCTTCCGGCAGTGCTTCACCGGCACCACCCATCCATGCAATCTTTCCGTCCTTCAGACCGATATTCTTCTGCACCATTTCACCTGCTTCATAATCCGGGCAGGAACCGTTTATAATCAGTAAATCCAGCATAGTCTATCACTCCTGTTTCTTGATATTTTGCCATGTTTCGACGTATTTCGCAAACATCGCATACCTGTTTAAATTATACTCCCATATGACAGGTTTCGTCAATAAGTTCAGTTTTCTCTTGCGCAATCCGTAAAAATAATGTATTATATACAGGATTGTGCTTTTTTCCGTACAATCGAGAGAGAACTTTAAAACTAAATTGGGAGGAAAATTTAATGTCCAAGAAGAAAAAAGGCGAAGGCCTCAAGTCCTTTAACCAGGGCTTCCAGGTACCTGATACCTACATTATCATCTTCTTCGTCGTAGTACTGGCAATGCTGCTGACATTCCTGGTTCCGCAGGGATTCTACGAAACTGAAGAAGTAACTTACATCATGAACGGTGCTGAGAAGACCAGAACCGTTATCAAGGATGGCAGCTTCCAGTATCTGCTGGATGAAGAAGGAAACCCTATGACCGTAGGTGCATCTCTGTTTGCAACTGACGGTTCCACCGGTTTCTTCAACTACATGTATAACGGTATCACCAGCAGCTCTGCAATCGAAATCATCGCATTCCTGATGGTGGTAGGCGGTTCCTTTGGTGTTATGATCCGTACCGGTGCGATCGAGTCCGGTATCATGGGTATGATCAAGAAGACCAACGGTAAGGAAAAGCTGCTGATTCCGGTTCTGTTCGTACTGTTTGCACTGGGTGGTGCTGTTTTCGGTATGGGTGAAGAAGCTCTGCCGTTCCTGATGATTCTGGCTCCAATCTTCGTTGCAATGGGTTACGACACTGTAACTGCAGTTCTGGTTACTTACTGCGCGACTCAGATCGGTTTCGGTACATCCTGGATGAATCCATTCTCCGTAGGTATCGCTCAGGGTATCTCCGGTCTGGAAGTATTCTCCGGTGCAGAATTCAGAATTCCTATGTGGATTGTATTCACCGGCGTATCCTGCGTAATGACCATGATGTATGCCTCCAAGATCAAGAAGGATCCAACCAGATCCATCGCATACGAAACAGACGATTACTTCAGAAAGCAGAACCACGCTTCTGCTGAAAATGAAAACATTCAGAAGTTCGGTACCGGCCATATCCTGGTTCTGCTGACTCTGGTTGTAACCATGGTATGGGTAATCTGGGGCGTAATGGTTCACGGTTACTACATGGCTGAAATCGCTACTCAGTTCTTCATCATGGGTATCGTTTCCGGCGTGTTCGGCGTAATCTTCAAGCTGAATGGCATGAAGATGAATGACATCGCGTCTTCCTTCAAAAACGGTGCAGCTGACCTGATTGGTGCTGCTCTGGTTGTAGCTATGGCTCAGGGTATCATGCAGGTTCTGGGTGGTTCCGATCCAACTGCTCCAACTGTACTGAACACTGTACTCTTCGGTATCTCTGAAGCATTCTCCGGTCTGTCCGGCGCTGCTGCTGCAGTTCTGATGTACATCTTCCAGTCCGTATTCAACTTCTTCGTTGTATCCGGTTCCGGTCAGGCAGCTCTGACCATGCCAATCATGGCTCCTCTGGCAGACCTGCTGGACGTATCCAGACAGACTGCTGTACTGGCATTCCAGCTGGGTGACGCCTTCACCAACCTGATCGTACCAACTTCCGGCTGTCTGATCGGTTCCCTGGCAATTGCCAAAATCGAGTGGTCCAGCTGGGTTAAGTTCTGCTGGAAGTTCCTGCTGGTTCTGGTTGCTATGGCGATTGCGACAATTCTGCTGGCTGTAGTAATTGGTTTCTAATCAAAACATAAACTGCATAGTAAAAGACCGAAACCCCATCCGGGATTTCGGTCTTTTTTATTTTATGTTCTGCTGCCTGCAACAGAAAATATTTTTTTATCTTCCAGACGAAGTGCAAAGAGTTTGCCCCCGAATACACATCCTCCGTCAATGCAGAGAATACCATTCTTCTCATAGACTTCACACCGCTCGTCTTCATAAAAACTCATCACCGGAGTATGTCCTGCCACCACAGTTACTCCGTCTTTAAAGTAACGCTGCCTATAGTCCGGCGGATAAAATATGAAGTCACTGAAATCATATTCTTCCAGCGGACGGCCCGGCTGAAATCCGTCGATTCCCGCATGAACCAGTACATAGATTTCATCCCCTGCTTCCACAATCTCATAAGCAGAAAACTCTTCCAGATACTCCAGCACAGCTTCCTTTGTGTCACTGTCCAGCTTTCGGAACGCAGCTGCTGTAGTGCCTCCGCCATTTTCCATCCAGTTCATGTAGCCCCGCATCATACAGTAATTCAGATGCTGCTCTGCATTTTCTTCTGTAATCTCCACATTGAGCTGTTTCAGAGTCTCCAGTGCCATATATTCATGGTTTCCCAGAATCGGAATCACGTTCGGCCGCATCATCATGTCCATCAGCACTTTCATCGGTTCCGGCCCCCGGTCCACCGTATCCCCCAGTACATAGAGCACATCCTCATCACTGAATTTAATCTGCTCCAGCAGCTTCTTATATTCCTCATAGCATCCGTGTATATCACTGATTACATAATGCATCCTTTTACCTCCCTTTTTTCTGCAAAACAGACAGAAAAACCCGCAGACACGGTTGTCCTGCGGGTATTCGTCTTACTCACTTGATTAAGCTTCTCTGGTGTAAGTAATCAGGTCTTCAGCAATCTCATTGGCTGCGATGGAAACCGGCTTGTCGATTTCTACGTCAGTCAGGATTGGCTTGCCGTCGATGATATCTCTGGCTCTCTTTGCTGCCAGAATAACGATTGTATATCTGCTGTCTGCTTTCTTTCTCATTTCATTAACTGATGGATATAACATTATGCTTCCTCCTTATATCTGGAAATCAATTCCTCTGCTGTGAATGTAACTCTGGAATGTTCTGCAGTCAGAATGGATTTCACTCTGTTCACAGCTTCTTCCAGTTTGCCGTTCACTACGCAATAGTCGTATTTATCAATGTAGGAGAGTTCCTTCAGAGTTTCTCCCAGACGCATTTCAATAGCCTCAGCAGTTTCAGTACCACGTCCGGTAAGTCTCTTTCTCAGTTCGGACATGGATGGCGGAAGAATGAAGATGAACACGCCATCAGGATAATTTTCCTTTACCTTCAGGGCTCCCTGCATATCAATTTCCAGAATCACATCGATCCCTGCTGCCAGCTTTTGGATAACTGGCTGCAGCGGGGTTCCATAGTAGTTGCCGTAAACTTCTGCATATTCCAGAAGACCGCCTGCCTCTATTCTGCGCAGAAACTCTTCTTTCGATACAAAGTAATAGCTTACGCCTTCAGTTTCACCCACTCTTGGGTTTCTAGTTGTCATGGAAACGGACAGCTGCACCTCTTCCCGGCTCGTCTGAGCCAGCAGTTCTTTACAGATGGTACCCTTACCTGCACCGGACGGTCCGGACAGAATAAAGAGTTTGCCTGCATGTTTGTCTACTGGATTCATTCTAAACTCCTGTTGCTACCTAAAGTCATACTAACTTGAATATACATTATATCACAAAAAAGTCCGCTGTGCAAGCTATCTTATTCGATATTCTGCACCTGTTCACGGATTTTCTCAATTTCACTCTTGATATCCAGCATATGTCCGGTGATGGTAATATCGTTGGACTTGGAACCGATGGTGTTGGCTTCACGGTTCATTTCCTGTACCAGGAAGTCCAGCTTCTTACCCACAGGCTGCTTTGCTGTGGTGATGATATCTTTCAGCTGAATCAGATGGCTGTTCAGACGGGTAATTTCTTCATCAATGGCGCACTTATCCGCAAAAATTGCCGCTTCCACCAGGATACGGTCTTCCGGAATCTGTACATTTCCCCCCAGCAGCTCTGTGATTCTTTCTCTCAGCTTTTCAGTATGTGCTGCTGCAACCTGCGGTGCACGCTCTGCAATCTGATCCAGAATGGACTTGATGTTTGCACCCTTGGCAATCAGATCTTCTGCCAGCTTATCCCCTTCTACAGCTCTCATGGATTCCAGATTCTTGGCAGCTTCAGCCACAGGAATCAGAATTGCCTTTGTAATTTCTTCTTCGTCTTCCACATCGGGAATTGCCTTCATTACATCCGGCAGAGTAGCCAGGAACTGGAGAGTAATTTCACCATCCACACCGAAGGTTTCCTTCAGTTCTTTCAGGTTGTCCACATACTGCTTGGCCAGCATGCTGTTGAGCTTGATGTTTACGTCATTTTCTGTGATGTTTTCCACAATAATGGATACATCTATCTTACCACGGGACAGGGTCTCCTTAATGGTATTCTTAATCTTATCTTCAGCGAAGCCGTAGCGTCTCGGCATCTTCACTGTGATATCAGAATAACGGTGATTTACGGATTTAATTTCTACAATAATATTCCGCTTACCGTCTGTGTATTCGCCTCTTCCGAAGCCAGTCATGCTTTTTATCATACCGTTTTTCCTTTCTTTCATCGTGTATTTGCGTATGATTCCAAATTACATTTTACATGAAAATACAGGAAATAGCAAGCAAAAGGGGTACAATTTATATCCTGCCTGTGATATAATTCCAGTATCATTCAGGAGGTAATAAACCATGGTAAATAAAACAATGCATCAGTTGGGCAGTTCTCCTTCCGTGATCCGTGAACTCTTTGCTTACGGACTACAGCAGGCGAAGCTGATTGGCCCGGAAAACGTTTTCGACTATACACTGGGAAATCCAAGTATTCCTGCACCAGAAGCAGTGAATCAGGCAATCCGAGATATTCTGACAGATACACCATCCATCGCCATTCACGGTTACTCCATGGCAGGAGGTTTTGAAGGAACCAGAGCAGCTATCGCAGACAATCTGAACCGCCGGTTCGGTACAGATATCAAAGCCGGAAATCTCTTCATTACCTGCGGTGCAGCCCCTGCCCTGATCTCCGTTATCAAGGCACTGGCGGCAGATGAAAACAGTGAAATCATGGCTGTAGCCCCATACTTCCCGGAATACAGACCTTTCGTGGAAAAGAACGGTGCAAGATTCACCGTAATCCCTGCTGACCGTCAGCACTTCCAGATTGATCTGGCAGAAGTGGAAGCACGCATCAGCGAACATACCCAGGGTATCATCATCAACTCCCCGAACAATCCTTCCGGAGTGGTATATACTGAAGAAACCCTGCAGAAGCTGGCCGAAATCCTCCGCAGAAAAGGCGAAGAATACGGTCACCCAATCTATATCATCGCGGATGAACCTTACCGCGAACTTGTATACGGCGATGTAAAGGTACCTTTCATTCCGTCCATCTACGAAAATACCGTCGTATGTTATTCCTGGTCCAAGAGCCTGTCGCTTCCTGGAGAACGTATCGGCTATGTGCTGGTACCGGACAGCTGTGCAGATGCAGCTGACGTCTTCTTTGCCGTGGCAGGTGCATCCCGTGCACTGGGACATGTCTGCGCACCGACCCTCATGCAGAAGGTAATCGAACGCTGCGTCAACGAAATGCCGGACCTGGCAGCCTACGACGAAAACCGCAGCCTGCTCTACGATGCTTTGACTGGTATGGGCTACCGCTGTGCAAAACCGGACGGCGCCTTCTACCTCTTTGTGGAAGCACCAAACGGCGACGGCCGTGCCTTCTCTCAGAAGGCAAAGCTGGAACACAGCCTGCTGGTTGTACCGGGAGAAGAGTTCGAGTGTCCCGGCTTTATGCGTCTCTCCTACTGCGTATCAAACGACATGATTCGGAGAAGCCTGCCTGCATTTGAGGCCATGATAAACAGTTATAAATAATTTAAGACACAGAAAAAGGCGGCTGATTCCAGCCGCCTTTATTTTATTATATTTCTTCTTTAAAATGCAGGGTTAAATCGTGGTTCACCGGTGTATAGAAGGCCTCCTTACGGTCTTCAATTTCAATATGCTGGCTGGCCAGAACCCACATAGTCTTGGAAACCGCCGCTTCCAAAGTCATGTCATAGGTTTCCAGCAGCTGCAGATCCTGCTTCACTTTCTTACCTACCTGATAAACCATCATGTCACTGCCTTCGTGAACAACCTGCGTTGCCACTACAACCATCTTGTTCGGATGAACAGCCATCAGTTCTTCCAGCTTATCCAGCAGATACTGCGGGATACCGCCCACACCAAAGCTTTCGAAAATCACACCGTCTGCGTTCTCGAAAATCCAGGTTAGAATTTCCGCATCCAGTCCCGGTGTAAACTTCAGCACATATACCCGGCTGCCCATGTCGTGGTAGAAACGTACACGCCATCTTGGGTTTTCAGATGGAATGTAACGGATCAGATGACCGTCCTGAATGATGGCAAGGTTCGGATAGTTAATACTGCTGAAAGCATTGTAGCTCTTTGCACGTTCCTTTTTCGCACGTGTTCCGGCGATAACCTTACCGTCGAACACCAGCACCACGCCGTGAGAATCGTCATCAGATGCGTAGAGCAGGCTGTCGTACAGATTGGTTCTGGCATCGGTGTTAGTATCATTAATCGGTTTCTGCGCACCAGTCACTACAATTGGCTTGGCAGAGTTCTGAATCATGTAGGACAGAGCTGCTGTCGTATATGCCAGAGTATCGGTACCGTGGCAGACAACGAACCCGTCGTAATAGTCATAATTTGCCTCGATAGTCCGGCTGATCATGGACCAGTGCTCCGGTGTGATATTGGTGCTGTCCAGATTGCAGATCTGCACTGCGTCCACCTCACAGAATTTCTGAGATTCAGGAATGTAGGAAATCAGTTCTTCCGAAGTAAAAGATGGTGCCAGACCGTGTTCTGTCTGCTTGCAGGCGATAGTTCCGCCTGTTCCGATAAGCAAAATCTTCTTTTTCATACGAATCTCCTATTCCATATCCTTCAGGAATGCTTTGTATCCTCTTACTGCTTCATAAACATCCGCCTTGCTGGCTACTTCCATCGGTGCATGCATGCACAGCAGTGCTACGCCGCTGTCGATAACTTCCATACCATAGCGGGCTGTAATCCAGGCGATGGTTCCGCCGCCGCCCACATCGACCTTACCCAGTTCAGCCGTCTGGAATGCAACACCGTTATCATCAAAGATTTTGCGTAGAGATGCCATATATTCCGGATTGGCATCGCTGGAACCGCCCTTTCCGCGGGAACCGGTAAACTTGCAGAATACCAGGCCTTTGCCGAAGAATGCAGTATTCTTCTTTTCGTATACTTCAGGGAACAGAGGATCATATGCTGCACTTACATCAGAAGACAGCATCTTGGAGTTCTGCAGACAGCGTCTTACAGAAAGCGGAGATTCCAGGCCGCAGAGAGCCAGGACTTCTGCCGTCATGTTTTCGAAGAACATGCTCTGCATGCCGCTGGCACCGTAGCTGCCGATTTCTTCCTTATCTACCAGCAGACAGCAGGAAGTCTTCTTCGGTGTTTCCTTCTGATCCAGAATGGCCTTCAGGGAAGTGAATGCACAGATTCTGTCGTCATGGCCGTATGCCAGAATCATGCTGCGGTCAAGGCCCAGCTCACGAGCCTTACCGGACGGCACGATTTCCAGTTCCGCAGAAAGGAAGTCTTCTTCTTCCATGCCATATTTATCTTCCAGCAGCTTCAGAATGGCTGCCTTTACACCTTCATTCTTGTCTTCAGCCGCTTCGCCGTCTTCTCCAGGCTCACCTTTAGTAATGAGAGGTTTGCTTCCGATGAGCAGATCCAGCTTTTCCCCTTCGATTACTACGCTGGCCTTCTTATCCATCTGAGCAGCACCCAAGTGCGGCAGAACATCGGTAATGGTGAATACAGGATCATTGTCTGCTTCACCAATATTTACATCGATAACAGATCCATCCTTCTTCACTACTACGCCGTGCAGTGCCAGAGGAATGGTCACCCACTGATACTTCTTAATGCCGCCGTAGTAATGGGTATCCAGGTATGCGAATCCATCGGTGTCATAGAGCGGATTCTGCTTTACGTCAATTCTTGGGGAATCGATGTGAGCCCCCAGAATGTTCATGCCTTTTTCTAAAGATTCCTCACCAATATGGTACAGAATAATCAGTTTTTCGTTATATACAGCGTAAACCTTATCGCCGGCCTGCAGTCTTCCGCCCTCTGCAATGGCTTCCTTCAGATTTCTGTATCCAGCTGCTTCTGCCATCTTAATGGACTGGCGTACGCATTCGCGTTCCGTCTTGCCTGCATCCAGGCAGTCCATGTACCAGCGGCAGGTTTCCTCCATCTGCTGCAGATCTTCTGCGGTATAAGTTTCCCATAATGTCTTTTCGTTCATAATCTATGTAGTTCCTTTCGTCAACGAATTACAATATCTCCTAACATTTTACCACAAATCTCATCCGCATCAAACAATATATTTCGCTCTATCGGGAATTGTGGTAAAATAAAAGCACTATGGAGGTACCGGCGATGTGGAAAGAATTATATGAAACTGCACGGAAGGTGCAGAGCAGAAAGATATAAATACACTTCAGATATAAAGGAGCGTACGCATATGTTATTTAGAAAAAAGAAAAAAGCAGTGAAACCTACAGGTGACGGAATTCATGACTACAATGAAGGCCTGCGGGCTTATGACCGTGGCGAATACGATCTGGCAATTAAAATGTTCCAGGCTGCCGCAGCAGAAGGTTCTGGCGATGGCTATGTCCGTCTGGGCGAAGAATACGAAAAAGGAACCGTCCTGAAACAGGACTACAACCTGGCTCTGGAAAATTATCTCAAGGCCGTAGGCATGGATACCCCTTTTGCCTATGAGCGGCTGATCAATCTGTACCGGAACCCGGCATTCCCTGGCAGAAGCGAAGAAAAGGCCCTTTATTATCTGGAGAAAGGCGCAGAGTATGAGCAGAAGCGGGGCCGTTACCTTCTGGGCATGACCTTTGATCTGGGTCTCCATTACTATGATCTGGGGCAGACCGAAAAGGCCAATGAGCTCTTCGATAAATCCCTGACCCTTGTGAAAGCCAAGCCAATCAGCGGCTATGAAATGCCCGGTTATTCAAGCCACACCTACTCTCCGAAACCGGACGTTCTGAAAGCCAAGATGAAAGCCCACAACATTGACTCTAACCGTATCATGCTCAATTACATGGCTATACTGCACAGTGATGAAGAAAGCATTCTGAAACTGCTGGAAGATGCCTACCGCTCGAGAGATATTGACAAGGTAAACGATTATGCTTACAGAGGGATCAAGTATCCTTCCATCCATTTCTTCCTGCTGAAAAAATACTTCGCATCATTGAAGCGGTCTGCCCCGGTGTCGGAAGATGCAACCTTAAATGTTGTAATTTGCGAGTATCTGGCGCTGGAGCAGAAGTGCTATAAGTACATGGAAGAAGTGAGAGAAAAATACAGCGAGCTGTATAAGGACTATACCCACTTATACAGGCACGATAAGAAAACATTCTTTGCAGAAATCGATAATTTTATTGATACATACGACGCCGGAAGCCAGAAAATCTGATTCCGGAGCATATAAACCAATCAGCACGAAAAATCCCTCAGGTAAGTTCCTGAGGGATTTTTCTCGCTAAAGCACACATAAAAGAGCAGCATGCTAATTAAAATTCATCTATTCCCATTCGCCGCTGGCAACGATATAACAGCTGCCGCCTACTTCAATGGTCCATTCATCCATCATTAAAGCCCCATGGACATGAAGTACCGATGGCCGGCCCATATCTTCACCCTGATGTACCGTATAAGTGACGTCATTGGTTCCGAAATAATTGTGCTTAATCACGTATCCTGCCAGGTCTCCGTTGGCACTTCCGGTTGCCGGATCCTCCACGAAGTCCTCCATGAGACATCGCGCAGCCAGCGTGTGATTGCCCATATTTACGAAGAACAGGTGGTTGCAGTAACATTCCGGATGTCTTCCCACATATTCCATGAACTTGTCTTTATCGCAGTGCAGCCTTGACAAGGTCTCGCGGTTTTTCAGCGGGATCAGAACTGCTTCCAGTCCGGTGCTGACCCACTGAATCGGGTATTCATCCATGATATCGTCTTCCGAAATTCCGTAGATCTCCGCAATTTCTTTCTTCTCGATGAGGCTGCCGAATTCCGGCGGATTCTGTGCCATGGTCTGTCCGGATCCAGCTGCAAATACAGGAATCTGTCCCACTTTTAAATTCAGCTTAACAGTTTTCTCAGTTCCCTGTTCTACCTTTTCACGGATGACGTGCGCCGTTCCCAACGTAGGATGTCCCGCAAAAGGCACTTCCCCCACATTCGGTGTCCAAATACGCACATCATAGCCACCGTTTTCTTTTTTATCAGACAGGATGAAAGTTGTTTCGGAGAAATTGATTTCTCTTGCAATCTGCTGCTGCTCTTCATCGCTGACTGGTCTGTCAGCCATCACCACCAGCAGTTCATTTCCCTGATACTTTTCCTCTGCGAAACAGTCAACGATATAGAATTTCATGTTAGACTCCTCTCTGTTTTTCAGCTGCAGCAAACTTACGTAAATGCTGCAGGGCAATTCTGTCATGCCGTCTTGAAAACATGTGCCTTCCGCCCTCGATGGTATGGTAAACAACATTCCGTTCACACTGCGAAGATTTATATGTTTCCACTGCTCGCTCCGCATATCTGATATTTACAATCTTATCTGCTGTTCCGTGGACAATCAGTACCTCTCCCCTGTAGCCCTGAATTTCCTCATAGGGATCCATATTTATCACATCTGCTGCGTAGCAGCGCCCAAGCTTCATGGGACCGCAGCGGATGATTTCGGGAAGATTTCCCGGATCAAACTCCGCCCACATCATCTTGCCTTTTCTCGCATCGTTCGGAATACAAAATGCCGGGTAGAACAGAACCAGCTTTTTAATATCATTTTGCAGTTTTGCCGCCGTCAAAGCAGATACGAAACCGCCCTGACTGCACCCCATAAGCAAAATATTTTCAGCATCCGTATAGGTAAGCTCCCTGGCATATTCAACGACAGCACAGAGGTCACGTACCTCAGTGAGGACCGACATATCTGTCGTCTTGCCGTCGCTTTTTCCCAGAACGACACAGCCTCCGCTAAAATCAAAACAAAAGGCGGCATATCCCATCTCTGCAAGGTACTGCGCATAATGCTTCACCGTCATTTGATTGGCCATAAAGCCGTGGCTTACGATGGCAATGGGCAGGTTCGTTCCTTCAGGACGATATTCACAGCCGCGTATGGTCAGCCCATCCCTCTGACAGGAAAACTTTGATTTCGTGTAGTTTCTCATAAGTTTCATCCTTCTTCTCACTTGGCCGTAACCATGCGCTCCATTTTCATGTCGGATTCTTCATACTCGTTGTCAATGAGCGGCACATCGATAAATCCGTATTTGCGGTACAGGTGGATTGCAGGAACCAGCTTGCTGTTTGTAAACAGAATGATTTTTTCCGCACCCTTTTCCTCCGCAAAAGTGATGGCTGTTGCCATCAGCAGGTCACTGATGTGATTTCCTTTATAGCTTTCGGTTACTGCAAGTTTTGCCAGTTCGTAAATTCCATCCCCCATATGAATCATGGATACGGTGCCCACATTGACGCCTTCGTGACTGGCGAAAAAGATCATTCCGCCTCCATCCAGTATGCTTTCGTGGGGATGGTACAGAATCTCCTCATCTGCCGGTTCCACACGGACGTATTTCTCCAGCCACTCCACCGACAGGTCAATAAAATCCTGCGCGTAACGGTCGTCCCATTTGATAATCTTTATATCCATAACTGCCTCCGTAATTCATTGACATTCTTTTTTTAAATATATCACATTCTCCTGTGTCTTTCAACGGCAGACCAAATCCGCCCCTGCCCTTGCTCTCGTCCCTCATCTGTGGTAAAATGAGGTGTTAATTCACTTCAAAAGGAGTATTTATATATGGCATATGACGGTCTCGTTACCTGGGCCATGGTCCGGGAACTGCAAGATACAATTTTATTAGGAAAAATCGAAAAGGTTTACCAGCCGGAAGCAGATGAGCTGGTATTCCACATCCACAGCAAGCGGGGCAATTTCAAGCTTTATGCTTCCTGCAATCCAGGACACGCCCGCGTTCACTTTCTCAGTGAAAATCCGGTGAATCCGCCGGCCCCCCTTTCCTTCTGCATGCTGCTGCGTAAGCACCTGTCCGGTGCCCGCATCATTGACATTCAGCAGAAAGGCTCCGAGCGAATCATCGAAATCAGCGTGGAAACCATGAATGAACTGGGCTTCTCTGTGTCCAAGAAGATTATCTTCGAAATCATGGGCAAGCACTCCAATATCATCCTCACCGATATTGCCACCGGCAAAATCATCGACTCCATCAAGCGTGTAAGTATCGATGTGAACCGTGTGCGTCAGATTTTGCCGGGTATGATTTACCAGTATCCGCCGGAACAGGATAAGGTGCCGTTCCACGATATTACGGATGAAGCGCTGGAAGAACTGGCTTCCGACGGCCGCACCATTCTGAAGGCGGTGGGCGGTATTTCCCCTGCATTTGCCGAGGAGCTGGCGGGCCAAGAAGGTGCCGCACGTTCCGCTTACTTCCGCTTCGCAAAATCTGCCGTGGCCGGCCTGACCACTCAGCCTCGGGTATATACCGATGAGGCGGGTGTGCCGCAGGAGTTCTACATTCTGCCCCTGACTGACTACGAAGAAGCCTGCCAGACACAGCCGTTTGATACCCTGAGCCAGGCTCTGGAATATTATTTTGATAAGAAATCCAGCTCCAACAGGGGACGTCAGAAGTCCAGCGACCTGATTAAGTCGGTGACTGGCGCGCTGGATAAGATGTACCTGAAAAAGCAGCGCCTGTCCGAGGATATTCTGAAGGCGGAAAACTCTGAAGACCTGCGTCTCTACGGAGAACTGCTGACAGCCAACATTCACCTGGTGAAACCGGGTATGAAACAGGTGGAAGTACTGAATTACTACGACGGCACCATGGTTACCATCCCGCTGGATGTGAAACAGACGGCAGCCAAGAATGCCCAGCACTACTTCAAAAAGTACGGCAAGTCCAAAACAGCTATTAAGGAAAAACAGGTTCAGCTGGAAGAAAACGAAACAGAAATTCAGTATCTGGAGTCTGTTCTCACTTACCTGGAAAACACTGACGACGTCAACGAAATCGAGTCTCTCCGCCAGGAACTGGTGGAAACCGGTTACGTACGCCGCCGCAAGCAGGTTGGCGGTTTCCGTGAAAAGAAGTACAAACCGCAGCCATACAAGTACCAGCTGTCCAGCGGATATACCGTGCTTGTAGGCCGCAACAACAAGGAAAACGACTTCCTGACCCTGAAGACCGCAGGCAACAAGGACATCTGGATGCATACCAAGGATATTCCGGGATCCCACCTGATTGTCCAGTGCGGTGGCGCGGAACTGTCGGAACAGGATATCTTCGAGGCTGCAGCCATTGCCGCTTACCACAGCAAGGGCCGTACCTCCGAAAACGTGCCGGTAGACTACGTACCGGTACGCTACGTGAAGAAGCCTGCAGGTTCCAAGCCAGGCATGGTCATCTTTACCAACAACCGCACTGTCTGGGTCAACCCGGGCCTGCCGGAAACTGTAAAAGATAAATAAAAAATAAGAGAGTGCCGAGGCACTCTCTGTTTTTTTATTCAGCTGTGATTCGCTTATAAGAAAATATATTTCAGTACGAAGAGAACTGCCAGTACATATACCAGCGGGGTAACCTTCTTAGCCTTGCCGGTACCTACCTGCAGAACTACGTAGGAAATGATACCGAAACAGATACCTTCGGAAATGCTGTAGAATAACGGCATTGCCAGAACACAGAGGTATGCAGGAATCGCTTCGGAGAGGTTTTCTTTTGTGAACTTGATGTCCACAACAGATTCAAACATTAAGAATCCTACGAAAATCAGCGCCGGTGCTGTTGCAAAGGATGGGATGGATGTGAACAGCGGTGAGAACAGTGTTGCAAACAGGAATAATACACCTGTTGTCATGGCTGTCAGACCGGTACGTCCGCCCGCTACTACACCTGCAGAGGATTCTACGAAAGTAGTTACAGTAGAAGTACCCAGAACCGCACCTGCAGAGGTGGCAATGGAGTCAGCTAATAATGCAGGCTTAATACCTGGCAGATGGCCTTCTTCATCCAGCATATCAGCCTTTGTACTTACACCGATTAAAGTTCCCAGTGTATCAAATAAGTCTACAAACAGGAAGGAGAAAATAATTACCAGGAAGTTAAAGATCCCGATCTGGCTGAAATCAATCTTGAAGCACTGACCGAAAGTTTCTCCCAATGCAGAGAAGTCCGCACTCATGAATCCAAGTCGGAGGCCAAGCGGTCTTA
>JAZTZZ010000011.1:0-49910 GCA_045637765.1 Anaerovoracaceae bacterium | reverse complement strand
TCGAAGCCATTTTCTTCAAACAGCTGCTGTATCTCTGCTTCTGTAAACTCCACACTGAGCATATCGATAATTGTCTTCCCATGTTCCTTCATAAAGTCCACCAGAATTCCCTTCTCCATGCAGATGTCATAAATCTGCTGACGTTCGTAATGTATAATAGGCCCTCTGCTCCAGTACTCGCGTACCAGGCTTACCAGCTGGCTGTACTGGTACAACGTCGGGCTTTTTTATGGTCTACAGTCCGACCTCTTCCAGAAGCTGCTGCTGGTAGGCCGGGTCCGCGATAGAATTCTGCAGGTCCTCCATGCGACTCTGTGCAATAAGTAACTGATTCAGCTTATTTACACGTTCCATCGCTTCTTCACGGCCTAGTTTCAGTCCCCGTTCGAATCCATTTTCTTCAAACAGCTGCTGTATTTCTGCTTCTGTAAACTCCACACTGAGCATATCGATAATTGTCTTCCCATGTTCCTTCATAAAGTCCACCAGAATTCCCTTCTCCATGCAGATGTCATATATCTGCTGACGTTCATGATGTGTAATAGGCCCCCGACTCCAGTACTCACGTACCAGACTTACCAGCTGGCTGTACTGGTACAGCGTCGGGCTTTTGGTAAGCAGGCTGCAGCCTGCTCCTTCATTCACATTATAAACCATTACGCTCAGATTTAAAAGACTTTCTCCTTCGCCCAGGAAACAATCTGAAAGTTCCAGCCGGCTTTCCGGTGGAAGGGGCTCCCTGCCATTATACATTACCACGAAGGTTGGTCTCGGAAGCTTCACCAAAGTATCTTTAAACACGGCTTTGGAATCTACCATTTTCTTGTAGATTTCCGCGATATACCACAGATCCCGCAGCGGCATATTGGGATTAATGGTTGACTGGTGTTCTGTGATTACCAGATAAGTATTATCGATGGTGAAAGAGATATCGTTCTTGTCGGCCAGATACAGTGCCGACTCTATGGTATTGATATCCACCGGCGTCCCAGGTGGATAATTGGTATCGTAGAGCGCATTATATAACTCAAGCATCTTCTCTTTATTGTTGAAGATCAGACGAAATACTGTGTCTTTATGATTACGTAATGTAATATCATTATTATTCATTTTAAGCCTCCTTTTGTTACTTTTTACTTCACCTCCGTTTCCCTTTGCCCTTATATTATATACTTTTCCAGGTATTTACAGCAACATGAATAGATATCCGCTTTTCGACAGAAATCGACACCCTAGAAGACTTCAATAAAAAACAGCGGTACCTTTAAAAGTACCGCTTATTTTATATAACGTTTGTGATTACTGCCCGATTATCCTTCCTGTTCCTGGACCGCCATGATAATCTGCGGTACCAGCTGCTTCTTTCTGGACATGAGCCCGGTGATGCGGGCGATTTTTTCTGCCTCCCATTCGATTGGAAGTCCACCCTCTTCACCAAAAGCAGATTCAATCAGCTGCCGTGCACCGTGACCTACGCAGAGGAGCCCAGTCTTTTCTGTCAGGATGTTTGTCAGCATGAAGAAGAGCATGGATAAGTTGCTGCTCTTCAGTTTTTCTTCCATCAGCGGCAGCAGCTCCTGCGCCAGATCCATCAGCTCGCTCCGGTTGGTTCCGGTCAGCTGTCCTACGCCGAAGGAAAGACCTCCTGCCGTAAACCGCTTGAAATCCTGATAGAAGATTTCTTCTGCACTTTTTCCTTTCAGGTTGCTTCCGGCCGTAAACATCCGGTCCGCAAAATCCTCCAGGTCCAGCCCTGCCAGTTTTGCCAGGGATTCACATGCCGCCCGGTCAACCGCTGTACAGGTTGGAGAACGGAACAGCAGGGTATCGGAAATGATGGCGCTGCAGAGGAGCCCTGCAGTCTGCGGATCAATCTCCATGCCATGTTCCTGATACATCTGATAAATAATCGTGGAAGTACAGCCCAGCGGCTGATTGCGGAAGAATACAGGGGAGATAGTCTCCACTGCACCGATACGGTGATGGTCGATGATTTCCTTAATCTCCGCATAATCGATTCCGGCTACGGTCTGATTCTTTTCATTGTGGTCCACCAGGATAACCTGTTTGCCGCGGGCACCCAGCAGGTTCCGGCGGGAAATCATGCCTACGTATTTTCCCTCTTCAATTACAGGGAAATCGCGGTGGCGCAGATTGGCCATCACATCTTTTACTTCATCCAGGTAGTCGGTATCATCGAAGGTTACCAGTTTTTCCGTCTTCATGAAGAACTTGACCGGGATACTCTGGTTAATCAGTCTGGATACAGTGAAGGTATCGAATGGTGTGGAGATGATAACGCAGTCCCGCTCTTCCGCCAGCTTACGGATCGTTATGGACACCGGCGCACCCTCGCAGACGATGAGGCACGCCGCCTCCATCTCGATGGCACAAAGCTGGGATTCATAGCGGTTCCCCAGGATTACCAGGTCACCCTTCTGTATGAAGCTTTCCATTTTATCCGGATTGGCTGTAGCAATCAGAACTTTGCCCTGCGTAAACTGGCGTGCCGCATCTCCGGTCACAACGGTTCCCTGCAGTGTATCCACCATGTTTTCATAAGGTGTGGATGCTTC
Source organism: Anaerovoracaceae bacterium (assembly GCA_045637765.1). GTDB lineage: Bacteria > Bacillota > Clostridia > Peptostreptococcales > Anaerovoracaceae > RGIG7179. The sequence continues at coordinate 47,334 of JAZTZZ010000011.1, read as the reverse complement.
GGACAAAGTGTGATTGTCGTACACATTCATATAGGACTTGGCGATGTCGCCTACGGTAATCAGCCCTTCCAGGCTGCCGCCGCCATCCACCACGGGAACTGTAACCACATGATTTTCCTGCATCATGTTCCAGGCACGTTTAATGGAGAGGTTCCGTTCTACACCCCTGGTTTTGCGGATTTCGATATCCCTTACCTGGGTGGTAATGTTCTCAATCAGTTCCGGTGCTTCCACCCCAAAATGATCCAGCACAAACTGGGTTTCCTCATTCATCTGGCCTGCACGTGCCGGAACATAGTTGCCCCCGTCCAGTCTGTGCTTCAGTCTGGCGTAACAGATGGCAGAACAAATGGAGTCCGTATCTGGGTTCCGATGACCGATTACATAAGTAATTTCTCTATGTGGCATATGTATCCCTCCCTCTTCAGTTACTTCCTTCACACACTTTGTTATTTATTTTATTCCGGGAAGATATTGATAACTTCCTTTGCCTTTACAGCTGCTTCTACCAGACCTTCGATATCCAGAACGGATTCTGCTTCCAGAATCTTATCCAGCTTCGGCTTGGTGGTAGGGTGCTTTGGCAGGAATACGGTACAGCAGTCTTCATAAGGCTGGATGGAAGTTTCGAAGGTGCCGATTTCCTGTGCCTTGTCCATGATGTCGGTCTTGTCCATGGCAATCAGCGGACGCATTACCGGCATGGAAACAGCAGAGTCAGTTACAACCAGCGCTTCTGCAGTCTGGCTTGCTACCTGACCCAGGTTTTCACCGGTGATCAGCATCATGCAGCCGTTGTCACGTGCAATTCTTTCTGCGATACGCATCATGAACATTCTTACGTGAATGGTTGTTTCTTCTTCCGGACAGTTCTGTACGATCTGTTCCTGGATTGGCAGCAAGTTTACGCAGTGCATCTTGAAGCGGCCGCAGTAGGATGCAACGATTCTTGCCAGATCTTCTACCTTTTCCTGCGCACGAGGGCTGGTGTAAGGATAGGAGTGGAAGTGAACTGCTTCGATGAGCATGCCGCGCTTTGCCATCATCCATGCAGCAACCGGGCTGTCAATACCGCCGGACAGCAGTACCATACCCTTGCCATTGGTGCCCAGAGGCAGACCGCCGAAGCCCTGAATCTTCGCATCGTAAATATACGTTCTGTCGGAACGTACGTCTACGTGGAGCAGAACGTCCGGTTCATGTACGTTAACCTTCAGCACTTTGCAGCCCTTCAGAACTGCAGCACCAATGACACGGCCGATTTCAGGGGACTTTACAGGGAAAGTCTTGTCAGCACGCTTGCCTTCTACCTTAAAGGTCTGTACGCCCTTTTCTTCAATCAGGTTCATCATGTACTTTACTGCTTCTTCGCCGATGGCGTCGATGTCAGATGGGGCTTCCACAGCCTGGCTGATGGATGCCACGCCGAATACCTTGGATACCTGCTTGATGATAGCCTTGATATCCAGCTCCTTATCGGCTCTTACGAAAATCAGGCCTTCCTGTCTCTTTACACTGATGCCGCCGCCGAATTCCTTCAGGTTGCCCTTGATGCGGTCAGCCAGCATCTTCTCAAAATATGGCTTATTCATGCCCTTCAGGGCTACTTCGCCGCAGCGGACGATGAGAATATTCTGTTCGTTCATTTATGTGTCTCCTTTTCTATCTGAAGCTGCCCAGCTTGCGGAATCTTGCTACTGCAGCCTTAACTTTTTCTAATGTGTATTCCATTTCTTCCATTGTATTGAACTCACTGAAGCTGAAACGGATAGCTCCTTCGATTTCCTTAAATTTCAGGCCCATGGCTTCCAGTACGTGGCTCTGTCCCTTCTTATTGGAGGAACATGCAGAGCCGGTGGATACGTAGATGCCGTCGGTTTCCAGTGTGTGCAGCAGCACTTCCCCTCTGGTTCCCAGGAAGGAAACATTTAATACGGATGGTGCGCCGTCTTCCGGACTGTTGATGATCACATCCTTGATTTCGCTCTTGATGCCTTCCAGCAGGAAGTTTCTTGCTGCCGCCATCTTCCCACATCTTCCCGCAAAATCTCCGCTCATCAGGTCCATGGCCTTGCCGAAGCCCACGATGCCCGGAGTGTTTTCGGTGCCGGAACGCATGTGGCGCTCCTGGCCGCCGCCGATCATGAACGGAGTCAGGTTGATACCCTTGCGTACATACAGGCCGCCGATACCCTTCGGTCCGTGAATCTTGTGACCGCTGACGGAGAGGAAGTCCACGCCGCGGAAGTCGGACTTGAGATTCATAGGGATTTTGCCGAAGGCCTGTACCGCATCGCTGTGGAGCAGAATGTCGGTCTTATGTTCCTTATTATATTTATCCTTCAGGGCCGCGATTTCCTTCATCGGCATGATGGTGCCGGTTTCGTTGTTAACGCCCATGATGGAAATCAGAATGGTATCATCGTCAATTGCCGATGCGAGCTGATCCATATTGAGACGGCACTGTTTGTCCACGCCGATGTATTCCACGGTATAGCCCATGGATTCCAGACGGCGTGCCGGCTCCAGAATTGCCGGATGTTCCACTTTAGTGGTAATAATTTTCTTTCCGTAACGCTTACGGGATTCTGCCACACCGTTTAATACGGTGTTATCTGATTCGGTACCGCCGGAAGTGAAATACACCTCATCTTCAGAAGCACCGATGGCGGATGCAAAGATTTTGCGGGATGCACGGACCTTCTTTTCGGCCTCCACACCCATCAGATGCAGGGAAGACGGATTGCCGTAGGATTCCCTCATCATTTCAATCATGGTATCTGTCACCTGGTCGTACTGCCGGGTGGTTGCGCTGTTATCCAGATATACCTGCATTGTGAACCTCTCTTTTCTTTTATACTTCATCCGACTCTGCGTCGGTCACTACATTCATCCATTTTTTGCTGTAATAGCGCCAGTAACACAGCACTACCTTAATAAGCTCCGAGGTGTTTGCCACCACCATAGCCCAGTGAAGAGGCAGGTGGAACACCAGAACGGAGATAAATGCCATCGGTACCTGCATCAGCATGTTCAGACCGGAGTCCATGAACAGGCAGAATACCGTATCTCCTCCTGCTCTCAGAATCCCGCAGATCATCATGTATTCCAGCATCTTCGGCGTCATGAAAATGGCATAGGCCAGAAGCGCCTTCATCAGCATGTCGGTGGTGCCGGCATCAAATTCGTAAATGGCCGCCACCGGCTGACGCATGAGAATGATCACCGCGGTCATGGTCAGGTTCAGCAGCCAGGTAATATTCATAATCCGTTTGCTGTAACGCCACGCTGTCTGGCGTCGTCCCTGTCCCAGGGCTTCCCCGATGATAACTGCTGCCGCATTTCCCACGGCAAAATATACGGTCTGCGCAAAATCCGTCACCGTCACTGCGATCTGTGTCACAGCCAGGGCGGATGCGCCGATTTTGCCGAACGCCATATACATGAGGGATACGGACAGAGCCCACAGACCTTCCAGTATGATAACCGGCACCGCTGTCTTCATGACATTGCTGAAAAGATCACTGCTGAAGCCGGTCATTTCAGCCAGTTTGGCTTTCAGCGGATGTTCTTTCCGCATGTAGACTGCCGTATACATGGCGCCGCATTCCAAAATACGCGCGATAAGGGTGGCGTAGGCTGCACCTTCCACACCCAGTTCCGGCAGGCCCAGTTTCCCGTAAATCAAGCCGTAGTTCAAAATTATATTAATGCCGATAGCGATGGCATTGATGGTGGTTGGAATCTTCAGATCCTGAATACATCTGGAATTGAAGGAGATGACGAAACTCATGCTGGAGAAGATATAGGAAAAACATGCAATCCGCATGTAATCTGCTCCCAGCTGGATAACCTCAGTTTCTTCTGCGAAAAGCCGAATCAGCTGCGGTGCCATGAACCAGGCGCCGATAACCGTCGGAATGGTCACCAGAATGCACATGAGATAGTCGATACCAAGGATTTTGCGCAGGCTGGAAAGATCCCGAAGTCCCCAGTACTGTACTGCGTACACGGAAGCTCCGCTGAATATGCCGAAAATCACTACACTGTAGATAAAGTATATCTGGTTTGCAGCACCTACTGCCGCCAGCGCGTTTTCGGAAACCTTGCCTACCATGATGGTGTCCACCAGATTGAGTCCGATGGAAACAATCTGCTGAATCAGCACCGGTATCCCTACTTTAAACAGCTTCTGATAGAATATTCTCTTCTCTTCGTTCAAATTATATCCCTGTGTCATGCCCTGTTCCATCTCAGAATCCTCCACTTTATAAGATATCACAGGTTCACCTCTTTCGTCAAACAAAAAGAGTCCCGCCCAGGGAACTTGCCTGTACGGGACCTTTTATGATAATCGATTTAATTATGCTCAGATTTTATTTCGCGTAATCGATGGCTCTGGTTTCTCTAACCACATTAACCTTAATCTGGCCAGGGTAATCCAGTTCCGCTTCAATCTTCTTGGAGATTTCACGTGCCAGGAATACAATACCTTCATCGTTTACGTCTTCCGGTTTCGCGATAATTCTGATTTCACGGCCAGCCTGGATCGCGAAGGACTTTTCTACACCATTGGTAGTGTTTGCGATTTCTTCCAGCTTTTCCAGTCTCTTGATGTAAGCATCCAGAGTTTCTCTTCTTGCACCAGGTCTTGCAGCGCTCAGTGCATCGGCAGCAGCAATCAGAACTGCTTCCATGCTCTTCGCTTCGTAGTCACCATGGTGAGCAGCCATGCCGTTGATAACCGCTTCGGATTCCTTATACTTTCTCAGTACATCGATACCGATATCTACGTGAGTACCTTCCACTTCGTGGTCCAGAGCCGTACCGATGTCGTGGAGCACACCGGCTCTCTTAGCCAGCTTTACATCCAGACCCAGTTCGCCGGCCATCAGACCAGCCAGGTGAGCCACTTCTACGGAGTGCTTCAGCACGTTCTGACCGTAGGAAGTTCTGAAACGCAGTCTGCCCAGCAGCTTCACCAGTTCAGGATGCAGGTTGTGGATACCAACTTCGAAGGTAGCCTGTTCCCCTTCTTCCTTGATGATTGCGTTAACTTCCTTTTCTGCCTTTTCAACCATTTCTTCGATTCTGGCAGGATGGATACGGCCGTCTACGATCAGCTTTTCCAGTGCGATTCTCGCGATTTCTCTTCTTACAGGGTCGAAGCCGGACAGAATAACAGCTTCTGGAGTGTCATCGATGATCAGATCCACACCGGTCAGGGTTTCGATGGTTCTGATGTTTCTGCCTTCACGGCCGATGATTCTGCCCTTCATTTCATCGTTAGGCAGGTTAACTACAGACACAGTGGATTCAGCCACATGGTCAGCTGCACATCTCTGGATTGCTCCGGTGATGATGTACTTGGCCTTCTTATCAGCTTCTTCCTTGGCCTTGCTTTCGATTTCCTTGATCATGATGGAAGCATCATGGCGGATTTCCTTTTCCATGTTGGACAGCAGGATGGCCTTGGCTTCTTCTGCGGTATAACCGGAGATTCGTTCCAGTTCCTCCATCTGCTTATTAATGAATCCATCAAGTTCTTTCTGTTTGTTTATCAGGTTCTGTTCTTTCTGTGTAATGCTTTCTTCTTTCTTTTCAATGTTGGAAATCTTACGATCCAGGGCTTCTTCTTTCTGAATCAGTCTTCTTTCGGAACGCTGAATTTCTGCTCTTCTTTCCTTGGCATCTCTTTCTGCGTCGGATCTCAGACGGTGAGCTTCCTCTTTCGCTTCCAGAATGGCCTCCTTCTTCATGGTTTCGGATTTATTTTCTGCGTCCAGGATCAGATTTCTGGCCTTCTGCTCAGCACTTCCGATTGCCTTTTCGCCGATATTTTTACGAACAATATATCCGATTAACGCACCTATTAACGCTGCGACAGCTGCAATAACGATTTTTATCAAAATTGCAACACCTCCTTCTTTCTTTCTAGTCTGTTTTTTCTGTCAAAATTTTTTATCTGATTATAATTTGCATTACATAATTAAATCTTGATATATTCATACAATATATATTATAATGTTTTAGTAAACTAAATGTCAAGTTGAAGAAGGACAAGAAATGAATAAAATTTTTAATACACTAAAGAGCTGTGACAAAGTCATACTGCTCCTTGTTTTTATATTGGGATTCATCAGTCTCCTCATGCTGGAAAGTACCATCTACGATGGGGGACTGGTACTTAATTTCAGTGAAGGCAGGGCTGTTATCGTGCAGGCAATCTCCTATTTTCTGGGATTTATCTGTATTTTCGCTGTATTTGCTGTAGACTATAATTTCTTCTATGGACTGGAAAAACTGCTCTATGCACTTTCTATCCTGTTCCTGCTGACGGTATATATCCCGGGGCTGGGTATTTCTGCCTACGGTGCACGTTCCTGGATTAATCTGGGCGTGACCACACTGCAGCCTTCTGAATTCGTCAAAATCTCCTTCGTCCTGATTATGGCCGGCTATCTCTCTGAGCATAAGGATGAACTGAAGGAATTCAAGGGTGTTGTAAAGGCTGTCATCTACGCCGCGCCCATTATCGGTATCGTCTTAAAGGAAGACCTGGGAAGTGCACTGGTATTTGCGTCCATGTGGATTTTCATGGTGTTCTTCGCAGGTATCGACTACAAAGTATTCTTCCAGTGTGCCGGTCTGACCGTAGCCGCAATACCGATTGCCTACCGTTTCCTGGGTGATTATCAGAAAGACCGTATTGAAGCCTTCCTTCATCCGGATAACCTGAGCCTGCCCGGCAACTACCAGGTATGGCAGTCCAAGATAGCCATCGGCTCCGGAGGTTTCTTCGGTACCGGTCTCTTTAAAGGTTCTCAGAAGGAACTGGACTTCATACCGGTTCAGCAGTCAGACTTCATCTTCTCCGTAATCGGCGAAGAGCTTGGCTTCATTGGCGGATTCGGTGTAATTCTCCTGTATGGCCTGCTGAACTGGCGCTTTACCCGTATTATCCGTGATTCCGAAGACCTGTACGGTGCTCTGATTGTAGTTGGTTTCATCGGAATGTTCCTGTTCCAGATTTTCGAAAATGTGGCTATGACCATGGGACTGATGCCGGTAACCGGTATTACCCTGCCCCTCCTTTCCGGAGGTGGGACTTCCGTTATCGCCACACTGATTTCCATCGGCCTGATCCTCAATGTGGGTGTAAACAGCAAGGCCATGAAATTTTAACAGAATATAATAAAACGGCATATGTTATGTTCATTTGTCCTCGGGATAACCCTTGCGGAATCATTCACATAACATATGCCGTTCTTTTATTTTCAGATCAAATAATATTTTCTTTATTCGCAGCCTACAGCTTCCTGTATACGGCTGCTGATGTTGCGGAAGTTGTCCGCTATGTAGGTATCCTGCATGAATACAATCGGAACCCCCAGATTAGTGGATACCTGAATATTTTCATCCATCTGCACTACACCCAGCAGATCCCTGTGGAACCCTCTGGTCAGGTCGGAAACCTCCGGCGCGAATCCTTTGCGGATCATGTCCATGTTCAGCTTATTGATGAGGAAGCCAATCTTCGGAACCCCCATCTCCTTCAGAACCGTGCGGACCATATCTCCGTCCCGGACGGAAGCATAGTCCGGAGATACCACGATAACCGCCATATCTGCACCTGCAGATGCCACAGCCAGCCCATCATCAATTCCTGCCGGGCCATCCACAATGACATAGTCGAACCGTTCTGCCAGTTTTTTGCAGAGAACCTTCATGTGGAGAGGAGTGATTTCACCGTCAGGACGCTTCGGCGCACCAGCCATCAGGTACAGTCCAGGGAAGCTCTTATCCTTAATCAGCGCCTGTTTGATGCGGCAGACCCCCTGCATGACGTCATTTACATCATATACTACATTGTTTTCCAGTCCAAGGTACAGGTCCAGATTGCGAAGCCCGGTATCCATATCGATTACGGCAACCTTATGCCCCGCCATGGCCAGTGTGGCACCCAGATTGGCCACAAACATGGTTTTTCCGGTACCCCCTTTTCCGGATGCAACAGCGATTACTTTTCCCATTTCTTTTCCTCCAGAGTCTTACTGCATTTTCGTCGAAAAGTCAACTTCTGCATAATCCTCGCTGACTTTCAGATAGTCTCCGATGACTTCCCTGGTCATAATACCTGCATTATAGGAAGTTTTACCCTGAATCAGCAGTGCCACCACTGCAATTTTCGGATTGTCTGCAGGGGCCATGGCAATGGTCCATGCAAAATCATCGTAGGTATCCTTAAAGCGGTTGATCTGGCTCTGTGTCAGCTTGTTGCCGCTGGCCTTTATCAGAGCTGTATCCACCGTATTGTTTTCTGTTGAATATTTTTTCGGATCTGATTTCATCAGCTTTTCCATCTCTTTTTCCACATCCTCCCAGGTGAGAGAAGGTGCAATCTGAGACAGATGCTTCTTTACATAGGCAACTTCATCCTTCGGATTGATATAACCGTCTTTTTCTGCCGTACCGGTCTTACCGGCTACGGAAATCGGGAATCTGGATCCATAAATACCCGCCAGGGTACCATTGGTGGTTACACGGCGCATGCCTTCCAGAACGGTTGCCATTTCTTCTTCTGTAACATCAATCTGGTATGGTTCCGGCTTTACTGTTTCACCCTCGTCTTCGATACCCTTGACGATGTTTACCTGATTCCGTTTGCCGTCGTTGCCCAGTGTTGCTACATAGTTTGCCATCTGCAGAGGCGTATAAGCGTTATCCCCCTGACCGATAGCGATATTGAATTCGTCCCCCACGGTCCACTGTGCCTGATTGAAGAAGGAATACTTACACAGGTCAGCCACGGCTTCCACCTTGGACTGGCGGACATCGGTCTGTTCTGCGATTCTGCTGATCAAAGTACCTCTGTCAGGGTTTTCTTCAATCCAGCTGCAGATGAGATCCAGATTTTCTTTCAGTTTATCTTCATCGTTATAAACAGATGATGGGAAATACTCTACAGCATAGGCCTGCAGAGTATACCACAGGGATGCACGGGTTGCTGCCATCTTCCGTTCAGCAGATGCCAGAGGTGTAGTGGTTTCCACCAGTTCGATACCGGTTTCGCTTCCCAGACCAAACTCTTCTGCCACTCCCATGATTTTTTCGATGGAAATATTATCTTCATACCCCAGAGACTTGCCGGTCTTCCAGTTTTTCCCGGTAGCAATACAGTAGAAATAATAGTTACAGGAATTCTGAATCCCCTGAACCAGTGTTTCATGGCCATGACTTCCGCCGCCACGGTTATAGTTATCGCAGCCGAATCGGCGGTCACCGATGTCAATATACAGGCCGTCATAAATCTGCTCATTTGGGTTGAGTCCCGCCTGCAGAGCTGCTACGGAAGTTACCGGTTTAAAGGTGGAACCCGGCTGCACAGCAGAACGGGTTGCAATATTATAAAGCGGAGTTGGGGCCAGGGAATCACGCGGATTGGTGCTCTGTACAGATGCCCAGTCCTTATAGGAAATCCCCTCTGCGAAAATATTCGGATTATAGTCAGGATAGCTGGCCATAGCCAGAACATCGCCGGTATCCACATCGATGGCTACCAGCGCTCCGGATCCGCAGTTCGGTGCTTTTACCGTACCCAGATTTCCGTATTCACTCTTAAATACGGTACCGCTCTGTACACATCGGATCATCTCTTCCAGAGTTTCTTCTGCAGTTTTCTGCAGGTCCATATCAATGGTCAGGTACACACTCTTGCCGGAAACCGGTGGTGTTTCGCTGATGGTATCAATATAGTCACCGCTGCTGTTAATCTGGATGGTCTTCACACCGTCTGTACCATGGAGCTTATCTTCCATGCTGGCTTCGATACCATCTTTACCAATCAGATCGTCAGCATCATATCCGTTTTCCTCTACATAATACTCGTATTCACTGTCGGAAATGCTGCCCATGTAGCCCAGAATGTGGGAAGCCAGTCTGCCGTTGGGATAAATACGGACGGTTTCCGAAGAAATTTCCACACCTTTCAGTACGGAGCCCATTTCTTCCACATAGGCGATGGTTTTCTCGCTGACTTCTGATGCAATGGTGCTGGACTGGTATTTATTGAAGCCCAGACTCTTGATTTCCTCACGGACAATGAACAGTTTGCGGATCTGCTTATCAGACAGTTCTGCAAGTTCACGTGCTCTCTCGCCTGGATTTTCACCGAGGGTATCCGGCGTCAGCTTATACATCTTCCGCAGTGCCTGGAAAGCTTCCTTCGCTGTCATCTGCCGTTCTTTCGGGTTTCCCTCTTCGTCCAGAACCGGCTGACCCTCTTTATCTGTAACAGGCAGGTTCTTCAGACCGTATTTATTCAGGAAGTTTGTCTTCTGATTATCATAGACCCATGTCATACTGCGGACAACAATAGGCGGATACACGCTGTATGTTTCCTGCAGAACTTCCAGTGCCTCAAAGCGGCTCAGTGCCGGATCAATTTCATATTTCAGACGAAGTTTTTCGTAAGCTTCCTCTGCGGTTAAGTCACTGGCAAATCCCTGGTCCTTCAGCCATTCTTTCTTTTCATCATCGAAAGTATATTTGAAGTTTCCCTTTTTCGTAATTTTAATGGGGAAATTATCCACCATATTGTCATTGTCACCATTCTTCTCCAGAAGCTTCACCAGGGAATAGGCAGAATCATTTATTTCTTCTGTCGTCAGGCCGCTGGCATTAAAAGTGACCGTAAAAATCTGTTTATTGTCTGCAAGCACTCTTCCATATCGGTCCAGAATTTTTCCTCTTGGAGCCGATGTGGTGATTTCCTTGGTACTCTGTGTCTCCGCAGCAGCCTTCCACTCATCCTGCTGAATCACGGTCAGCACAAAAAGCCTTATGCAGAGGACCAGCATAAGGACGACTGTCAGTATGACAATTTGTGTGTACCTGGAATTCAAAAAGCGTTTGTTCATCTTACATACCTGTCTCTGTGATGACGGATTACACGTTTAATCAGAATCTTGTACATCACAGTAATAATCACCAGGGAATAGAGTACAATCTGCGGAACCTGCTGAAATACTACAGCAAATCCTACCGGATTTCCCGCCAGATGGTGCAGTCCCCAGTTAATGAAATAGTAGGCAACTGTCGATACGATGGAAACTGCCCACATATTGATAATATTTTCGATATTAGTCAGTTCACGGACTACCACGATTCCGATGGCAACCAGAACCAGGCTGATCGGCATCGGCCCGATTACATTACTATACATCATGTCGTAGAGGACACCGAAAAGCGCTCCGAAAATAACTCCGTAGATATCCTCTTCATACAGGAAGGTATAGAGGATGGTCATGCAGAGAATCAGGTTCGGAGTGTATCCGTGAATGTTGATAATATTCAGCAGCGATGGCTGAATCAGAAAGGCAATCAGAAAGACTGCCCCTATTCTCAGATATCTCATAAAATCACCGCTACCTTTGTCAGACTTCTGAAATCTACAGCAGATTCCACGGTAATTTCCTTCAGCAGTGTGTCGCTGTTATAGGTAATGGACTGAATGGTTCCGATTTCCAGACCTGCCGGATAGGTTCCCATGCCGGAAGTGATGATAATATCACCTTCTGCCACTGCGGCATCCCCCTTCAGCATATAGCCGTTAATCTGACCCTGCTGGTTGCCTTCCACCACGCCCAGAAGCTTCCGGTTTCTGGCCACCTTAAAGCTGACTTTGGTACCGTCATCGATGATGGAAACCACCTGTGCCCAGCCTTCGCCGGCTGTGGAGATTTTGCCCACCAGCCCGTCGCCGCTGATCACCACACAGCCCTCTTTGATTCCGGCTTCTGTACCGCAGTCGATGGTGAAAATATTAGTCCAGTTGGACCCGTCAAAAGACGTAATATCCGCTGTCACCACATCGAACTTTTCGTTGGTATAGTCATAGTTCAGCAGATCTGACAGTTCCCGAAGTTCTCCCAGCTCACTCTTGGTCAGACCCGCCTGTGCCAGTTCAAGCTCCAGTGCTGCTTTTTCTTCCATCAGAGTGTCCACATCTTCCTGCAGCTGACGATAGGAAAAAAGACCGGATACCGTATCTCTCACGGCTCTGGTAACGGTTGTCAGCGGTCTGGAAACCAGGGACATGCCCTTGTTTACAGTTCCCGTAACACTGTTATTTGATGTATTTCCTGCAGTCAGCAGAAAAATCAGCACCAAAGCCAGCAGAATAGCCAGAAGTCCGGCAATTAATTTGTGCTCTCTAATCCATCTCATGAAAACCCTCTGTTATCTCTTCTTACTTATCTTCTCTTTCCGGACTGTGCATATACCTTCAGCTTTTCGATATCATCCAGGCTCTGTCCTGTACCCACTGCAACTGCTTCAAAAGCATTTTCAGCGATGGATACGGTCATGCCGGTACGCTTGGTAATCAGCTTATCCAGATTCTTGATTCTTCCGCCGCCGCCGGAGAGCATCATGCCGTGTTCTGCAATATCTGCAGCGATTTCAGGCGGTGCCTTTTCGATGGTAGCTTTGATTCCGTCTACAATAATATCCATAGATTCCTGCAGCGCAATCATCATGTCCTTATTGGTTACTTCCAGAGTCTTAGGCAGACCGGAAATGATGTCACGGCCTCTTGCATTCATGGTCTCGATAATTTCATTTCCATTTTCATCGGTATCCATACATGCACAGCCGATATTAATTTTCAGATCTTCTGCAGTCTTTTCACCAATCAGCAGTGCATGGCGCTTCTTCATATACAGAATAATCGCCTCGTTCAGCTTATCCCCTGCATGACGGATGGAAGTGCTGGCTACAATACCGCCCAGAGCGATAATTGCAATGTCAGAAGTACCGCCGCCGATATCTGCAATCATGCAGCCGGTAGTTCCGTCAACCGGCAGGCCTGCACCGATTGCAGCTGCCATCGGTTCTTCCAGGATGAATACTTCACTGGCACCCATGCTTCTTACAACCTGTTCTACAGCTCTCTTTTCCACCTCGGTTACACCGCTTGGCACACCGACTACCACACGGAAGTTGCGGATTTTCTTTGCAGACAGGGCCTTTCTGATAAATTCCTTCAGCATATCTGCTGTCTTATCAAAATCAGAAATTACACCATCCTGCAGCGGGCGGACTACTGAAATATTTTTAGGTGCCTTACCCAGCATGTTCTTTGCATCATTACCTACTGCCAGAACCACATGACGGCGTTCATCTGTAGCAATAACAGAAGGCTCATTTACAATGATTCCGCTGCCTTTTACGTAAATCAGTGTATTGGCTGTGCCCAGGTCAATTCCCATATCCTTTGCTCTGAATAAACTAAACATATTTTACCTCCAACAAGATCAGTTACTTTTCGTTCTCATTCCGTATTCCATCCATGATTCCCATTCCCCGCATGCTGGTATAGATCCCGTCTCCTATGACCAGATGATCCAGGATCCGGATACCCATCAGGTATCCGCACTCCATCAGCCGCACAGTCATATCGATGTCCTGCGTGCTTGGTGTAGGGTCACCGCTGGGATGATTATGTATCAAAACCATGGCTGCTGCACTTTTTTTAACTGCAGGACGGAATACTTCTCTGGGGTGTACCAGCGTGCTGGTCAGTTCCCCCACCGAGATGTTTTCCGAAGAAATGATATCGCCCTTTGCGTTCAGAAGCAGAATCCGGAAGGTTTCCTGCTTCAGATCGCGCATCTGCTCCATAAAAAGAGCTGCAATATCATCAGAAGACTCCACATTTACAGGCCTGGCGGACGGTCTTGCCGCCACCCGCTTTCCCAGTTCCAGTGCTGCCAGAATTCTCGCAGCCTTTCCCTGTCCGATTCCGTGGATTCCCATCAGTTCCTGCGGTGACATTTCACGCAGACGAAAAATGCCTTCTCCCTTTCCGATTACATCTTCTGCCAGGGCGATGGCTGATTTGTCTTTCGTTCCGCTGTTGATAACCAGGGCAAGAAGCTCTGTATTGGATAAAGTTTCCATACCCTGAAACAGCCCTTTTTCCATGGGCCGCTCTTCTGCCGGCAATGCTTTGATTTTCATATTTTTCCTTTCTTTTCAGAAAAACCGCATCCGGCACTGCATCAATCAACTATCATATCAAAAATGCACATACTCTTTAAAATTATATCATTTTCTGCAGAATTGCACAAGTGAAGATGCGGTAATAATTTATGAAGATTGAGCCATAATACTACTGAAAGTCAAAAGAAAAAGGAGGAAATCATATGCATTCCAGCAATCAGACAATCCGCTGCACCGTAGACCAGTGCAGATACCATGAAAAGACACAGAATCTGTGTTCCCTGGACTCCATTACCGTTGGAACCCACGAAGCAAACCCGAAAGAAGAACAGTGTACCGACTGCCTGTCCTTTGAACGGACCTTCTAATCATCCGTTCATATCCGGCGAATAGGTACGGGCCGGCATGACCGTCTTTCAGTCTGCCAGGCACTACCCTCTCCCAGTCTGCATATAGTGAGTATGCAGACAGAGGGGGTTACATATATGGGCAGCAGCTTTCCCAAACCATTGACGGAAAAAGAAGAGCAGCACTATGTACAGCAGATGGAAAAAAATGATCCGGAAGCAAAGAATATTCTGATTGAGCGGAACCTGCGTCTGGTCGCTCACATCGCAAAAAAATATACAGGTTCCGCCTGGACCCAGGACGATCTGATTTCCATAGGCACAATCGGTCTGATCAAGGCAGTAAGCACCTACACCAGCAAAAAAAGCACCCGGCTTGCCACTTACGCCGCGCGCTGCATCGAAAATGAAATACTGATGAGTATCCGCGCCTCCAGAAAAAACAGACTGGAAGTTTCGCTGAATCTCCCCATTGGCACCGATCAGGACGGTAACGAAATCAGTTTCAATGATATTCTGGGCACCGACGATGATGAAATCCTGAATTCGGTCAGTCTGAAGATTCAGGTAAGCAAACTTTACCAGGCGCTGGAACAGACCCTGTCTCCGCGGGAACAGCAGATTCTGTTTTATCGTTATGGCCTTGGAGGTGAGGAGCCTCTTCCTCAGCGCGAAATCGCAGAGAAACTTGGGATCAGCCGTTCTTACGTTTCCCGGATTGAAAAAAAGGCACTGGAAAAACTGAAACTTTCTCTGAAGGACAGCTGAAAACTGTCCTTTTTTATTTTATCGTTCTGTTCTGCTCCCGGCAGCAAGATATTTCACGATATCCGCAGCAACCGGCAGACAGGATTCTTCCCCCGACACTCCCTCTTCCACCAGTACTGTTACCACGACATTTTTTTCACCGACTCCGTAAAATCCGCTGAACCAGCAGTGATTCACCGTTCTGCCGTTCTGTTCCCCCCCGCCAGTTCCCGTTTTGCCATAAACCGTACATGGCCAGCTGTATGCCTTACCGGTTTCGGAGTCCATGACCGGCCCAATCACAGAGACAAGCTGCCGTGCTGTATCCGCCGAGAAGACACGTTTTGCCGGTCTTTCACCGGCAGAGAAAACTACAGAAAGAGGAATCATCATGCCTCCAGATGCTGCGGCTGACATCATCTGATGTACCTGGACCGGTGTTGCCAGCAGAACATCCTGTGCCGTACCCGGGAGACTTCCTGCCGTTTCATCCTCAAAGACTCCCATTACAGTTTTGCCGAAACCAAGCTGTTCTGCCATTTCCCGTATTTGTTCCGGATCGGGGTTTCCAGTTCCATATTCAAGTGCTGCAGCTTCCGCAGCGATTTCAGACAAATCACCGGTTGGATAGCTGCTCTGGATACATTTATTTATCAGTCCGGACCCCTCTTCATCGGAATACTGTTCCACCGCATTGGGATCAAAATATGGCGATGAGACCCATGCCAGTATTTCTCCGCTGTCTGCACAGGAAACCAGAACAGTTCCATGAAAGCCACGGTCATACATGGCATTTTCACATGTGTTCTGCAGATTGATATCCAGGGTTGTAACCAGACTTGATGAGGTAAAATCTCCCTCCCGGATGAATACGGGGGCCGAAGAGGCCAAAAACCGTCCGACTCCATCTGCCCGGATGGATGCACTGCGGCCGTTGCTTTTCAGATGTTCTTCGAAAGCTTTTTCCAGTCCTGCTGCACCAGTCTGTCCATCCTCATTCATATAGCCAACCAGATGGCATGCAGTCTGCCGGCTGCCGTATCGTGACGGCAGGCACAGAATATAGGCATCATATCTTTCTTTCAGCCACTGGCTGACATCTTCATCATACAGTTCCGTCCGCCATACCATGTATTTGCTGCCCGAATTCCCTTCTGCGGATATTTCTGCTGCCGATACCATTTCCAGCAGTGCGGCTGCCGCTGTGTTCATCCTGTCCTTCGGTATAAAATAATAATAATTCTTTACGGTTCCGGTCAGGGGATTCAGGTTTCGGTCCAGAATCATTCCCCGGCTGTCCAGCCCTTCTACACGGACCTGATGCTGCAGTTCCGCTGCTTCGGACAGTTCTTCATGCCTTATAATCTGCAGATAGCCGAACCTTCCGAGAAAGAATATCCACAGAAGTGCTCCCGCTGTCATAAGCAGATGGATTCTGCGTCTGTAAACTGCATTGTTCCATTCCATAATAAAACCCTCCGGATTTATTCTTGCCTCCGGAGGGTCTGTTTATTCGGTTCTCTTACTGTTCAATGGAACGGCAGATGAATTCCACCACTTCCTCAATACTCATGGATGTACTGTCGATTTCCACCGCGTCATCTGCTTTCCGAAGCGGAGTAATAGCACGGTTCATGTCGTTATAATCGCGCTGCTGGATATCTTCCAGTACCTGCTCAAAGGTTACATCCTGACCTTTTTCCTGAAGTTCCAGAGTTCTTCTGCGTGCACGCTCTTCTGCAGTTGCAGTAAGATAATACTTATATTCAGCATCCGGAAGAACCACTTCGCAGATGTCACGTCCATCCATAATCACGGATTTCTTCTGTCCCATTCCGCGCTGAAGCTGAACCAGCTTGGCACGGACCATACCCAGTGCAGAGCATGCAGATGCAGCCATGGACATTTCCGGTGTACGGATCTGGTCATTGACTACTTCACCGTCCAGGATAACATTACCGCTGCAGAAGTCGATATCAGTAGCATCCAGCATCTTCTGCAGTTCCATGCTTTCCTCCATCGGCAGTCCCTTCCGTGTCATCTTCAGTCCGATGGCGCGGTACATGGATCCGGTATCAATATAATCGATATTCAGACGCTTGGCGACAGCCTTGGCAATGGTAGATTTGCCGGCTCCGCTGGGTCCGTCAATTGCAATTTTAAAAATGTCTCTCATCATCTGTACTCCTCATTTATCTTTATGGGTTCCAATCAGTTTTTCAATTTCCTTCATGAAAGTATTCACATCGGTAAACTGGCGGTATACGGAAGCAAAACGGACATAAGAAACCTCATCTACTTTTTTCAGTTCGTCCATAACCAGTTCCCCGATATAGTCGCTGGCCACTTCCTTTTCCATCATATTATTCAGCTTGCGTTCAATTTCGTCAACCATACCTTCCATGACAGCCAGAGATACCGGCCGTTTTTCACAGGCACGGGTGATACCTCTCAGCAGCTTGTTGCGGTCAAATGCTTCACGCTTACCATCTTTTTTAACTACCATCAGAATGGTTTCCTCCACCTTTTCATAGGTGGTGAAACGCTTGCTGCAGCGGTCACATCCACGGCGCCGGCGGATAGCATGTCCCTCCTCTGTTGGTCTTGAATCAATTACTTTTGTATCAGGATTATCACAAAATGGGCACTTCATAACGCTACCTCCTAATTACCAGCACTAATGTTTCAGTTTACCTGTATATTATACTACATCTTGTGGCTCAGTTCAACAGTTTCTACAGTCCCTCCACTTCCACGAGAATTACATCATCTCCTACAGTTCTTACATGTTCCCAGCGGATTACAGTATCTGTTTCTCCCCGGCTGAAAAATCCCATGAACCCCCGTGCGCCCGGAATAACAATACCGTCAATCACACCTTTTTCCAGATCTACTTCGATATCACTGACAAATCCCAGGCTACGGCCGTCGAAAATATTAATTACTTCCTTATTCTTCAGTTTGTCCGTACTGATCATAACTTATCCCTCCCTGTCCCCTGTTACAGAATATATTCCCGGAGCAGAAAAAAAGAACCGGAAGCTGGCTTCCGGTTCCTGAAATCCTTATTTGTTTTTTATTTAGTCACACGGTCATAGATGATATCCAGACATTCAGTCAGGATCATATCTCTGTCCATTCTGTACTCATCCGCATATTCTCTGATGGTCATACCGGAATAATTCTTAAAATCTGCATCATCAGCAAAACCAGCCTGTGCCAGCAGTTCCTGCAGTGCTTCTTCATATTCTTTTTCAGTCAGAACTACGCCTTCCTTTTCTGCAACAGCGTAAATAACCAGTTCGCTCTTAACAGTGGATTCTGCATACAGCTTCAGATTTTCTTCATATTCCGCCTGATCCATACGGAAATAGTCATCACGGAAATCATCCCAGCTGCCATAATCATAGGATTCTGCAATAGCTTCATAGTTCGCCTGAATTTTTTCCTTGGCACTTTCCACGAATCCTTCCGGATAAGCAATCACTTCGGTTTCATCATAAATATTGGCATACAGTTCATTCTTCAGATTATACAGAGCTTCATCCATAGCCTCCGCTTCCAGCTGCTCTCTTACTGCTGCGCGGTATGCGTCTACAGTCTTGTAGTCTGTGTTTTCCTTGATGAAATCATCAGTCAGTTCCGGCATAACCTTTACAACCTTGCTTTTTACAGTTACTTCAAAAGTTACATCCTTACCGGACAGTTCTGTATTATTCGGATACGGATCAGGGAACTGCAGATCCAGTGTAACAGTTTCACCAACTGCCGCACCAATCAGTCCATCTTCAAATCCATCAATATAGCCGGCACTTCCTACTGGACCCAGTGTGGTTTCTTCCGCATTCATACCATCCTGTGTCGTACCATCTGCCAGAGTACCTTTATAGGAAACAATCAGATTATCTCCCTGTTCAACAGTACCTTCTTTAACTTCTTCGTTCGCAGCGAATCCGGACAGGAAGCTTTCGATGTTGGCTTCCACATCAGCATCAGTTACCTTTTCTGGAGAAGGTTCATCGATAGTGTAAGTATTATAATCCGGCAGAGTGATGTAGGATGCGAAGTCCATGCCTTCATAACCATTTGGCAGCGGCTCATCCTTGCTGCAGCCGGTCATTACAGTCAGACCCATGCAGAGAACAAAGATTAAAAATACAGATACAATTTTTTTCATGTGGTAATTCCCCTCTTTTACATAAAGTGTTTAAATATGAATCATTTTATCACAGTATTATGTGTAATACCATGTTTTTTTCGTGTAATTTTCATCACCTATCTGGCAGTTTTTACTTTAATCTCACCATTTTCGATGAGCTGTGCCAGTTCTTCCGCCTCAGCCTTGATTTCGTCGCTTACCAGCTGAATGGAAGTATCACTGCCATATTCCAGGGATACATGTCCGGTCTTCAGGTTGGAAACGGCAACCTCACCTTCCTTCCAGACATCTTCATCCGCAAATTCCATCACCGCATCGTAAATGGACATTCCCAGATTTTTCTTTACAGAACACAGTATTACATTATCATAATCCGGGTTATTGATTTTCTGATCCGCATCTACGCCGACAGCAAAAATTTCCCGCTCACGTACAGCCTGGAATACACCGGTTTGTGCATCTGTATCCATATTTAAAATAACATCAGCACCCTGATCCGCCAGTTTCAGTCCGTCTTCTCTGGCAGAGCTTGGGTTGACGGAATCGGTAGCAGTCATTTTCTTAATCACAATATCCGGGTTGGCACGCTTGGCTCCCTGAGAAAAGCCGGTGATATAATCCTTTGTATTTTCAGAGTCCTCGCCTGCGAGTGTTCCGATAATACCGGTTTCAGACATCCGTGCTGCAATATAGCCGGCCAGATATGCCGCCTCGTTCTGCGCATAGGTAATACTCATCAGATTCGGAATGGATTCAATTCCTTCCGCAGGATTATCCACCATGATGAATTTCACTTCAGGGTATTCCACTGCAACTTCTGAAATTTCATAACATTCCCAGCCCACCGCGATGACCATGTCCGAACTGTCGGCCGCATCCATCAGTTTCTGTTTAATACCTTCACGGTGACATTCTATATAATTCACACTGATTCCGGGATTGGTCTTCAGCAGTTCTCCGCCTTCTCTGGCTGAATCATTCAAAGACTTGTCCCCAAATGCAGAAGACACTACAAGGGTAACGGCCAGGTTTTCTTCCTCCGCTGTTTCTTCACCGCTGCCTGAACCGAAATAGAAAAACAATCCTAAAATCACAGACAGGACGAGAAGAAGAGAGATACTTTTTTTCATAATTTCCTCCGTTATCTTTCCAAAAAAATTTAGCGCTAATATTATATCATGTAACCCATATACTGCGCAAGTTTTTATTGGAATGAAGACATCGGAGGTATTGAAAATCCCTATTTCCTGCCCAGATATGCTTCCCTGATTCTCTGGTCGCGAAGAAGCTCAGAAGCAGTTCCTGATGCTGTGATGGTACCCTGTTCCAGAACATAGGCCCGGTCCGCCACAGACAAAGCCTTAAAGGCATTCTGTTCTACCAGCAGTATTGTTTTGCCCATGGCCTTGATTTCACCGATAATTTCGAAAATTGTCTGAATCAGCAGAGGTGCCAGTCCAAGAGAAGGCTCATCCAGCAGAATCAGTTCCGGGGAAGACATCAGACCCCGTCCCATGGCCAGCATCTGCTGCTCTCCGCCGGACAGTGTTCCTGCAATCTGCTTTTTCCGTTCCTCAAGCCGTGGAAAAAGGCTGTATACCCTCTCCAGATCTGCCTGAATCCCTCCGGCATCATTCCGCAGGTACGCCCCCATCTTCAGGTTTTCATGAACCGTCAGATTGGCAAAAATCAGCCGTCCCTCCGGAACCTGACAGATTCCGGCTTTTACGATGTTATGGGGCTGAGCCGGCAGCGGATTTCCTTCATATTCGATTTCCCCCTGATATCTGACCATACCGCTGACAGCATTGAGCAGGGAGGATTTTCCGGCTCCATTGCTGCCGATGATTGTCACAATCTCCCCCTTTTTCACATCAATATTAACTCCGCGGATGGCATGAATTCCCCCGTAATACACATTCAGATCCCTGATTTTCAGCATGGCACATCATCCTCCTTTCCCAGATATGCTTCCACCACATCTTTGTTGTTCTGAATTTCAGAAGGAACGCCTTCCGCCAGAAACTGACCGAAATTCAGCACATAGATACGGTCGCAGAGATTCATGATCAGATCCATATGATGTTCGATAATCACTACGGTCAGCTGAAAACGGTCACGTATCTCCCTGATCAGTTCCAGCAAAGCGTGAGTTTCTTCCGGGTTCATGCCAGCT
Source organism: Anaerovoracaceae bacterium (assembly GCA_045637765.1). GTDB lineage: Bacteria > Bacillota > Clostridia > Peptostreptococcales > Anaerovoracaceae > RGIG7179. The sequence goes on along the minus strand of JAZTZZ010000011.1, from coordinate 25,901 downwards.
GCCGGTTCATCCAGCAGAAGAAGCTGAGGCTCCAGCGCCAGTGCGCGGGCAATTTCCAGTTTCCGCTGCAGGCCATAAGGCAGATTTGACGCAGTCATGTCACGAAATTCCCAAAGGCCCATCATCTCCAGCAGTTCTTCTGTTTTGGCAGCCAGCTTCATTTCCTGCCGGACAGCTTTTCTTCCCCATGGCAAAACTATTTTCGTAAAAGGAAGGTGCCGAGGCAGAAATGAAACAGCCAGCCCGTAATCAGCAGACCGGTGACAGGCTGTAAGCACATTGTCATACACGGTCAGCTTCTTAAACAGGCGGATATTCTGAAAGGTTCTGGCCACGCCTGCCTGAGCCACCTGATAGGGCTGCAGAAACAGACTGTCTCTTTGTGCTGCTCTGGCCAGGACTTTCTGTCTGAAGATGATTTTTCCTTCTGTAGGCCTGTAAACCGCTGTAATCAGATTAAACAGTGTGGTTTTTCCTGCCCCATTGGGTCCGATTATTCCGAAAATCTCCCCTTCTTTGACCGCAAAACTCACGTGGCTGACCGCAGTCAGACCGCCAAAGGTTTTCGTCACATTCTCAAGTCTTAATACATCTTCTCTCAAATCCATCATGCTGCGTCGCCCCTTTCTTTCTTTTTATCCGGCAAAACATCGGCTGCCTTCTTTTTCCGCCATCCTGTTCTGAAATTCCGCCAGAGATCTGTAAGTTCCATGCCGCCCATGAGTCCCTGTGGCCTGGTGATCATAATCAGAACCACTGCCGCACCATAAAACACCAGACGCCAGTTGGCGAAAGACCGCAGCAGCTCCGGAAGGAAAGTCAGAAGCACCGCTCCTATCACACTGCCGCCAATGCTGCCCAGCCCCCCGAAAATTACCATAATCGTCATTTCGGTGGATTTTGTCAGCTGGAACATGAGAGGCTGCAGATATCCCAGATAATGTGCATAGAGTGCACCGCCTACCGCCGCATATGCGGCAGAAATTGCAAAAGAAATCATTTTGTACCGGAACACATGAATTCCGATGGCCTGGGAAGCCAGTTCCTCTTCGCGGATAGCAATCATATTGCGCCCGTGACGGGAATGCATCAGAAGTGTCAGTGCAGCAACAGCCAGAACGCAGATGACCAGTGTCAGTTCAAATGTGGTAATCATGGGAATAGAGGAAATCCCCCGGGCACCGCCGAAGAAGTCCAGATTGTCAAATATGAGCCGGACTGACTCGCCGAATCCCAGGGTGGCAATGCAGAAATAGTCTCCCTTCAGTCCCAATGTAAAATAGCCTATGACCAAAGCCATGACCATGGCCGCCACAGCTCCCAGCACCATGGCCAGGATAAAAGGAACATGGTAGTAAAGCGTGCAGACTGCAGAAACGTAAGCACCGATAGCCATAAATCCCGCATGTCCAAAGGAGAAAAGCCCGGTGAAGCCGGTGAGCAGGGACAGGCCCAGCACTACCATCAGATTCACACCTACGAGAATCAGAATGCCTTCGATATAAAACCAGTTGAACATATCTTCACCCCCTAAGCCTTATCTTCTGTCACCCTGCCCATCAGACCGCTCGGCCGGATAACCAGGATAATAATCAGCAGTGAAAAGGCAATCAGATCCCTGTATGTGGATGCAATATATCCTGCCCCGAAGGTTTCAATGATTCCCAGAAGCAGAGACCCCACCACAGCCCCCGGAAGGCTTCCCAGACCGCCGAAAACTGCTGCGATGAAGGATTTGTTGGTGATGACGCCAATCTGCGGGTAAACGGTGTACCGCATGCCGAAAAGCATACCCGCAACACCGGCCAGCATACCCCCCAGCAGAAAGATAATGAAAATCACCCGGTTCACATTTACCCCCATCAGATTGCTTGCTCTCGTATTAAAGGAACAGGCACGGATAGCAAGACCTACTTTGGTTTTTTCGATGATAAACATCAGGATGGCCAGGCTGATGGCAGCGATGACAAACATGAGAACATCGATGCGGCTGATGGTCACATTTCCCAGGGCAATCGGCTCCGTCGAAAACATCTGCGGATATGTACGGAAGGTGGGACCAATGGTCACGATGACCAGATTTTCCAGAAAGATGGAGGCCCCCATTGCCGAAATAATGAAATATAAGGACGGTGCATTCCTGTTCCGCAGAGGCCGGTAAGCGATTTTTTCCAGAGTCACAGCCACAAGGCCTGCCAGCAGTGCTGCCACAGCCAGCGCCCCCAGAAACGGCAGGCCGCCCACCAGAGTCACCGCATAAAGTCCGAAATACGCTCCCAGCATAATCACACCTCCATGGGCAAAATTGGAGAAGTTCAATATGCTGTAAACCAGGGAATAGCCAACTGCCATCAGTGCATAAATACTGCCGATGGACAGGCCGTTAATAATCTGCTGTATGAAAATACTCAATGTACTCCCTCCTTTTTACTGAATGAAAAAGGGGCAGCAGGCGCCGCCCCTCCCTGCAGAACTTTTTATTTGTCCGGAGTGTATCTCATGATGAATTTGTACTCGAAACCATCTTTCGCAGTATCGCTTTTCACAATCTGCTGCATGGATGCTTCTTTACCCACAGGATCATGGGTCTCTTCACCCAGTCTGATGGTACCGGTCACACCGGCAACTTCCACCTGTGTCAGTGCGGCTGCAATTGCTTCGGAATCAGCGCTTCCCGCCTTTTCGATGGCGGCAATCAGAAGATCAAAGGCATCATGGACCATGTAGGCATTAATTTCCGGTGCCACGCCGTACTTTTCCAGATAAGCCGCCGTGATTTCAGCTGCTGCAGGATCGTTGTAGTCGAAGTGATTTACCACATAGCTTCCTTCCAGTGAATCACCGGCCATTTCAAAGAGTGTATCTGACGGCCAGCCGTCACCGCCCATGAAGATGGCATCAATGCCCAGTTCTCTGGCCTGGTTTGCTGACAGTGCCACTTCCTTATAGAAGTAAGGCATCAGGATGATATCCGGATCAGTTTCCTTAATTTTGGTAAGCTGAGGTCGGAAATCGGTATCACCGGCCTTAAATCCTTCGCTTGCCACAACCTTACCGCCTTTGGCCTCAAAGGTTTCCACAAAGAATTCGGTAAATCCCTGAGAATAGTCACTGGCCACATCATAGAGAACTGCGGCAGTCTTCAGTCCCAGCTCATCTGCTGCAAAACCGCCTGCTACTGCGCCCTGATACGGGTCAGTGAAGCATACGCGGAAGTTATACGGGTTAATGGAACCATCCTTATTCACTGTAATTTCCGGATTGGTAGCTACAGTAGCGATATCAGGAACTTTACCTTCGTTCAGAGCGCCCTTGATGGCGATAGCCGATGCAGAAGCATTTGGGCCCAGAATCGCTGACACACCATCATTGGCGATGAGACGCTTTACCGCGTTTACGGATTCATTGGCGTCACCTTTAGTGTCGTATGTAACCAGTTCCAGCTGTTTGCCCAGCACACCGCCAGCCGCATTCTGCTCATCGATGTACATCTGCAGAGCCTGACTTTCACAGCTTCCCCACGGTGCCTGGTCCCCGGACAATGCACCGATCCAGCCTACTTTGATTACCTCAGAGCCTTCAGTTCCTCCCCCACCGCATGCCGCAAGGCCAAATACCAGCAGGCATACTGTCATAATTGATACTATTTTTTTCATAATCAATACTCCTTTCAAAACTTGTCTGTATTGTTTCCTGCCTGCATTATATGTTTTGGTTTCAGAAAGCTTCATCATTCTTCAGAAACTTTCAGCCGGACTCATAAAAACCCGGCCGGCTTCACCCTGCGTCAAAACGTAGCACTATCCTGACTTGCTTCCCATATACTGCAGAAGTATACTTCATGAAAAGGGGGTACATGTCATGAGCGTGATGAAATTCTATATCCTCGTCCCTGATCCCGATATGGCCAGGACGCTTGAAAATCTCATTGAATCCCGAAGTCTGGGCGAAATAGCCGGTATGAAATCCGGCCTTGTGCATGCTGCAGCTGATATTCTGGCAAAATCTGCAGATGTGGTAATTCAGGAGCTGCGGTTTGATGGTACTGATATTATGGCACCTCTCCGCGAAGTCAAATCCCTGAGACCGGATACGGAGTTCCTCATGCTCGCACCGGATACAGACAAGTCTCTGGTAACCGCTGCCTATCAGGCGGGAGCCGAGTTCTGTCTCATCCGTCCCTGCTCCGCCATCGAACTGGAAAGTGTGATCCGAAAAATTTCGGAGAATCACAGGATGCGGACTTTGCTGGCAGGAATCCGAGCCATGATGGAGCCCGAAAGTATCATAGCCTCCTCTGCACTTCCTTCTGAAAACCCGGACGGACTTGACAAAATCCGTAAAATCCTCGGCTCTGCCGGCATGCTGGGGGAAACTGGCACACAGGACATCCTGAACATCTGCCGGATGCTGAAAGACTGCCGGCTTAGCTACTGCAGCAAAACCACCCTGCAGACGTATGCGACCTCCCGGGGCGAAGAAACAAAAACGGTCCGCCAGAGAATCCGCCGCTCCATCAAACATGGCCTGACTAATACAGCTGCTCTTGGAATCGAGGACTACTATAACGACATGTTCGACCAGTATTCCCATGCCTTGTTTACCTTCGATGCCATCCGCATGGAAATGGATCTGCTCCGCGGCAAGTCGCCCTACGGGGGCCGCCCTTCCATCGATAAATTCTTCGAAGGTCTGCAGTTTGTCTGCCGGATTTAATCTGTACATAAAAAATATCCCCGGCGGTGAAAACACCGCCGGGGATATTTGTTTCAGTATAAAGTTTACAGCAGAGGCAGCTTCTGCATGATGATGGTGAACATTACCATGCCGAAGAGTGCAAACGGATAAGTCGCACCGTAGCCCGCAGCAGGGTCATCACTGCCTACTGCATCAGATGCTGCACCCAGACCTGGAGTGGAAGTCATACCACCACAGATCGCACCGGACAGCATGATCCAGTTCAGCTTGAATACGTATCTGCCAACCAGGAAGCCTGCCATGATAGCGATAGCACCTACCACCAGGGATTCGATAGCCAGAACCGCACCTGCGCTCATGATTGCGTCAATCGCACCATAACCATAGTTCAGACCTACGATCGCCAGGAAGAATGCCAGACCAAATTCTCTTAAGATAGCCAGAACCTTTGGATCCATACGGAAGGAAATCGGACCGATTTTGCCGATATAACCCAGCAGCAGGGAACCAATCAGCACACCGCCGGTGGATTCCAGGCTTACATAACCCAGAGGGCCCATGAAAATCTTAACGGAACCGATCAGATAACCGAAAAGACATACCAGTGCGAAAGAAATGAGGGAGAATTCAGTAGTTGGAACCTGCTTTACGCCGCTCACATTTCTCGCCGCTTCCATTTCACGGGCATACAGTCGCTTTTCCTCCTCTACGTCAAATTTGAAGATAACATTGAGGAAGTTTACGGCCAGAATTACGATGATAACCCCGAATGGATATGCTACCGCAGAACCGATACCAACCTGGCCGGCAGCCTGGTTGATGAAGCTTGTCTTCTGCTCAGCAGTCAGTTCAGTGGTATTTTCGAGGGTCATGCCGCTGTATGCAGCATCCAGCTGCAGAACATCCAGTACAATCTGTTTTTCGTTTTCAGTCAGATCTGCAAAACCTTCTGCCATATCAGCAGCTCTGCTTTCTGCAGTTTCCAGAGCGGAAGCCAGACCAGGGGAGCTGGTCATTGCACCGGTGTATACGCCGGTTACCGCAAATGGATTAGTACCCTTTACGAATGCAGTGCATGCATAGGTTGCACCCGCGCCCACCAGAGTGATCAGCAGGCCCAGAACCACGAACTTTGCACCGTACTTCTTCAGTACGATACCCATATCCTTGGCAGCCAGCAGACCAACACATGCTACGAAAATGATCAGAGCCGCAGAGAAGAAATATGTATTGATGATTTTGCCGCCGTTGCCAACCATAATCTGGGTTGCAGCCTTAAAGCCTGCAGCAGCAGAATCGCCGGATTCGTAAATCTTCTGTGCGAAACCATATACAGCCCAGCCCATCAGCAGACCTACAAACAGGCCGCCGGATGTACCGAAGCTGAACTTGCCGAAACGAACCTTACCGAACAGCAGGCCCAGACCAACTGTTACGAACATGAGGATGAACGGGTTCAGCATCAGTCCGATGAAGTCGAATTTAATAAATTCCATAACTATTGCTCCTTATTGTTTTTTATTTTTTCATTGTGCCATTCTTTTCAAAATCTGCATGCCAGCTCAGTGCTTCATCCAGAATGTGCGGTGTCTGGCAAGGTGCCGCCGCGCATGCACGGTTGAAGTAATCCACCAGCTGATCACGGTAGTCAGGATGTGCACAGTTTTCGATGATTTTTACAGCTCTTTCCTTAGGAGACAGGCCTCTCAGGTCTGCATAGCCCTGTTCGGTTACGATAACCATTACTTCATGTTCTGTGTGGTCCACATGGGAAACCATTGGAACGATGGAGGAAATGTCACCGTTCTTTGCTACGGAAGATGTGGTAAAGATGGAGATGCCGGCATTTCTGGAGAAATCACCGGAACCGCCGATACCGTTCATCATCTTCTTACCCATTACATGAGTGGAGTTTACATTGCCGTAAATATCCACTTCCAGGGCTGTATTCATAGCGATAACGCTGAGTCTTCTGGCTACTTCAGGGTTATTGCTGATTTCTTCCGGACGGAAGATAATCTTATCCTTAAAGAATTCTACTTCTTCGAAGAACTTTTCCTGTCCCGCAGGAGATGGGGAAATGGAAGTGGTGGATGCCATGGTCGCCTTTCCGGAACGGAGCAGATCCAGCATGGAGTCCTGTACGACTTCTGTATAGCAGGTCAGATTTTCAAATTCGGAATCAATCAGGCCATAGAGCACTGCATTAGCTACAGAACCTACACCGGACTGCAGCGGCAGAAGTTCATTGGTCAGACGTCCTGCCTTCACTTCTTCCTTGAAGAAAGCAATGATGTTTTCACCGATTTTGCGTTCGTCTTCCTTAATATCTGCCAGAGGTCTGGTCTTATCAATAAAGTCGGAAATTACGATAGCCTTAATCTTATCCCAGCCGCATTCCACATAGGTAGTACCGATACGGTCTGCCGGATGGCAGATATTAATCGGCTTTCTGTGCGGCGGATTTTCTGTGATATAAATATCGTGCATACCTTCCAGAGCCAGCGGCTTCTTCATGGCCAGTTCCACGATAACTGTATCCGCATTCTTTACGAAGGTAGGTGTATTGCCCACAGCTGTGGTCAGAATCAGGTTGCCTTCTTCTGTGATTGCCAGTGCCTCCACCAGAGCCACATCCGGCTTCGGCAGGAATCCCATGTTCACATACTGCGGTGACTGGGAAAGGTGCATATCGATATACTTCACCTGGCCGGCATTGATCGCGTTTCTCAGAGTGCTGTTGGTCTGATACGGAAGACGTCTGGTTACGATACCTGTCTCTACCAGAGCTGTATCAATTTCAGGACCTACAGATGCCCCGGTAAACAGTTCCACATGAATTTCTTCACCGTTCTTCACACGCTCTGCCAGAGCCAGGGGTACAGCCTTCGGATAGCCGGACGGTGTAAAACCGCTGACACCCACAACCATACCATCATCAATCAGCTTCGCAGCATCTTCTGCGGACATAATAAGTGCTTCCGCACAGTCATTTCGTAATCTTTTTTTCATTTCTAAATCGAATGCCATTTACATGCCTCCTTAGATATTTTAAGGTTATATTATATAATACATCAGGAAAAGGGGATACATCAAGAGTTTTCAGAAAAAGTTGAAGATATTTCACTAAACCTGCTGAGTAATCATATCTTCTGTTGCTTTCAGTACTTTAATCAGCATCTTATCTCTCTTTTTCAGTACGTCTTTTGTTTCTCTGTCGGAATAATCAAAGAACCCCTTTCCGGTTTTTACACCCAGTTCTCCCTTATCTACATGATCGAAGAGAATGGCTGGACGTTTGCTTGTTTCCGGCATCACGTAGCTGGCATTGAGAATATTATTTGCACTGATGTCCAATCCGGTAAAGTCATATCGCTGTACCAGTCCCAGAACCATACCTCTTGGCATAAGAGATGCTTTCACTGCCATATCCAGCATTTCAGGGGTGCACACACCATTATCCAACAAGTAAAATACTTCCGTATTTAAAAGTACCTGGATTCGGTTAATAATATATCCCGGTACGTATTTTTCCATTCTTACCGGCGTTTTCCCGCACTTTTTCAAAATTCCCATCACAATTTCCATAACTTCTTCGGTGGTCTGCTCACCTCTTGCCACTTCAACCAGCGGGATTATATGAGGAGGTGCAAACCAGTGAGCAGTAGTAAACATTGGAAGACGTCTTTCAGGAACTAAAATAAAAGGATTTAACGTAGATGCATTCGAAGCAATAATTACCCCCTCCATCGGAAGGATTTCGTCCAGTTTTTCATAAATATTCTTCTTAATTTCCGGTCTCTCCGGTACACTTTCCTGAATAAACTGTGCATCTCGAACAGCCTCTTCCAAATCCGTTGTGTAATGGATTCGCTTTACTGCTGCCATCGCATCCTCTTCTGAAATATATCCTTCTTCAATAAAGGTACCCAGATTTGTTTCAACCATCACTTTTGCGTTTTCCAAGGCAGCTTCTGCGATATCATACACACTTACTTCGTATCCACCCATAGCATATCTCTGAGCGATACCATGCCCCATTGTTCCGGAACCAAGGACTGCAATTTTCTTGATATCTTCTAATTTCATTTTATTCCCTCCGTGATTATTTCATTGTTCCTGTTTCTTCGAAACGCACATGCCAGGATAAAGCTTCTTTTAATATGTGCGGTGTCTGAGAAGGCTGTTTTTCACAAGCACGAACAAAATAATCCATTAATTTATCTCTATAATCAGGATGAACACAATTTTCAATAATTTTTACTGCTCGTTCCTTCGGTGCCAACCCCCGCAAATCAGCATAACCAAACTCAGTCACCAGAACCATTACTTCATGTTCTGTATGGTCTACATGAGAAACCATAGGAACGATGGAAGAAATATCACCGTTTTTCGCCGTCGAAGGTGTAGTAAAAATGGTAATAGCAGCATTTCTTGAAAAATCTCCTGAACCACCAATTCCATTCATAATGCGTGTTCCCATAATATGGCTGGAGTTAACATTTCCATATATATCAGCTTCTATTGCAGTATTTATTGCGATAACACCCAGTCTACGTGCAGTTTCAGGATGATTGCTGATTTCCTGTGGTCTGAATATAATTTTATCTCTGAAAAAGTCGATGTCTCTGAAAAAGTTTTTCAGCCCTTCTGGAGACAACGTTGCACAGGTCGCCGAAACAAAATCCAGCTTTCCTGTCCGAAGTAAATCCAGCATTGCATCCTGTACTACCTCAGTATAGGCTGTCAAATGATGAAAAGGTGCATCCTGCAGACCTACCAGCACTGCATTGGCCACATTTCCGACACCTGACTGCAATGGAAGCAGCTGCTCCGTAAGTCTGCCTTCTTCTACTTCTTTTTGCAGAAAAGCAATTACATGCTTTGAAATCACTCTTGAGGTTTCATCTATCGGTGCCAGTTCTTTCGGACTGTCCGCACCATCAGAAAGAACAATAGCTTTTATCTTCTCCCAACCACACGGTATTGTTGGCGTTCCAATTCGGTCAGATGGTTTATATATCGGTATTTCTCTTCGGTTCGGAGGATTATCCAAATACCATATATCGTGCATGCCTTCCATCTGCATTGGTTTTTTCATTGCAATTTCTACCAGAACACAATCACAAGCTCTTATGAATGCGGCAGTATTTCCCACTGCAGTGCTTGGAATCAGATCTCCGTCCTCTGTAATTCCCAAAACTTCTACCACTGCAATATCCACCTCAGGCAGAAAACCATAATTCACATACTGTGCTGACTGCGATAAATGCATGTCTATAAAAAGCATATCATTATTATTTACAGCAGCTCGTGGAACTGGATTGTTCATGAAAGGAAGTCTCTTTCGAATCATACCTTCCTGGACCATCTTCACATCCACTTCCTGACCCAGCGTAGCACCAGCGTAAACGTCTACTTTGATATCCTCACCTGCCTTTTTTCTTTCTATCAGTGCAAGTGGAATTAACTTCGGATAATCGGATGGTGTAAATCCACTCATCCCGATTACCATCCCATTTTTAATATATTTCGCAGCATCTTCTGCTGTTGTAATCAAATTCAGATATTTCGGATTTCGAATTCGCTTTTTTATATCATCTGTATAGTTAACCATTCGTTCTCCTCCTTAAAAAATACCCAGGCTTTTAAATATGAAAATCCAGCAAAACATGGTGAATGCTACCAATGCAGACCCAAATACGACGCAGTCTCTTGCAAGGTCACTGTCACTGTCCATCTGATCAGCCATAGTAAATGATGTAGTTGTAGGTGCCGCAGAGAAAAAAGCGAGCAATGTTACAAACGCCGTGTCCCTGAATCCCAGTATCATTCCGACAACTGCCACAATTCCAGGTACAACTACAAGCTTGCCCGCAAGGCAAATTAAAAGATTGCGTTTTCTTTTGCCCACACTCTTAAAATCGATAGAAGCACCCATCGCAAGCAACGCCAGCGGTGTAGCAATTCTATTCAAGGATACGACTGTAGATTCAATAACATATGGCAGATTGAGTTGTAATATCATGAAACACACACCAATCAATGTTGCAATTATGATGGGATTCACAAATATTTCTTTCAAAATATGAACGGGATTCGGTTTACTGCCTCTGAATATTTCCAACACCGTTACAGACATAATATTGCTGAGAAGAAGCATACCAATAATTGTTGCCGCTGCCGCCGCAGTACTTTCATTTCCACAGATATTATTGACTACTGGAAATCCTACAACTAGAAAATTGCTCCGGTTTATGGCTTGAATCATGGCGCCTCTGCTTCGATTGCTTTTTTCAATTTTCATGACAAATGGAATTGTCAATAACCAAAGAAGCAATGCAATCCCCATGCTGTATCCAATAAGTTTTGCATCAAATGCTTCTTCAATTGACTCATCATACAAACTGCAGAACACAAGGCATGGAAACAGAACCTTAAATAGTACCTTATTGATTTGTTTTATACTCGAACTGTCAAGCATACCCATTTTTTTAATGCCATAGCCCACTGCAATCGTCAGGAACATAGGTGCTACTGCCTCAAAAGCAATAATCAGATTCTGCAGCATTTTCTCTTCTCCTTAAATACGTTTTATAGAAGAAAAAGCATATGTGACGCATCACATATGCTTTTTCAGGTTTGTCACATAGATGTTAATTCATAATGAATATGCCTCTATGTCAGAGACTCTGCACTTATTACTTCGCTGCGAAATAATCCTTCCAGAAGCCTTCGTCTGTTGCTAAGATTTCAGCGAATTCTTCGCCGCTCATGTGGTAAGTGTGAACCTTCAGGTTGTCCAGAGAGGTCAGGAATGTTTCACTTTCAAACGCCTGGTCAAATGCATTCTTCAGAATTTCGAAGTTTGCAGGATCAATACCCTTCGGTGCACCAACGCCCATGTAGGAACGCAGTTCGATGTCATAACCTTCTTCAATTAAGGTTGGAGCATCTGGATATCCTTCGTATCTTTCTGCACCGCAGGTTGCGATAACCTTTAATTCACCAGATTCTACGTATGCATTCACGTCACCTGCTACGATTACACCGCCATCACAGTGGCCGCCCAGGATACCGGTTACTGCTTCTGCAGAAGAGTTTACAGGGACATTCTGGATGTCACCGCCAGTGATTTCTGCCAGGTTTTCAGCTACCAGAGGCTGAGGGAAACCAGAAGCCATTAAGCTTACACTCTGTGTCTTAGATAATTCTACCAAATCAGCTACAGAGTTGATTTCAGAATCAGCTTTAACTACGAATGCATAATCATACTGTGCGATAGTACCCAGATAATCCAGATCATCTACTACATAGGATACTTCCAGCTGATTTGGTGCAATTACCAGAGGCGCATAAGTTACGATACCGAAGGTATAGCCGTCTGCAGCAGAATTTGCTACTTCAGTGATACCGATAGTACCGGAACCGCCTTCTTTGTTCACTACAGAAACAGGAACACCTAAGATGCTTTCCATTTCACTTGCCAATGCACGAGCCGCCAGGTCAGTACCGCCGCCTGCACCGTAGTTACATACTAATGTAATTGTTCCGTCTGGATAGGTAGCTTCATCTTCGCCACCACCGCAGGCTGTGAACAGTCCAAAAGCCATAACCAGAACCAGTAATGATGCTAATACTTTCTTCACGTTCTTCTTCATTTCTTTTTCCTCCATGTAAATTTTTTATTTCACCTTCCAAAATTTAGAAGAGTAAAACCAGAGCAATTAAACGGCTGTTGCCTTTTTTCTTTCTTTGTACTTTACGTACTTAGAACGAATAATTGTAAACATAGATAACGCAGTAATCGTCCAGATTACCCACACCAGAGCACCATCAAAGAAAATACTGAAGCTGCCTCTGGAAATTGTCATCGCCTGACGGAAGTACTTTTCCAGCAGAGGTGACAGGATGAATCCTACCAGCATACATGCAGGCGGGAAGTGGAACTTAGACATGAAATAGCCAAGTACTGCAAAGAACAGCATTACTGCTACATCGAACAGAGTGGAGTTCAGTGCATATACTCCTACGATACAGAACATACATACCATAGGAATTACCACATTCTTCTGAAGTTTAGAGATTTTAGTAAACTGCTTTACAGTCAGGAACACCAGAACCGCCATGACCACATTGGACATCATAACGCCCGCATAGATATTATATACATCCTGTGGTGCTTCTCTGAAAATCATCGGTCCAGGTGTCAGTCCCTGCAGCATCAATGCACCGATAATCAGTGCCGCTGATACGTCACCAGGTACACCCAGAGTCAGAAGCGGAATCATATTGGAACCGCAAACTGCGTTATTAGCAGCTTCTGGACCAGCAATACCTTCTATATAGCCAGTACCAAACTTTTCCGGATGCTTGGAGAAACGTTTCGCCATATCATAACCCATCCAGGCTGCCAAAGTTGATCCCAGACCAGGCAGCGCACCGATACCCGACCCAATGAATGCAGATCGTATCATGGTTTTCCAGGTCTGCTTTAAATCTGACAGTGTAAATCGATCATCGTCCTTACAAGATGGAGGCGGCAGCATAACAGATGTTGTACTTTTATTAAACTGTTCAATCTGAGAGAAAATTTCAGCCAGTGCCAGAGAACCAATTAACATAGTGATAACATCAATACCGCTGGCCAGGTTCAGAGAACCAAATGTCAATCTAGGAACTGTCTCAATTGGATCCACACCGATGCTTCCGAAAATCAATCCGAAAATCCCTGCCATCAGGCCTTTGATGATACTGTCACCAGAAGCAGATGCAATAATTGTCAGAGAGAAAACCATCAGTACGGTATATTCTGCAGGACCAAACTTCAGTGCATACTTTGCTACTGGTTCTGCAATGCATACCAGCAGCACGCAAGCAGTCAAACATCCAATTACAGATGCAATCAGCGCAGTCTTAATCGCTTTGCCAGCCTGTCCTTTCAGCGCCATATTGTATCCATCTGCTACTGTTGCAGATGCGGCCGGTGTGCCCGGAGTCGCCATAAGAATTGCAGAAATGGATCCCCCGAAGGTACCGCCATTAAATGCTCCCAGCAGCATGATAACAGCCTGCGTTGGAGTCAAATACATGGTAAGCGGAACCAGAAGTGCGATTGCCATTGTTGCAGTCAGGCCAGGGATTGCACCCATTACCAGACCCAATGCTACACCACCTAAGAGATAAATAAAATTACCAGGCATAATTACCGCAAGGAAGCCACTGCCGAGCATTGAAAGCATATCTAACATAATGATAATCCTCCTTTCTTACGGTAATACTAATCTTAATCCTTCTGTAAAGAAGAAATATATTACGATAGGCGGGATAACAGAAATACCAGCTAAAACCAGTATTTTGCGTTGTCCCAACACATACATCAGTGCGAATAATAAAGCAATAGTTACCGGAATATACGGCAGGAAGTTTAATGCAACAACACTGATAACAATGATTGCCAGAACAATAGCGATGCGTTTTACTCCTTCCAAATCGAAGGTTACAGTATCCTCTGCCCTTCCATAAATCTTAGATTTTCCCTTTCTCTTTCTGCTTGCCTGAAACAGCATACAGCAGGAAAGCACCAGCAGAATCCAACCGTAAAAATTCGGAAGGGTTCGTGGGCCTGGGAACCCCTTACCTACATCTGCAATCGTTCCTGGAATAATTAGAAAAATCATTGCCAATGCGAATACCAATCCAACTGCCCCAATGACAAAATCGGACTGCCCTTCACTTAGGACAAATTCCTTTTTCCTTTCTTCATGATTGTTTTTCATGGATTTCTCCTCCTCACTTTTGATCTGTTTTCAACTTTATATGCTACTAAACGGTATCATCCAGAAATTTTGAGGCAAGCTTATAGGCCTGCACCAACTGTTCATCCCGTTTATTCAGCAATTCGTTGACATCACAGTTTGAGTAATCGTAAAACCCTTTCCCGGACTTTAAACCAAACTGCTGATTTTCCTCCATTTTTTTAAGGGTTTCCGGTAAATCAACTTCAGGAGGCATCTGATAACTGTGATTTTTCCAGTTATTAATGGTAATATCCACACCACCGAAGTCTATTTTTTTACAGATTCCAAGAACCATAGCTCTTGGGATAAAACTCATCTTTGCTGCGAAATCGATATCCTCTGCTGTACAATATTCATTGTCCAGTAAAAAGAATATTTCGCGGTTAATACACTGGAGAATTCGGTTTACAATATAACCCTGAATGAATTTCTTCATCTGAATTGGAACCTTACCACATCGTCTCAACACTTCCATTACAGCATCTGCCATTTCCTGAGGAGCTTCTTCACTTTTCACAACTTCTACCAGCGGAACAAGCTGTGCAGGTCCATACCAGTGAGCAATCAGCTGATTTGGAAGCACTTCCTCCGGAACCACTTCAAAGATGTTCAAAGCAGATGTATTAGAAGCTAGAATTGTTTCTTTTTTTACAAAAGGAATTAATTCTGTGTAAAAAGCTTTCTTTACTTCAGCTTTTTCAACGATAGTCTCCATAATGAACTGTGCGTCAGAAACAGCGGCTTCCAGAGATTCTGTAAATTCCAAATGTTCCATGTACTCATCAATTTTTTGACTGTCAAGCAAGTTGTTTGCTGCAGAAACGCTGAGACCTTCAAAAATTACTTTCTTTGCCTGTTCTCTACGTTCTACTACTGGTTCCCATACTTTTACATCATAACCGCCTGCCAGAAATGACTGTGCAATTCCCGGGCCCATTGTTCCTGCACCGATAATTGCAATCGTTTTAATTTCCGGAATTACCATTTGTAGGAATCCTCCTTTCTATAGCATTTTTTAAATTATGTATCCAATTTATTTGTGCTTCTTTAAACCAAGAATTTCTCTCGCCTCTGCTGCAGTTGCGATTTCCCGTCCTGCCAGTTTTGCCAGTTCTACTGCTCTTTCTACAAGCTGTACATTGGTAGCAAGTACACCTTTTTCAAAGTATACATTATCTTCCAATCCAACACGGATGCCATGTGCACCTGCTGCGAGACCTGCCAACAGACATTCCATATGGCTCTTACCAATGCCGGTAATAGACCAAGTAGAACCTGGTCTTAACTTTGGTACCAGATAGTTGATAGACTCAATATTACCAGGCATTCCGCCGGAAACACCTAACACCAGCTGATAATGGAGTGGTTCTTTCAAGAAACCATGTTTTACGTAATGCTCAACATTTCCCAGCATACCGCCGTCGAAGATTTCGATTTCCGGTTTGATTTCCAATTCCTGTGTCAGTGTACCCAGACGTTCCAGAAATGCTGGTGAATTAGGGAATACATAAGAATTTCCCCAGTTCATGGTACCTGCATCATAAGAAGTCATTTCCGGCATCAGTACCGGCAGATGTGCAACTCTTTCATCTTCTGTAAATTTACTTCCCGAACTGGTCAGATTGAGTACGACATCTACTTTTTCAGCTTCCATTGCTGCTCGCATCTTTGTGATCACTTCGATCCATCTATCCAAATCCATGGAATTCTTACCTTCGTCATCGCGAATGTGGAAGTGAACAACAGATGCACCTGCTTTTGCACATGCAATTGCATCGTTTACAATTTCATCTGGCGTGATAGGAACATATGGTGTACTATTTCTTGAAGTGCCAGCACCACAAATTGCAGCCGTTATAATTACTTTTTTCATGAATATCACCCTTCCTTTCTCTAATATTTATAAAATTAAATATTTTCAATCGCGATGGACATACCCAGACCGCCTGCAATACAGATGGTTGCCAGTCCATACTTTTCATTTCGTCTCTTCATTTCATAAAGCAGGGTTGTTACAATTCTGGCGCCGGAGTCTCCCAGAGGATGTCCAAGTGCAATGGCACCGCCATTTACATTGACCTTGTCCATATCCAGGCCCAGCTCCTTGATACAGCCCAGAGACTGTGCTGCGAAAGCTTCATTCAGTTCAATCAGACCGAAGTCTTCCAACTTGATTCCCTTTGCATCCAGGCACTCTTTCTGAAGCTTTCTGGTAGCTGCCACGGGTCCCAGACCCATTACTGTCGGATCTACGCCAGAAGCTGCTGCGCCGACGAACTTGGCCATCGGTTTCAGTCCCAGTTCTTCAGCCTTTTCTGCACTCATCAGCACCAGAGCACAAGCACCGTCATTTCTTCCGGATGCATTGCCGGCAGTTGTTACGCCACCCTCAAAGATTGGCTTCAGTTTAGCCAGTTTGGCTTCATTGGTATCACGCTTCGGATATTCGTCTGTGTCGAATACGATTGGATCGCCCTTTCTCTGTGGGATGATTACTGGAGTAATTTCCTCTGCAAAACGTCCTTCGTCGATGGCTGCCACAGCCTTTCTCTGGCTTGCCAGCGCAAAGGCGTCACATTCTTCTCTTGTAATATTCAGTTCTCTTGCCACCTTGTCTGCAGTCTGAATCATATTGAATTTTCCGTAAATGGATTCAGGCTGGCTCTTTGGCTGAGATTCAGTATTCGGGTCGATGAATTCCACTGTACCGCTGCCGGTACCAAATCTTGTATTTCTTATATAGAACGGTGCTGTACTCATGCTCTCGGTTCCGCCTACCAGAACAGTATCTGCATAACCGCACTGAATTTCCATAACACCATTTAAGATAGCCTGCATACCGGATGCACACTGTCTATGTACTGTATACGCAGGAACTTCTTCCGGGATTCTGGCTGCCAGAGATGCCACTCTTGCAATATTCGGAGCATCTGTGGTCTGCTTAACATGACCTGCAACTACACCATCAATCTGTGTCTTTTCGATGCCAGATCTCTCGATGGCTGCCTCAAATACAATTCTCAGCAGTTCTTCCGGCTGTACCTTCTTTAAAGTTCCGCCAATGGAACCAATTGGAGTTCTGACTGCGGATACAATTACAACATCTTTCATCTAATTCACCTCATCTATTTCTGTTCGTACTCATAAAATCCTTTTCCGGTTTTGCGTCCCCATTCATTCTTTTCGTACATTTCCTTTACAATATCATAACCATGCGGCTTGATACCGGTATCCTTCCATCTCTTTTCACTGGAGCGATACATCAGGTCCACACCTGTGAAATCCAGTAATTTAAATGGTCCCATTGGATGGTTCAGTCCCAGTTCTACACCGATATCCAGATCCTGAGGTGATACCACACCCTCCTCAATAAGGAAGAAAGCTTCGTCTCTAATTGCGCGGAGCACTCGGTTTACCACGAATCCGTCAATTTCTTTGTTGACCCTGATTGGAGTTTTTCCTGTTGCTTTTGCAAAATCCATCAGAAGTTCAATAGTATCTTCAGAGGTATGTTCACCTTTGATTACTTCGACCAGCTTCATTGCCAGTGCCGGATTAAAGAAATGTGCATTAGCCAGTCTTCCCGGGTTGGTAATGTATTCAGCAAACTCTGAAGAAGGCATATAACTGGAATTTGAAGCAATGATCGCATCTGGCATAGCCCAGGAATTAATGTCAGTAAAAATCTGCTTTTTTATTTCCTTATCTTCTACAACTGATTCGAAAATGATTTGGCAGCCGCTTAATGCTTCCTTCAAATCTGTAGTGTATTTAAAATTATTTGCAGCCTTGGTTGCCTGCTCTTCTGTAAGCTTCCCTTTTGAAACACGTCCCTCAAGATAGTCATCCGACCACTTCTTTATATCTTCCAGCTTTTCAAGCTTTCTTCCGGTAATAACAGTCTCAAACCCATGAATCGCACAATTTAAAGCAATCTGTGTGCCCATTTTACCGGTTCCAACAACACATACTTTTTTCACATCACTACTGTTCATCGTCTGCCTCCCGCATTTCCTTTATTTACCATTGCTAGTGAAAAAGGAATCTCGTTTCTTTTGCTAATATTTTATCATCTTTCACGCATTTACGTAAATTTCACAATTAGTTAACTATCATTAAACGAAAATGTAACATTTGTTAACCAATGAAAAACATTCCAAATTGGCTTCTGTTCTTGCCAAAATCCTGTTAAAAAAGGTATAATAGAGTAACATCATACAGACAAGGAGGTGACACGATTGGAACTGTTACAGCTTAAATATTTTCTAGAGCTAGCAGAATCTCAGCATTTAACCAGAGTCGCAGAACGCATGTATGTATCTCCATCCGCAATCAGCAGCAGTATTGCTCGTTTAGAATCAGAACTGGGTGTAAAGCTTTTCGACCGTATCGGCAGAAATATTAAATTGAATGATTTTGGCCAGGCATACCTTCCATATGTAAAAAATGCCTTAAATGAACTGATTGATGGTGAAAAAGCAATGTTTGATATGTCCATATCATCAGAGAATCATGTTACAATCGTAATGTCCAACCCATATTTGTGGTTGGATACTCTTCACGAATTCAGCCGGAAATACCCGGAAATTAATTTTAAACATTTCCTGTTCGATCCTGCCTTAAGCCCATCTAAAGAACCGCATGCTGACGTGGATCTAATGATTATGGCACCGGAAAGTTACTCAGACTTAGGATGGGAATCTGTGTTCCTGTTTGAAGACCGCATTGCACTTGCTGTTCCCCCATATCACCGTTTTGCGGGAAGAAAGTCCATTTCACTGATCGAAGCAAAGGATGAATGGTTTGTAAACTTATCCGATTCACTGTTTTCACAGTATTGTGATATCCTGTTTCAGGAGGCTGGATTCGAACCAAAATCACGTATAACCTGTGATTATATGCTGAGACCTGAAGTTGCGTTCCGGGAAGGAATGGTCGCATTGACAACTTTCAATGCACAGAAATGTGGACTTTATTCAAATATGATTCTGATCCCGCTGGAAGACGAAAAAGCCGTAAGGCATCAGTCTCTTCACTGGAAGAAAGATCGTTATCTTTCCAAACCCGCACAGCTTTTGAAGGATTTTTTAATTGAAAAGTACCATGACTTTTCATTTATCGATTAATTTGAAAAAAACAAGAGACCGATTCTTCATAGAATTCGGTCTCTTGTTTTTCAGATACATGAAAAAGAGCTATCAGCATAAATGTGAGGAGTTAATTATGTAGTTATCATGGATAAAAACTCCATAGAGAAGAAGTTTTAAAACAGGAGTCTATTACAAATGAGGAGATGCCATAGCTCTATAATAATCTTATTTCTTTAATTAAATCCGCCATCAATTACAATGGTCTGAGTTGTGATATATGAAGATTCATCAGAAGCAAGGAACAGTGCAAGATTTGCCACTTCAGAAGGATCACCGTAACGTTTTAATGGAATCTTTTTCAGTTTCGCTTCTCTAACATCATCTGGTACTGCTGCATACATGTCGGTCATTATTGAGCCAGGAGCGATTGCATTTACTGTAATATTGTATTTTCCCAGCTCTTTGCCCTGTACTCTGGTCATGCCCATGATCGCGGCCTTGGTTGCAGCATAGTTTGACTGGCCAAAGTTTCCATTAAAGGCCGATACAGAAGTAACATGTACGATTTTGCCGTACTTCTGTTCAATCATTTGTCCGACAACTGCTTTCGTCATGTAATAATTACCTTTCAAGTTAACATCCACAACGGTTTCAAACTGTTCATCTGTCATCTTATAGAACTGGGCATCTTTCGTGATTCCTGCGTTATTAATAAGAATATCCACATGACCGAATTCTTCAATCATAGCATTCGCCATTGCCTCATCAGCTTCTTTGTCAGAAATATTTACATTGAATCCACGAACTGTACCATACTGTTTCAGTTCTTCTACAGTTCTATTCAGTTTTTCAGGATTCGTTCCGCAGATGCCAACAACCGCACCTTCTTTTAAAAAACGTTCTGCAATTGCTTTTCCTATACCCGCAGATCCACCTGTAACAATAGCAACTTTATTTTCAAGTTTCATACGAGGAATCTCCTTTCATTTCAAAATTACACTTTGTTATTGTTATTATGAACCCTTGTTAATTGGAAAACAATTATCTATAATCGAACTAACGTTAATCTAAATGTTAATTTATTTTATTAAAAATACTGTGATATAATTATTTCAACTTAAGTCTTCATTACATATTTCACACAAAAACCCTCCGTCTGCATTCCTGCTGGCGGAGGGTTTCATTATCGTAATCTTACTTGTTATTTCATTTTATCTTTTCAGGAAACCGTGTTCTCTTAAAATTGCGCCGACCTCATCTCTGGTCTTGGCCATCATCAGGTTGCCGCAGTGCTCAGACCAAGTGGCATCGATTTTGCCGCCGGTTCTTTCGATATAATAATCTTTCACTTCGGCATTGTATGCGGCGATCGTTTCATCGTCATGTTCTTCGGTGTAAGTGTCGATTTTATGAACGACTTCCTTCGGCAGTCTTGGCTTGCGTCCAGGTTCTTCGGCAGGATATCCCAGACACAGTGCGAATAATGGTGCAACCCGCTTCGGCAGCTGGAAAGTGTCAATCAGCTTCTGCACATCATTTCGGATGCCGCCCACGATCACGCCGCCCAGTCCCATGCTTTCTGCAGCAACAAAGGCATTCTGTGCCGCCAGGGCTGCATCGATCACTGCTACAGTATAACATTCCGTATTGGTCAGCACATCCTTATCGATTCCGTCGAAATAAGTCTCGTTTCTGTGCAGATCAGCACAGAACAGCAGAACCAGAGGCGCTGTTACGGTCCATTTCTGTCCGCCGGAGCACTCCTTCAGTACTTCACGTTTTGCAGGGTCCTGCACTTCGATGATACTGTATGCCTGGAAGTGGCTGGATGTGGATGCCATCTGTGCGCATTCCACGATAGCCCGCACCATTTCTGGCGCAACCGCCTGTTCCGTGAACTTACGTTTCGAAGTGTGTCCCTTTAATACTTTTATGGTCTCGTTCATATTGTTTCTCCCCTTTCTTCAGAATGGTTATTTCTATACTCTATCTGCAGTTCTTCTGCCAAGTATCCGTCACTCATGCAGTGCATGTCAGAAACGCCTTCCCTCATCAGAATATACACCCAGGATTTGTAAAAGAAGTTCAGTGCATCATCCAGAGAAATTTCTTCCTGCTCTGCAAAGAGCTTGATGACTCTGGCATATTTTCTTTGGAGCAAAATTGGATTGGCATTCATACTGTACTCCATTCCGTCTGCATACACACAGAGGAACAGACAGTGCCTGTTCCTCTTTATATTTAATATCTTTGTATTTACTTCGCGCTTTCTTCAATGGCTACAGCAACTGCTACGGTAGCACCTACCATAGGGTTGTTGCCCATGCCCACATAGCCCATCATAGCTACGTGTGCAGGAACGGAAGAGGAGCCGGCGAACTGTGCACCGGAGTGCATTCTGCCCATGGTGTCAGTCATGCCGTAGGAAGCAGGACCAGCTGCCATGTTGTCCGGATGCAGGGTTCTGCCGGTACCGCCGCCGGATGCAACAGAGAAGTACTTCTTACCCTGTTCGATGCATTCCTTCTTATAGGTACCTGCTACAGGATGCTGGAATCTGGTAGGGTTGGTGGAGTTGCCGGTGATGGAAACGTCAACCTTTTCAGCATGCATGATTGCTACGCCTTCACGCACGTCGTCTGCACCGTAGCAGCGAACCAGCGCTCTTTCACCCTTGGAGTAAGGAGTTTCATTTACTACATTCAGAGCACCTGTGTAATAATCGAACTGAGTCTGCACGTAGGTGAAGCCGTTGATTCTGGAGATAATCTGTGCAGCGTCCTTACCCAGGCCGTTTAAGATGACTCTCAGAGGCTGCTTACGAACCTTGTTTGCAGACTTGGCGATACCGATGGCACCTTCTGCAGCTGCGAAGGATTCGTGACCTGCCAGGAATGCGAAGCATTCCGTTTCTTCGGACAGCAGCATGGAAGCCAGATTGCCGTGGCCCAGGCCAACCTTTCTGTCTTCTGCTACGGAACCAGGCAGACAGAACGCCTGCAGGCCTTCACCGATGGATTTTGCTGCGTCAGCTGCCTTCACGTCGCCCTTCTTCAGTGCGATGGCACAGCCTGCCACGTACGCCCAGCAAACGTCTTCGAAACAGATTGGCTGGATTTCCTTGGCGATGTTATAAGGGTTGATGCCCTTTTCCTGGCAGATTGCCATTGCATCGTCCAGGTCCTTGATGCCGTACTGAGCCAGCACGCCATTGATTTTTTCTATCTTTCTATCATAATCCTGAAATAAAGCCATGATGTAACCCCCTATTCTTCACGCGGATCAATCTTCTTGGCAGCTTCATCGAATCTGCCGTACTTGCCGCTTGCCTTTTCAATTGCTTCCATAGGGTCCTTGCCGGCCTTGATGAAGTCCATCATTCTGCCCAGGTTTACATACTTGTAGCCGATGATGTTATTTTCTTCGTCCAGACCAACTTCTGTAATGTAGCCTTCTGCCAGTTCCAGATATCTAGGTCCCTTCGCCTTGGTGGTATAAATGGTACCCACCTGGCTTCTGTGGCCCTTGCCCAGGTCTTCCATACCTGCGCCGATGGCCAGACGGCCTTCGGAGAATGCAGACTGGGTTCTGCCGTAAACAATCTGCAGGAACAGTTCTCTCATGGCAGTATTGATGGCGTCACATACCAGGTCGGTATTCAGTGCTTCCAGCAAAGTCTTGCCGATGAGGATTTCCCCAGCCATAGCAGCGGAGTGGGTCATACCGGAGCAGCCGATGGTTTCTACCAGTGCTTCTTCGATAATACCGTCCTTCACATTGAGAGTCAGCTTACATGCGCCCTGCTGCGGTGCACACCAGCCAACGCCGTGAGTCAGACCGGAAATATCGGAAATTTCTTTTACCTGTGTCCACTTTCCTTCCTGTGGAATTGGAGCAGGTCCGTGATATGCGCCCTTGTTTACACAGCACATATTTTCAACTTCTTTTGTGTATATCATTTCGTCCTCCTATAGATTGTTGAACTTAACTACATCTTTTATCATACCATCAAATCTGTATAAATTCAAGGCTTTCGTGCATATGCCAAAGTTTGCTTTAATGCGCTTTCTTTCTCCACTCCTGCCAGCCGCAGTTTATGAGCATAGGACAGAATGTCACTGAAATCCGGTCCCGGTTTCAGTCCCGCTTCAATCAGATCCGAACCCTGTACATAAGGCTGCGCCATAGTCCGGCGGTATTCCGTAAGCCGCTGCCACAGATATTCCTCGTACTCCAGATTCGGCTGCCGTTCCTCACGTCCCAGGTAATCTGCCCTTGCCAGCAAAATCAGCCCTTCCGGGTCTACCGACTCATCGAAAAGTTTATTGGTGGATTTCACTTTTGCTTTCGCACCTGCCAGAATATTCGGCTTCATGTGCAGTTCCGTCATGTTCAGAATGTACTGACGCAGTTTCCGCTCTCTGGTCAGACGGCGGATAAACCGGTCCGTAATCTCCACACCTGCCTGCTCATGGCCAAGGGCATGAATCCTGCCGTCCTCGCCTATCTCCGTGGCGACGGTCTTACCGAAGTCGTGGCAGAGGGCAGATATCATAAACCCCAGCTCCCACGAAGGAGCGATGCTTTCGGTGCCGTCAGAATAAGGATATTTTGCTCCGCCGGAAAGCCAGGCTGCCCTGTCCAGCACATGCATGGTATGGTTCCATACATCTCCTTCCGGATGGTGCACCGGACTCTGCTGGATTCCAATCAGCGCTTCCACCTCAGGGAACCAGTCTTTCAGCTGGTTCATTTCCCGGAGAGTTTCGAAGAATACAGACGGACGGTCGGCCTTCAGCAGTGCCTTTTCCAGTTCGCCCATGACACGCTCCGTTGCCAATGTCGTCAAATCCATGTTTCGACAAATTTCGACAGTTTCCGGATCGATTTTCAGGTCAAACCGGGCTGCAAACTGTGCTGCCCGAAGTACTCTGAGCGGATCCTCACCGAAGGTTTCCGGGTCCACATGGCGAAGCACACCATCCTGCAGGTCGTGCCATCCGCCGAAATGGTCCACAATTTCACCGGTCATCACATCTTCCATCATGGCATTCATGGTGAAGTCACGGCGCCGGCTTGCTTTTTCTGTACCCAGATGCGGATCCACGTAAACCTGGAAATCTCTGTGACCGCGGCCTGTGGCTTCTTCCCGGCGCGGCATGGCGATATCCAGGGTGCACCCTGCGATACCGTAGACGCCGAAGCTGGCGCCCTTTGTGGTACAGCCGCCAAGGGAATCCAGGATACCCTCCAGTACGTCAGGCTGGATACCGTGAACCTCTATGTCGATGTCCGTATTAGGCTGATGAAGCAGCCGGTCACGTACGAAGCCTCCCACATAGAAGGTCCGTCCGCCTGCCGCATCCACAGCCTCCGCCACACGGCGGGCCATGAAGAAATCTCTATCGTTCACGTCAGTTCTCCATTTCCACTTGACATTTTTAATCATATTAAGTATGATGAGTATGAAAGAAACGAGTTTTTAACCGTCAAGCTTCGGCTCATGCGGGGTACTTCGTTTCTTTTTTATATTTATCACATCGTACAGGTACAGTTTTCCGTTAGCATCATGCCGAATCAGCAGTTCCGCCTGGAAAACATTATATCGAATAATATCTTCATTCTCATCTGCAACAGGCAGTGCAAATCTGGTATCACAGCGATACCATCCATATTTTGCATTCACACCATGTTTTCTCGCCAGATTTTCTTTATACCTCTTATTTACTGCAATTTCAACCATTTCCGGAATTCCCTGTGCCGCATTTGCTTTGGCTTTCGCCACAGTACCTTTCAGTTTCGCAGTATAATTGGACCCAGAAAACTCATCGACAAAATCTTTGCCTATGTATATTCGATCAGAACTTTCTATTATCTCATAAACCTCTCCCAGATATCGTTTCAGATATTCTTCTACATCATCCCAGCTGATATCTCTTCGGTTTTTAAAAATAATATCATAAATGACAACTAGATTTCGTCCATCTGGTTCTTTTATAATCTGAACATTTCTCTCCATAATTTACCTCGGCAAACAGTATGTTTACCAATATTATAAAGAACAAATGTTCGCTCCGTCAAGCTAAATCGCTCGACATATTTCGACACTACCCAATCGCTTTATTTTTCCACTTACCCTTACGGTAGAAGTATACATTCAGCAGCATACCCATGATCCAGGAACAAAGCAGGGATACACAGATACATTCAAAACGTCCGTAAGGCAGCTCCTGTGTTCTGGTCAGGAAGGAAATTCCGTAAGCCAGAGGTACACGGAAGAGTACGGTGGTACAAAGGGAAATCCACATCGGAG
>JAZTZZ010000010.1:0-2571 GCA_045637765.1 Anaerovoracaceae bacterium | reverse complement strand
TTTGCGGTACAATCTTCGATTGTAAGATAATTTGCGCCACGGGTTGTAACGGCATAACCGTTGTATCCCTTACCGTCAAAGTTCACATTCTTAATAGTTGTATCCGCTTTCAGAGTCATCGCACCAGTGTAGGTCTTGCCTTCACCGTCGATGGTCAGAGCCTTGTTGATTGTAACGTCTTCAGTTACATCAGCAATCAGAGTGATAGTCTGGCCTGCAGTTGCAGCAGTGATTGCTGCAGCAAGAGTTGCATACTCTGTACCGTCAACCTTTGCTACATTAGTAGTTTCAACATCCGCAAGCTCTGTAGGTTCTTCCTCAGTCGCTTCGTCTGATGATTCTTCACCTGGTTCTTCGCCTGGTTCTTCTGCTGCTGGTTCGTCTTCACCGCAGCCACTACACTTGCCGTCCACATAGCTGTGACCTGCAGGAATCACTGTTTTGGTAACAGGTTCGCCGCAGTCATTACAGGTTACTACGGTTGAACCGTCTTCTGTGCAGGTTGCGTCAATGGTGATTGTAGTAGTATCGACATGTTCACATACTACCGGAGTTTCATCCGCAGTACTGTCGTCCACAACCACATCATCCGCAAACGCCATGGCAGGTACGTTGGACAGTACCAGCATGAAGGCCAGCATCAGACTTAGGAAACGTTTATAGTTCTTTTTCATTTCCTTTTCTTTCCTTTCTTTTAAATTTTATTAAACACTTCAAAGTATGCTCTTTCTGCAGTCCTTCTCAGGGTTCTGCAGGGATTTTTCCTGAAAAAGGGCAGACTTTGGCATATTTTAATAATGTTACATTTTAGTCTACTACAATGTTATATTTTTTTCAAGTTACAATTCCGTTTTTTGTGGTATTTTGTCGATTTTTGGGGTATAATCATGCTGTTCTGAATTCTGGTTTTAGAAAGGAATTTTATGATGGAATCAACTGTATATAATCAGGTTTTCGCCCTGCTGCGATCTGCGCTCTGGGGCGAGGAGCGTTTTCCTTACCAGGCTCCCCAGGATGTGAGCTGGGAGGAAATATATAAAGAACTGAAAGCCCAGACGGTGCAGTGCCTGCCGCTGGATGTTTTGGTCAGAGAAAATCCTGCAGCCAGCCGTCAGTACATCGCTATGGCCGGCAGGGGCATGATGCGCTGGTACCACATCATGGAGCAGCAGCAGGAGATCTGCCGTATGCTTCAGGCGGAGGGCATCGCCTGTGCCGTGGTGAAGGGTGCGTCGGCGGCCTGTTATTATCCCCAGCCGAATAACCGTGTGATGGGGGATATCGACCTGCTGGTGGATCCGGCCTGCTTCGACCGGGCGTGTGCGCTGATTTCGGAGGGGGCGGAGTATTTAGGCGAGAACTACCGCCATACGGAGTACAAGCGGAACGGTCTGGTGGTGGAGGTGCACAAAGGCTTCGCCATCTTCCATGATGCATCGAAAAATGCCTTCTTTGATGCGCGTGTCTTCGGGGCCCTGGGTGCAGCTGAGGAGGTTGTGCTGGATGGGTATTCCTTCATGCGGCTGCCGGCGGCAGAAAACGGGCTGACGCTGCTGGAGCATATTAACAACCACCTGCAGAATGGGCTGGGGCTGCGTCAGATCGTGGACTGGATGCTGTACGTGGACCGGGAGCTTGACGATGCGGTGTGGTCCCGTGACTTCGCGCCGTTTCTGCGTGGTTTGGAGCGGGAAAAGCTGGCGATCACGGTGACCCGCATGTGTCAGATGTATCTGGGGCTGCGGGAGGATATCACCTGGTGCGCGGGTGCCGATGAGGCGCTGTGCCGGGAGCTGATGGAGTATATTCTGTATCAGGGCAATTTCGGCCGGAAGAACGAGACCGGTTCCAACTGCGCCACCAACGTGATCAGCGTCTCAAAGAATCCGCTGGCGCTGCTTCGGATTCTGCAGCAGCGTGGTCTGATTAACTGGGAGGCGGCGTCACGCTACCCTGTGCTGAAGCCGTTTGCGTGGCTGTATCAGATTTTCCGGTATATTAGAAAGGGGCTCGCGACGGAGCATCCACTGCAGTTCCTGCGGACTGCCATGGCCCGTTCCACCCCGCAAAACAGTCTGCTCGAGCGGCTGGGTGTAAGCCGAATTGAAGAAGAAGCGAAGTTTATGTAATTATGGGCGAGGCCGGTTACTTCATATTTGAACAATAAAAACGGCGGTACTAGTCAGCAATTTGCTGACAGGTACCGCCTGTTTTACTTATATGTCAGTTGAGCCAGTGTCTGGTTCTTCTATGGCCTACAGCCCGAACTCTTCCAGGAGCTGCTGCTGGTAGGCCGGATCCTTCATAGAACGCAATAAATCACTCACACGTCCATTCTCTTCCAACAGTATCCCCAGCTTATTCAGCCGCTCCAGGGCGTTCTTCTCGCCTTCCTCGAGGCCTTCTTCACGCCCTAATTTCAGGCCTCGTTCGAAGCCATTTTCTTCAAACAGCTGCTGTATCTCTGCTTCTGTAAACTCCACACTGAGCATATCGATAATTGTCTTCCCATGTTCCTTCATAAAGTCCACCAGAATTCCCTTCTCCATGCAGATGTCATAAATCTGCTGA
>JAZTZZ010000009.1:0-104354 GCA_045637765.1 Anaerovoracaceae bacterium | reverse complement strand
CCTTCGACGTAGATCCTACTACTCTGGAAATTCCACCTGAACCACATCACCTGGACGACGCTACCCTGTACAAGGAATTCGAAGAACATCCAATGGTAGTTGTATGCGGTACTGTAGGTGAAGACGAACACTCCGTAGGCTTACGTGAAATCATCAACATCAAGCACGGCGGTATCGAAAAGTGGGGTATTAAGGTTAACTACCTGGGTACTTCCGTACCTGTAGAAAAGCTGGTTGACGCTGCAATCGAACTGAATGCAGATGCAATCCTGGCTTCCACTATTATCTCCCACGATAATATCCACTACAAGAACATGAAGAGAATCAACGATCTGGCTATCGAAAAGGGTATCAGAGATAAGGTTATCATCGCAGCAGGCGGTACTCAGGTAATTCCTGAAGATGCTGTGAAGACTGGTATCGACGCTGGTTTCGGCAGAGACTCCCACGGTATCGATGTAGCAACCTTCCTGGCTGAAGAAGCTATGAGAAGAAGAGGCGACCTGTAGTCCGATAATTCGGCACAGAGCGCATCAATAAAAGCTGACTGAAGGGGCTGGGCTCTATAGCCCGGCCCCTTTTTTAAAAAATGAAAGTGTGAATCTGAAACAAGGAGTTAAGGATATGACGAAAGAGCAGTGGGAAGCCGAAGCAAAACGTGTAGTAGACGGGTATCTGGAACGGAAGGATGGCCATTTCGATGATACCATGTGTGCACATTTCCACAGCTGCGACTTCGAGGAGCAAAGCATCTCCATCGAATTTACCACCCAGGCCTGGCAGCGCAACGAGAGAGACGGAATTCACGGCGGCGCCATTGCCGGCATGTTCGATACGGCCTGCGGGGTAGTTGCCAATTTTGCAGCACCGGACGAAGCTGCCACCTCTGACATGTATGTGTCTTATGTACGGCCTCTGGAACTGGGGCAGCATGCCATCCTGAAAACATGGATTGTAAAAAACGGCCGGAGCATGATCAGGCTTCGGGCAGAAATGATTTGCAAAGAAAGCGGCAAGCTGACCGCTACCAGCGTCAGCAACTGGATTCCGCTATAACATAGACCGGCAGAAAAGCCGGAAACTTCAACGGGAAAGAGAGGGACAAACCATGAAAGTAGATGTACTGGTTGCCGAAATCGGTTCAACCACCACCGTTGTCAATGCCTTTAAGGATCTGGATACAGACAATCCGGTATTCTGGGCCCAAGGGCAGGCGCCGACCTCCGTACTGGACGGAGACGTGAGAATCGGCCTGCAGGGTGCCATTGACGACCTTTGCAGAAAGATGAATATTGACAGTCTGGAGTACGATGAAATGCTGGCTACATCCTCTGCAGCCGGCGGTCTGAAGATGACCGTGCACGGACTGGTTTACGATATGACCGCAAAGGCGGCTAAGGAAGCAGCATTGGGTGCCGGCGGCATTATCCACTATATCACTGCCGGAAGAATGCGCCGTACCGACATCGCCAAGATTAAGGAAATCAATCCGAACCTGATTCTGATTGCCGGCGGTGTGGACTACGGTGAAAGAGATACCGCCCTGGATAATGCGGAAATGATCCGCGCCATGGGCCTGAAGACACCTGTTGTATATGCCGGAAACATCGAAAACCAGGCAGAAATGGAACTGATTTTCGATGAAGAAAGCGGCATGAAGTTATATAATGTAGAAAACGTATATCCGAAGATTGACGAACTGAATGTGGAACCTTGCCGAAAGGTCATTCAGGATGCTTTTGAGGATCACATCACCCATGCACCGGGTATGGAGCATGTCCGTGACATGGTAAATGGGCCGATTATTCCGACACCGGGCGCTGTTATGGAATGTACCAAGCTGCTCTATGACTGTCTGGGCGACCTGATTGTGCTGGACGTTGGCGGTGCCACCACCGACCTGCACTCCGTAGCGACTGAGTCTGACAAAATCGCCCGCATCATGATTTCTCCGGAACCAAAGGCTAAGCGTACCGTAGAAGGGGATCTGGGTGTATACGTAAACCGCATGAAAGTTATCGAATCCATCGGTGAAGAACAGCTGCGCAAGGAATGCGACAAGATGGGTATCGACCTGGATGAAACCCTGGCAAGCTACGTGGCCATTCCGAAGACCGAAGCAGAATTCAAGCTGGTAGAACGTCTGACCACTGAAGCGGTTCTCCGCGCTGTAGACCGTCACGCAGGTTTTATCCGCTATATCTACGGTCCGTCCGGCCGTTCCACTGTGGCTGAAGGCAAAGACCTGACACAGGTAAAATACATCGTAGGCACCGGCGGTGCACTGACCCGCCTGCCGCACCGCGTGGAAATCATGGAATCCATCGCAAACAACAATGCCAATGGTATGAAGCTGTATCCGACCGAACACGCACAGGTTCTGGTGGATAACGATTATATCATGGCTTCTCTGGGTGTACTGTCCAAGCGTTACCGTGAAGCAGCCATCCGCCTGCTGGAAAAGTCCCTGGACTTCAAGTTCCCGGAAAGAACCCAGCAGTCCGAACAGATCCGTATCATGGCGGAGCTGCAGGAACTGGCAGATGCTGACGCGGCAAAGAAGGCAGAACTGGCGCAGCATATCAAGGAAATGGAAGATATGGGTTATGATATGGAAGCCTATAAGAATCCAGAAGCCATCGGCGGTGCATCAGAGGAAGAAATCGAAGCTGCGAAAAAAGAAGCTTTGGGCAGCAATCTGGTGGAAAACGCACCGGGACAGGTGACCAGTGCTCAGCAGGCAGGAAATCCACACGTGATGCGCACCTGCGATGATGTGGAAGGAAGAATGCCAAACTGCGACAGAAACTGCCGGCTCTGCTACCGCAAACACTGTAAATTCAGACAGGTATAAACCAGATAAACAAGGAGGACAAACATGTATCCAAGATTAGTGATTGATTTAAAGAAGCTGCAGTCCAACCTGGATGCCGTGGCAGGCATCACCAAAGAACAGGGTGGCTGCTCCCTGATGATTGTAACCAAGGGTATGTGTGCCCATAAGGAAATGTGCGGAATGATCGCACAGCACCCTGCTGTGGACTTCATGGCAGACTCCCGCGTGGCCAACATTAAGACCTATGCGGATATTGCCCGGGCAAACGGAAAGAAGACTACGCTGCTGCGTATTCCGATGCACGCAGAAGTGGCTGACGTGGCAAAATATGTGGACCTGTCCTTCAACTCTGAACTGTCCACCATCCGCCTGCTCAACGAAGAAGCCGGAAAGCTGGGTGTAAAGCATAATATTCTGCTGATGATTGACCTTGGTGACCTGAGAGAAGGTATCTTCTATCAGAATGAAGACCTGATTTTCGAAACTGTGGAAGAAATTCTGTCTATGGAACACATCAACCTGTACGGTGTGGGTGTGAACCTGACCTGCTACGGCGCCATCATTCCTAAGAACGACAACCTGTCCAATCTGGTAGCTGTGGCTCGTAAGATTGAAGATAAGTTCGGCATCAAGCTGGAAATGGTATCCGGCGGAAACTCCAGCTCCATCTACCTGATTGGCAAGGGCGAAATGCCGGAAGGCATCACCAACCTGCGTCTGGGTGAATCCTTCCTGCTGGGTAACGACACCGCTTACGGTGAAAAACTGCCTGGTACCTGCAGCGATGCACTGGTACTGGAAGCACAGATTGTGGAACTGAAAGAAAAACCATCCCTGCCAATCGGTGAAGTAGGCGTGGATGCCTTTGGTCAGAAGCCTTATTACGAAGACCGCGGCATTATTAAACGTGCCATCATTGCCATCGGCAAGCAGGATACGGATATCGACAGCATGGAACCACTGGATCCTAAGGTGGATATTCTGGGCGGAAGCTCTGACCACATCATTCTGGATGTAACAAAATCCGATACAGAATACAAGGTAGGCGACATCGTACAGTTCGTGGTTGGATACGGCGGTATGCTGAAGACCGCTACCAGCCCATATGTGGAAAAAGTCTGCAGATAGATTTATGAAATGATATGGAAGTCTGCTGCCGATTTCGGCAGCAGACTTTTTTAACAAAATCATGACTTTGTAGATTCTGTGAAGTCCGTTGACCGCAGGGGATGTTTTGGGGTATAATTTACAGTAGAAGTGCTGTGGTTTGCGGCATGAAGCAACGGAAAAAAGAATGGGAGGTCCACCATGGAAAACAGAGGATTCAGAATGGACATGCGGGCGCTGGTTGTAATTGTGACCCCGGTTCTGGCTGAAGTAACCAGACAGATTTTTAAAGAAGCGAATGCGGAAGTCCGCTACGAAATAGATGGAGAAGGAACTGCATCCAGAGAATGGATGGATGTGCTTGGCCTGGGCAGTGCGGCGAAAAAGCTGCTGGTTGGCATTCTTCCGGATGCGGAAGCTGATGCACTGGCGGAAAAGCTCAATAAGAGCCTGCCGCTGAAAAAAGCTGGCAACGGCATCGTATTTACAGTTCCTGCAGAGAAGATGAAAGATTTTGCACACCTGCAGCAGAACGAGGCGGCACTGGAAAACAGCCTCTCCGAAGAGAGAGTCTGCTATCTGGTTTCCATTATTGCCAACAAAGGCCGCAGTGAGGACGTTATGGACGCTGCCAGAACCGTGGGTGCTTCCGGCGGTACTGTAATTCATGGCGAGGCTGTCCGTCACCACGCGCTGGTAAGAGCATGGGGCCTGCGTCACTCTGAAACCAAGGAAATTGTTCTGATCCTGTCCGAAGCATCCAAGGTGATGGGACTGATGAAGGCTGTGACAGAACAGTGCGGAAATGATGAAAAGGTGCAGGCGAAAGCCTATGCCAGCCAGGTAGACCGCGTTTACGGCCTGAACTACTATCTGCAGTAAATAAAACGTATAAAACAAAAGAAACCTCTCCGGATGGATACCGGAGAGGTTTTTGAATGCTGTAAATGCAGTTATTCAACTCGTTCGAAATCAGATGCAGGGTGTTTGCAGAGAGGGCAGATGAAGTCTTCCGGAATCGGACCGCCTTCATAGACGTAGCCGCAGATTTTGCAGACCCAGACAACTTTCTTTTCCGCTGCCTTTTCTTCAGCCTTTGGCTGTGGCTTTGGTTTGATATGTTCGAAGTAATAAGCATAGGTCACGGACGGATCGCCGTTCAGAACCTGTGCTTCGGTGACCTCTGCGATGAAGAGGGTATGGGTGCCGTAGTCATGGGCATCAATCACTTTCGCGGACATGAAACAGTTGGTGCCTTCGGTCACATAATACAGGCCGTTGGTGCTGCGGCTGCAGGATCCTTCAAAACCTGCAAACTTGTCCGTATCGCGGCCGCTGGCAAAACCGAAGCGCTTGAATGTATCAAAAACAGCCTTTTCGGACAGTACAGACACATTGAATTCGCCGGTTTTCATGATCATATCATGGGTATAGTTGGCCTTGTTCACTGCAATGTTAATACGCTTTGGATTATCAGTGAGCTGCGCCGCTGTATTGATGATGCAGCCATTGTCTTTATCGCCATCCTTTGCTGTGAGAACAAAGAGGCCATAAGAGAACTTGAACATAGCTTCATTCTGAATCATATTTTTTTCATTCATAACAATTCTCCCTTCATGGTTAAATGCACAAGTACATTATTTTGCCTATATTTTACACTGTTTATGTGAGAATAAACATTTAAGCTTCCGTTAATTATGCTTTCTTCTTCCGCTTGCGAGGGAAAATCTTCGTGCGGAACAGCAGGATCTGCATACCCAGCAGGAAGACTGCCAGAATCAGAAGCGTTTTCAGCGGTGCAACCGGTGCCATGGTTACGATGAGCATCATTGGGAAACCAAAGACGATGGCCGGGAAGTTCTGATATACCATGTTGTCTGCAACCGGTGTACGGAAATCCTT
The DNA here is from genome assembly GCA_045637765.1 of Anaerovoracaceae bacterium. Lineage (GTDB taxonomy): Bacteria > Bacillota > Clostridia > Peptostreptococcales > Anaerovoracaceae > RGIG7179. The sequence goes on along the minus strand of JAZTZZ010000009.1, from coordinate 98,509 downwards.
GTCGATTTCGCGGAGCAGGATGATACCGGTGCTGGCAGTACCGGTCAGCATACCGAACATGCCCAGGAACTGCTCTTCGTAGTAACGTCGGAACAGGATTTTGCAGACAAACCGCAGATAGAAATAAGTACAGGCAGCACCTGCGAGACCCAGAACCAGCATGATGCCCCAGTAGCTTTCCAGCACATCCAGACGGATGGCTGCGATACCGGCAACCACCATGATATCGAAGAAGAAGTTGCCGACGCGGGGCAGCAGGAAGTTGTTGGTGTACTGACGCTTTACCAGACCCACTTTTTTCAGCATCTGCAGGGAAACCTTGACCACAGTAGCGGAGAGAACACCCAGCAGGAAGTTAAATCCATAGATGACGGAAATCATGCCAGGCAGCAGGTTGCCCAGGCTCCACATAACGAAATTGGTCAGCATGTATGCAATGGCAATCAGAGTGATCTGTACGGTCAGCTTGTCCATGCTGCCGCCCATTGGGATTTCATTATCGTCTTCCACCTTTTCATTCATGACACCGGCGCCTTCCTCACCATCACCGATGGTACGGCCCTTAACCTTCAGAATATTCAGGTGAATGACACCGAAGATGCTGGCACTGAGGAATCCCATGGCAGCGATGGTCAGACCGAAGCTTTTGCCGCCGTCGAACCCGAAGTCTGCCTCGAAAATACCGCCGTAATTCAGTGCCTGACCGGTTCCCTGACCATAACCAAATGGCAGCAGGATGCCGGCTGCAGGGAAGAAATCTTTCACAATCATGGCAGCAACGATGGTGATTACCATACCCACGATACCCTGAACCAGATAGGTGGATACGGTGGTCAGACCGGTGTTGAAAATTTCCCAGCGGCGCAGCGGTGTCAGCTTACGGTCAGATGTCTTCAGACCGGTTGCGATGAAGCCCAGCGCCAGGGAATGATATGTAAGGATTTCCAGTGTGGAAATTCCGTTTCCGCCAAAGAACGGTATGTTAAACATAACCTGCCCGGTTGTCTTTTGGAACACAAAAGAAGTAATCAGCAGCAGAAGTCCTCCGAGAACCGAAGTCGGAACCAGAGAGCGGCGCAGAGGCGGAATCAGCTGCTTCAGAGCGTTGGCTGCCAGCATGGCCAGCAGCAGTGAGGCAATCAGATGAAAGCTTTGCCATGTACTAGAGTCCCAGAAATTCTCCATCAGAAGATTCTCCTTTCTTTACATTAATATAATGGTAGAACAGATTCACGTACCGGAGTGCGTTGAACCGTTCTGACGGCTTAATCTGGTAGACCTTGCCGTCCACGTAAATATTCACTTTGTTCTTACCCAGAACAGTAACTGTATCGATTTCATCGAAGTTCCAGCACGCCGCAAAATCTCCGGCGCTGACCTCGATTCGATTGCCATAGAGCTTCAGGCCTGCATCCTTTGCCAGGACGTTCTTACGGTCATAGAGAATAACCTCAGAGAACTGGGCGGTATCTTCATAGGCAGGTGTGTCGTAATAAGGAGTCAGATCCAGACCGCGTATGAAATTGCCCTGATATTCGTACCAGTCAGACACATTGCGGAACGGGAAGTCTCTGCCATCTGCTGCTTCGAAGCTCTTATCAGGAAGATAGCGGACTTTCAGACCGCACTTCTTACATTCCATCATGTCTCCGTGGCTTTCAAAGGTGGAAAGACCGCATTCAGGGCAGACGTAAATGGCACGTTCCATGTATTCGGCCAGATTCGGACTGTGGTATTCTGCCTCAATCTGAGTTTCATCCACACCCATTTCAGTAAGGAGAAGTTCCATCAGTTCCTCATTGGAAAGTTTCTTGTATTCTTCCGGTTCAATGACACGGGATACATAGGCTTTCATCTTACCTTTACGGACCACATCACTCCAGCGCGGCTGAACGCCGAAACCACCTTCGATGCGGAAACATGCTACAGGCATCTTCAGCAGACGGATGAATCCGATGATAGCAGGGTTGATGTAACACATTTTGCCGTCAAAGGTACGGTTGCCTTCCGGTGCCAGTGCAATTGAGCCGCCCTCCTTGGCAACCTGCATGGCATTGCGTACGGCACGAAGGTCGGAAGTCTGTTTCTTAATAGGAATCGGGTTCACCGCCCAGGTAAGCATGCGGGAAAGAAATCCTAAAGAGAATATATCTTCGCTGGCGATATAGTAGACAGGATTCTTACATGCCATGGAAACAAAGAACTGGTCGAATCCTGTCTGGTGATTGAATACAATCAAAAGGGGACGATGTTCTTTTTCTCGGAACGGTATAATGTCGATACCGTATTTCCAGCGGGTATAAGGCAGAGCAAGTCTGCCCAGTACGTCCTGTATAATTCGATGGCGGGCCTTCACCCAAGGGGCTTTGCCTTTCGTCATGAGATACCTCCAATATATTTAAAATATCTGAGTTTTGTTTAACTAACACTTTATTATACCATGGAAAAGCGGGTAAAGGCAAAAGAAACCGCAGAAAAATTGTGAAATTGGACGGATTTTGTTGGTTTTGACTGGGGATGAGAGGGATTTTATTTACATTTCCATGGAAATGGAGTAAAATTATGGAGAGAAAGGCCCGGACAGCAAAGTACGGGAGAGGATAAAAGACTATGAAATCAATAACAAAAAAACTGATTACAATTATACTGGCATTCACGCTGGTGGCTGCCATGCCGGCAGCAGCATTTGCAGTGGGAGAAACCATTCCTGTGAGCATTGAAGCGGACCGCTATGATGCAGCCGCCTGGGAGGTGCTGGAGCTGGTGAACGCAGAGCGTGAAAAAGCAGGCCTGCACCAGCTGAAGCTGGACAGTAAGCTCCAGGAAACTGCTATGGTCCGTGCAGCAGAAAGTACAGTGTATTTTTCCCATACCCGTCCTGACGGAACCGGATGCTGGACTGCAGGTCCGGAATACATGGTTGGTGAAAATCTGGCAGTAGGACAGACTAATCCGCAGCAGGTGGTAAATGCATGGATGAACTCTCCTGCCCACCGGGCGAATATTCTCCATAAGGATTATAACAGCATCGGCATCGGCTGCATCAATTATAACGGAATCTGGTTCTGGAGCCAGGCTTTTGCCCGGACTGCCGGAGATGGAAAAATTCCGGAAGATAACGCCACTGTTCAGCAGGATGTAAATCTTCTGAGAGGGCTGCTGGAACTGAAATGGATGGGAGATACGGATTTTAACCTGGCTGAAAAAGAAGCAGTTGCACATCAGATTCATATCGGAGCCGTAAACCCGGGCTGGGAGTATATGATTACGGAACTGAATCCTCAGCTTTTCACTATTCTGAGCACTGATGAAAGCGTTATGAAGACCGCACCGGATGGCACTCTGATTCCAGGCTCCGTGGGAACGGCAATCATCACCGCTTCACTGAAAGCAGATGACAGCATCATATTGGCCCAGAAGGTACAGGTTTCCCGTCAGCTGAAGGCAGAAGATGTGAAACTGTCCTACAGCAGCTGTACCTACAGCGGTAAAGCAAAAAAGCCGACCGTTACCATCGAAGGACTGACGGAAGATGATTATGTGGTATCCTATAAGAATAACGTGAAGGTGGGTACAGCCACCGTTACCATCACCGGAGTGGGTGATGTGAGCGGCACTGTTACCAAAACCTTTAAGATTAACTATGACCGTCCGGACCAGGTGTCCCTGAAGAAACCGACCACCGGCTCCAGCCATTATGTGAAGGCCCGCTGGTATGACGAAGACTGTGACGGCTACCAGATTCGCTACGCTACAAATTCTTCCTTCAAGAATTCCAAGTCCATCTACGTGAAGGACGGCGACCAGCTGGCCCGTACCATTAAGAACCTGAAGAAGGGCAAGCGCTACTACGTGAAAGTCCGCGCCTACAATAACTACGAAGACACCAAAGTCTTCGGCAAGTGGAGCAAGTGGAAGAGCGTGGTGTGCAAATAAAAATATGGCAAATAAAAATGACTGTATACCAAACGATTTCGCAGGCGCTGTGCGCCGAGGACTAAGTGAGGTATACAGTCTTTTTTATTTACATCATCTGCTGTCCGTTTACCACCAGGTGGAAGTCCACTCCCAGCTGGGCTGCTGCCTTATGGCACAGCAGCATACGGTCCATAAAGATTTCGAAGTATTCCAGTACGTTGCACAGTTCTGTTTCGATGGTGATAGACAGGGTCACCGCCTCACTGTTCACATCCAGATCTGCAGCTGTAACAGAATAGTTGACACGGTCGTGAATGTCGAACTGATCCACAGGCTGCTTGCGGACGCGGCTTCTGCGCACGTCGGTCTTGTCGGCCAAAATCAGTGCTGCTGCCACGGAGTTCACCGGGTAAGCAGTCTTTTCATCGTGGTTGCCGATGGCAGTGATGATGGTGGCGATGTCGTCGGGATCAGCGCCCATGTTGTCCAGAAGACGGAATGCCATGACCGCACCGCTCTGTGCGTGGTCCACACGGTTAATAACATTGCCGATGTCATGGAGATAGCCTGCGATACGGGCCAGCTCTGCATCGCGTTCGGAATGCCCCAGGGCCAGCAGGATTTTGCTGGCTGTGTCAGCAACTTTCAGCACGTGAGGGTAGCAATGCTCGGTGTAGCCAAGAGAGATGAGGGATTGATCGGCCTTTTCGATGTATGCGTTGATGGCACGGTTGTGCCGTACGTCGTCAAATGTAATCTGCAAAATTTATTTCTCCTTTCTTTTCAGGTAGAGACGAAGGTTGGACAGTGCTGCAAACAGAGAGACTGCCAGCATGAGTCCAAACGTGAGCAGGGCTGTGGTTTCCCCTGTAGAAATAGTGTTAGCAAACATTACAGAACTGAGCCCTGCAATGAAGAACCATACAATTGAAAGAATTAAAGGTAATTTAACCAAAGTTTTGTCCTCCTACCATTTATTATGTACCTTTTCAGCAAAGCCGAGCAGGTCTTTTACTTCCAGAACGGTGCCGTCATCCAAAACGGCCTTGCCGTTGAATTTACCGAATACCTGGTGCTGGTCACTCATGATCAGCTTTACGTCGGTGCAGGCTGCACGGTCCATTACCGGTTCGAAGTCCATTTCAAAACGTCCGTCGTCGCTGGTGAATGTCCATGGCTTCATGTAGTCTTCTGTCTGGCCGCCCTTGCCATTATCCTTCATCGGAATATTGAAGGTGACCTGGCTCAGCTTGTGGGCCTTGCCGCCGTAGAAGAGCATATTTTCGCTGGCTGCGGAAGTATCGCCGAAGCCGTAGCCGATGTTGAAGCCGAAAGGCACACCGTCAATGCTGCCTGATGCACTGCCCCAATACCATACGTTTTCGTAGGTCCAGACACCGCGGCCCCAGTCCAGTACGCCCCAGGATTTACCTGGCTCGAAGACATATTCTCTGCCGTCGAAGGTTACGGAGCCGGATGCCGGCAGACAGTTAATCTTCTGATTGTAGTAGAATGCAGTCTTCTTTTCTGCAAACGGAGTTACGATAACCATGGATTCCTGGTCTGGATTTTCCAGACGGATTTCACCGGTGATGGCCTTGCCGTCTGCGAAGTTGTCCATATGGAACTTCAGGATGCGGTGGTCGCCGCCGTGATAGAAATTGATATAATAGCCCTTACCGGAAACGCAGATATCACCGGCATCGGAACCGGAAGGAAAACCGCGCTTGCCCAGTGTCATAACACCCATAGGGCTGGTAGTCTGCTGGAATCCTGTACGGAAGTCCAGCAGGGAGATGCTGTCCAGGCTCATGTAGGAATTATCGTCGATAGTCAGGGCTACAGCGAATTCATCGCCGCAGTTTACCAGGTAGTAGTCCCACTCTTTAATGCGGAGGGCACCGCCTTTGATTGCTTTGCGGTCATAGTCCATCAGCAGCCCTTTGGTGTAGCCGGGTTCAATTAAATGTCCTTTCGCGTCCAGGAGCGCGTGGCGTGTAGTAATTTCGTGCTGCATATATCCTCCTTCTGCCGTGGCCCGGCCACAGCAATTCATCACAATTTTCTACTATAAAGATAACAAATTTTCTCCCCTTTTGCAACCGAATGGAGTACAATAAAGGTTAGAAGGAGGTAAAACTTATGTTAAAAATCGGATGTCACCTGTCATCCTCTAAAGGATTTGAACATATGGGCCGGGAGGCTCTTAAAATAAACGCCAATACATTTCAGTTCTTTACCCGGAATCCCCGGGGCGGCTCAGCAAAATCCATCGATCCGGACGATGCAGCCCGTCTCATGGAACTGACCCGTCAGCACGGTTTCGGTCCCCTGGTTGCTCACGCACCATACACACTGAACCCATGCTCCAAAGACCACAAGACCAGGGATTTTGCCTATATGGCCATGGCGGACGATCTGGCCAGAATGGAATATATCCCGGGAAATTATTACAACTTCCATCCGGGAAGTCACGTAGGTCAGGGAGCGGAAAAAGGCATTGAATTAATTGCAGCGTTATTAAACGATATACTGAAGCCGGAAATGCAGACCACCGTGCTGCTGGAAACCATGGCCGGAAAGGGCAGCGAAATCGGAGGCAGATTCGAAGAACTGGCGGCCATACGTGCTTTGCTCAGACCGGAACTGCAGCCGAAAGTGGGTGTGTGCCTGGATACCTGCCACGTCCATGACGGAGGGTATGATATTGTGCATGATCTGGATGGGGTGCTGGAAGAATTCGACCGGATCGTGGGATTGGAGCACCTGAAGGCGCTGCACATCAATGATTCCCAGAACCCGATGGCCGCACATAAGGACCGCCATGCGAAAATCGGTGAAGGTCATATCGGTACTGAGGCCATGGTTCGGATTATCAGCCACCCGAAACTGGCGGGACTGCCATGCATCCTGGAAACGCCTCAGGAAGATCTGGCGGGCTACGGAAAAGAAATTGAAATGCTGAAAAAGGAGTACAGAAAATGAAGAAAACAGATATTTTAGCAGTAAATCCCGGTTCTACCAGCACGAAGGTAGGAGTATACCGCAGTCAGGCTGACGGAAAGCTCTGTGAGCTGTTTGTGGAAACCATCAACCATAATCCGAACCACCTGCTGGAGTTCGAGAACCTGGAAGCCCAGCTGCCATACCGCAGAGAAGTTATTGAAAGCGTATTAAGAGACAACGGCTATGATTGTGAACAGCTGATGGCCGCAGTTGGACGAGGCGGACAGATTTACGGACTGAAGAGCGGAGGATACGGTGTAACACCTGCATTCTGCCGTGACATGATGAGCCCGCGCAACGTCCAGCATGCCTCCAATCTGGGTGCACCGCTGGCCATGGAACTGGCGAAACCTTTTGGTATACCATCGTTTATCTACGATTCCACCCGAGGATGTGAATTATCCGATGTGGCGAAGATTTCCGGTTTTAACGGGCTGGTAAGATTTGGGAATGCGCATGTCCTCAACTCCCGTGCACAGTGCATCGAATATGCGGCACAGCAGGGCCGTGAATATAAGGACATGCAGATGATTGTCTGCCACATGGGCGGCGGCATCACTGTTACCGCACACCAGGATGGCAGAATCATCGACGACTCTTCCTACGATGAAGGGCCGATGTCACCGGAACGTACCGGCGGCATTCAGCTGACCACCTGGACCCAGCTTTGTTACTCCGGGAAATATACCGAAGAAGAAGCACAGAAGATCATCTGCGGCAAGGGAGGACTCTTCTCCTATCTGGGTGTTACTGACTGCCGTCAGGTAGAAAAGATGATTGAAGAGGGCGACCGTCAGGCAGCTACTGTATACGAGGCCATGGCATATCAGGTTGCCAAGTCCATTGCAGAAATGACCGTTCCGCTGAAGGGAAAGGTGGATGCCATTATCCTGACCGGTGGGGCAGCACACTCAAAGAAGCTTACCGCCATGATTCAAGATTACGCAGGCCATCTGGGCGAGTTTGTCATCATGCCCGGTGAAAAGGAACTGGAAGCTCTGGCAGCCGGCGCGTACCGTATTGTGACCGGCCAGGAAGCTGTCAACGAATACGATCCGTTATAAGGAGGACATAAATGAAAGTTTTGTTTGTAAATGCCTGCATGAGAGGGGAGAAATCCAGAACCCTGGTTTTATGCAGGGCCTATCTGCAGAAGCTGAAGGAAACACATCCTGATGCGGTGATTGAAGAGGTGGACCTGAACAGTCTGGAAATTCCGCAGCAGACCTGTGATGTCCTGGAGCACCGGGATGAACTGCGTCATGCAGACCAGTTTGATGACGAAATGTTTGATCTTGCAAAACAGCTGATTGCCGCGGATCACATTGTCATCGGTGCGCCTTACTGGGACCTGTCTTTCCCTGCCGTTCTGAAGACCTATCTGGAACGCTGCTCTGTGGACAAGCTGACCTTTGTTTACGATGAACATGGAGTGCCTGCCGGCCAGTGCCGTGCGGAAGCACTTACCTATATCACCACATCCGGTGGTTTTATCGGAGATCTGAACTTCGGCTTCGACTATGTGAAGGGTCTGTGCAGTGTGCTCTTCGGCATTGAGAAGTTCTATTTTGCATCTGCAGAAGGAATCGATATCTACGGTACAGATATTGAGGCAAAGCTGGAAGAAGCCAGAAGCAAACTGGCAGAAATCGTCAGAGAAATTTAAAACCGGGTCAAGATATTTTGCGGAAAAATGGCTCATACTAAATCCATGATGAGTATGAGAGACTGGATAGCGGATGAAAATACCATATGGGCGGAGCTGATTGTGTTTGTACTGGGCGGAATTGTGTATGGGACCATGGAGGTTCTGTTCCGTGGCCACACACATTGGAGCATGGTGCTGACGGGAGGGGCCTGTGTGCTGACTCTCTATCTTCTGCTGGAATGGCTGGACAGCCAGCCTCTGGCAATTGCGGCACTGGCCGGTGCACTGATTATTACCGTTTATGAATTTGCTGTGGGATGCATCGTCAATCTGCGATATGGATGGAATGTGTGGGATTATTCTGCCATGGAGGTAAATCTGCTGGGACAGATCTGCCCGGTGTTTACGGGCGTGTGGTTTGCCCTGTGTTTTCTGTTTCTGGGGCTTGTTCGGCTGTTGTCCTGAGCATAAAAATATGGTATAATATTTAACTACGTATTCACTGACAATAGGTCATAGGGATAAAAGAAGGAGTGTACATAAGAATGGAACTGAATTATTCGAAGCTGCAGAACGGCAGCGATATCCGTGGTGTAGCCCTGGACGGTGTAGAAGGGGAAAAAGTAAATCTGGGTAAGGAAGAGACCTTCCGCCTGACCCGTGCCTTTGCGTTATGGCTGGAAGGAAAAACCGGAAAGAAGTTAACGGATCTGGTTGTTTCTGTCGGTCATGACAGCCGTCTTTCTGCAGGCATGCTGAAGGAAACCATCGTGGAAACCCTGATGCACCTGGGTGTGAAAGTTTATGACTGCGGTCTGGCATCCACACCGGCCATGTTCATGTCCACTGTATTTCCGCAGTATGACTGTGACGGTGCCATCATGATTACGGCAAGCCATCTGCCGTTCAACCGTAACGGATTCAAATATTTTGACAAGAACGGAGGTCTGAATAAGGGCGATATTAAAGACATCGTTCTGGGGGCACAGTCCGATGCGATTCTGACCGAAGTGGAACGTCCGTCCAGCCGTGACCTGAAGGAACCGGAAGTACGCGACCTGATTGGTGATTACGCAGCTCATCTGCGTGCCAAAATCTGCACAGAAGTGGCCCGTGCTGACAAGCCGGAGCTGCCGTTGGAAGGACTGAAAATCGTAGTGGACGCAGGCAACGGTGCCGGCGGCTTCTATGCTTCCCGCATTCTGGCTCCTCTGGGAGCAGACGTTTCTGCCAGCCAGTTCCTGGAACCGGACGGAACCTTCCCAAACCACGCACCAAATCCTGAAAATAAGGAAGCCATGGCCTCCATCTGCAAAGCTGTTGTGGAAAGCGGCGCGGACTTCGGCCTCATTTTCGATACTGACGTTGACCGTTCCTCTGCAGTGGACGGAAAGGGCAAGGAAATTAACAGAAATGCCATCGTAGCCATGGCTGCAGCACTGATTGCGAAAGAGCACCCTGGTACCACCGTGGTAACCGACAGCATTACCAGCGATCAGCTGACTGTTTACCTGGAAGAATGTCTGGGTCTGAAACATCTCCGCTTCAAGCGCGGCTACAAGAACGTAATCAACAAGTCCATGGAGCTCAATGCAGCGGGCATCGACAGCCAGCTGGCCATTGAAACCTCCGGACATGCAGCATATAAAGAAAACTACTTCCTGGATGACGGGGCATACCTGGCTACCAAGATTGTGATCAAGGCGGCTCAGCTGGCACAGCAGGGGCAGGCTCTGGAAGTGATTCTGGAATCCCTGGAAGAAGCAAAGGAAGCTGTGGAGTACCGCTTCCCGATTCTGGCGGAAGATTTCGGACCGTACGGCGATCAGGTGCTGGAAGATCTGACCGCATGGGCGAAGGCCGGAAGCGTAACCTGTCCGTCCTGCGGTGAAGTGGTTAAACTGGAAATGGTGGAACCAAACTATGAAGGTGTGAGAATCAACTTCCGCGGCGAAAACCTGTCCGGATGGTGCCTGCTGCGCAAGTCACTCCACGATCCGATTATGCCGCTGAATATTGAAGTGACTGCAGGAACCTGCGATCAGATTCTGCAGCTGGTGAAAGGCTTCCTGAGCCAGTATGATCAGCTGAAACTGTAAAAAATTATTTTTGTGAACAGAGCGTGGCTGCCATGCTCTGTTTTTATTTTCATTCTCATCTCCGATATTTCCCGGTGGAAATCAAGCAGGAAAAATGATATACTGAGGATATAATGGGTATTTATGTGCATTCAGCAGATGAGTGACAAATCTTAAGGCAGGGAAGGATAGAATATGGGAAGAAAAAAAGACGGTATGAGATACCTGTTCTCTGAAGATATTCAGTATGTAAGTACAAGAAAACGCAAATTCAATCATAAAACACTGGTGGCCGTAATTGCAGCACTGCTGCTGTTCATCGGGTTTTCTGCAGTATCCTTTATTACGATACATCAGATCTACGGGGATTTATTCGGACGGGCTGACAAGCCGGAGCTGACCATTTATCAGACCTATGAGGATCTGTCGAAAGATTTTGCCCGGACAGAAGTCAAGTTCATGTCAGAAGATAACGAGCTGACGGGCTATCTCTATGGGTCTGCGAAAAACGCGAAAGGTCTGGTGGTAATCAGCCATGGCATCGGCGGCGGTGCGGACAGCTACATACAGGAGGCAACTTACTTCGCAAAACGGGGATTCCGGGTATTGTCCTTCAGCAACACAGGCAGTCACGAAAGTGAAGGAAAGGGAACCATGGGCCTCTCTCAGTCCGTTATTGACCTGGATGCAGCGCTGGACTACGTGGAATCTCAGGAAGACTTGGCAAAACTCCCGGTATTTCTGTACGGGCACAGCTGGGGCGGGTATGCAGTAACAGCGGTTCTGAACTACGACCACGAGATCGCTGCGGTTGCCAGCGTGGCGGGATACAATACTCCTATGGAGATGATCATGGAATGGGCCAAGCCGAATCTGGGTGTGCTCCGCTACCCTGAGTATCCTTATGTGTGGATCTATCAGAAGCTGCTCTTCGGCGGCGCATCCAATCTGTCTGCAGCGGAAGGCATAAACAGCGTGGAAACACCGGTTCTGGTAATCCACGGAACGGAAGACGAAACCATTGCTTATGCCGGTGCGTCCATCATGGCACACCAGGATGAAATCACCAACCCGAACGCAGTGTTCCTGACCTGCGATAAGGCTGGACAGAATGGCCATGTCAGTCTTTACCGCTCAAAATCCGCAAACAACTATATTGAAATGCTGGAGGCGGATTTTGATGAGCTGGCGGATGAATACGATAACGAACGTGACATTCCGGAAGATGTGCTGAAGGGATGGTACGGCATTGCAGACCGTGAGCTGGCATCCGAGCTGGACGAAGTATTCATGCAGGATGTTTATGATTTTTTCAAAAAAAGTTTAAAATAATTTTAAAATAATGTGACCAGAGTGTTTTTTCATTCGTTATATTTCACAGGAGGGGAAAATGGAGATTATCCGGAGCCAATCCGATCAGATTGCACAGCTGTATGACGACTATGGCGACATGGTGTTCCGCCTGGCCTATTCGGTTCTGCTGAACCGGGCCGATGCGGAAGACGCTGTGCAGGATATGTTCATAAAAATAATCGGAAAAGTCCCGGAATTCGGGGACAGGGCACAGGAAAAAGCCTGGATCAGCAGAGTCATTGTCAATCAGTGCAGAGACCAGCTGAGAAAGCGGAAACTGCGCCTGTATACGCCGCTGGAAGAGCTGCTGGAGCAGACGGGAGAAGAACCGTCCGTTCCGGGTCCTGAGGAAAGCGGCGGAACCGGTGTGCTGCAGGTGGTACTTTCTTTGGGGGAAAAGTACCGCGAGCCGCTGATTCTTCACTACTTCGAAGGATTCAGCATTGAAGAGGTGAGCAGCATTCTGGGAATCGGCCAGTCGGCCGTAAAAATGCGGCTTTCCCGAGGCCGTGAAATGGTGAAAAAACAAATGGAGGAGGAAGCGTGAAATGAACGGACATTTCAGCGATGATAATTTCATAGAAGCTGCGAAAGTGTATCAGAGCATTAAGGCTCCCTCTGATCTGAAAGCTCGGATTCTGACTGCTGCGGAAACACCGCAGGCTCCAGTGCAGAAATCCGCGGAGAAAACAGGAATGCGGAAGCAGATGAAGGGCAGAATTCTGCAGTTTGCTTCTGTTGCGGCCTGTCTGGCCATCATGGTTGTTGCTCTGCCGGATTGGCAGAACCAGCCGCAGGTGGAAGGTCCGGGAAATACAGCCCGCATTATCAGTGAGCCGGAAGGAATGCCGGGACAGGCAGCTTATAATCCGGAAGAAGATCCGGAGGAATTCCTGAAAAGTCAGATACCGGCCCTCTTTGGACCGGAAGCAGACCTGGAAAAGATGGAAATTGCCATCATCAGCCAGGACGATACACACTGCACCGCAGAGGTGAAAACAGAGGACTCCATAACCATGGAAGTAACTCTGGAAAAGAATAAGGAAACAGGATGCTGGGAAGTTACCGGCGTCAGAGAAAAAGCGTAATAAAAAGGAGACTGAAACATGAAGAAGATTTTAACACTGTTAATGGTAATGGCACTGATTATGACTGGTTTCACCGCTTGCGGTTCCGGCAATGAAGGCGAAGCTGGCGGAAATACAGCAGGTTCTGTAGAAGGCACTCCTGCTGAAATCATCGAAAAGATTTATGAACAGCACCCTGTAGCTGATCTGCCTCTGGGTACTATCGAAATCGATCTGGCTGATGCAGATGCAGTAAAGATGTTCACCGGTCTGGACAGCGCAGACAAAATTGATTCTGCTGCTGCTTCCGAAAGCATGATGGGTGCACAGGCGTACTCCCTGGTAGTTGTAAGAGTTAAGGATGCTGCTGATGCCGCTTCCGTAGCTGAAGAAATGATGAACGGCATCGACCAGAGAAAGTGGATCTGTGTAGAAGCAGACGACCTGAGAGTAGCTGCTGCTGGTGATGTAGTAGTTCTGATGATGGTAAGCAGCCAGCATGCAGATGTTGCAACTGCAGAAGGTATTATCGGCGGTTTCGAAGCTGTTGCAGGTGCTCTGGACCTGAACGAAACAAAGTAATAAGCGAAGGCTTGTCAGATAGTTGGAAAGAGGAGAACATAAAATAATGAAGAAGTTTTTAGTACTGTTACTGGTAATGACACTGGTTATGACAGGTTTCACTGCATGCGGTTCCAAGGATGCTGCAGAAGGTGAAACTCCTGATGTAAATACAGAAGTAAATGCTGATGCAGAAACCGAAGGCGAAGAAGCTGAAGGTGAAGCTGAAGGCGAAACTGCGGAAGGTGAAGCAGAAGAGGAGGCTGAAGCGGAAGCGGAAGAAGAGAAGGAAGAAGAACCTGTAAAGGAAGAAGACAAGAAGGAAGAATCCAAGCCTGAAGATAAGAAGGAAGAATCTAAGCCTGCTGAAAAGCCGGCTGCAAAGGCTCCAAACGGTTCTCCTGCTGAAATCATCGACCAGATTTACGCAAAGTACCCTGTAACTGAAATGCCTCTGGGTACTATTGAAATCGACATCAACGATGCAGACATGCTGAAGATGTTCACTGGTCTGTCCGGTGCTTCCAAGATTGAATCCGCAGCTGCTTCCGAAGCAATGATGGGTTCCCAGGCATACTCCCTGGTGGTAGTAAAGGCAAAGAACGCAAAGGATGCAGCTGACGTTATGGAAGAAATGGTTAACGGCATTGACCAGAGAAAGTGGATCTGCGTAGAAGCAGACGACATGAGTGCAGCTTCCTGCGGCAACGTAGTTGTTCTGATGATGGTAGGCAGTGCACATGCTGATCTGGTAACTTCCGCAAACATCATTGATGCGTTCAGTGCAGTTTGCGGCGGTCTGGATGCAAGAGCATAATCCTGCTGAAAAGATATTACTGTGAATAAAGATGGGGCGGACCGGCAGGTTCGCCCTGCTTCGTAAAGAGGAAAAACTGGATGATATTCTCAAGTATACCATTTTTATATTATTTTCTGCCGGCAGTGCTGATTCTGTATTTTGCACTGACGCGGAGAAACGGTGCCGTGAGAACGGCAACCTTTGCAGGAAATCTGGTACTGCTGGCGGCCAGCCTGTTCTTTTACGGATGGGGAGAACCGCGGTACCTGATTATGATCGGTATCGCCATCGTCAGTGCCTGGGCACTGAGCCAGGTGATTCCTAAGGGAGGACTGATGGGCAAGCTGGCATTCTGGCTGTCTGTGGCAATTTCCCTGGGCCTCCTGGGCTGGTTCAAGTACGCGGACTTCTTCATTGAGTCCTTCGGAGTGCTGACCGGCATGGAAGTGACTGCCCTGGGTATTGCTCTGCCAATCGGTATCAGCTTCTATACCTTCCAGATTCTCAGCTACACCATCGACGTGTACCGCGGCCGTATCATGCCGCAGAAGAATCTGCTGAATTTCGCCATGTACGTATCTCTGTTCCCACAGCTGATTGCAGGTCCTATCGTGGTTTATTCTCAGGTGGAACAGCAGCTTGATCCAGCAAAACGTGCCGTAACCGCAGACGGTCTCTACGAAGGGGCTTTCCGTTTTGTCATTGGTCTGTCCAAGAAGGTGTTCCTGGCTAATCAGCTGGGGATGCTGGTAAATATGTTCGGCGGCATTTCTGAGGACGAGCGTTCCGTGGTCTTTTACTGGATGTACGCAGTGGCATTTTCCCTGCAGATTTATTTCGACTTTTCCGGTTACAGTGATATGGCCATTGGCCTGGGCCGCATGTTCGGCTTTGATTTCCCGGAAAACTTCAATTATCCATACATTTCCAAGAGCATTACCGAGTTCTGGCGCCGCTGGCACATGACTCTGGGCGGCTGGTTCCGGGAATATGTGTACATTCCGCTGGGCGGCAGCCGTGTTTCCACCGGACGCTGGGTCTTCAACCTGTTCGTCGTGTGGGGTCTTACCGGACTCTGGCATGGTGCAGCCTGGACCTTCGTCATCTGGGGACTGTACCACGGTATCCTGCTGCTGCTGGAAAAGCTGGCACTGAACAAAATCTTATCGAAAGCGCCTGCTTTCGTAAATCACATTTATGTGCTTCTTCTGGTCATCGTCAGCATGGTTATTTTCAATGCAGCTGATATGGGCCAGGCGATGCAGTATATCGGAGGTATGTTCGGTCTGGGCGGTGTGAGCCTGATGAGTTCTTTGACCGGTTATTACCTGCGCAGCTACGGTCTGCTCTTTGTATTCGCCATCATCGGTGCAACACCTGTGGTGAAGCGTGCAGCCGTAAAGATTCAGAACAGTGTGAACGCGAAAGTTATGGATTTTGCAGAGCCGCTGATCCTGGCAGGCCTGCTGATTCTCGTTACTGCTTATCTGGTGGACGGATCCTTCAATCCGTTCCTGTACTTCAGATTCTAAGGAGGTGCGGACATGAAAAGAAAATTAATCGTTCTTGCGGTAATCTTCTTCGTGATCACCGCATCCTGCTGGGTATGGCCGGATTCTGAAATCTCTGATGCAGAGCGCAGAAAGCTGGCGCAGATGCCTCAGCTCAATGTGGAAAATGTGATGAATGGGTCCTTTATGAGCGATTTTGAAAGCTATACTCTGGATCAGTTCCCGCTGCGAAATCAGCTGAGAAGCCTGAAGGCCCTGGCAGAGTACAAGCTGTTCCAGAAGAAGGATAATAATGACTTATATGTGGTGGACGGATATGTGGGTAAAATTCTCTACCCGTACAACGCCAACTCCGTGGCTAATGCGGCCGGAAAGTTTGGCACCATCTATGAAACCTTCTTGAAAGACAACTGTGAAAATATCTATGTCAGCGTGATTCCGGATAAGGCATACTACATGGCGGCAGAGGCAGGGGAGTATCCGCTGCTGAGCCATGAGAAGCTGCAGGAAGACCTGGCGGCAGGTATGCCTTATGCACAGATGATTGACATCCGTGAAGCACTGCAGCTCAGCGATTTCTATAAGACAGACAGCCACTGGAGGCAGGAATGTCTGCTTCCAGTAATGGAAGTCTTCAGCAGCGTAATGGACCTGCCATACGTATCGCAGCTTGCTGGCATGACAGAAGGTATCATCGCCACTGAGAATTTCCATGGCGTGTACTATGGTCAGTCTGCACTGCCTCTGCCGGCAGAAACCATCAAGTATCTGACCTGGGACGAAATCGATGGCTGTAAAGCCTTCAACTTCGAGCTCAATAAAGAAGTGGAAGTTTATCAGCCGGATAAGCTGACTGAACGCGATCCTTACGATTTCTACCTGGGTGGTGCGGCAGCACTGATTACCGTAGAAAACCCTGCAGCAGCGCAGCGTGCAGAAGAGGCGGGAGAAGAGCCTCGTGAGCTGATTCTCTTCAGAGACTCCTTCGGCAGCAGCATCGCACCTCTGTTCCTGGCAGACTACGCGAAAGTAACCCTGGTGGACATCCGCTACATGCAGAGTTCCATGCTGGATCAGTTTATCGAGTTCGACGGACAGGACGTGCTCTTTATTTACGGCGCATCCATGATCAACGAAAGCTTTACATTTAAATAAAATATGTGACAGGAGACGAAGTATGATTATCAGACATTCCGAGGAAAGAGATTTTGAAAGAATGCTGGAGATTTACGCCTATGCCCGCCAGCTCATGGCAGACCACGGCAATCCGCTCCAGTGGGGTCCAACCAACTGGCCGCCTGCTGACCTGCTGAAGCAGGACATCGCATCCGGCAAGAGCTACGTCTGCGAGCACGAAGGCCGCGTCATCGCCACCTTCTTCTTCGAGCAGGGCAAGGACATCGAACCGACCTATTTAAAGATTGAAGAGGGCAGCTGGGCTGACGAAAGCTCCTATGGCGTAGTTCACCGCATCGCTTCCGACGGCAGTGTGAAGGGCGCAGGACAGTTCTGCCTGGACTGGGCATTCAGCCAGTGCGGCCACATGCGCATTGACACCCACGGTGATAATACCGTGATGCAGAACCTGCTGGAAAAGCTGGGCTTCGAGCGCAGAGGAACTATCTACGTGGTGGAAGACCCGTATCCAAGATTTGCTTACGAGAAGTAAGATAAACGTTTTAGATGAGAATAACCGGCTGCGATAAGCCGGTTATTTTGTGCGCCGAAGAAAGAACTGGCGTTCTTTTTTTGCTTTTATTTAAGCGTGAAATGTGTTATAGTGTAAGTGTGACTAAAAGTGGATAGTATGTGCCGGGAAAGGAACAATACTATGTTAACCAACGAACCAAAAAATAAAAAGCCCGATGATACGTCTATGGGATGTCCAACGGTGGAAATCCAGCCAGAGGGATTCGAATTTTTCAATGAGCGAATCCGTTATGTGTGGGATAAGGAAAAAGAAGAATTCTATTTCTCTGTGGTGGATGTAATTCAAGTGCTGACAGACAGCGTGGATCCAAAGCAGTATATTAAAAAAATGCGTGTACGCGATGTGGAATTGGATTCCAACTGGGGTACAATTTGTACCCCAGTTCGCATGCTTTGCGGAGATGGAAAAATGCGAAAAATCCAGGCAGCAACTGTAGAAGGCCTTCTGCGCATCATCCAGTCCGTCCCATCACCGAAAGCAGAACCGATTAAACTTTGGCTGGCACAGGTTGGAAGTGAACGGATTGATGAAATGATTGATCCGGAAATCGCAATCGACCGAGCAGTGGAGTATTACCGTCAGAAAGGTTATCCGGACAAGTGGATTACCCAAAGGGTAAGAAGCATTGAAGCCAGAAAGGATCTCACAGATGAATGGCAGCGGGCAGGTGTGAAAAGTGGAAGTGAATTTGCGGTGCTTACAAATGTTCTTACCAGAGCCTGGTCAGGAATGAATACGGGACAGTATAAGGAACTGAAAGGGCTGCATAAAGAAAATCTGCGCGATAATATGACCAATACAGAACTTGCTTTGAATATGCTGGCAGAGGTATCTGCTGCTGAACTTTCAAAAGTTAAAAATCCGGAGGGGTTCGAGGAAAGCCAGGATGTAACCGTGCAGGGTGGAACAATTGCGGGAAATGCACGCCGTGAACTGGAAAAAGCTTTGGGGAAAAGTGTCATTTCAAGCAGCAATGCCAATGATATGAAGTTACTTGATGCAGAATAGTTTTAAAGAAAGGAGGCACGCCATGGAACGGACCTACATCGCCATCGACCTGAAGTCCTTTTACGCGTCGGTGGAATGTTTTGAGCGGGGACTGGATCCGCTGACAACCAATCTGGTGGTGGCAGACGCCAGCCGGACAGAGAAAACCATCTGCCTGGCCGTGTCTCCGTCCCTGAAAGCATACGGAATATCGGGGCGTGCCCGGCTTTTTGAAGTGGTGCAGAAGCTGAAGGAAGTTAATGCAGAGCGGCAGATGCATGCACCAAACCGCCAGTTCACAGGCTCGTCCTACGATGCCGGGGTTCTGCGGCGGCGCCCGGATCTGGCCCTCAACTATCTGGCGGCACCGCCTCAGATGGCCCTCTATATTCAGTACAGCTCCCGTATTTACGAAGTGTACCTGAAGTACGTGGCACCGGAGGACATCCATGTCTACTCCATCGACGAAGTCTTCATTGACGCCACAGCCTATCTGGGCCCGATGGGAATCAGCGCCCACGATTTTGCCCGGATGATGATTAAGGATGTGCTGAAAACCACCGGTATCACCGCAGCAGCAGGCATCGGCCCCAACCTGTACCTGGCCAAAATTGCCATGGACATTGAAGCGAAACACGTAGATGCTGACGAGGACGGGGTACGCATCGCTGAGCTTGATGAGATGAGCTACCGGCGCAAAATGTGGAACCACAGGCCTATCACCGATTTCTGGCGTGTGGGCAGGGGCTATGCGAAAAAGCTGGCCGCCCACGGCATGTACACCATGGGGGATGTGGCCCGCTGCTCCATCGGAAAGCCTTCCGACTACCACAATGAGGACCTGCTGTATAAGCTTTTCGGTGTCAATGCGGAGCTGCTCATCGACCATGCCTGGGGCTATGAGCCGTGCACCATGGAGGCCATCAAGGCTTACCGGCCGGAGACAAACAGTATCGGCAGCGGCCAGGTGCTCACAGACCCTTATCCATCTGCCCAAGCGCGGCTGGTGGTCTGGGAAATGACCGACATGCTGGCTCTCGACCTCCTGGCAAAACACCTCCTAACGGATCAGCTGGTTCTCACTGTGGGTTACGATATCGAAAACCTGACGGATCCGGCACGTGCCCGGGCCTACAAGGGACCGGTGACAGTGGACTATTACGGCCGCCGGGTGCCGAAGCATGCTCACGGAACCATCAATCTGAAGCGGCAGACATCATCGGCAAAGCTGCTGACGGAGGCGGTGATGAAGCTTTACGACGAGATTGTGGATTCGACGCTCCTAGTTCGCCGGGTGAATATTGTGGCTGGTCACGTGGTAACGGAAGCCGGAGCCCAGGCGGCAGTGCGTGCCTATGGCGGGGAATACCAGACAGCAGAAGAGCAGAATGGAAGTGTCGGATTCGGGTTTGGCGGCGGAGCGGCAGCAGGGGAGCAGCTGGACATGTTTACGGACTATGCGGCAGAGGATAAGCGGCGTGAAGAGGAAGAGGCAGAGCTGGAAGAAGAACGGCGGATGCAGGAAGCACTTCTGGCAATCAAACAGAAATTCGGTAAGAACGCAGTGCTGAAAGGGGCCAACCTGGAGGAAGGTGCTACAGCAATGCAGAGAAATAAACAGATTGGCGGCCACAGGGCATAGGCTGCATGATGGAGAAAGGAGGGCTGCGGCAGTGAGTCAGCGGAGATTTACAGATAAATACGACGACATCATCCACCTGCCACGGCCGGTGTCCAGGAACCATCCGCCTATGTCACTGTACGAGCGGGCGGCACAGTTTTCGCCTTTTGCAGCGCTGACCGGTCATGGAGAAGCCGTGAAGGAAACGGCCCGGCTCACCGGAATGCGGGTGGAACTGGATGAGTATGAGAAAGAGATTTTGCGGGGGCGGCTCCAGTACCTGGTGGGCTGTGTGGAAGCCTGGAACGCTGCGGGACGGCCGGTGGAAGAGCGGCCTGCGGTTGCAGTGACCTGGTTCGTGCAGGACCTGCTGAAAGAGGGCGGCGAGTATGTAACCGTCAGCGGTCCAGTGAAAAAAATCGATCAGTACCTGCGGCAGATTGTGCTGGCAGACGCAGACGGAACACTGGTGGAGATTCCGGTAGACGAAATTATTGCGGTGGAAAGCGATTTTCTGACAGATGGCAACGAATAGTTGCTGGTCAGTCCGAGGAGAATCTGTTATACTGTAGCCGAAAAGGGGGACGGCACCATGGCACTGGACAATTTGAATTTAGGTCAGCGGATCAAAGCCTGCCGCCAGGCGGCGGGAATTTCCCAGGAAAAGGTGGCGGAGCTGGTTGGTGTCAGCCGGCAGGCGGTGACCAAGTGGGAGACCGGGCAAAGCGCACCCAGCACAGAGAACCTGTTTAAGCTGGCGGAGATTTTCGGAACCACGGTGGACCTGATTCTGACGGACGGACAGGAACCGGCGGCAGTGCCGGCGGCGGAGATCGGAACACCGAAGAAGTTTGATATTCGCAGAAATCTTAGAGCAGTACTTCTGATTGTGGCAGTCTATGCTGCCTACTATATACTTGGCCGCGTGCTGTACGTTCACTATGAAGATGCTTCGGTCATGGGCTGGTTTTTCCATAATGACTGGAGATATATCGACTATCTGTATGGGTGGCTGCTAAGCAGCAACCTGTTCTGGTATGCGGCTGCGGTGTCTGCTGTGACAGCACTGTTTGGGAAGCGACGTCTGGCAGCGGTGGCGGCAGCTGCCTTTGGACTCGGCTGGCTGCTTGGTGAACTGTTTGGCCCGAATCCGGAAGGAGTGCCGCTGGGACATGGTCATTACGGCTGGGCCATCTGGGGCGGCGTGTTCCTGGTTGGAGTGGCAGCAGGGGTCGCTGCGGAAGTCATATGGGCACGAAAAAATTGAATCAGATATAGCATAAAGGTTCACGGCAGCGTGACATGCTGCATGAATTCGCAGGAATTTCAGATTATCCAACAAAGTCTGCTTTTCCTGCGATTTTTACGTTTTGTTGGATAAAATAAGAAATGGCTTTAAATTATCCAACTGATGGATTTCTCTCTCATACAAGTTTCATCACAGGCCGGATTTTGTTTATTCCGCACGTATATCTACAACCGAAAAATTGCCGAAGTCCAGGATTTCTCCTGCACGGTACTCGATTGGATTATGGAAAACCGGACCATCCACCACCAGCGTGTGATATTCACCGTTTTCCCCGCAGATATCAATTTTGCAGTTTTTCATGATATCGATTGCTTCCTGGTCTATGATTTTCCCGAGAAGTTCTTTCGGGAGCAAGGTGCTGTTTATGGACTTGATCACACACTTGTAGCCAAGGCGAATCAGCTCGTAAACGTTGTCGGAGCGGTCTTTGTGCCATAATGGAAAGACCGGTTTGATTCCCGCGTTTTTGCATCGTTCCTCGCACCATGCACGATTTTCCTCAATATCGATATCGCCGAAGCAGGCTGCCTCCGCACCCAGCAAAACAGCTTCTGCCAGGCTTCCTTCCATTGCTAGATGATAATGTTCACCGGCGGATTTTGTGATGAGGACAGGTATCTCCAGGGCCTCCGAATATGCCTGAAGCATTTTCAAATCTGCACCGTGAAAAAAGGATCGGTCAGAATCCTCGTTGACCATGGTAATCAGGGCCACCGGTTCGTGTCCCTGGGCAATCATCTTATGAAGGGCCAAGGTGCTGTCCTTGCCGCAGCTGTATGACATGACGAATTTCATTTCTCGTTCTCCTGAAAATATTTCACATAAAACTTCATATCGGCGGGACTGTACCCTTGTGAAATGTAGAATTCCATGGCGTTTGGATTGGTTACTTCCGACTGGAACTGAAGGCGCCTGCAGCCACGCTCCTTCGCAAACTGCTCGATAAACGCCAGCGCCTGGCGGCCGTATCCTTTGCCGCGAACCTGCGGGCGAAGGTAGAGGTCGTCCAGAATCAATGCTTTGCCATGAGACCACACGCTGTAAATGGTCATCAGATTGGCAAAACCCACCGGCACGCCGTCCTCCTCGAACATAAGCAGGCTGATCAGCTCGCCGGATTCCAGAGCCTCGGCGTATGTATGTGCAAACTGACCATCATCCGTCTGCCCGGTGTTATTCCATAAACCATGGTCCTGAATTTCTTCCGCCATAAATTCCCGGTTCATGGCAATCCAGCATTTCTGGTCGTTCTTATTGCATAAACGGTAGGTGAACATGGTGGGACCTCCTTTAGAAATCATGTTTTTATAATATCATGGATAAAACAAATGTACAAGTTGGGCTGCTCAGTCTAAGAATACACTTAAATTTCGAAAAAGTAAATTATAAGTGTATTTATTTCACCTGCAGGGATTTAAAACAGAAAATGATGTTTAGTCAGATACCCCCATGGGGTATACTATAGGCAGGGCGCGGCGGTCTGTGTCCGGTCGCAGGGACTGGACTGCTGCCCACATGACAGGAGGTCATACAATGAAAGCAGATAAAAAATCCGTTGCACATAAAATTAAAATCGCAAGGGGCCAGCTGGAGGCGGTCCTGAAAATGATAGAAGAGGATCAGTACTGCGTGGATATTTCCACACAGCTGCTGGCGGCACAGGCACTCCTTCGAAGTGCAAACCAGCAGATTCTGGATGCCCACATCCGTCACTGTGTCAGCGGTGCCATCGAGGGCGGCGACCCGCAGGAGCGGGAGGAAAAGCTGGATGAAGCGCTGAAACTGATCGAGAAGATGACCCGGGGATAGCCGGGAGGGGGTATAGAATGCAGAAATTTAAAGTGACCGGTATGAGCTGCGCGGCCTGCAGCAGCCGGGTGGAAAAGGCAGTCACCAAAGTGCCGGGGGTGCAGTCGGTGGCCGTAAGCCTTTTGACAAACAGCATGGGGGTCGAGTATGACCCGGACCGCCGTGAAGGTACGGCGGCAGCGGACCTGACAGCTGCAATCATCAAAGCCGTGGTTGACGCGGGCTATGGAGCTGAAGCAGAGACTGCCAGTGATGCGGTTTCCGGTGCACAGAACAAATTGCGGCCTGCTTCCGACACTCTCGAAGATAAGGAAACGCCGCAGATGATCCGCAGACTCATTGCCAGTCTGTGTCTGCTGGTACCGTTGATGTATGTGAGCATGGGCGGTCACATGTGGGGCTGGGCGATGCCGGCATTCCTGCACAATCCTCTGGCCAACGGTCTTTATCAGCTGCTGATGACTTTGGCAGTGATGATGATCAATAAGAAGTTCTTTATCAGCGGATTTAAGGGTGTGGTGAACCGGGCGCCCAACATGGACACTCTGGTGGCCATGGGGGCAGGTGCGGCTTTTGTGTACAGTACCTGGGCACTGTTCCAGATGTGTCTGGCAGCGGAAGTGAGTATCCATGCAGCCCATGAATATATGAACGAGTTTTACTTCGAGTCAGCAGCCACCATTTTGACCCTGATTACCGTGGGCAAGACCCTGGAGGCCCGCAGCAAAGGTAAGACCACCGATGCAATCCGTGCCCTCATGGACCTGGCGCCGAAGACTGCCAATTTGCTCCGTAACGGACAGGAAGTAACCGTACCGGTGGAAGACGTTCAGGTTGGCGACCTCTTCGTGGTCCGTCCCGGCGAAAGCATTCCGGTGGACGGCGAAGTGGTGGAAGGAACCAGTGCGGTGGATGAGTCCGCGCTTACCGGTGAAAGCATCCCGGTGGACAAGGAGCCGGGCAGCCGTGTCAGCGGTGCCACTATCAACGCCAGCGGCTTCCTCAAGTGCCGTGCAACCCGTGTGGGTCAGGACACCACCATCAGCCAGATCATTCAGATGGTGGAAGATGCGGCAGCCACCAAGGCTCCCATCGCAAAGATTGCCGATAAAGTTTCCGGTATATTTGTACCGGTTGTCATCGTAATTGCTGTAATCACCGGCGGCGCGTGGCTGGCGGCTGGCAATGCTTTTGGTTTTGCGCTGGCCAGAGCCATCAGTGTGCTGGTTATCAGCTGTCCGTGTGCTTTGGGCCTGGCTACACCGGTTGCCATCATGGTGGGCAACGGACTGTCTGCACGTCACGGTATTCTCTTCAAAACAGCGGCTTCTCTGGAGGCAGCGGGCCGTGTGCGGACCGTAGTGCTGGACAAAACGGGAACCATCACCGAAGGCAAACCTCACGTGACAGATATTATCTGTGCTGACGGAGTGGCGGAGGATCAGCTGCTGCAGGCAGCGGGTGCTCTGGAAGGACCGAGCGAGCATCCTCTGGCCCGCGCCATCGTAAATCATATGACAGACTGCCTGCCAGCAGGCACCTGCATTATAAATGTTTCCGAATTTAAGGCACTTCCTGGCGCCGGTGTGGAAGGTATGGTCTCTGGCCGCAAAGCCTGGGGCGGAAACGCAGCTCTGATGAAAGAAAAGAAACTTCTCAGCAGCTCTCTGGAACGGCGTGGCCAGACTCTGGCGCAGGAAGGCAAGACACCGCTTTACTTCGCATATGAGAACCAGCTGCTGGGCATCATCGCTGTGGCGGACGTGGTGAAGGAAGACAGTGCAGCGGCAATCCGCCAGCTTCAGCACATGGGCATAGAAGTTATCATGCTTACAGGGGATAACGGACGGACCGCCGCGGCTATCGCAGCGCAGACCGGTGTGGACGGTGTAGTTTCCGACGTTCTGCCGCAGGAAAAGGAAGCAGTTATCCGCAGTCTCAGTGAGAGGGGCAGCGTGGCCATGGTGGGCGACGGTATCAATGATGCACCGGCTCTCACCCGTGCAGACGTGGGCATTGCCATCGGCGCCGGAGCAGACGTTGCCATTGACGCAGCCGATGTGGTGCTGATGAAATCCAGCCTGATGGACGTAGTCCGCAGCATTCGGATTTCCCGCCAGGTTATCCGCAACATCCACCAGAATCTCTTCTGGGCATTCATTTACAACATTATCGGCATTCCGCTGGCTGCGGGACTCTGGTATGTACTGGGTGGACCGCTGCTGAATCCAATGTTTGGGGCGGCGGCCATGAGCCTGTCCAGCTTTTGTGTCGTATCCAATGCACTTCGGCTGAACCTCTTTAAGCCGGAAAGCACTATCACCGACGGGGTATGGAAGCGGAAGGCAGAAAAGAATCCACTGCCGGAGAGCGAGTACACCCAAACGGGAGCTTTTGCAGAGTCAGAAAACGGACCGGAAACGGCCGAAGAAAATATAATCGAAGAAACAACAGGAGGAACAACCATGAAAAAGACTTTAACTATCGAAGGAATGATGTGCAAGCACTGCCAGGCTCACGCAGAGAAGGCTCTGAACGCAATGGAAGGTGTAACTGCTACCGTTGATCTGGAAGCAGCATCCGCATACTGCGAAGTGGAAGAAGGCGTAACCGATGAAATGCTGAAGGCAGCCATCGCAGACGCTGGCTACGAAGTAACCGCAATCCAGTAAGGGACCTGAAAGAGTGGTATCTGCCAAGATACCGCTCTTTTTTTATCTGAACGGAATACGTAATTTACAAGGGGGCTGCGATGTTATAACATAGGGAAGACAAGGGGGGATTGAGATGAAAGAGAGATATATCATCACATCCGATGATCTGAGGGGGGACATTAATGAAGAACGGCGGAAGCTGGGACTTCATGAAATTCCGGCAGGCAACGTACGGTCAGCTGCCAACAGCTGTGCACATCTGGATAAGTCTTTCAACAGTACGTTCGACTATTTCAGGCAGCAGTTATCGAAGAAAAAATAAGGCAGCAGAAAAGGAAGGGCGGAGGGAGCGGTCCAATAAAACAGTATAATAGTGTTTTCGGGAAGGGGCATGATTTAATCATGCCCCTTCCCGAATGCTTCAGGTTTATAAATGGTCTCTTCTATGTTCAGGAGAAGAAGTTAATGAACAGGGTCAAAATTGCACTGTTCACAAAGTCGATGAACAAACTGCCGACCAGGGGCACCACGAAGAATGCCCGGGGAGCAGGTCCGTACACGTCGGTAATGGCCTGCATGTTTGCGATGGCATTAGGGGTGGCACCCATGCCGAAACCGCAGGTTGCCGAAGACATGACCGCGGCCTCGTAGTTTCTGCCCATGACATGGAACACCAGGAAGTAGGCAAACAGGGCGATCAGAGCGGTCTGGGCAGCCAGGATGACCAGCATTGGCAGAGCCAGGTTTGCCAGCTCCCACAGACGCAGGCTCATCAGGGCCATGGCCAGATACAGGGTCAGGCAGGCATTACCCAGCAGGCTGACAATATCCTCTACCACGGTCAGCTTGCCGGTGGTATCAGACAGGTTGCGCAGCAGAGCAGCTGCCAGCATGGCACCAATATAGGACGGGAAGGTAATGCCGGTTTTCTGAATCAAACCGGAGATTACGCTGCCGATACCGGCTGCCACGAACAGGGTGAAGAAGGCCCGCATGAACTCATCCGGAGTATGAGGATTTTCGCCTCTTTCACCATAGACTTCCGTAAGATGTTCGGCGTTTTCCGGATTCAGTTTGTCCTTGCGGATCCGGCGCTTTGCTACGGGACCGCCAACGATACCGCCGAGAATCAGGCCGAAGGTTGCCACTGCAATGGAGACGGTAGCAGCGCCGGCTACGCCGAACTCCTGCTCCAGCATGGGCCCGAAGGCACCGGAAGTACCGTGTCCGCCAACCAGAGGGATGGAGCCGACACACAGACCCATCAGAGGATCCATGCCAAGAAGACTGGCCAGGGTTACACCTGTCAGATTCTGGAGGAGAATCAGCAGCGTAGACACCAGCAGGAACACCAGCACCTGAATCCCACCCTTTTTCAGCAGTTTAAAGCTGGCGGTGTAGCCAACACTGGTGAAGAACAGGGTCATGAAAATATTCTGCAGGGTCGTATCGGTCACCACAGTCAGGGTACCGGTCAGGTTCAACCCAAGGGTCAGACATGCGAAGAGAATACCTCCAATGACCGAGGCGGGAATGCAGTACTTGTTGAAAAAGTCAATCTTTTTCTTTGCAAAGCTTCCCAGAGCGTAAACAAAAACGGCGACTGCAGCGGTTTGGTAAAGGTCCAGGGTCAGAGTCATAAAAACCACACTCCTATTTTTTAATTTTCTGAAGATTCTTGTTTTGTTCAATATAACATAATTGATTGCGAACATCAATATATCGTGCATAATTATTGTATATTCAACCTAAAACTCTTATTTTCAATGTTTGTCTTATTGAAAACTGCCCGAGGCCCTTCTTTTTTTGCGGCGGGTGGATTCAGGGATTTACAATGATAAAAATATGTGGTAATTTTAAGAAAAGGAGGGGTTATGATATGAATGGTATTTTATTCTACTTTTACAGTCCGATGACCTGGTTTGCAGCATTCCTCGTTCTTGTGCTGTTATATCTGATTATCAAACGGCCCAAGGGGGATGAGGAGCAGGATGATTCCGGAAAGGTGGCAATCACCACGAAGGACATGCTGCGCGATGTGAACAAGGAACGAAGAGAAAAGGGCCTTTATGAAATCCCTGAAATCAATGAAGCGGCAGGCGCCAATACCGGAAACCTTGCCAGACGGGATAACTCTTTTAAGAGTGTGCCCGACTTTTTCAAAAAATTGATTTTTGGAAGAGACAAGAAATAAATTACGAAATTGACTGGTCTGTCCAATTGGGAGCGAGGAGGATTCTATGAAGTATTTAATCGTAGTGGATATGCAGGTAGATTTTATCACCGGAAGCCTGGGAAGCGATATGGCAGAAGCCATCGTACCTGGGGTGGCAGAGAAAGTGAAAAACTTTGATGGCAGGGTCATCTTTACCAGAGACACACATTTTGATGATTATATGTCTACACAGGAAGGGAAAAACCTGCCGGTGATACACTGCGTGAAAGACACTGCCGGATGGCAGATTTGCGATGAACTCTTGCCTTATGTAGAAACTGTGGTGGACAAGGTGACTTTCGGAAGTGTGGATCTGCCGGAAATGATAAAAGCCTACGGGGATGACGTAGAGGAAATCGAGCTTTGCGGACTCTGCACGGATATATGCGTAATTTCCAATGCGATGATTTTAAAAGCTGCGTTTCCTGAAGTTAAGATTACAGTGGATGGCTCCTGCTGTGCAGGGGTAACAGAGGAGAGCCATAATACAGCTCTGGAGGCCATGAAGATGGTCCAGATTGAAATCATAACAGAATAAAAAAGATTAAAAAGGACTGAATCCTGCGTGAAACAGGGTTCAGTCCTTTCTTTTATTGTTTCATCCACGGCAGCAGGCCGGTGAAGTATACGAAGCGCTTCACCACTGTGTCGATGGTCAGGTATTCATCCTGGCTGTGAGGGTTGCCGCCGCCCGGGCCGCATCCGTCGATAATTGGAATGTGACAGGCTGCCAGACGGTTTGCATCGGAGAGTCCGCCCGCCGCTACAAAGTTCACCGGGTATACCGGACAGTCAGCAGGCAGAGCGCCGCTATCCACAAGCTCCTGCAGGTCTGCCTGATACTGCGGGCCGTAGGCTCGCATCTTATCCATCAGCTTCCGGGTGTAGGCAAATTCGCAGAGGGGCGGTGTGGCTTTCAGAAGCTCAAATTCCACTTTCGTCCCTTTTACGGCAGGGGTGCGCTTAGCCAGCTTGTCGATGGCACGCTTTACCCGTGTCATTTCTTTTGGGTCATTGTAGCGGACTTCCATCTGGGCCGCGCAGCTGTCGGGCACCACATTGAGGGCAGTGCCGCCGCTGATTATCCCCACATTTACGGAAGTTCCCCGGTCATAGTTTTTCAAAGCATCCAGCGCAGTTACCAGATGGCCCATCTGAACGATGGCGTTGGCACCGTTCCACGGAGCAGTGCCTGCATGGGCAGAAATGCCGGACACGCGGATTTCGTATTTGTTGCATCCTTTGCGCTGAGAAACGAACTGGTCCTGTTTCCGTCCTCCCTCAAAGATAAAGGTGTATTCAGCCTGACCGCCCCAGAAGAGCAGCTTCTCGAGAGAACCGGCGGAACCGGTTTCTTCGTCGCTGTTCAGCAGCAGGGCGATACGCAGCTCCGGATGATGCGCGGCCAGATACTCAGCGATATAAATCATGAGAAGGGCACCGGCCTTCATGTCCACCGTTCCCGGGCCATAAGCGCGTACAGGACGGTCGTCTTCGTACTCCAGGCGGAATGGACGGGCTGCAGCAGTGCCGGCAGGAAAGACCGTATCCATGTGCCCCACCAGCAGAAAGTCATAAGGTTTGCCGTTCATACGGGGACGTGCGCAGACTGGCGTAATGGCTCCAATGACAGGGTTGGCCTCCTCGTCATCAAGGTAAAGATATTGGGTCAGCAGGCCGGCCTCCTCCATACGCCGCTTATAAAAAGAGGCCACCTTCCGGCAGCCTTCCAGATCCGATGTTCCGCTGTCCATATTAATTACAGTTTCCAGTTCCGAAAGGAACCGATCCAGTGGAAAATCAAAATTCTTCATAACTTACAGGTTCCCCCTCTTCGAAATACACGGTATATCCGTGGCCCGGCTGTGGCAGCCAGTTCCAGTAGGTTTCCTTACCTTCCGGGAACAGGTGCTGCATGCAGCCTGAAATCACGCCGCCGTGGCAGACCATGATGGACACTGCGTCCTGACCGCTGTGACGGTGAGACAGTTCCTTTAGACGGTGATAGCCCCGGAGTTCTTCCAGTCCGCCCAGAACACGCTGACGGAAACCATAAGGAGATTCACCGTCCGGATATTCTGTGGTGCCGTTCATATCGCCCAGCAGATTGATGATGCCGGGAATATCTTTCAGTTCTTCCCAGGTTTTGCATTCCCACTGCCCGAAGTTCAGTTCCTTCATTGCAGAAATCTGCCGGTGAGGAACATCGCCGTAGATGATTTCAAAGGTCTGCTCCGTCCGGCGCATTCCGGAGGTGTAGCAGTCTGCATCCAACAGCGGCGGATAGGTTCCCGCATCCCGAAGTCTCTTCAGTTCTTCCACGCCTTCCGGCAGCAGATTCACATCTGCCCAGCCGTAGAACCAGCGGTTGGCATTGCCTTCAGTCACCCCGTGACGTATAAAGTGAATGTACGATCTCATAATTTTCTCCTAATATGGAGGAAATATCGTTTGCGATATTTCCGGAATATCAAGAAAGTCTACCGCTGAAAATTTATTCGGCGGAGCCGACTTTCTTATTTCAGTCTCTGTCCGATTCCGCAAAATACCCGGTGCACCTGATCCGCTTCCTTAGACAGGTGGAGCAGGGTGCGGCCCATCATTTCTCTGAAGGCACGGTCGGTGGCATCCATCGGCACCAGGCCCTGAGACACGTCGCAGGCGATAAAGATTTTGCCCAGGTATGGGTCATCCGCTTCCGGATCAAAACGGCCTGCCAGCACTTCTTTCGCTTCCACACCGTTTTCGGTACACCAGTACACGAACTCCTCCAGTCCGTAAATGACGGTTTTGGAAAGATCCAGCTCGCCGTCGCGGCAGCAGCGGTACACATCCTCCGCAGTCATATCGAATTTATCCAGCGCATATTCCAGTTTCCCCTGATATGCGCCTCCAAATACCAAAATCATATTGAACCCTCCTTACACAAGTGCCATGGCCAGCACGCCAATCAGCTCGCTCCAGACGATGCCGTAGCCGGCGATGTCGCCGTTCATGCCGCCCAGCTGGCGTTTGCCGTAGATGATGGCAATGAGAGATGCCAGTGCAGTCACACCGACAGTGGCAGCAACCGGAATCGGGTCTGCGCTCAGCAGAAGACCGGCTGTACAGTAAATAATCAGCTGAACCAGGATAATCATCACTGCTTTCTTCTTCTGGCTATCAGCACCTGCACCGTCCCCCTGCGCATACTGGCTGGTTCCCATTGGTTTTCTCAGCAAAACATTCATGCCGGACATTCCGCGGCTCACCACAGGAATAAGGCAGAGGCTGAAGAAGTCTACACCCATGGACAGAGCCTGTGACATGAAGGCGTAATAGCCAAGCAGCAGGAAGGCCACGCTGATGACGGAGAATGCGCCGGTGTGGGAGTCTTTGAGGATGCGCTGACGGTCCTCCAGTGGACGGCGGCTCAGAATCGCGTCACTGCAGTCCATGAACCCATCCAGGTGGAGAAATCCGCACACGGTGAAAGGTACCAGAGTCATGAGAAAGGCCATGACCAGGAACGGGATGTTCAGTGTCATCATCAGAATGCAGAGGGCACCCCAGATCAGGCCTACAATCAGGCCTACCGACGGCAGGAAGCCCAGCATATAGTTTTTCAGATTGCTGTCCCACAGTTTCAGCGGACAGGGCAGGGTGAGGAAGTTCCCCCACGCCATAAAAAATCCGGTAATCAGTTTCATTGTATATCTCCTGCGGCGGCAATGGCCGCCGCGTTTTTTATTTATATAAGTATTTCATGCCGAAGGTCACTTCGATGACCTGATCGCACTCTCTGGCAAGGGTCCGGTCCAGGAAGGCCAGGGTCTTGCGGTAACATTCGGTGGTTTCATCGAATGTCCGTGCTTCAGAATAAATATAGTCGGATACGAAGACCGTGTTTCCTGTGATCTTTGCGAATTCCAGCAGGTCTTCTGCCAGCCTCTGGCCACATTCCAGGTCCATATCTTCGCCGTATGGGAACATTTCGTTAGACAGAAGGGCAGTTACGCTGTCAAAGAGGAAGACCCCCTTTGGATCCACCGGGTTTCCTTCGTAGGTGAGGGCACCGGGCTTCAGGCAGTCTAAAATGCTGCGGCCCTGCTCGATGGTTTCGAAGCCCCAGCCTTCCCGTTCGCGCAGGTGGCGGTGAATGCGGGCACGGTCCTCATCATCCACGGGAATCATGGTAGCCAGGTAATAGAGCGGCACGCCAAGTTCCTTCGCCATGTCCCGGGCCAGTTCCTGGGCATGGTAGGACTTGCCGTTTTTACAGCCGCCGCTGATGAAGATATTCATTAGAAGAAGTTTCCTTTCTTAGCTTCCTGCAGGTAGTCTGCATCAATGGCACCTTCTGCAAACGTAGCCATGCCGTTCATGGTAGCGCAGGCTGTTTCCATAATCTTAAAGCTGATCGGGCAGCCGCTGCCTTCACCCAGACGCATACCCAGATTGAAGTAAGGCTTCACATCCAGCGCATCCATGGCTACCATGTAACCCTTTTCCTTGGAAACGTGGGACCCGAACATGAAGTCGGTTACCTGCGGAGCCAGCCAGTATGCAGCCAGAGCTGCTACTGCGGAAATATAACCGTCGATGACAACCGGCAGCCTGTAATATGCAGCACCCAGGAATGCACCTACCATGGCACAGATATCGAAACCGCCCACTTCAGCCAGAATGCCGACTACGTCCATTTCTTTGCTGATGCGGGTGCGGATAAATTCAGTGTCTGCTTCATCCACAACACTTCCGCCGCCGTACTGTTCACAGCGTGCTACGGCTTCGTCTACAATGCGGATTTTCTTGGCCATACCATCGTCGTTAAGTCCGCCGCCGCGGCCAACCACGTCTTCACCGTCCAGTCCCAGCAGAGCAGCCAGAACACAGGCACTGGTGGTAGTGTTGCCGATACCCATTTCGCCGATGCCGAAGACGCCGTAACCGCAGCGTTTGATGGCTTCCGCCGCTTCCAGACCGGTGTAAATGGCCTGCAGGGCTTCTTCTCTTGTCATGGCAGGACCTTGTGCCAGGTTTTTCGTACCGCAGCCCAGGCTGCGGTTTACGATGCCGCCAGGCAGACCCTGAATGCAGCGGGAAGTATCTCCTCCGCATCGGCATTCCGTCATGGCTTCACAGTAAAGCTCCTGCGGAATATCCATCTTCACACCCATATCGACTACGAGAAGATCGATGCCGAAATATTTTGCCATGGAACCCACACCGGTGAGACGGCGTGTAAAGTTAATGGTCTGGGACAGAGTTACGGACTGAGGGGCAGATGCCACGCCTTCGTCCACCACGCCGTTGTCGGCGGAGAAAATAACAATAGCCTGTTTGGTCACGTCATTCTTTACCTGACCGGTGATGCCGGCAAGGCGGATGGTGATGTCCTCCAGTTCCCCCAGAGCACCGGTAGGTTTTGCCAGGATTTCCTGGCGCGCACGGGCTTCTTCCATGGCTTTGGCGTCCAGGTGTCCAAGTCCTTCGATTCGGTTCAAAATTTCATGTAAACGTTTTTCCATAGCAGCTTTCCTTTCTTTTTATATACACTTTTTCAGATAATCGTTTTCGGTAAGCCAGCGGACGGCCGATGTGCAGTCGCGGGACTCAATGGTGAAGGTCACATCCGGACGGCAGTACTGCCGAATCCAGCCAAAGACCTCATTGAAGTCCAGCACGCCGTCTTCCCGGCTCAGTGCCCCGTGGGCATCCCGGTCTCCGTGGTTGTTGTGAATGTGGAAGTGCATCAGGTACGGTCCCAGCACGCGAATCCACTCCTCCATACCGATGGCATTGTGACCGGCAGCCAGTGCATGGCCCACATCCAGGCAAAGTCCAATCCGCGGGTCGTCGATCTGCTTCATCATGTTTGCCAGCATATAAGGCTCGTCGTCCAGCACATTTTCCACGAAGATGCGGAAGGTTTCCGGCTTGTCCTTCATGAAATCCTGCCAGAAGATGGCTCCTTTTTCTGCCTGCCATTCCTTGAAGTACATGAATGGAATCCAGCCCGTGTGGACAACCATGCCTTCGGCGCCGATTTCACGGCAGACTTCGTAGGCCTCCTCCAGCCGCTGCTTTGCAAAATCTCTGGCTCTGCCGTCAATGGCAGCCGGAATGATTTCGGTAAACGGGCCGTGCAGAATCACACGCTCCGCCCCGGAGTCTGCGATATCGCGGCGGATGGCAGCCAGCAGTTTTTCACGGTTTTCCGGATTCAGTTCCTCGGAAATACAGGTGTGGTTGATCTCAATATTCAGTTGGTTTTCTTTGATCACGTCCACCGCTCCGTAGGAGAAGGTGGCGATAAATATATTCTTTCTCATAAATTATATTTTACCACAGCAGGTCGGAAAAAAAAACCCCCGCAAGGGGGCACTATTCATTGCAAAGGCGGAAAAATTTTGATATGATGATATCGTGGCTTAATCTATTTAAGAAAAGGAAAGAGTGTTATGAGTAAGAAAATGAAAAGTAACCTGCTGCTCCTGCTGACAGCCTTTATCTGGGGGACTGCCTTTGTAGCCCAGAAGAGCGGCATGGACTACATCGAACCGTTCACCTATGGCGGTATCCGTACCCTGATTGGCGGTATCTTCCTGATTCCGGTTATTAAGTTCCTGGATGGAAGAAAGCCTGCAGAAGAAAAGAAGAGACTGGCGAAAAGAACTGACGAACAGAAAGCTGCCGAAAACAAGCTGCTGCTGATCGGCGGTATCTGCTGCGGTCTGGCTCTGTTTGTTGCATCTACTCTGCAGCAGTTCGGCGTATCTTATACTACAGCCGGCAAAGCTGGATTTATCACAACCCTGTACGTAGTAATCGTTCCGATTTTCAGTATTTTCCTGAGAAAGAAAGTACAGCCGAAAATGTGGTTCTGCGTAATGCTGGGTGCTCTGGGTATGTATATGCTTTGCATGAAGGAAGCGACTTTCTCCCTGCAGTACGGCGACTTCCTGGTTCTGCTCTGTGCAGGTGCTTTTGCAGTACATATTCTGGTTATCGACTACTTCTCACCGAAGGTTGACAGCGTGCGCCTGTCCTGTATCCAGTTCCTGGTAGCAGGTTCTCTGGGCATCATCTGCATGTTCATCTTCGAAACCCCTGTGATTGCAAACATCCTGGCATGCTGGTTCCCAATCCTGTATGCAGGCGTACTGTCCAGCGGCGTAGCTTATACCCTGCAGGTTGTAGCGCAGGCTGACGCAGACCCTACTGCAGCATCCCTGATTCTGTCTCTGGAATCTGTATTTGCAGCACTGTCCGGTATCGTTCTGCTGGGTGAAAGCCTGACTGTAAAGGAACTGCTGGGCTGCGTAATTATCTTTGCAGCAATCATTATCGCACAGCTTCCATCCAAGGCAGAACGTGAAGCAGCGAAACAGTAAGAATAACCATATAAGGGGATAACGACAATGATTACAAGAGAAGAAGCATTAGAACTGCTGAAAAAATACAACAAAGACGAATTCCATATCCATCATGGTCTGATGGTGGAAGGCACCATGCGTTACTTTGCTGAAAAGCTGGGTTACGGTGCAGAAGCAGACTACTGGGCTATGGTTGGTCTGCTCCACGATATCGACTTCGAAATGTGGCCGGAAGAACACTGCAAGAAGGCTCCGGAACTGCTGAGAGAAGCCGGTATTGAAGAGGATATGATCCGTGCCATCGTTTCCCACGGCTACGGTCTGTGCTCCGACGTGAAGCCGGAACTGGAAATGGAAAAGGTACTCTTCGCCTGTGACGAACTGACAGGCCTGATTGGTGCAGCAGCACTGATGAGACCATCCAAGAGCTGCCAGGACATGGAACTGAAGTCTCTGAAAAAGAAGTTCAAGGATAAGAGATTCGCAGCAGGCTGTGACCGTGACGTTATTCTGCAGGGTGCAGAAATGCTGGGCTGGGAGCTGGATCAGCTTCTGAATGACACACTGGAAGCAATGAAAACCTGCGAAGGCGCAGAAGCGTAAAACGAATAAGTGAAAACAAGCGAGGCGGAACCTGTGGTTCCGCCTTTTGTATTTCGTGGAAAAAATCCGTGGGTTTCGGAAGAATATCCTGTATAATAGTACAAAGGGGAGAAAGGAGGTCCTGGGATGAAAATGGATAAACAGAAAACCGAAGATTTATCAGTAGAAGCGATTATCCGTCAGCACAGAGGCCTTCTGTACTATATCATCCGGCCAATCGTTGGGGACGAAAATCTGGTGGATGACTGTTTCAGTGCGGTGACAGAGATTATCGTTAAGAATTATGACAAGTATGACAGCAGCAGAGGTACACTGACTTCCTGGCTGACAAAAGTGGCGAGAAACGGAGCCCTCAGCTTCGTTCAGAATAAAAAATACGCCATGACAGCAGGGGATACGCAGGATGCAGCCCGGATGGAAGAAGTGGCTGACGGGAAGACCCCGGAGGACCATCTGATACAGAAGGAGAACCTGGCGGAACTGAAAGAAGCCCTGAAGAGTCTGGATAAGCTGGAAGCAGAGATTTTGCTGAGAAAGTATTACTACATGCAGGAAACCCGGCAGATTGGCGCCGAGCTGGGGCTTTCTGAAAGAGCGGTGGAGGGCCGCCTGTACCGCATAAAAAAGAAAATGATGAAGAAGATGGGAGGGCATGACCATGACTGATTTCAATGAAATTAAGCTGGAAGAACTGCTGAAGGAACAGCTCCCCGAAACTTCCCTTGTAGAAAATCTGGGGGTAATAAATCCTCTTGGCGCTGCTGTGGACAAAATTATTGCCGGCATGGTGATGACCACAATTACACTGAATTTCCTGTGCCTGAATTATATTCTGCCGACCATCGGCGTGATGCTGATTTACCTGGGCATGCGGACCCTGCGCAGCGGAAATCTTTACTTCTGTCTGGGCTGGCTGGCTGCACTGGGCAAGCTGGGAATTTCCACTCTGAACCTGATTCTTCAGGTAACACCATATATCAGTCTGATGGACGGATGGGGCCTGTGGGTAAGCCAGGGTGTGCACATTCTCTTCCTGCTCTTCCTCGGCCTGGGTATCCAAAAGGCTGGGCGCGATGCAGATATGGCAAATCCAAAGATGCCGACCTGGCCGGTTATCCTCTGGCAGGCAGTGCTGATTGTGCTGGCGCTGATTGGGATTAACAGCTGGGTGGTTCTGATCTTTATGATCTATGCGTGGGTGCGGATGGTGAAGTATATTTATCATTGCGCTGACGATCTGAAGCAGGCGGGCTATATGGTTCCGGTTTCGACCGTCTGGTTCTCTGCAAAACCTCTCCTCCTGGCGTATCTGGCAATTCTCCTGAGTGTCATGGTGGGTGCAAGCCTTCTGGTTCACTATACACCGCTGGATGGAGAAAGGGTGGTACTGGCGGAAGCAATCGGTGTGAACGAAGAAACGACAGAAATCCGCAGCCAGCTGGTATCCAAGGGATTCCCTGAGAGTGTTCTTGACCGGATTCTGGATGAGGATCTGGCGGACCTTGGAAGTGTGGCTGATGTGGATGCCATTAAGAGCGGGGATAACACCAGCAATACAGAACGAATGGAAGGGTACTCTGTCAGCGTGCTGACGGAGGATGGCAGAGTCAAGACCTTTGTATGGTTTGAGTATGTGGACGGTAAACATGCCGGCCTGGTGGACAGCGTGAAAATCCAGTACGATGACAACCAAATCACTACTGATATAAAGGGACGTCTCCTCTATGAAAAGAAGGGAGAAACCTGGAGCGCAGATGTGGGGTTTGAAGAATTAGGCAGTACTTTTCTCTGGTTTGGTGAAATTACTGAAGATGTATGGAGCATATCAAAATATTCCTTCCCGTTTATGGCGGACAGTCCCCGTGGTTATTTCACATGGTGGACAGAGGAAAAAGATGGTACTCCAGCATACTGGAGTTTTAACAATTCCGTATTCAACTGCCTGCGGACACCTTTGGTGCTGCCATACGTGGAACTTCCGGAGAATGCAGATGGAATCGTGCTCTTCGGCGGTTTCGGCAGCAGCTGGGGACAGGATAAATTCCAGATTTATGCAACGGCCCAGTTTCAGTGATAAGGGGTGGATTTTATGAGAAACATGAAAATTCCAAAGAATTTATACCGGCTGGCAGCCGTACTGTCGCTGGTTCTGCCGGTCTGCATGGTGTGCGGCATGTATATGATGAAATATCCTGTTGAGGGAAATATGGCGGAGCTTGAAGCGGCAGCCTGCCAATACACAGAGAAGAACCTGACCATCCTGAAAACCATGGAACTTCCTGAAAATACGCAGAAAGAGGATCATGGCATTCACGGTGTGGCAGACAGCCCGCTGGCAGGTGGTTTCCTGGTGGCACTTTGTGAAAGTGAAGTGGAAGGGGAGGATCAGTGGACGGGACCGGTTCTCTTCGAAGAGGGGCTGAATGGAAAATACCGTGTGGTGGAAAGCGACCTGACCAATCTTCCATGGCCTGTTGAGGAAACCTCCATGAATGATTCTTCCTTCGGTATGTTCGGTGGTGGAGATGATGGGGTCAGGGCAGTTCTGGTGCTCTGGTCAGATATTTACCCGGAAGAAATGGCTGGTTACAAGGTGACCTATTACGATGTGGAAAGTTACCTGGCTGACGGATCCATCATCCCACATACGCTGGATGTACCGGTGGAACCGGGAAGTAAGCTCCACATGCTTTGTGTAAACATTCCGTTTAACTATTACGACCGTGATTTCTTTGCTTACGATGAAGAGGGGAATGAAATC
This sequence comes from Anaerovoracaceae bacterium, assembly GCA_045637765.1. Lineage (GTDB taxonomy): Bacteria > Bacillota > Clostridia > Peptostreptococcales > Anaerovoracaceae > RGIG7179. Next base: position 59,540 of record JAZTZZ010000009.1, on the reverse strand, counting down.
GACCTGTATGAATTCCGGAAAGCCCAGGGTCAGATCAATGGAGATGGCGAGGGCAGGAGCGGAGAAGATCCTCCGAATCCGGATCTCTACGGTGGTATCCTGCTGGCAGGTCTGGCAGCCGCAATCTGGCTCTGGAAACAATCGATGAAATAGAAAAGAGGCTTCCTGCGAAGCCTCTTCTTTTATATTCATGAGAAATGTTACTGTCTGGAAGCCAGATACTCTTCCACGTAGTGGGATGCAACTGCGCCATCTGCTGCAGCGGTAATTACCTGACGGAGAACCTTGGTGCGTACGTCACCTACAGCGAAGACACCAGGAATACTGGTCTTAGTGGATTCATCGGCCACTACATAACCAGCTGCGTCCAGTTCCACCTGTCCTGCGAACATTGCGCTGGAAGGCTGACGGCCTACGCTGACGAAAATACCGTCGCAGGCCACATCACGGACTTCACCGGTTTTCAGATTCCGCACTGCAGCTCCTGTTAAACGGGTGCTGTGGAGTCCGCCGTCTGCGGGAACATCACCGGTCTTCAGCTCTTCAACGGCACTGTCCCAGATGAATTCCACGTTCTCTGCATCCATCAGCGGCTTATGATAAATCTTCGTAGCGCGCAGGGTGTCTCTGCGGTGTACGATATATACTTTCTCTGCCAGTCTGCTCAGGGTTAAAGCATCAGCAGCCGCGCTGTTTCCGCCGCCTACGACGATGACGGTTTTTCCGCGGTATGCGTTGCCGTCACAGGCTGCACAGTAGTTGATACCCTTGCCAACCAGCTCATCTTCTCCTTCGATGCCCAGCTTCCGTGCCTTGGCACCGGTTGCCAGGATTACGGTGCGGCCGTAGATGGTGCCGCCGCTGGTTTCGATGACCTTCACAGGCTCGTCCAGGCCTTCCACCTGGGTGTCAGCCAGCTGCACGCTGCGGACTTCAGCCAGCAAAGTCTCTGTACCGAAGCGCTCTGCACCAGCCTGCATTTTCTGTCCCAGTGTGAAGCCATCGATGCCGTCCTCGAATCCCGGATAGTTGTCAATCTGGGAAGTCAGTGCCATCTGGCCGCCTGCGGAAACCTGTTCCAGTACCAGAGTGGACAGCCCTGCACGGGAAGTGTACAGTGCGGCAGAATAGCCTGCCGGACCGCCGCCGATTACGACGGTGTCGTAGATTTTATTCAGCCTGGGATTGCGGCTTTCTGCCTTTACGTTATCTGCCAGGAACGCCTCGATGGCTGCCTTGGATGGCGGATTCACCACACCGGCTGCAGCCTGTCCATCCTGGAAGAGTACCAGAGTCGGAATGATTTCGATGCCGAACTGGTCTGCCAGCTCCGGCTCATCGTCGATATTTACCTTGGCGAAAACAATCTCGCTTCCGGACGCAGCTGCTTCTGCAGCAGCGGCCTCATAGGCCGGTTCCAGGCGGCGGCAGTAGGTGCACCACGGTGCCCAGAAGTCCAGAAGGACGGTGCGCTTTTCTTCGTTTACTAATTTTTCAAACTGTTTTCTATCTAAACTCAATACTGACATGATTCTGTCTCCTTTCGCGTAATAGCTATATTTATATTATACCACGAAAGGGCAGATTTTAACGGATTGCCGTCAGGAAACCTTCAAAGGAGCGGCACTGCTCCAGGCGACCCAGACGATGCATCGCCACAAAGAGGGCAGCGGCACGGGCCTGGCAGTTTCTGCTCTTATCCGGATTGAACTCAATATCTGTAAATGCATCGAACTGGAGAAGTTCTTCGGTCAGTTCCGGATTTTCCATCAAAGCATTCACATAGAGCCAGTCATAAAAGGCTGTTGCTGGAATCAGCGGCATTTCTTCCCCCTCAAAGAAGAATCCGCGGAGCATTCCGCTGGACTTCAGACGCTCGTCCTTTTTCGCTGCCCGGGCAGTGGCAGTGTAAAGATCCGTGTAAGGACCGCCCGCTGCAAAGATTTTGCCGCCCTGGAATACACATTCCACAGGAACGCTTTTGTTCAGAGACGGTACTTGCTTGGTCAGATTGAACGCGCTCAGTTTGATGCCCAGAGGCTGCAGGGATTTTGAAGAAATCTCAAGCATATTCAGGTCCGGTTGGATGCGCCGGAACGCATCATGCAGGGCAGCGATGTTTTTCTGCTTCTGCACTGCGTTGAGCCCGGCATTCCAGGTAAACTGCGGTTTGTAAACGGTCACGTAAGGTGCTTTTTCGGTTGTAACGTAAACAGGTCTTTCAGCCATAATTTGATCCTCCTTTAACAATAAAAATAATTTAACTTTAACCTTGAAAAAAGGCGAAGGAAAGTAATCATACTACTTTTTTCTGAGCGTGTCAAGTGAGATTTATATATACCGGGGAATGCCGAAATGTGGTATAATGGTCATGCAGAACGACTGCAGCAGGAGGTAGAGAAATGCTTAATGCAGAGATTTTGACGGAAAAAATTGAAGCGATGAGACTTTCGGGCCGGGTTGCCGGAATGGCAGTGGCCGTGACAGATCGTGAAAAGACGATATATAACGAGGGTTTTGGGGTGGAAACTGTGGAGCGGCCGGGTAGTGGCCACGGGGCTGATACCATGTTCCGCATTGCCTCCATGACGAAAATTGTAACCAGCATCATGCTCATGCGGCTGGTGGAGGAAGGAATTCTCAGTCTGGACGGTCTGGTGAAGGACTATGTACCGGAACTGAAGCTGAGCCGGCCGGAGGCGCTGGAGCAGCTGACCCTGAAGCACCTTTTGACTCATACCGGCGGCTTACCGACCGATGGCGTAATTCCGGAAGGCTCCCGGGATGAAGAGACGATTGCAGAGAACGTACTGCGGATCGTACCGACCCTGCCCATTGCAAATCTTCCGGAGGAGGGCGCGGCAAAATACGCCAACGTGGGCTTTGTCATCGCAGGCTATATGGCGTCGCAGGTGACCGGAAAGCCTCTGTCTCAGCTGCTGGATGAATATGTGCTCAAGCCTCTGGGAATGAATCAGACTACTCTGGACTTCTATAAAGCAGCCACCTGGCCTTTCAGCCAGCCGCACGAGCAGCTTCCGGAGGGCGGATTCGAAGTGATTCACTATCAGAGAATCAACACCTACTTCCATGCAGGCGGCGGACTCTATTCCAATGCACCCGATATCTGTAAGCTGGCCCGGTTCCTGCTGAACCGTGGTGTCAGTGATGCAGGAGAGCGGCTGCTGAAGGAAGAAACCATCGATAATATGTTTACGAAACATACGGTGAAGGACATTAATCCAGGTGACTATTACGGCCTGGGAATTCACATTCACGCCATGGGAGAACGGTTCCTTTACGGACACACCGGCAATTATCATCCATATAACACATCGGTCTTCGTGGATCCGGAAACCGGTTTGGGTGTGGTGACCCTGATGAACTCTGATGCATCAGAGATGCGGTTTACCGTGCCGGAAACAATAATCAATTTAATGGAGAACGCAGAATGACGAAGAAACTGAAATCACAGAAAAAAGTACAGTCCGGGGCGGTTCCGCCGTCCAAGCATCCTTTCTGGAGCAACTTTTTAAGATACTACCTGGTAACCTGCATTTTTGTCGGTGCCTGCTTCTGGTTCGTGCCGACCCAGCCGCTGGTTCCAGCTGATGCAGATGTGGCAAAGATTGCAATCCATCATGTGCAGATGGGCGGAGAAGCTTCCGGTATCGTTGCGCAGACAGAGAAGAAATCCGACGCTTATGAGTATACTGCGGATGATGCAGAATTCACGCAGATTATGGATGTTCTGAAAGACCGTTCCTGCCGCCGTACCTTCCAGGGACTCTTTGGAGCAAACAAACTGGACGGAAAGGGCGGACTGGGATATTCTCAGCAGATTATTCTTTACGATGAAAATGGCGGCCTGCTGTCCTACATGTCCTGCAATGGTAACGGCAAACTGCTGAAGTACCGTGTTCACCGCATGGGCAAGGCCAATCAGCGTGAGATGATGGAAGGTCTGCGGACAATTTACGAAGGATAATAAGAAAGAGGCAAACCTCAGACGAGGCTGCCTCTTTTTTCATACGATGAAGTTTATTCCGTTCTGATTGTCACGGAAGTCATTACCGGCTGTGCATCTTTAGGGATGCTGCCGTTGTTATCCGTTGGTTTTGCAGCTGCACAAACTGCATCCACCACGTCCATGCCCTCGGTTACAGTACCGAAAGCAGCATATTTGCCGTCCAGGTGCGGCGCGTCTTCATGGCAGATGAAGAACTGGGAGCTTGCGCTGTCCTTTGCATTGGAACGGGCCATGGAAACGACGCCTCTGGTATGAGACAGAGGGTTTTCGATGCCGTTGGACTTGAATTCGCCCACAATCTTGTTTTCGGAACCGCCGGTACCGTTACCCTTCGGATCGCCGCCCTGCATCATGAACCCTGCGATGATGCGGTGGAACGTCAGGCCGTCATAGAAGCCGCCTTCGGCCAGCTCCACAAAATTGGCGCAAGTCACCGGTGCTGCCGCCTGGTCCAGCTGAATGGTAATCATGCCGTATCCTTCAATCTCGATATCGGCAAAATATGTCAGACTTTCATCCAGTGCAGGCGGTGTGTAGGTACCGGATGCACTGCCACCAGATCCGCCGGAATTGTTTGCGGATGCGCTGGTATATACTATGCCGCAGCCAGAAAGACCTGCCAGCATGGTCAGCACCAGCAGCATGCATGTAATTTTCTTCATAACATTTTTCATAAATTGATTCTCCAATCATTAGTTCATATTGCTCACTATAGCATACAACAGAATGAGCCGTTTGTAAAATGGAAGTTTCTATTTGACGGATGTTATCATATATGATAACGTGAGAGTGACATAGACCATCCCAAATTTTCAAAAACGCTGATTTGGGATGAAAAATCAGAATTGATATTGTAAAATAGGGGGGACAATATGAACATAAAATATATCACTGCCGCAGTCATCATTCTGGCTGCCTGCCTGTGGCTGGTTCCTGGGATTCCGCTGGTGCAAGAAGACATCTCGGCTGAAAAAGTGTCGGTTGTCCACATTGAGATGGGGCTGAAGCCGGCAGCGAATCATTCCGTGGAAACATATATAGAGCCGCTTACTTATACATTTTCAGCTGAGGATCAGGAGTTTCGGCAGATTCTGGACATTCTCCAGCAAAACACCTGCCGAAGAACGCTCCGGGGACTCATGGGTATTTCCTCTTTTAGCGGCAGTGGTGAAAGTGAATACCATATTATAATTGCAGTATATGATGAAGACAGATTTATTACCAGTTTAAGCTTCGACGGCGAGGGCGGCGTGCTGAGGGACCATCCTTACCGCATGAACCGAAAGGTACAGCAGGCCATGATGGAAGAACTGCGGACAATTTATCAACCATAAGAAAAAATCCTGTCACTGCAGGCTTTACAGCCCTGCATCTGACAGGATTTCGTTTATTTTGTTCAGTAAGCCGTCCATGCTGTGGGCACGGCTGCGGGCACAGGCTTTGGCGTTTTCTCCGCAAAGCAGGCACTTCCGCGGCTCAGCTCCAAGCTGGCTTCTGCTGATGCTCCGGATGTCGGTCAGGCTGAACTGGCCGTCTTCATCAGACTTTGCATCATCGCCTATTACCAATACATCCATATCGAAGAGCCGGCCAAGGGAATCGGCTTCTTCTGCGGCAACAGCCGCTTTTTTTATTGCCAGCGGGTCGCCGCTCACAATCATATATCCTTCCGGTCCGGTAATTAACGGTCGGAATTCTTCGTGAAGAATTGCCTCGGAATCGAACATCGCCTTTAGACGATGAAGCCCTGTTTCCAATGCTCTGCGGTATTCCGGGCGGTCTTTCACAGGACCTGGAATGTTCAGGGTCATGGAGACCAGCACGCTGCCGGAGAACTGTTCCAGAAGTTCTTTCTGGTGGTTTACCCGGTTCTCACGGGAGTCCAGCAGGTCCATGAGTGTCAGTTCTCTGGTCGTATCAGTCATGGAAGACCTCCGCCATCATATACTCCAGGCTGGTTGCAGGAAGGAGTTTCGCCAGTTCTGCCTGCATTTCTGCAGCAGGACGCTTCAGGCTTTCGCCTAAAAGACCACGTACGCGGGATGCACTCACCGGTGCGCCGTCCTTTTCCAGACGGTCAAGTTCGGTAACTTCGATACCGGCTCTTGGCAGGCGTTCCTTCAGGGTTCCGTTGTAAACTGCAGTTACTGCAGACAGCGGTTCTGTGCCCAGGAATCTGCGCTTTACACCAAGAGCCGGTGCGATATGACGGCAGAAAATCTCTGCATCGATGGCAGTATGTGCTTTAGCCAGGTTTTCTTCCTTAGTGAAATAGCTTGGGAAGGTGAGGGAGGACACCGCATAACGGCCTCCGGAAATCACAACCACATTCTCTAAATCAGCCACGCCGCGGCGTACCATTTCGTAACGGTCCTTAAAGGAGAACAGGGACTTCTCTTCTTCCACTACCAGCAGATAGACGATATCACTGGCAGCAGATGCCTGCTCCACCAGATAACGGTGGCCCAGTGTGAATGGATTGCAGTTCATGACCAGGGCAGAAACCGCAGCAGGTTCCACGCCTCCGTGAGAGGCCATAAACGCCGATTCTACCTGTTTTGCGGTGTGACGCAGGGTATCCGTGTACTGTTCGATACCCTGGGAACCCCATTCCAGCAGGGCAGCATAAGGCCGGGCCGATGCCACGAGGCGGAGTCCCAGACCCTGGAACTGGACTGCTTTGTCCGGCTTGGTGAAGAGATGAAGGCTGGAAAGCCCTCTTTCTGAGGCCACACCGATGAGGTGGGTCAGCAGCTTGCCCATCAGGTCTTCTCCCTGGTGAGCAGGATCCACGGCAACGGCCTGGATCATGTCACCCTTCAGGCTTCCGGTGGCTGCAAGATCACCATTGTCTGTATAGATTCCTGCGGTATACTCCACGCCAGCTGGCATGGACAGGCCGCATTTATGGAGCAGATGCTCAACTTTCGAAATATCAGTCTGTTCTGTGTAATACATAAGCCTAATTCCAGTCTTAGATACAATTTCGGGGAGATTGAAAAATCTCCCCGGTTTTGTTGAATTAAAAGTTATAAATGAATTAAAAGTTATAAACCTACTTTACAGCGTAGATCTGATCCAGCAGGGTTGCGTCGCGGTACAGTACGTTTGCAACTACCTTATCGGTGTGATGAGGCTTGCGAGGTGTACCGTTGAGCTTTTCAGCCATTTCCTTCAGCTCGTGGATGTCCCATACAGGCAGGTTTGCGTCTCTGAAACGTTCTGCCAGTTCAGGTCTGAGCGGGTTAACTGCGATACCACGCTGAGTTACCAGTACGTCTACAGTATGGCCAGGAGTGGACTTGCATAATACCTTATCCACTACGATTGGCAGTCTCGCTCTGGACAGAGGAGCTACGATCATGGACATGTTAGCACCGGCTGCTGTGTCGGAGTGACCGCCGGAACCGCCCATGATGTAACCGTTGGAGTCAGTGTGTACGTTTACGTTGAAATCGGTGTCGATTTCAGTTGCACCCAGGATTACTACGTCCAGGCTGTCTACAGCACTGCTCTTTGCAGTTGGGCTTGCGTAGTGAGCTGCGGTAACTTCCATGTGGTACGGATTGGTACGGATGGATTCTACTGCACCCAGGTCGAAGCACTGTACGTCATACAGAGCCTTGAAGCAGCCGCTCTGCAGCATGTCTACCATGTAGGAAGTGATGCCGCCCAGGCCGTAGCTGCCCTTTACACCCTTACGGATCATGATGTCCTTCAGGTACTTGGCTGCTGCCAGGGATGCACCGCCTGCACCTGTCTGGAAGGAGAAGCCGTCTTTCAGCAGACCGGATGCTTCGATAGCACGTGCTGCGTAGTCAGCGATAACCAGACCTACAGGGTCCTTGGTAATCTTGGTGGTTCCGGAAACGATACCGGAAGGTTCACCAATCTTATCTACAACTACAACGTAGTCGATGTAGTTTTCTGCGATGGAGTAGTCTACCAGAGGGTAGTCTACCAGGTTGTCTGTGATTACTACAGACTTGGTTGCGTACATTGCATCAGCAAAAGCATAGCCCAGGGAGCCGCATGCAGACTTGCCGATTTTGCCGGTACAGTTACCCATGCAGTCAGCAGTCGGAGCAGCGATGAAAGCTACATCGATAGGGGATGCACCGCGGATGATGTCGCTTGGACGGCCGCCGTGGGTACGGAAGGTTACAGGCTTGTCCATGATACCTTCGGATACAGCGCGGCCAACCACGCCGCCCATGTAGTCGGTTTCGATACCGGTTACAACGCCGTCACGGATGTATTCAATGAATGGAGCGTGGGTGTCGAATACGGAGCTGATGTTTACGTTCAGGTCCTTGATACCCATTTCGCAGATGGCATCCAGCACCATAACAGCAACCATGTCGCCGTTACGCAGGTGGTGGTGGAAGGAGATAGTCATACCGTCCTTCAGGCCGGCCAGCTGAATGGCTTCTTTAATGCTTTTAACCAGTTTGCTCATACTATCTTTCTCCCTTCTGGCTGTCCGCAGGGCGGTACATGCCGATTGCTTCTGCAGCTTCCAGCACCTGACGTGCACGGGCTACGATCGGTGCGTCGATCATCTTGCCGCGCAGGGAAACTACGCCCTTGCCTTCGGCCTTTGCCTTTTCGATGCAGTCGAATACGTCCAGTGCGTACTGAACTTCTGCTGCGGTCGGGCTGAATACTTCATTGATGAATGGAATGTGACGAGGGGAGATGGAGGATTTGCCGGTAAAGCCCAGGCTCTTGGCAAATTTTGCATCTTCAATCAGACCTTCATAGTCTTCCACGTCAGTCCATGGTGTGTCGTAAACATCTACGCCTGCAGCTCTTGCAGCCAGAACCATTCTGGAACGTGCGTAGAAGATTTCAGTACCTTCCTTGGTACGCTTGCAGCGCATGTCAGCGGTGAAGTCTTCGCCGCCCAGGAAGATTGCAGCTACTCTTGGGTCTGCGGAAGCGATTTCAAAAGCTCTTTCCACGCCCAGTGCAGTTTCGATCAGCGGAATCATCTTTACGCTGCCTGCTTCGATACCGTACTTTTCTTCCATCTGACCGATGTAAGCGGAAACGGTCTTGATGTAGTCAGCACTGTCAACCTTGGTAGGCATGATCATGTCAGGCTTAACCTTGATGATTTCTTCCAGGTCCTTCTGCCAGTAAGGGCTGTCCAGCGGATTGATACGAACGATCACTTCGCGGGTGTAACCCAGGGATGTGATGGCATTTCTTACGAGGATTCTCGCAGAGTCCTTTTCAGTAGGTGCTACAGCGTCTTCCAGGTCCAGGATGATGGCATCGGAACCCAGGAAATCAGCGTTCAGCAGGATGTTAGGGCTGTTGCCCGGTAAGAACAGCATACTTCTTCTCATGACTACGCTTCTCCTTTCCCGCGGCATACAGCAGTTTCCACTCTGGATCTGATGGTGCAGTCTACGGCGCCTCTGTCGCTGACAGTCAGTACAGCGTCTTCTACGCCCAGGCCGGCCAGAGTTTCACGGATTACCGCTTCGATTTCAGGGCCGAACTGCTGCATTACTACAGAAGTCAGATTCAGCGCGATGCCGCTGCCAGCTTCAGCTGGTGCGATTTCAACGTAAATGTCGCTGGATTCCAGTGTTCCAGCATGCGCTTTCTGTTTAATCATTGTGATTGCCTCTCTTTATCATATAAAGCATTGCCGAGAATGCCAGCAGGTCTGCTGAGCCTCCCGGGCTTAAATTTCGGGTTATAAATTCTCCGTCCAGTCTGCGGACTTCATCCAGGTCCAGGTTTTGCGGACCCGCTGCAGTCAGCCGCCGTGCTTCTTTCTGCGCAAAATCCATCCCTTCAGGGCCTCCCCGGTGTACCAGGTTGCTGTCTTCTGTGGATGCCATGATGGCAAGCAGGGCATAGACCATGGCTGTTTTTTCGCTGCGGCCTGCATCCAGTGCTTCTTCCAGGGCCGCAAGGCCGATGGAAAAGGCCGTATCAAAACCGCTCAGTGCTTCCTTTCGGATGCCGCCGGTACCGCAGGTTTCCCGGGCTTTCAGGCCGTGAGTACCCGATGCGGTGTCTTCTTCCAGCAGCGCGGAAGCGATTCTTCTGCAGTTTTCCTGCAGTTCTTCCAGACTGCCAAACCCCATGGCTGCCGCCCCGCAAAGTATGCCGATGCTGAAAACAGCGCCCTTATGGGTGTTGATGCCTTCTGTGGCTTCGTACATTCTGCGTTCTGCTTCCAGTCCCGCCAGGCGGAGCTGAGAAGCCAGGGCAGGGATGTTTTGCGGAGAAACTGCACCGGCCTCTGCACACTTCAGAAAACTGTCATGAAGTGCGTGGGCACTTCTTTCGAAGAGGGCCAGGTCCATATCGGTGTGAGAGCCGTTATTGGCTTCGTCCACCAGCCCGGGTTTCGGTGTTGCATGAACTTCCATGAGCAGAGCGGAAACCGCCTTTTCCGCCACGGAAGCCGGAGAATAAGCGAAAGACGCGGAAGAGATGAACTCTCCCCGCGCCATATCTTTTAATGTGAATTGACTCATGCAGTGAGATTACTTAGCCTGCATGCAAGCCAGAATTCTCTGCATTTCGTTGTAAACGATCATGATACCTTCGTCTACGCCCATACCTGGCTTAGCCAGAATCTGAACAGGCTGAGTAGCCATAGCTACGTTTACGCAAACCTGTGCAGAACGGTCAGTTTCGTTGCAGGTACCGCCCTGGTAAGCGCCGATACCCTTTTCCTTACAGTAGATAACTGCTTCAGCAGTGTTGTTGATACCGCCCAGGTCAGGAGTCTTGATCTGTACCATGTGACCAGCCTTGTTGTCTGCGAAGTACTTGATGTCTTCCAGAGTGTTACACCATTCGTCAGCTACCAGCTCAACGTCGATGCCTCTTTCGTCAACCAGCTTAGTCAGTGCAGCCAGAGCCTGCATCTGAGCTTCTCTTTCTTCAGCGTCCATAGGACCTTCGATTCTCAGCTTGTAAGGCTTAGCAGCTTCAACCATTCTTTCCAGAGCGTTAGCCATAGCTTCGTAGTTGTTTACGCCATAAGCCATACCCATGGTGCCGTATACGTCGATGTGCAGAACTGGCTTGTAATCTTCGGATGGAGCCAGTTCCTGGATTCTTGCGGACAGCCACTTGATGTATTCAACCAGGATTTCACAGTCCTTACCCAGCTTGGTTTCTACGTTGTTGATCAGAGCGTGAGGCAGAACGTCTGCAGCCTTCATGATCATCTTGTCAGCGTTGTCGTATCTGCTGTCACCGGACTGAGTGAAGATAGGAATTTCTCTGTATTCTGGAGTCAGACCGTATTCGTCAGCGATTACTTCGCACATCATCTTGTGGTTAGCCTTAGCTACAGCGTCCAGGATAGCCTGGGAAACACCGTAACGGATAGCAGTGTGCAGTCTGTTGCCTTCTACTTCGATTGCTTCCATAGCAGCACACATTTCTCTGAAGGAAGTGATGTCCTTGCCAACCAGAGTTGGAGCTACGTGTTCTTCGATTACTGGAATGAAGTCCTTAGCCAGGAACAGAGGGTCTCTGCCGCCTGCACCGGAGTACTGTACAGCTGCGCAGTCACCGTATGCAACCTGACCGTCTTCCAGAACCAGCATTACGGAGATCGCTTCACCAGCCTGACGTACGGATGTGAAACCAGCAGTTACTGGTTCGCCAACGTATGCGGAACCGTTTGCCTTAGCGCCGCCCTTGATTGCTCTCTGGTCATCGAAGAAGAAGCCTGTTCTGCCCTTGGAGCAGATTACTTTTGTAATTTTCATTTCCTTTTTTCCTCCTATATTCAAGCCTGGTATGGTGCTGTGTGCGTTTGTCCTCGACGAGAGTCTGCGGAATCACTTACACAGCACATACCAGCCTTTTACATTGCATGAAAATAATATGATAATTTTAATCAGTTATAGATATTTGTTGTTTTTGATATTGTTCTGATGGAGGACGGAGGAGTGTTTCCGCAGACGCCTTTGGCGTCGAGGACTAACGACGATGTCCTGCCATCGGTACAGCTATTACCAAGGACGGCCAACCAGTCTGCCCTTAGAAATTGCGTATACGTCGTCGATTACCATCTGGAAGGAAGCCTGTCTCTTTTCAGCCTGAGCTCTTTCTTCGATCTTTGCACGGTTGAAGTCCTTCAGAGCCTTAGTCAGTGGCAGACCAGCTGGTTCCAGAATACGGATAGCACCGTTGTTGTCTCTAGCTGGCAGCATCTTGCCTGCGTTGAACTTGGAAGGTGCGAATGGGATATCGATAACGCCAGCCTGGAATGCTCTTACAACACCCTGAGCCAGGTCGCCGTTACCCAGTTCGAAGCACTTGTCTACGATGCATCTTGTTTCAGCAGAGATGATCATGATTTCTTCCAGAACCTGAGAAGTGTTGGACAGTTCCTGGTCACCCAGCATGTTGATGATCTGCTTAGTACAACGCAGACCTTCAGCGTTAGCTTCCTTAGTAGGTACGCCCATAGCTTCGTGAGGAGTCTTTACGATAACCTTAGTTGCCTTGGACAGAGCTGCGATAGTGGAACCCCAGGAAATTACGGAGAATGCCTTAGCTTCGTCCTGAGGGAAGCCACCCATCCACTGGTGCAGTACGGTAGTAACTTCTACGTCACCGTAACCATACTTGTGCAGGTATTCTTCAGTCAGGGATGCCAGGGAACGGATAGCAGCTACGTCCTGGATCAGGTTACCGCACTGGCCGTAACCTACAGTTACGTTCTTAACACCCTGTTCAGCAGCCAGCAGAGATTCGATGATTGCTACGGAGTGGGAGATACAAGGTGGAACCAGAGTACCAGTCAGAGGACCGTATGGTTCTCTGTTGATGCTTACGCCAGCTTCTTCATAGATACCGGTCAGACGGTCGCAGTACTGCCAGTCACGGATAGTCTTTTCCAGCTGTACGTTCTTAGCGTAAGGAATGTTGTAGGAGATACCGCCGCCTTCGTAGGAAGTGAAACCACCAGCGTAGGAGATTTCAGTCAGCAGTCTTGCGTCAGGTGTACCGTGACGGATCTGAACTGGAGTGTTCAGGCTGTTAACGATGTCGCGGCAAGCGTCTACACCGTGGTTAACTACAGGCAGACCGTTCAGCATGGACTTGCATTCACGAACAGATTCCTGAATACCAACTTCAGCTTCCTTATATCTGTTCTGTCTTGTGTAAGAGTCGATAGTTGTAGGCAGCAGGTCAGCCTCACCCTTGTCCTGCAGGAATGTCAGCAGGTCGATGTGATCCTTAACCAGAGCAACGCCAGCACGAGGCTGAACCAGAGTTCTGCCTTCAGCCTTTGCCTTCAGCAGCTTCTTACCGAAGTTCTTGTGTTCAGGCAGGTTCTTGTGGAATTCAACTGCTGCGTCGAAGTCTACTGCAGCACCTGTTGGCCACTGAGTCAGAATTTCTTTCTGCAGGCCATAAAATTCGTCGTTTGTAAGTTTTTTATTGAGCAGTTCCATAGGATATTAACTCCTTTTTCATAATCTTTAATGCAATGTCAGGCTCATACTGGCTCAGAAGGCCCATGGCTGACAAAATGTATTCTTTATCTACCAGCACGTCCGCGTTCCGTGGTTTCAGGGAAGCGGCTTCGGCCAGGTTGTACAGGGCGTGAGAAGCAATGTCCTTCACGTCTTCCGGTTCTCCGTGAATCAGAGATCCACCGGTGATGATAATCTTGTCCACACGGGACAGGTCCTTACCGGACTGTACCCAGGCTTCACCCATCGGAGTGTAGACTTTTTCTACGGTTCCTGCGTGGCGGGTGAGACCGGTTTTAACGGCCATGGAGGCCAGTGCCTTGTCAAAGGCTTTCAGTTCATCCGTATCCGGCATGGTGCTGGTGTCTTCCGTAATCAGATCGAGCAGTTCCCAGCATCTGTCTTCATCCAGTCCGGAGAGGAGACTGATACGTTTCATTCCCGCAGCTTCCACGATGCCGGATGCGCTGTAGCGCATACCGATGTCGCCTTCTACGGTTCTCTTTGCAAAAGGTTCAGGCAGGCCCTTCAGTACAGTTCCTGCACGGTCCGGTGCTCCGTCTGTCATGGAGTAAAGGTCGGTAGTTGCACCGCCTACGTCCACGGCAACCAGCTCGCCGAGGCCCTTTTGCTCTTCGGTACCCTTTGACAGCAGCTCCATGGCAGCCAGAACGGCAGCCGGAGTTGGCATCATGATACCGGAAATCAGCTGGCTGGCCTGGGATAAACCCTTGGCCTTGATGATACGGTCCAGGAAGAGTTCACGGATTTTGCTCTGCGCCGGTTCGATGTTCAGTTCATTAAACCGAGGCATTACGTTTTCCGTAATCATAACCTGTTTACCGGACTCTTCCAGAATCTTCTGGCAGGTACGCACTGCTGCGCGGTTGCCTGCAATCAGGACAGGGAAGTCGGCTTCAATGCTCGCTACCACCTGTGCGTTCTGGATGATGTTGTCCTTATTTCCGCCGTCAGTACCACCAGTCAGGAGGAAAATATCCGGCTTGATCGCCGCGATTTCTTCCGCATCGTCTTCTGTCAGTTCATAGGAGTAGGTTTTCATAACCTTGGCTCCGGCACCCAGTGCCGCCTGACGTGCTGCTTCTGCAGTCAGTTCAGGAACCAGACCGCTGGCAATCATTCTCAGACCGCCGGCTGCGCTGGAGCAGGCATATTTTGCTGCGTAGTCCAGTTCGCCGCCCAGCTTGTCGTGGAGCTTAGCCAGAGCGTTTTCCAGTCCATCATTGATGTCTGTCTGAATGGTAGTATAGCTGGCAGCTGTACCGAGAAGTTTGCCTTCTTCCAGATCTACTGCGGTGACCTTCGTATTGGTACTGCCGAAGTCAATCATCAGAATGGGTTTCATCGGATTCACCAGCCTTTATTACAGATTGAAGTCTTCCTTCAGGCATGCGATAGTTTCTTCTGGTGCAGTACCAGGTCCGAATACTCTGTCGTAGCCCATCTTCTTGAATCTAACTTCTACTTCATCGAAAGGCTGCTTACCTACTACGATGTTACCGCCAACGTACAGCAGGATGTCCTTCAGACCTGCTTCGTTGCACTTTTCTCTCAGACCTCTGCAGTCCAGTTCGCCGTGACCGTACAGGGAAGATACCATGATAGCATCTGCTGCGGTTTCAGTTGCAGCTGCGATGAATTCTTCCTGGGAAACCATTACGCCCAGATTTGTTACTTCGAAGCCTGCATCACTAAATGCGTGGTCCAGAATCTGAATACCAACTGCGTGTACATCGGCACCAATTACGCCGATGACTAACTTTTTCTTGTTTTCCATTGATTGTTACCTCACTGCGCACTTATCCATATTAAGTGATAATGTATTATATCTATTATATTATATTGTTCTAACTCAATCGTCAACCCTTGATTTTTACCGAATTGTTCTAAAAAAGTTTTTCTTTTATTTGAAATGGGTAAAGGGATGTGCTATGATGGCGAAAAAGGAGGAAAATCCCATGAAAGAGCTGGAAAAGATGATAACGGAGATGATTGAAGCATCGGGTGAAAAAGCATCGGTGCTTATAAAGGAACTGAATGGGCAGGGCCGCAGCGCTTCCTATGACAGCGGTGCCAAGATGCCCTCTGCATCTACAATAAAAGTACCCATCATGCTGGCGGCACTGGAAAAAGTCAGAACAGGAAGTCTGTGCCTGGATGAGATGATTTATGTGGGCGAAGATCTGATTCTGGAAGGTGCAGAAGCCTTTGAAAACGGTCCTGGTGAATATTCCATCCATGAGCTGATTACATGGATGATTATTACTTCCGACAATACGGCAACCAATGCTCTGATTTTGCTGCTTGGCATGGAGTACATCAACCGCTACATGCGGGAAACTCTTCAGGCGAAAACCAGCGTGCTGCAGCGGCTCATGCTCGATAAGGCTGCAGTGGAGCGGGGGCTTGATAATTATATCTGCCATGATGATTTGCTGGTTATGTTTGAAAAGCTTTACGCTGGTGAAATCCTCAATGAAGAGCTGCGGCAGACCGCCTTTACGGTTCTGTACAGCCAGCGCCATCAGGATCAGGTGCTGCGTTATATCTGGGAACCGGTAAAATATGCTCATAAAACCGGCTCGCTCACCGGCCTGAATCATGATGCCGGAGTAATACATATAAATGAAGGAAAAATTTATATCGGCGTGTCTGTTTACGATTCGGCGAACAAAAGAGGCAATCGGCAGCTTTCCGGAAATATAGGACGGCTGATTTACGATTATCTGCGGAAGGAGACTATTTAGAATGAGAATTATGGCAGGCGGTTTCGAACATGAAACCAATACATTCAGCAATCTGCTGGTTACGGCTGAAATGGTAGCTGCAGTCAGACAGGAAGGGCAGGAACTTCTGGACAGTTCCAGAGGTGTGCGCAGCACCATGGCCGGTCTCCTGGATGAATGTGAGGCACGGGGTATCGAAATCGTTCCGGCACCACGGGCCGATATCGGACCATGCGGTGTCACTGTAAAGGAGGTTTACGAAGCCTTCCGTGATGACTTCGTGGAACAGGTTTGGGCAGCTCACTGTGAAAAGCCTCTGGACGCTCTGGCTCTGAACATTCACGGGGCAGCTGTGGCAGAAGGATATCCGGACCTGGAATCAGACTTCATGAAGGCACTGCGCAGCCGTCTGGGGTGGGAAATTCCCATTGGGCTGGTACTGGACCTTCATGGAAATATGACCCAGGAAATGATGGACTTAAGCAATATTACCGTGGCCTTTAAAGAGTATCCGCATAACGATACCTACGAAAGTTCCCGCCTGCTGATCCGTCTGCTTCATGAACAGTATACAACCGGCAAAACCTTATATCAGGCGCTGGTGCGTCTGCCCTGGCAGATCGCTCCGGCTTTCGGTGTGACCATGTCCGGCGGTGCCCATAATGTGATGAACTATATGAGTGATCTGGTGGAAAACAATGAAGTTCTGCGCGACATCAGCTTCTTCCACGGATTCCCTTATTCCGATGTGGAATTTGCAGGAGCCAGCGTGACTGCAGTGGCAGAGACAAAGGAAGATGCGGAACGTTTTGCGCGGCAGGCAGCGGAATACGCATGGTCCATACGCCATGAATTTACGGCAGAGATAAACTCGGCAGAAGAGGCCATGGATAAGGCGGAACTGGCAGAGGCACCTGTAGTAATCAATGAAACCTCCGATAATCCGGGAGGCGGTGCTCCCGGGGACGGCACTCATCTGCTCCGCGAAATGGTACGCAGAAATCTGCCGGGAAGTGTCTATGGACATATTTACGATCCGCAGGTGGCACAGCAGGCTGCTGCGGCCGGTGTGGGTAGCTTCATCGACTGTGAAGTGGGCGCAAAACTGGATAACCTTCACGGTACGCCGGTGGTGCTGAAGAATGCAGAGGTAAAGGCGGTAAGTGACGGTACATATATAAGGAAGAATCCGATGGGAGCCGGAGGAATCGCTCATATAGGTACAACGGTGCTGCTGCAGGCCGGAAACGTGGGAATTATTGTTTCCTCCATAAGACGACAGACTCTGGATGACGGTCCGTTTGAGATTGTGGGAATCAACTGGCAGGATATGCGCATCCTGGCTCTGAAATCCTCTCAGCACTTCAAAGGCTGGTGGACCGGCCGGGCAAAGACTATTATCGCCTGCGATTCTCCGGGAATTCAGTGTGCTGACCTGACCACCTTTGACTATAAGTATCTGGATACCACTTCCTATCCTTTCCAGGACCGGGAGCTGACATTGTAATACAATGTGGGAATATGAATCATATTGGTGATAAGTGAGGTTTGAAAGGTATGTTTATATAATACAATTCGCTGAATTGATTTATGACAAGCGGTACAATCCACCGCAAACGCTGTATGAAACCATGTACATCAGGTGAATCGGTGCGATATAAAGTGTAAAGCCTAAAAACTCAAAAGCGGAAATTGTATTTTTTTTGTATTTCACCGCGGATGCTTCGGGAAACTATCGGACAAACAGAGAGAAAAATACATGATAAAATGCACAATGATTCAGCGGAATTTCAGTGTCTTTACACAAATATCAAACAAAATACAGTGGTTGTAAAAGACCTGCAAACAAGATATAGAAAAACAGCAGGGGAACGAAGCCTTACATATGTGTGCGAAAGGTGAAGAATAAACGTGTTTTCTATAAAATATAGGCGAATCATGGAATAAATCCTACTTTACAAAATCTTAATTATAAAGTATTATATTAATTACCAAGTTTGTTCTAATAGAATATTAGTTAAAACAGGAGGAAGAAAAATGAAGAAATTATTTTCCGTATTATTATGCGTGGCACTGATCGCAGGTCTGGCAACAGGCTGTGGCTCCAGTGCTCCTGCTGAAGATGTAAATGAAATCGTTATCGCTATCGGCGACGAATTCAACTGCATCGACCCAATGGAAACTACTGCAGAATCCAATCAGATCGTACAGGACTGTACTCATGACCTGTTAACCGATACTAATCTGGAAACTATGCAGAACGAAGGCGAACTGGTTGATACTTGGGAAATGATCGACCTGAAGACCTGGAAGTTCACTCTGAAGGACAACGTTACTTTCCACGACGGTACTATCCTGAACGTAGATGACGTTATCTTCACTTTCGAAAGAGCTGCTCAGCACGCTACAACTTCCAGCTATGCTGCTAAGATCGAATCCCTGGAAAAGATCGACGATCTGACTTTCATCGCTCACCTGGTAAACGGTGACGTTGACTTCAACTATACTTTCGCTGCTAACTCCCTGGCTGTACTGTCCAAGGAAGCATTCGAAACTATGCCTGAAGAAGAAGCTATCAAGATCGGTACTGGTCCTTGGATGTACGAAGAATTCGTAGCTGGTGACTATGTATCCCTGGTTCCATTCGAAGGTTCCACTCTGTATCCAGTTCCTACTGCTGACCGTCTGGTATTCAAGATGATCCCAGAAGCAGCAACAAGAATGATCGCTCTGGAAAACGGCGAAGTTGACCTGATCATGTCCCCTGCAGCTACTGACTATGCTCGTCTGCAGGAAGCTGAAGACCTGGAATTCATCACTGAAACAGGTAGAACTCAGCACTTCGTAGGTTTCAACATGCAGAACCCTGACTCCATCGTTACTGACCCTACATTCCGTCTGGCAATGGCTCACGCTATCGATAAGGACGAAATGATTCAGGTTGCTTGGGATGGCTACGCTATCAAGTCCACATCCATGATGTGCCGTGACGTAGAATTCTACACAGACCTGGAAGGTATCCCTTACGATCCTGAAAAGGCTAAGGCTCTGTTCGAAGAATGCGGCGCAGTTGGCCAGACTATCTCTCTGGTAACTTCCGACGCTGACCACAGAGTAAAGATGGCAGAAAACTTACAGGCTCAGATGAAGGAATACGGCATTGACCTGACTGTAGAATACATGCAGAATGCTGCTCTGACTGAACTGAACTGTGGTGACCACACTACTTCCGGTGTGGAAATCTTTATCGCATCCTGGACTCCTGGTAAGAACGGTGACTACATGTTCCGTAACACTCTGCACTCCGCAGGCGGCAGAAACTACCCAGGTTTAGTAGATGCTGAAATCGACGCTAAGATCGACGCAGCAGCTGCTGAAATGGATAAGGCTGTTAGACAGGAAATGTACACAGAATTACAGGAAATCATCACTTACGATGTAATCTGCTGGATCCCAATCGCTCAGCACACAATCGTAGCTGGTGCTAAGGCTGGCATCGAAGGTGCTAAGCTGCATCCTGGTCTGGTTCACCAGTTCAAGGAAATCCACTACGCTGAATAATATACCCTCTGTATATAAAACAGCAAAAATAACATAATTCATTAGAACGAAGGTAAATATTTAATTGTTTAGCGGACTGGAAAATTCCAGTCCGCTAAATGTAAGTAGAAGAATTTTAGGAGGGATAATCCTATGACCCGCTATATCGTAAAGCGTTTATTACTCTTAATCCCAATTATCCTGGCCGTTTCTTTCGTAGTATACTTCCTGATGGACCTGGCGCCTGGTGACCCTGTAATGCAGCTGGCACCGCAGGATGCAACTCCGGAACAGATTGAACAGCTGAGAGTAGAACTGGGGATGAACGGTACATTAATTGAACGGTACGGCCGTTACGTTTGGAGACTGCTCCACGGCGACCTTGGTACCTCTCTGACTCAGAAACGTCCTGTAATGGAACTCTTCCTGGAACGTTTCCCTGCAACCTTTAAGTTAGCTCTGGCATCTCAGATCGTATCCTTACTGATTTCTCTGCCGCTGGGTATTCTGGCAGCAAGAAAGCGTGGTACTGCAATCGACGGTGCTTCCATGATCACAGCGATGATCGGTGTATCCATGCCGTCCTTCTGGCTGGCTCTGCTGCTGATTATTCTGTTCTCTGCTAAGCTGGGCTGGCTGCCATCCGGTGGTGACGCAGGCTTTGCTTGCCTGATTATGCCGGCTGTTGCATTAGGTACTCACTCTGCAGGTTCCCTGACACGTATTACCCGTTCCGGTATGCTGGACGTACTGAGCCAGGACTACCTGAGAACTGCACGTGCAAAGGGTGTTCCTGAAAAGACTGTTATCACCAAGCATGCGCTGAAGAATGCACTTATTCCAATCATTACAATCTTCGGTTCCAACCTGGGTAACGCTCTGGGTGGTGCAGTAGCAATCGAAACAGTATTCGCATGGCCAGGTGTAGGCCGTTTAACTGTAAAGGCAGTAAACGAGCGTGACATGACGCTGGCAACAGGCTGTATTATCATGTTCACCTTATTCCTGAATGTTACACTGCTGATCGTGGACGTTGCCTACGCATTCGTAGACCCTCGTATCAAGGCACAGTATGCGAAAAAGTAAGAGGTGACAACATATGGATAAGAAGAAAAATGTAGCTGCAGAACAGCAGCAGTATAAAAAGAGATCTATGTGGGCCGAAGTATGGCGTAACTACCGTAAGAGCGTAGGTGCCATGATCGGTCTGGCAATTATCATTGTGCTGATTATCGTAGCAATCGCTTCTCAGTTCATCTATAACTGGGATACAGATATCGTAGCACAGGACCCAGGCAATGCGTTCCTGAAGCCATCCGCTGAGCATCCGTTCGGTACTGACAACTACGGCCGTGACCAGTTTGCCCGTGTAATGTACGGTGCGAGATATTCCCTGTCTGTAGGTGTTGTGGCAACCGCAATCTCCTGCGTACTGGGAAGTACCCTGGGTATGATCGCAGGTTACTATGGCGGTCTGACTGAAAACATCATCATGCGTACTTGTGACGTATTCGTAGGTATTCCGTCCATCCTGCTGGGTATCGCTATCATGTCCGCGTTCGGTCAGAGCATCATGGTTCTGATGTGGGCGATCGGTCTGGTATATGTACCAATGTTTGCTCGAATTTCCAGAGCGGCAGTACTTCCTGTACGTGACCAGGAATACATCGAAGCTGCTCGTGTAACTGGTGTAAGTGACCTGGGCATCATGTTCAAGCATGTACTGCCAAACGCACTGTCCCCAATTATCGTTCAGACAACAATGGGTGTTGCGAACGGCATCCTGACTGCATCCAACCTGTCCTTCCTGGGTCTGGGTATTCCAGTACCAGCGCCAGAATGGGGTGCAATGCTGTCCAGCACACGTAACTATATCCGTGACTACGGTTACTTAACTCTGTTCCCTGGTCTGGCGATCATGATCACCGTATTAGCCTTCAACCTGATGGGTGACGGTCTCCGTGACGCACTGGACCCTAAGCTGAAGAAGTAGGAGGTAGAATCGTATGAGCGAAAGAGAAAAAGACTTAGTCTTAGATATTCAGAATTTAAATGTAAAGTTCGTAACCGAAGATTCCACTGTATATGCAATCAACGGTTTAAATATGGAACTGGAACGCGGTAAGGCTATCGGTCTGGTAGGCGAAACCGGTGCTGGTAAGACAACTACTGCACTGTCCCTGCTGAGACTGGTACAGTCTCCTCCAGGCGTTGTAGAATGCGACAAGATGATGCTGGACGGTCAGGACGTACTGACTATGGATGAAAAGGCACTGGAAGCAGCTCGTGGTAAGGCTGTATCCATGATTTTCCAGGATCCAATGACAGCATTAAACCCTGTATTCACCGTAGGTGAACAGATTGCAGAATCCGTATTCCTGCACGAAAACTGCACCAAGGAAGAAGCGAACCAGAGAGCAATCGAAATGCTGGAACTGGTAGGTATCCCTGGTGAACGTGCCGGTGAATATCCGCATCAGTTCTCCGGTGCTATGAAGCAGAGAGTAGTTATCGCTATCGCTCTGGCGTGCCATCCGCAGCTGCTGATTGCTGACGAACCTACTACTGCTCTGGACGTAACTATCCAGGCACAGGTTCTGGACATGATGAAAAACCTGCGTGAAAAGTATCAGACTTCCCTGATCATGATTACTCATGACCTGGGTATCGTAGCTGAAATCTGCGACGAAGTTGCAGTAATGTACGCTGGTACTATCGTAGAAAAGGGTACTCTGGAAGATGTATTCAACCACACCAAGCACCCATACACTGAAGGTCTGTTCAACTCTCTGCCAAACATCAATGACAGAAAGGCGAAGCTGACTCCAATTCAGGGTCTGATGCCAGACCCATCCAATCTGCCTGAAGGCTGTGCGTTCCACCCTAGATGTCCTTATGCGACAGAACAGTGTAAGCAGGCACAGCACCTCAGAAAGATTTCAGACACTCACTATGTAGTCTGCGACAGATACAATGAACCAGACTTCCGTATTGAGAGAGAGGAGAGATAAGACATGGCAGATATCATTCTCGAAGTCAAGGAATTGACCAAGCACTTTAAAACCAAGAAGGGTGCGCTGCATGCTGTAGACGGCATCAACTTTACCCTGGAAAGAGGTAAGACTCTGGGTCTGGTAGGCGAATCCGGCTGTGGTAAGTCCACAACTGGCCGTACTATCCTGCGTCTTATCGAACCAACTTCCGGCGAAACCCTCTTCGAAGGCAGAGACGTTAATAAGTTCAACAAGAAGGAACTGCGTGACTTCCGTAAGGATATGCAGCTGATCTTCCAGGACCCATATTCCTCTCTGGACCCTCGTAAGACTGTTAGCCAGATTATTGCAGAACCTCTGATCGTTAACAAGATTGTTGACGGTAAGGAAGCAGTAGAAGCACGTGTTAACGAACTGATGGAACTGGTAGGTCTGGCTCCACGTCTGTATAACACTTACCCACACGAACTGGACGGCGGCAGAAGACAGCGTATCGGTATTGCCCGTGCACTGGCTCTGAATCCTAAGTTCATCATCTGCGACGAACCAGTATCTGCACTGGACGTATCCATTCAGGCACAGATTCTGAACCTGCTGAAGGAACTGCAGGAAAAGATGGGATTATCCTACATCTTCATCACACACGACCTGTCTGTAGTTAACCACTTCTCCGATGATATCGCGGTAATGTACCTGGGTAAGATCGTAGAAAAGGCACCTTCAGAAGAACTGTTCGCAAACCCTGTACACCCTTATACTCAGGCACTGCTCTCTGCTATTCCTATTCCTGAACTGGGAGCTAAGAGAGAACGTATCATCATCAAGGGTGAAATCACATCTCCAATCAATCCACCTGATGAATGCAGATTCTACAAGCGCTGCAACTATGCATGCGACAAGTGTAAGTCCCTGCCTGCATTAGAAGAAATCAAGCCAGGTCACTTTGTTGCCTGCCACAGAATTGGAGAAATCTAATATCTGAATAATAATCAGAAACATAAACGCTGACGCATTGTTCTTCCGTGCGACAGACAAGCTCCGGCGGATGCTTATTTCTGCCGGAGCTTTTTCTATAGTGAAATGTGTATTTAACACAAAAGGAACCTCAAATGGAATCTTTAAGCTACAAGCAGCAGGCACTCATTGCCACTGCATACGATTTTTATCATCATTCCCTCTCCGGTCATATCCAGTATGACCAGAAGAGCATGGACCGAGTTCTTCAGCTGACACCTCGGCGCAGAAAATACCTGCCGCCGGAAGCAGGAACCGGTCAGAATACGCTGCACCTGGACTGCTCCGGATTTTGCTTCGCAGCGTATTATCAGACCTTTGGTTTCGAACTGCCGTCCGACCTGACATGGCACATGATGGCAATGCTGAAACCGCAGGTATATTACTACGAACGCACCTATAACGAAACCGCGGAAGACCGTGCCAGAATAGCAGAGGAATTCCTTTCCTGCCTGCAGCCCGGTGACCTGATTAATATGCTCGTTCAGGGCAACGGCGGTCACATCATGATGTATATCGGCGATGGACAGTACATGCACTGTACCTCCGGACCTGGACGCGGCATCGACTATAGTTATGACTATTCCAAGAAGAAGAACCAGGACCGTCCGGCCGGCGGCATCCGTCTCGACCTGGCAAAATATCTGGTCACCGAGACACCGGAAGGCGAACCGAACGATAGCCACTACTTCTTTGAACCGAAGTGGCGGTGCATCGGTATTTCCCGGCCGCTGGAACTGGTGGGAGATGTAACCCCACAGGCTGAAATCCGTATGAATCAGTTCCATGGACTCTGGGCAGGTGTGGAATCCACCCATCCGGGTGCACATCACGCCGTAAGCGGAGGCGCTGCAGAATATCAGGTGGTTCTGCGGAACCTCTCTGACGAATCCCAAGATGCGCAGGTTACTTTTAAGGCAGCTGCAGGAAGCCACCTGGTAGGCGCCAATAAGGTTAACATCAAGCTGCAGGCCGGCGAAGAAAAAACCGTAAGATTCCCTGTAGTGGTTGACGCGGATTACAGAAAGCAGATCAAGCTGGAAGGTCCTGAAGTTACTGTAAATGATCTGAACATCTGGACCAAGCCAATCCTCCTTGGAAATTCCATGGAAGCAGAAGAAGTGAAATGGATCAGTTCCGTTGTGAAAGAACGAATGGCTGAAGGCGCAGATGCTGTGAAAGCCGCTGCGGAAGCCTACGGACAGTTCGGAATCGAAATGGAATCACGGAAAGAAGAATATCTCTTCACCCATTTCTGTCTTCATGATGCGGTGGGAGGCACCGATGTGGTCTCCAGACGTCCGCAGAACCCTCACCAGGATCTGGCGGTATACTCTTATTTCGGAGGAACCGGCACAATTACCCCAGAAATGGGAAGTTCCACCGGTATCCGTACCACCAGAATCAGTATGCGTGACCTGATGGCAGGAGACATCATCCTCTGCAGCAACGACGTTTTCGGCAAACGCAGCTACGCGTGCTACTACGACGGCGAAAGCCTGACGGGAAGCTTCGATGCAGGTGAGGATATGAAAACCATAATCGGAGA
Source organism: Anaerovoracaceae bacterium (assembly GCA_045637765.1). Lineage (GTDB taxonomy): Bacteria > Bacillota > Clostridia > Peptostreptococcales > Anaerovoracaceae > RGIG7179. The sequence continues at coordinate 34,194 of JAZTZZ010000009.1, read as the reverse complement.
AGAAATGGAAGCCTTTGTGGACAGCCTTTTCGGCAGATTCTGCTGGATTGTGCTGAGACCATGGCTTGGTAAATAAAGGAGAATTACAATGAAAGATATTCGAGTGGAAGCACTGATGGCAGTTGCAGATGACTTTTATAAAAATAACGAACACATTCAGTATGATCAGCTGAGTATGGACCGGTATGTGCAGATTTCATCACGGCGGAGAAAGTTTTTCCCGCCTGAGGCTGGTACTTCCCAGTGCGCACATCATCTGGACTGCTCTGCATTCTGTTTTGCAGTATATTATCAGGCACTGGGCATGGAGCTTCCTCATGACATCACCTGGCACATGTACGAAATCATGGAGCCGGTGGTATATAAATACGAAAGAACCTTCGATGAAACTTACGAAGAGAAGCTGCGGATTGCCGCGGAACTGGAAGAAGTGATTCAGCCTGGTGACCTGATCACCATGCTTCATCAGGGACAGTCAGGGCACATCATGCTGGCTATTGAGGATGGCAAGTTCATCCACTGCATTCCTACAGTCAGCAGTTCCGGCCTCAGCAGTTACAATTATGCAGAACGTACCGATAAGCGGGAACGCTTCGGCCTGCTGATCAGCGATCTGACCGATATCACCCGTGTTCTGCCTGATGCAGAAGCTGTAGATCCTGCCAACTTCCCACGACTGAACCTTTTTGCACCGCGTGAATCCAAAATCGTGATTCACCGTCCGTGGGTTCTGGCAGAAGGGCCAACCGACCAGGCCATGATTCGTATGGGTGCATACAAAGGCCTGATTTCCGGCGTGGAATCCTCCCATCCGGGCGGCCAGCAGGCAGCCTGCGGCGATGTGGTGGAATACAGAGTGCGTGTAAAGAACACTACTGACGCTCCAAAATCCGCAGCAGTGGAATTCACTGCTCCGGCAGGTACGTCATTTGGGGGCGAACAGACCTGCGAAGCAGTTCTGGAAGCCGGAGAAGAAAAGGTGTTCACCTTCGGTGTCATCGTAGAGATAGCTGACAGAAGCGTGGCTTACCTGGAAGCACCGCAGGTGAAGGTAAATGGTCTGAACATCCATGCTAAAAAAGTTCTGCTGGGAAGCGGAATCAATGCGGAAGACCGTGCAGCTCTGGTCAGCGAGATGAGAGAAGCGCTGGCAGCCGGCCGTGAAGTCATTGAAGCAGCATCTGAAGCCTACGGAAGACGGGGAATCCGCCTGAACAGCTCTAAAAAGAACTGTATCGGCAGCTTCTTCCATAAATTCGATACCATGGCCAAGGAAAACAACAACGTCCTGATTCGAAAGGAACAGAAGCCTTGGATGGATCTGGCAGCTTACAGCCTCTTTGGCGGTAAGAGTGTAGTCAGCGGTGAAGTAGTGAATTATCCTTGGATTCGGACTACAGAAATCAGTTCACGCGACCTGATGGCAGGGGATATCATCCTCTGCGGAAACGATGTGTTCGGCAAGCAGACTCACGCCATGTTCTATACCGGTGAAAGTCTGATTGGTGCACCGGAACAGGGACTGTCCAATGTGGAACTTACCGGTGAAGCAATGGAAAAATTCATCATTACCCTCTTCGGACGCTATGTATGGATTGTCCTGAGACCATGGAACGGCCTGAACGACGGGCAGTAAGATTTTGTTTATAATTTAAGTTCATTATAAAAATGCAAAGCTGGAGGTAGCAAATATGCGTTATGAAACAACATACAAGTTAGAGGATTTCGTCCTCAACACACAGTGGGAAGACCTGCCTAAGGAAGTCCAGGAAAGACTGAAGGGCTGCCTGGTAGACCTGATGGGTGCTCTGGTAGTAGGCAGCCGCAGTGACCAGTTTGAAGTTGGTCTGAAGGTTGCAGAAACCATGTTCCACCGCGGTGAAAGAGAAATTCCTGTAATCGGCTCCGACAAGAAGTTCAACATGTACGGTGCAGCAGCTGCTATGGGTCATTCTTCCAATGCCTATGACATCGATGACGGTCACAATATGACACGTGCACATCCCGGCACTTCTTTCATCGGTGCAATCCTGGCGGCTGCATACGAAAAGAACCTGACCAGAAATGAAATGCTGGCAGTTATGGACGTAGCTTATGAAGTAACCATCCGCGGCGGTGCTGCAATGATGGAATACTATAACTTTGCACATTCCAGCGGTACTTTCGGTGCACTGGGTGTAGCAGCAGGTGTGGGCAGAATCTACGGCTTCACTCGTGAAGAACTGAACAACGTACTGTCCATCGCTGACTTCAACGCTCCGCTGGTACCTGGTATCAGAAGTGTAGAATATCCTTCCATGAATAAGGACGGTGTTCCATTCGGCGTAATGATCGGTCTGCTGGCACTGCAGGCTTCCATGTGCGGTTTCGAAGGCAACAAGAACCTGATGGAATCCGATGAACATGGCCACTTCCTGGACGACCTGGGAGAAAAGCATCAGGTTATGGACCTGTACTTCAAGCCATACACCTGCTGCAGATGGGGTCACCCAGCTATCGACGCATGCCTGGAAATCATGAACAAGTACGGCGTAACTGCAGAAGATATCGAAAAGGCTACAATTCAGACATTTGAACGTGCAACTCTGCTGTCCAAGATTGTTCCAAAGGCAGTAGACGAAGCACAGTACAACATCGCATACCCTGTAGCAGCTGCCCTGATTTATGGAGACTTCGGCTGGGCACAGGTTCGTAAGGAAAGCCTGGGCGATCCTGCAGTAGTTGAAATGATGAAGAAGCTCCACTTCGAAATCGACCCTGAATTCGACAAGCTGTTCCCTGCAAAGCGTTTCTGCCGTGCAGAAATCGTAACCAAGGACGGCAGAACTCTGGTATCCAGCGACTGCGAACCTCGTGGTGAAGCACACGAAAACATCCAGGTTGACTGGCTGTGCGACAAGTTCCGCAGAATCACCGGTCCGGTTCTGACTTCTGAATGCCAGGAAAAGATCATGGAAATGATCTGCGGCGAAGAAGACGTTCCTGTAAGAGCAATCGTTGACGAAATCAACAAGGCAGAATACTGGAAGGACCTGTAGAAAGGAAACTCATGGGCGATATTGAAAAGCTCTTTAAGGACAAGGGATACATCGAAGGAATCACCATCATCAACGTAGAAGGAGAGATTCTGTTCTCGGCCAAGTTTAACAGCAAGATGAATCAGAACCCGGTTAACTACGAGACGGTGGGTAAGAAGTTCCTGGAGGTGTACGAAAATCTGGATGAAAACAACAGCAGCACTTACCGGGCCATGCGTAAAGGCGTGCCTGTGTATGTGGAAGACCAGGAGCTGGTCAGTGCAGGCAAGGAACCCATTCATATTTCATCCCTGTCCGTTCCTATAAAAAGCGGCGGCTCCATTGTTGGGGCCATCGACCTTTCTGTAACTTCAGACGGGCAAAAAAATGAAGATGCTGTTGAAATCCGCGACGAAGTGTTGTATGCTTATAATAAGGTGGAAAGTCTCCACCGTGGTGATGATAAGGCCATCTACAACCTGGATGATATCCAGACCTGTGACCCGAAGATGATTGAACTGAAGGACAACGTGAAGAAGTTCGCACAGTCCGATCTGCCGGTTCTCATTTACGGTGAAACCGGAACGGGGAAAGAACTGGTTGCCCACTCCATTCATCAGTGCAGCCGGAGGGCTAACAAACCTTTTGTGGTGCAGAACTGTGCATCCATTCCGGCAAATCTGATTGAAAGTATCCTGTTTGGTACCTCAAAAGGTGCCTTCACCGGAGCTGTGGACAATATGGGACTTCTGGAGCTGGCAAATGGAGGGACTCTGTTCCTTGATGAAATCAACTCCATGCCCATGGAACTGCAGCCTAAGATTCTCCGTGTGATTCAGGACGGTACCTTCCGCCGTGTGGGTGGGAAGGAAGTCCATCATGTGGATGTGCGGATTGTATCTTCCACCAACGAGAAGCTGGAAAGCATCATTGGAGAAAACCGGTTCCGTCCGGACCTGTATTACCGACTGGCTGTGCTGGTGCTGGAAATTCCGGGACTCAGCGAGCGCAAGAAGGATATTCCGGTGCTGACCAACTACTTTATCGGACGGTACAGCAGCATGTTCGGCCGCAAAATCCGCAAAGTTTCTCCCGGCGTGTACGACGCCCTGGCCAAGTGTCAGTGGCCCGGTAACGTGAGAGAGCTGGAGAGTGTAGTGGCTTCGGCTGTATGTATGGCTGATGAACAGGCGGAAACCCTGGAGTACAGACATTTTGCCAACCGGCTTAACTTCGCACAGAAGGAAGAGATTACGGAGGCATTTCCGGAAATCAAGGATTCACAGACAGATCTGTCGGATCTGGTATCCGGATATGAAAAGACCTTGATTCGGAAAGCACTTTCCGAGTCAGAGGGAAATATAACGAAAGCTGCGGCGCTGCTGAATGTACCGCGGCAGACCCTGAGCCGTAAGGTGAGGGAATATGGCCTGCAGGACTGATTTTGAGCAGAAAATCTGCAGCAGGCGCTCAGTTTTGAGCGCTCTGAATCGGTCGAATGGCCTGCAAATACGCTCATATTTGAGCGATATGTGGCTGGAGCAATGGGTGAAAATGTTGGAATTTCAACGTTTTGCTGATAATTAAAAGTTGGCACATATCTTGCTCTTATATAAGATATAATTTTTAACCAAATCGATCTCGAAATTTATCTATGTTGAGAAGGGAGAAAGAAAAGAAATGAAATTTGGTGTTTTAAAGGATATTAAAGTTGGTGAATACAGAGTAATCGCTACTCCTGCAGAAGTTGGTGCTATCGTAGGCGACGGTCACGAAGTATACGTAGCAAGCAATGCAGGTTATGCTGCTGGTTTCGACGATGCTGAATACGCTGCTGCTGGTGCAACAGTTCTGGCTACAAACGAAGACATCTGGGCAACTTGCGATTTCGTAGCGAAGGTTAAGGAAATCGAACCTTCCGAATACGACCTGATGAGAGAAGGTCAGTATATCTACACCTGTATTCACCCAGCTGGTCATAGAGAAGAAGTTGATGCTCTGCTGGAAAAGAAGGTTATTTCCATCACAGCAGAAGACTCTCACAGATACGGTTCCCCTAACTGCGAAGCAGCAGGTAAGGGCGGTGCTTTCATGGGCCTGTGGGCTATGTGCTCCACTAACGGCGGTTCCGGTAAGTTCGTAAGCGGTCTGGGTGCTGCTCCTGGTATCAAGGCTCTGGTTTGCGGCTGCGGCGTTGTAGGTAAGGGTGCTATCGAAGTTCTGGTAACCATGGGTGCATGGGTAACTGTAGCTGACATCAATATCGGTGCTTTAAGAGACATCGCTACCAAGTACGATGGCAGAGTAAACACCATCATCTCCAACAAGTACAACATTGCTAAGGAACTGCCTACTACTGACCTGGTAATCAACTGCGTAAGATGGCCTAAGAACGCTACTGAACCAATGATCTCCAGAGAAATGGTAAGATCCATGAGAAGAGGTTCCGTAATCGTAGACGTTTCCAACGACGAAGGTTGTATCGAAACATTCCACGAAACTACTCACGAAGATCCTATCTACACTGAAGAAGGCGTTGTTCACTACTGCGTATCCAACATCCCTGGCGCATTCGCAGGTTCCACTTCTCAGGCTTATGCTGCAGGTGTTCTGCACCACTTCAGAAACATCATGAACCTGGGTCTGGAAGAAGCTTGCGCAAGAGACGGCTTCCTGAGAAGATCTCTGACTACTTACAAGGGTTACCTGACTCACGAAGAAACTTCCGGCATCCAGAACAGACCATGGGTTAAGCCTGAAGTAATTCTGGGAATCGCTGACAGACAGTTAGACTATGCTCCAGCTCCAACTGTAACTAAGTCCGATTTCTTCTACGACGAATTCAAGTAAGAATCCGCCGGAATGTGTTAATTCGGAAGAATTTTAGCTTCTTCATTATTTTCACACGAATTATAAAAGAAACCATCTCCTTCGGGAGATGGTTTCTTTTTTTGGAATATTCATCTGTAAATAATTACTGCCGCAGGTAGTCTGTCAGTTTCCGGTCCGCCAGGCGCCAGTATCCCAGGCGGTACAGGAGTCTGCCGCGGAGCAGTTCCATGGCGATGTCATGGCCGAACCAGCCGATATCATTTTTTATCCACTGATACCAGTTGAAATCTTTTTTGTATTCGTTCAGATAGATGCTGGCAATGCGGTCGGTCAGTACGTAGTTCCAGCAGCCCAGCGGCCACACCAGCCGGAAGAGTTTTTCCGGAATGTCAGTAAAGATGGCTGTAGGTTCGCATACGACGATGCGTCCTGCCTCGCGGTCCACTCGGGTGGAAAGATGATCCCAGGTAATTTTATCTTCTGTAATGTGAAGACGGACAAGCTCACCGTATTCTGTGTGCTTCTGACGCCTCTGATAGTCCGTATCAAAGACGAAATTGCCGAGGGAATAGAAGATTGCCTTATCGCCCAAAATCTCGTAATTCTGGACCGTATGGGAGTGATGGGAGATAATGATATCCGCACCATAGTCCAGAAAACTGTGATACATTTTACGTACATAAGGCAGCGGCATACTGGCAAACTCTTCACCGCCATGGACAATCAGGATGCACCAGCGGTTTCTGGATTTGATATCTCTGATATAGCCGGCGATTTTTTCAGGTTCATCGTAGGTGATGCAGCCGGGACTGTCAGAACCTGCCTTTAAGAAGTCCTTGTAATAAACTATGCTCATGATACCGATGCCGCCGCATTCCGGCAGCTCCACCGGACGCGCCGCTTGTTCTTCACTGAAGCCCGCGCCGACCGTACGGATTCCGTTTTCTGCGGCAATCCGCATGGTGTCTTCCAGACCTTCTCTGCCGCAGTCCATCACATGGTTGTTTGCCAGGGTCCAGATATCTGTGTTCAGTTTTTTCAGCCAGCCAAGGACTTTTGGGGAGTTGACATGTGTCAGAGAACCTGCTTTGCCGGTAAAAGCTCCGTCGGTAACCGGAGCTTCAATATTGGCTGCTACGTGGTCGGAGGATGACAGGAAGTCCACGATTTCCTGATCCATCAGATCTTCGCGCTGCCAGCCATCTGCAAAATATTTTGAAAAGGCGATATCGCCAGTGAAAGCAATGGTTGTTTTCATGATACTTACCTCACTGCAGAAAAAGCCCGCGAAAAGTGCGGGCTTAGTCATTAAATGCTTCTTTTGTTATTCAGTGCCTTGCGAACCAGCTTTTCCGCGTAAATATAGGAACCGTGGTCGATGATGTAGTCATAATGAATCAGCTTGCCGCCTTCAGCTTCAAATTCATGAATCAGTTCCACATCTCTGTCTGAAGCGAAGGATTCATAATGTTTCGGAACGATAATGACATCCTTGTTTTTCAGGAACCATTCAAGCTTTTCAGAACCAAGCATATGAGAGCAGAGGGTTCTTCCTTCGGATGTAGGCATATTGCTGTAGTTCATGCGGACAATTTTCAGGAAATTATCGCTGGCACAAACTACACCGGCACGTGCATCTTCAGGCATATGAGCCAGTTCGATGATGGTATCGGTGGACGTCATCATGGCCAGCATGCTGAAGACTTTATTGGATGCAATGAAGTCTTCTATTTCCGTATAGTGTGATGTGGTGGTCAGGATAATATCGTAGTCGGAATTCAGTTTATCCGCGATTTCAGCAATCTGGCTGAGGGAGAAGCTGGCAACCTGTGCATGAGGAATCTGGGAAAGCTGAACTTCCATCAGCTGTACCACTTCCGGATTGCAGTCAATCACCGCCACCTTCACCAGATCATATTCTTCGTCCAGTCCTCGCAGCTTCAGGTTGATGTAGATTTCCATCTCTCTCGGTGTGAAGCCAAGGGACTCCAGTTCCTCCAGAAGTTCATCAATCGCTGCCATGGCACGGTCTTTACGGCTGCCGGACTCTATCGGCTCCTGTTCCCGGACAAAGGTCCCTTTGCCCTGTGTCATTTCGATGGCACCCAGGGTTTCCAGATGGTCATAGGCATGTTTGATCGTACCCTGAGACAGCCCCATTTCCTCTGCAAGCTCTCTTACAGTAGGAAGTTTGGTGCCAGCCGGCAGGGTTCTGGATTTGATGTCCCGCAGAATTGCTTCCGCCACCTGTTTGTAGATGGGAGTGTCACTCTGGGGCACAATGGTATAATTCATTGGATTTCCTCTTTATTTTTCCATGGACAGGTATTCCGCACGGCCCTGTTCATATAAATTATTGCCTTCGCTGTCAATGATAACAACAGCAGGAAGGTCTTCCACTTCCAGGCGGCGGATTGCTTCTGCGCCCAGATCTTCGTAAGCAACGACTTCTGCCTTCTTGATGCATTTTGCCAGCAGCGCGCCCGCACCGCCGATAGCACCGAAGTATACGGCTCCGTTTGCCTTCATGGCATCTACAACTGCTTCGTTACGCTTGCCCTTACCAATCATGCCCTTCAGGCCGATGTTCAGCAGATCCGGTGCATAAGCGTCCATACGGTAGCTGGTGGTAGGACCGGCAGAACCGATAACCTGACCTGGCTGTGCAGGTGCAGGACCTACGTAGTAGATGATAGCATCGGTTACATCGATTGGCAGTTCTTTTCCTTCTGCCAGCAGTTCGCAAAGTCTCTTGTGAGCTGCGTCTCTTCCTGTATAAATTACACCGCTGATGAGTACGTTGTCACCGCAGCGCAGATCTTTTGTCTTTTCCAGAGTCAGAGGTGTGGTAATTCTCTTTTCCATTTCTAAATGCCTCCTGATTATAATACCGCAGATTTGTGGCGGGTTACGTGACAGTTGATGTTGACAGCGCATGGCAGACCAGCAATGTGGGTTGGCAGAGTTTCAATGTTTACTGCCAGTGCAGTGGTCTTGCCGCCGAATCCCTGAGGTCCGATGCCCAGAGCGTTAACCTTTTCCAGCATTTCCCTTTCCAGTTCTGCATAGAATGGGTTTTCGCTTCTTTCATCAACAGGTCTCATGAGAGCCTTCTTTGCCAGGTATGCAGCCTTGTCGAATGTACCGCCGATACCTACACCTACCACGATTGGAGGACATGGGTTCGGACCGGCTTCTTCTACAACCTTTACGATGAAGTCCTTAACGCCCTGCAGGCCGTCGGATGGCTTCAGCATCTTGATCTGGCTCATGTTTTCGGAACCGAAGCCCTTAGGAGCTACGGTAATCTTCACCTGATCGCCGGGAACCAGGTCGATATATAATACAGCAGGAGTATTGTCACCGGTGTTTACACGGTCAATAGGGTCCTTAACGCAGGATTTGCGCAGGAAACCTTCCACATAACCCTGGCGTACGCCTTCGTTAACTGCATCCTTCAGGTCACCTTCAATATGCACATCCTGACCGATTTCCAGGAAAACACATGCCAGACCGGTGTCCTGACAGATTGGAACGTTGTCTGCATCAGCAATCTGGAAGTTTTCTTCAATCTTTCCCAGTACAGTCTGCGCGATAGGGAATGGTTCGCAGGCACGGCAGGTGGTGATGGCTTCCTTCACGTCGCCTGGCAGATGGCAGTTGGCGTCGATGCAGAGGTCACGGACAATTTTAGTGATATCTGTTGCTTTAATTTCTCTCATTTTTCTATATCCTCCGTTAGAATTCAATACGGTTCAGGTCGCTGGTGCTCTTGTCCCAACGTTCGCCGACCAGTCCGATGACAATATACTTTTCCTTAATCGGGTCGAAGAAAACTTCCTTCAGCAGACGGAAGTTAACAATCTGACCGGTGGAACGTACATGAATACGAGGACCGGTACATGGGTGAATAATATCGCCGATGGAAATATGGTCTTCATCATGATAGGAGACACCGATATCCTGGTCAATGATGGCCTGCACCTTAGCCTGCAGCGCACGGATGTCGAAGGTAGGTTTCTCCTTGAATTCCAGGCAGAATCCTCTTTTAACATCACCGTGAGTGCACTGTTCCAGCCATTCTTTTTCCAGACAGTGTTCCACCAGGTCTTCTGCGGTATGGGCCATTTTACGGTACTTTACAGACTGGTGACAGATATTGGCGATATCTTCCGGCAGCGGTCCGAACATGGTCGGACGGGTTACCATGATTTCTTCACCTACACCGATCAGCAGCTGTGCATTCATATCCAGGTACGGATAGAGCAGTTCGAAGTGCTCTACGATAACACGTCGTTTTTTTCTGATAGCCATCTGAACGGCTTCTGCAATAACATGAATCTGAGTAAATGCCATTTCAAAACGCATATCCACATGATAGGTATGCGGTGCACAGAATCCGTTATCTTCATCCACATTGAGCAGCGGAATCGGACGGATATTCACACCTTCGTCATCATTGGTCAGGTCAACACCCGGGAACATACCTTTTACCAGCATGCTCTTACCGGAACCAGCTTCCCCGATGATACCGATCAGCAGGTCGAATGGACTCAGATACTGCTGTGCAATATCCATACCCAGGCGAAGCATACGTGCATTGCCGCGCGGCGCGAAAAATACACTGTAAAGATGGTTCGGATGGGTCATATGCTCAAAATAATGATAGGACATGGTAACCTCCATTTACGTAATTGTATACTTATTGTTATAGAACATTTCTATATTTATATTACATCAATACCGGGGGGATTTCAATATAAAAAGGGGGAAAGATTGTATTGAAATTGTATAAAAAGTTGAGTAGAATGAATATAACTGAAGAATTTTGGGGGAAATGAATCATGATTTTAATTCTGATGGGAATTGTATTATTTGTTGTAGGTGCATTGATGGTAATCAAACCGTACACCTACTGGTCCTTAGGTCATATAACAAAACCGGATGCAGAACCTCCGGGAGAACTGTATCTGAAATTGATTCGTATTATGGGTCTGGTGGTGATTCTGCTGGCAGTACTGGTGGCAGGCATCCGTGTATGGCCGCTTCTTTCCGGCCAGGAAGTAAAGGTAAGCAGCGGCCAGAACTGGGAGATTGCCTTTAGCGAAGATGAATCCATGGCAGAGATTGTGCTTCTGCCGGAATGCAGCAATGCATCAGTCTATGAGGCTGTTACCGATGGAGAATTTGTGTATTTCCTGGGATGGAAGAAAAAAGACGGTGTGAATACCGAAGTTCCCGGGATTTACAGGATGGCAGCGGAAGGAGATTTTGCGGAGGCAGAACTGCTGATATCTCTGGATGAGACAGCCGGCCGTTATGAAAAACTGAAGTATGAAGAGGGAGTCCTGATCTGGCTGCAGCAGCCTTTGGATGATGCAGGAGACAGCAAGCTGATTGGAACTGCAGTGTACAGAATGGATCTGAAAGCAGGTGCGAAGGAACCGGAAATGCTCTGCATGCTGACGCAGAATCTTCACACCTATGAGTATCACCGTGGAAATGTGTTCCTTCTGGACGGAAATGCTGAAGGTGCCGTTCTCTGGAAGTGGGACGGAAAAGAAAGTGAAAAACTGGTTAAGCAGACCATTAACGCAGGCTATGCTCCTCATGCTGCGGATGGCTGGATCGGCGCTGTAAACAAAAAGCAGGATACGGTTATCCGGGTGGATCTGGAAACCGGCAAAGAAATAGAACTGAAGAGCTCTCTGAAACCGCGGGGGGTATGGACCGGCAGGGATTATACTCTTCTGGCCTGTGCAGGCAGTAAGGCAGCAGTGGTTGTACATGGAGAGAAAAAGGTACAGCAGTATGTGCTGAAAGATATTGGAGAAACCGGACTGATGGATGTGGATGCGGGCATGATCTGGCAGCTGGACGGCAGTGTGCTGACCGCCTATAATCTGGAAACCATGACCTTCTGTGAAATGGAGATTCCGGCAGGAAGAATCACGGGCCTGGATGTTTCCGAGGCAGGCACTGTAATCCTGTATGACAGTGAAAAGAATCTGGTATATTTTTCTGAATTTTCAGATTGAATTCTGAATCAAAAAGTGGTATAGTTAGTCAAAGCAATAAAGACATCCCGCGTGTCATTTCAGGAGCGAGTAAGATCCGCTTTCGGCACGCCCGATATATAAGAAGGGCTCCTCACAAAAGAATCGGCTGCGTGGGGGGCTTTTTGTTTGGGGATTTGCTTGCATGAGATTGTGCAGATGGCTATAATAATGTTAAGAAGAAAGGGGAGAAGAACTATGTATTATGAAATTGAAATTGCAGGACTGAAACGGAAGCTGCCGCTTTGTCCAGTGACAGATGAGTTGTATATTGGTGCTTTTATCATGTTCGGTGACGTGGAAATGACCGTGAAAGCTGCAGAAGCTCTGCTGAAGAAGGCCCCGGAATTTGATATTCTGGTAACGGCAGAATCCAAGGGAATCCCACTGGTTCACGAAATGGCACGCCAGGCAGGTCAGAACGAATATGTAGTAGCCAGAAAGGGTGCCAAACTTTACATGAGCAATATTATTTCCACGGAAGTGGATTCCATCACCACCGATCATATTCAGACCCTCTGCATCGGTCAGGCCGAGGCAGATCTGCTCCGCGGACGCCGCGTTCTTGTGGTGGATGATGTAATCAGTACCGGTGAATCTCTGAAGTCTGTGGAAGTTCTGGTGAACCAGGTAGGCGGTAATATTGTGGGCCGCATGACCGTTCTCGCAGAAGGTGAGGCTGCAGACCGTGACGATATTATTTATCTGGAAAAACTGCCGCTGTTCAATCCTGACGGTACGGTGAAATAAATGGGACTGATCAGAAAGCTGATTGCTCTGGCATTGCTGGTCTGTATGACCTGGGCCGGACTGACAGCCTGGAGCGGATGGAAGATGTATGAGGCGGCTCTGACAGAAATGCCGCTTACACAGAAGGTGGACGCGGTGGTTTCCCAGCAAAGTTTCACCCCTCTTTCTGCGCTGCCGAAGACTTACGTGGATGCAGTGCTGGCGGTGGAGGACCGGAACTTTTATAACCATCACGGTATCAGCCTGCGGTCCACAGCCCGTGCGCTGGTGCGGAATTTTCAGGAGGGAGATGTGGTGGAAGGCGGAAGCACCATCACCCAGCAGCTGGCCAAACTCTGGTATTTCGAACTGGATAAGCGGTACGACCGGAAGGTGGCAGAGCTTCTCATGGCCTTTAACATCGAAAAGAATTATGAAAAAGACGATATTCTGGAGTTCTACTTTAACTCCATCTATTTCGGATCCGGCTATTATACGGTATATGATGCATCTGTGGGATATTTTGGCGTGGTGCCGGCAGACATGAATGCCTATCAGTGTACTCTGCTGGCGGGTGTTCCAAACGCACCGTCGGTTTATTCTCCGGATGTGAACCCAGATCTGGCTGAGCAGCGCCGCCAGCAGGTCATTCACTGCATGGAACTGTACGGGTATATTGAAGAGGGTTCCATTGAGTAAAAAGAAAACACAGTCTGAAAAGACTGTGTTTTTGATTGCTTATTTGGCTGCAGCCGAATTACCACTTCCGCACGGAAACTTCGCCGGTGGTGATGGTTTCCATCTCTCTCATACGGCGTCCTTCCATGTATTCCACCACCAGACCGCCGTTGCTGTCGATGTCGATGGCACGGGCACGGATGCCGCCGGAGGTATTCCGGTCCGGAGACTGTCCGGTGATAGTATTGTAGATTATAATCTGCTCGCCCAGGATGAAGGAACGGTTCTTGTATTCGCGGATCAGTTTGCCGGTATCCGGTTCTGCGATGCAGGCAAAGAACTGGTTTACGATGGCAGCCGCCAGCTGTGCACGGGTGAACTCCTTCTTCGGGTTGGCGATATAAGTGGCTGTTTCCGCAATCTCTTCAGGCATGGTGGCTTCGAAGCAGTTGACGCCGATGCCAAGGATAATCTTATCGATGTTTCCCGTCTCAAAATTGCTCTGGGCTTCCGTCATGATGCCGCAGACTTTTTTGTCGCCCAGGTAGATGTCGTTTACCCATTTGATCTTCGGCCGCAGGCCGGTAACCTCGTCCATGGCGCGGCAGACTGCCACCGCTGCGATGGTAGTAATGAGCATGGCCTTGTCCAGTCCGAAGTTGGGACGGAAGGCCAGTGTCATATAAAGACCTGTGGATGGAGGCGACCAGAAAGAGCGTCCCAGACGTCCGCGGCCCTTGGTCTGCTCGTTGGCAATAATCAGGTGAGGCTTGTCCGCCACATCGGAAGGTTCCAGTTCCCGGGCAACCCGGTTGGTGGAATCCAGTACATCGTGAATCTGAATCCGGCATGGCACAGTTAGATTTTCGAGAAGATAATCCTTCGTAATAATATCAGACTGTTCCATGAGACGGTAGCCGGTTCCGGCTTTACTTTCTATGGTGAAACCCTGGTCCTGCAGTTTTTTCATGGCCTTCCACACGGCATTTCTCGATACGCCCAGCTGGTCGGCAAGCTGCTGGCCGGACAGGTAGGTATTGGTATTCTGGTTCAGTACTTCCAAAAGGGTCAGTTTGGTAGACATGGGACATCCTCCTTTCATTTGATTACATTATATACCTGAAAAAAGAGCCGGTCAACCATAAATAATGCTAAGGTTGACAATATCGAATACCCACGAAAACCGTCGAAAAAAGTCAGAACCATACAGCAGTACAGATTTTGCGAAGAATGTGTGAAAAAAGGCCGGAAACTTTGATTTTCCATATCTTATGTGATAGAATATACGTTACGTGATATTTAGTATGACAAACTATGGAGGAATGAAATATATGCAATACATCATTGCAATCGCACTGCTGGTTATTTTTTCAGCATACTTTTCCGCAACGGAAACCGCTTTTACTTCGGCCAACCGGATCCGCCTGAAGAGTCTGGCAGGGGACGGTAACAAAAAAGCCAAGGAAGTTCTGGATTTATGTGAGAATTACGACTCACTGCTGTCCAGTATTCTGGTGGGAAACAACATTGTAAATATCGCCATGTCATCTCTGGCGACGGTATTCTTCATGCAGCTGTATCCGAAATATGGTGCTACCATTGCCACTGCTGTAATTACTGTTGTAGTACTGGTCTTCGGCGAAATTTCACCGAAGAGCGTAGCCAAGGAAAAGGCGGAAGACTTCGCCATGATATCTGCACCGTTGATCCGCATCATCATGGTGATTCTGACACCGATAAACTGGATTTTTTCTCAGTGGAAGAAACTGCTGGCCAAGCTCTTTGACGTGGACGGAGCACGTCCGATTACAGAAGATGAACTGCTGACCATCGTAGAAGAAGCGGAAACAGAAGGCGGCATCGATGAGGGCCAGAGCGAACTGATTCAGAATGCAATTGAATTTAATGAACGGGAAGCCTGGGACGTACTGACACCGCGAGTGGATATCGAAGCTATCGAGGCCGATGAAGATAAAGAAGAAATCGCCAAGCTGTTTATGGAAACCGGTTTCAGCCGTCTGCCGGTCTATGAAGACGACATGGATAATATTCTGGGCGTACTGAATCAGAAGGACTTCCATAACTATATCCGAAATACGGACCTGCCGGTATCTGCTTACGTGAAGCCGGTAATCTTCGTAGCAGGTTCCATGAAGATTTCCCAGCTGCTGAAGCGTCTGCAGACTGCCAAGGCACATATCGCGATTATCGTCGATGAATACGGCGGAACCAGCGGCCTGGTAACCATGGAAGACATCATCGAAGAACTGATTGGTGAAATCTACGACGAACACGACGGAGACCAGCTGCAGGATATCGTTCAGCAGCAGGACGGCTCCTACCGTGTACTCTGCGGTTCCAGCGTGGACAAAATGTTCGACTACTTCGATGTGGACGAGGATCTGGACTGCAACACCGTCAACGGATGGGTAGTTCTGCAGCTGGATAAACTGCCATCCGTGGGGGATCATTTTGTGTATGAAGCGGATTACAAACGCTTTGATGTGAATGTAACCAAGGCTGACGAACGGAAAGCTCTGGAAATCAATATGACTGTAACAGAACTGGAAACAGAAGAATAGAAAGGGGTAAAACGAATGGGTTTACTTGAAAAAATCTTTGGGGATATCAACACCAAAGAAGTAAAGAAACTGTCTGCCATGGCAGACCAGGTGCTGGCTCTGGAAGATAAGATGGCAGCACTGACTGACGAAGAACTGAAGGCGAAGACACCGGAATTCAAGGCACGTCTGGCAGCTGGGGAAACGCTGGATGACTTGCTGGTAGAAGCTTACGCAGTCTGCCGTGAAGCGGCGTGGAGAAGCGTCGGCATGAAGCACTTCAAAGTACAGGTAATCGGTGGTATCGCCCTCCATCAGGGACGTATCGCAGAAATGAAGACCGGGGAAGGTAAGACCCTGGTTGCCACACTGCCGACTTATCTGAATGCACTGGAAGGCAAGGGTGTTCATGTCATCACCGTAAATGACTATCTGGCAAAGCGAGACGCAGAGTGGATGGGCAAAATCTATACCTATCTGGGTCTGACCGTGGGCTGTGTAATTCACGAAGCAACCGGTGCTGACAGAAAGCAGGCATATAACGCAGATATTACTTATGGTACCAACAATGAGTTCGGCTTCGATTACCTGAGAGACAACATGGTAACCTACCAGGAAGAACTGCTGCAGAGAGAACTGAACTACGCCATCATCGACGAAGTGGACTCCATTCTGGTGGACGAAGCCAGAACTCCGCTGATTATTTCCGGACGCGGGGACAAGTCTACTGACCTGTATCAGATTGCAGACCGTTTCGTCAAGGGACTGCGTGTCGAAGATGATTTTACCATTGAAGAAAAGGATAAGCGCGTTGCACTGACCGAAGAAGGTATCGCCAAGGCTGAAAAATATTTTGCCATCGATAACCTGGGTGATCCGGAAAACATGGAAATCAACCACCACATCCAGGAAGCACTGAAGGCAAGAAACACCATGAAGCGCGACGTGGACTATATCGTAAAAGACGGCGAGATTATCATCGTCGATGAGTTCACCGGCCGTCTCATGTACGGACGCCGTTACAGCAACGGTCTCCACCAGGCCATCGAAGCCAAGGAAGGCGTATTCGTACGCTCCGAGTCCAAGACACTGGCTACCATCACCCTGCAGAACTACTTCAGAATGTATAACAAGCTGGCTGGTATGACCGGTACAGCCAAGACAGAAGAAGATGAATTCCGCGACATCTACAACATGGATGTAGTGGTGATTCCGACCAACCGTCCGGTCAGCAGAATCGACAGAGATGATGAAGTGTTCGGTACAGAAGCTGCAAAGTTCAAGGCCATCGCAAACCGAATTGCGGAAGCTCATGAAACAGGACAGCCTGTACTGGTTGGTACCATTTCCATCGAAAACTCTGAAAAGATCAGCACCATGCTGAAGAAGCGCGGGGTAAAGCATAACGTGCTCAATGCCAAGCAGCATGACAAGGAAGCCTCTATCGTTGCAGAAGCAGGACGTCTGGGTGCAGTAACCATCGCAACCAACATGGCCGGCCGTGGTACCGACATCATCCTGGGCGGCAACCCTGAATTCGAAGCAAAACGCGAAATGGAACAGATCGGATTTACAGAAGAGCAGATTTCCTTTGCTACCAGCTATGTAGCGAGTGAAGACCCGGAAATGAACCGTGCACGTGAAGTTTTCCACCAGCTCCATGAAAAGTACAAGGCAGAACGTGCCGACGAACAGGCGAAGGTAAAGGAACTGGGCGGTCTGTGCATCATCGGTACAGAACGTCACGAATCCAGACGTATCGACAACCAGCTGAGAGGCCGTGCCGGCCGTCAGGGTGACCCTGGTGAAACCCAGTTCTACATCTCTCTGGAAGACGATCTGATGCGTCTCTTTGGCGGTGACAGAATCCAGGGCTTCATGGACAAAGTGGGCATGGGCGATGATTCCATCGGTGCCGGCCTTCTGTCCAAGACCATCGAAAACGCACAGAAGAAGGTGGAAGGCAGAAACTTTGACGTGAGAAAATACGTACTCCAGTACGACAACGTTATGAATAAGCAGCGTGAAGTTATTTACGATGAACGCCGCAAGGTACTCTTCGGTGAAGACCTGAAGGACAACATCATGGGCATGATGGCTACTCTGGTGGAAAACCTGGTGAAGCCGGCTACCATGGACAGCAAGTTCGCAGAAGAGTGGGATATCCCGGCACTGTCCTCTGATCTGAAGCGCATTACCGGACACTTCCCTGGTCTGTCTTATACCGATGAGCAGCTTCACGATCTGACTGCAGAGCAGCTGGAAGAGGACGTGAAGGAAATCTTCTATAACCTCTATGATCAGAAGGAAGCAGAAGTGGGCGCAGACAAAATGCGTGAAGTGGAACGTATGATTCTGCTCCGTGTTGTTGACAACCACTGGATGGATCATATTCAGGCCATGGATGACCTGAAGCAGGGTATCGGACTCCGCTCCCTGGGACAGATTGACCCTGCTGTTGCCTATGCAAACGAAGGTTTCGACATGTTCGAAGAAATGATCGGCGAAATTCAGCATGAAACCGTGAAGTACTGCTACAATGTGACCATGCAGACTGACACCCGCCGCCGTTCCATCATCCGTGTGGGCGATGCGAGAAAGGATGAATACCGCGGAGATGCGGCATCCATGGCAAAACGTGCAGCTTCTGCAGATGCGCAGATGGCAGGCGCAGCATCCGGCCAGATGCCAGGTGCAGCACCGGAGGAAGTTAAAAAGCAGGAAACCGTACGCCGTGACGCACCGAAGATCGGCAGAAACGACGACTGCCCTTGCGGTTCCGGAAAGAAATACAAGAACTGCTGCATGAAGAAAGATATGATGCAGTAAACTGCAGACATGCAGAGAAAATTCAGGGACGCCCGATGGGCGTCCCTTTTATAATAATCAAATATACAGTTAGTTCACATCAAACCAGTAGATGGTTCCGTTTTGATTATATTCTACGATGATTTCCTGACCGTTCATTTCAATGATGAAGCCGTTCTTCGTTTCCTTTACATCACGGAAACCGAAGTAGTCGCTGTTGGCGTGACCGAAATTGTTTACAGAGCGTGCCCAGCAGAAGAGTGCATTGGCAACTTCATCATCTCCAGCATAGAAGCGGAGCAGCTCCAATGCCATGGAGGCCTGATTATATTTCGTAGCACCTGCAATCCGCAGACCAACCAGCCCTTCCGAAGCACGGCTCTGATAGTCTACGTAAGGGTCACAGAAGTCTTCATAATTACTTCCTGCATAACCATGATCAAACAGTACCAGGAGGTTGGCGCTGGCGAACTTCTTAATCACACGGAAGTTTTCCTTAATAGATAAGCTGTGGTTGTAAGAAGGCCGCTCCGTTTCTGCAGTTTCCCAGTCGGAGAAATAGACTTTTGCATATTCAGGATTGATTTCGTTGACGAAGGCTGCGGTCTTCTTGTTACAGGTGAAGACCTTGGAGTAATATCCGTAGAATTTCTTTCCTGCCACGATGGTAAATGGACGGATCTTATACTCGTAACCCAGCTTTGCAGCCCACCACTGCAAACCGCTGTAAGGTCCCACAGAGGCATATTTGGACTCACTGGAATCAATCGTAATCTTTTTCCAACTGTCAGCAGAACCTGCTTTTCGGTAAGCAATCTGGGCGGAGCCGGTTCCATTCCACAGGATTGCAATGCCGTCGGTCTTGTCGTAGCGAAGGAACTGGATATCGGTTACCTTCGATGGATTGCTGAAAGTCTTTGCAGTTCGGTAGTCGCTGTAAACTTTCTCGCCATTTATGGTTACATACTGGCGGCCGCGGACTTCATAGGACTTATTCATATTCAGAGTCAGGGTGTAACCGCCGTTCGTTATGTCCACTTTCTTTACCAGCTTGGATTTGCTGACAGAAACCCACTTGGACGTCCCCTTTTCACGAATCTGGAGACTGCGGGACAGTCCGTCCAGCTTCGGAAAGTTCACATAAATCTTTCCTGTCTGACGGTACATTTCGAGAGATGGCTCCCTCGGAGTATCTGCAGGTGCCTTGAATGGTTCGGAATACTGGGTGTAGTAATCGGTGTAATCGCCGTCAAAACGATAGCAATAGCGGACCTTTATATACGTGCCTTCATATTTCTTGTCATCCCATTTTGGAATCCAGTCATTGGAGCCTAGTGGCTGCTCGTTTGCCAGACGTTTATACGTGCCGTTTTTGGTGTCGGAACCGTAATATTCCAGGAAGGCACCCTGCATTGGATTTTTTAAGGTGACAACATGATAGGTCTTCCAGTTTTCTTCCATCAGGTATAACTTTTTGTCCGCATTACGAGACAGCTGAATGTTTTCAATCACAGGTTTATAGTTCTGGAACTGCTGCGGTGTCATGTCACGGGCAACTGTCACCTCATCAGCATATGCCTCCGACGGTATGAGCACCAGGATGCAGGACAGAAGGATGACTGCCAGAAGCGGCAGAAGGAGAGATTTTGCGAAGTATTGTTTCATAAGAGGTCCTCCTTGCGAAATGGTTTGATATTGAAACCATTATAACACAGGAAGCAATGAACGGGGGAGGAAATTGGATTGCTCGGGAGATGGTTTTGGAGTATAATCGGGATAGAAGAAACAGGAGGTTTTGACCGATGAGTGAAAGAATCATCCGCCGCCTTGTCCCTGAGGACATGCCGGCCTATATGGAAATATATCTGAATGCTTATCCGGCAGGAAAGGATCTGTCGGATGAGTGCTATGAAAAGTACTATAACCGGAATCTGCAGTCCATGACCGAGTTTGACCATGTGAATTTTTATGGTATGTTTGAGGATGGACAGCTGATTGCCACCATGAAGCTGATTGACTTCGACATGAACCTGTTCGGTCAGATGCGCCGCAGCACCGGGCTTATGGCGCTGGGGGTGCATCCGCTCCATAAGAGAAAAGGGGCAGCCCGTGATATGGTGAAATTCTTCGAAGAATATACTGTGGAAAGCGGCGGCTGCATCTCCATGCTTCTGCCGTTCCGCATGGACTTTTATAAGAAACTGGGCTATGGATGCGGTACCAAGCTGGATGAATACCATATTAAGACAGAATATCTGCCGGACATCCGTGACCGCCGTGAACTGGCGGGCCTGCGCCTTCTGGGACGTGATGAAGCCGATGCAGCGCTGGAATGCTATACTGAGTTTGTGAAGCAGAACCACGGTGCGGTATGCAAGTTTGAAGAGGAAATCCGGGACTTCCGCGATGACGATGAAGTTCGCCGTTTGGGATGGTTTGAAGAGGGAAAGCTGAAAGGCTACGCGGCATTCACCTTCGAAAACACATCTGACTGCAACTACACCCTGAACCGGATGAACGTGAAGGAACTGGTATATCATGATGCTGCAGTGCTCCGTAAACTGCTGGCAGGACTCCGCATGCAGGCGGACCTGGCTCAGTCAGTGGTTGTCCGCAGCGGCGAACCGGACTTTTATCATGTACTGGCAAGCTGCCAGGATATGAGCGGCGGCTACATCGACTTCGGTTTCCTGCAGACCAATGTTTCTGCAGTAGGCACCATGTATAAGATTTGTGATTTCCGCAAGTTCTTCGAAGCAGCAGCACACCGGATCTTCCCGGCGGTAAATCTGACTGCCGGATTCGAAGCGACCGATGATGTGACTGGTGAGACTGAGAAGTTTGCCGTTCAGTTCACAGAAGGCAAGTGGGCATACCAGGCTGGTGGCGAGGCATATGATACTGCAGCAGTCCACGTGACTTGCAGACGGTCTGACCTGAGCAGCCTGCTCATGGGCAGTGCGGAGTTTGGCGGCCTGGTGCGCCTTGGCGTCATGACCGTGGATAAGCCGGAATTTGTGGGAACGCTGGATCTGCTGCTCCATGCTGAGCAGAAACCGTTTACCAATACGGATTATTAAGAACAAGAGGTTAGATTCTAATGATATATTTAATTCTTACCATTATCTGCGGAGCGCTGATTTCCATCGCCCTGCGGTTTGCGGAAGGTAAGGTGTCCAGCAAAACAGGCATGCTCTCCATGAACTACCTGACCTGCTTCCTTGGAGTAGGTGCAGTCATGGGATACGGAAATGTTCTGCCCGGCATCATATCCGGCGGAGACGGACTGGTGACCCTGGGGCTGGGTGCTTTGACTGGTTTTCTCTATATGGCAGCCCTCATGCTGCTGCAGTACAATGTGCAGCGGAGCGGTGTCATTCTGGCTTCCGTGTTCCAGAAGCTGGGGCTTATGGTGACTGTGGTCATGTCCATCGTCCTTTTTGGAGAAGAACCGGGCTCCCTGCAGTTTGCCGGATTTGTGACGGCAGCTGCGGCCATCATCCTGATGAATTACGAGAAGGGACATCTGAAGGGTTCCTTCAAACCCATGCTGCTGATCCTCCTGCTGGTGGATGGCTGCGGTATGGGTATGCTGAAGGTGTACAACGAACTGGGAAATCCGGCTCTGTCCGATCATTTCCTCTTCTTTAACTTCTTCTTTGCATTCCTCTTTTGCGTGAGCATTACCCTGCGGAAGAAGGAACGGATCGGCCTTCGGGAGCTGCTTCGCGGCATGAGTGTGGGCCTGCCCAACTTCATGGCATCCCGCTTCCTGCTGAAAGCGTTGGAGACAGTGCCAGCCATTATCGCCTACCCGACCCGCGGCGTAGCCATTATCGTGGTGGTATCCCTGGCGGGTGTGGTTCTCTTCAAAGAACGCCTGAACCGACGCCAGTGGGCGGCCATGGTGCTGGTGCTTGCAGCCATTGTACTTTTGAATATTTAGAATAGAAAAGAGCGGTTCTGTGCGAGCCGCTCTTGCTTTTTATTCATGAAGCTGCTGTACCTTCAGGGCAGCGGAAAGCCGCTCGTACAGCTGAAAGTCTGTAATTTGTGCATGGGGCTCGGTCAGTTCACGAATCCGGTTAATCCGGTATCGGACCGTGTTCTGATGACAGCCAAGCCGGTCTGCTGTCTGCAGCAGATCGCCTCCGGTGGCAACCCATATGCGGGCCGTTTCCATCAGGTCGGCTTTGGATTCCAGCGGTTTCAGATAATCCTCCGCAAAACCTGCCAGTGCCGGCTGCTGGTAGAGCGGCACCAGGAACCGCCAGGTTCCGCTGTCCCGGAAACGCATGGACGGCAGGCCTTCCTCCAGGGCAGCTTTGTAAGCCCAGTAACATTCGCGGATGCATTCCGGCAGGTGATGGTGCGCATCATAAATGGAGCTGAAGGATGCAGTAACCTGCGATGGTTCAATTCCGCTGACCTCCAGGTATTCCCTGAAAATGGACTGGAAGGTACCTTCCCCGTTTCCGGAGGCTGTCATCAGAAGAATGAGCCCGCCTTCGTAATTCCCCAGCATTACCTTCTCACGGAGAGGATTGCTGTGGTAGTAGCTGCGCAGGAGACGATGGATATTCAGCGGCAGCTGATCCGGCTGGTTTTTCAGATAGGCAGCCTGGATGTAGCGGCGGAACTTCAGGGATAGATTCCGGGTCAGTTCTGCAGCTTCTGCCTGGTTCAGATGATTTTCCAGAATGTACTGGATGCGGCTGTCGGTCAGAATGCGGCTGTCGTCCTGCTGCACCGCATCCATGATTTCGAAAATAATGTCTTCGAAGTAGGAACCGGCTCCGAAGCGAAATACGGGCAGTGCATGTTCATCTGCATAGTCTATAACTTCCCGTGGCAGCTGCTGGTAGAAGACTTCCTTGTATGCGAATGCACTGACGCCGGCACTTACCAGCTGCCGGATGGCAGGAAGGATCAGCGACGGATCATCTTTAGCAAAGAGCAGACTGGATATAACGAAACTGTCATCATTGAACAGATGGGTGGTCAGTTTCGATGCGCTGGTCACATACTCGTAATCCAAAATGCCGGCAGAGGCTACATACCGGTGCAGGCCCGCTTCGCCGGCCTCCAGTTTCAGGCCGGACAGCCCCTTCAGTTTGATAATATCCGAAACACGTAATGCCATGAGAATACCTCCGATGGTTGATACCGTCAGTGTAGTATGTTTTGCGGGGAATGGCAAGATGGAAGTTGTAAATTTTACAAAAAATATCGAGTAATTTATTATAAATTATAATTTTCTGTGGATTTTACAAATGTATAATAAATATAAGAAAAAAGAGGAGGGTAAACCTATGAAACATCCATACATCGCCAAGCGTTACTGGAAAGATCAGACCACCGCAATGGGACAGTCCGACGTGATGGCAAAATCTTTTAATGATGTAATTAATCTGAGTTTGGGCGACCCGGACCTGATTACCGATGAGAGAATTATTGATGCTGCCTTTGCAGATGCCAAGCGCGGCTATACCAAATACAGCGATTTCCGCGGAGACCCTGAGCTGCGTGCAGAAATCTGCAAATTCTATAAAGAAGAATACAACATGGATGTAAAAGATGAAGAGGTCTTCGTCTGCACATCCGCCTGCCTGGGCATGTACCAGGTGCTGGAAGCCATCCTGGATGACGGCGATGAAGTGCTGATGCAGTCTCCGTATTTTACACCATATCCGCAGCAGGTGGAACTGGCCAGAGGCATTCCTGTGGAAGTTCCGACCTACGAAGAGGAAGACTTCCAGATTGATGTGGAAAGACTGGAATCCCTGATTACAGCACGTACCAAGGCCCTGATTATCAACTCTCCAAGCAATCCGACCGGTAACTGCCTCACTGTGGAAACCATGGAAAAAATCGCAGAAGTGGCAGTGAAGCACGACCTGATTGTCATCGCGGACGATATCTACACTTCCTTCAGCTATCAGAACGAATTCGTACCGTTTGCGAGCCTGCCGGGAATGAAGGAACGGACCATTACTCTGAACTCCTTCTCCAAGAACTTCACCATGACAGGATGGCGTCTTGGAAACATCATCGCACCGGACTTCATCATCCGGACCATTCAGCAGGTGAATGAGGCTATGGTATTCACTGCGCCATCCATTTCTCAGCGTGCTGCCATCTATGCTCTGCAGCACCGCCACGAAATTCAGCCTGCCATGGTGGAAGAATACCGCAAGCGCCTGTACTACGCTGCAGAACGGGTAAACCAGATTCCAAAACTGTCTGTGATTTATCCGCCGAAGGGAACATTCTATCTGTTTATCAATATTAAGAAAACCGGTTTGACCAGTGTGGAAGCAGCGGATCTGATTCTCC
Source organism: Anaerovoracaceae bacterium (assembly GCA_045637765.1). Classification (GTDB taxonomy): domain Bacteria; phylum Bacillota; class Clostridia; order Peptostreptococcales; family Anaerovoracaceae; genus RGIG7179. The sequence continues at coordinate 9,177 of JAZTZZ010000009.1, read as the reverse complement.
GCAAAGCCCACGTGCTCATGCTGCCGGGAAGCGGCTTCGGCACCTGCGGCGAAGGCTATCTGCGTGCAGCCTGCACCGTCAATGTGGATAAGCTGAAGGAAGCTTTTGACCGGATTGCAGCCATCGAAGAATTACAGTAATCAATTCAGGGAGGATAAACCATGAAGATTAAAACATTTAAAGTAGAACAGTGGATGAACGAATTTGAAAATGACGCCGTGTACAATCTGGGGGAAACCTGTATCGACTCCCTGGAGCTGGGCGATCTGCTGGATGTCTGCGGTGTGGACCGTGACGAATTCTTTGCAAAACTTGCCGCAACCCGTCTGACTTACAGCCACATTTACGGCTCCCCTGATTTCCTGAAGGGCGTAGCGGGCCTGTACGAAAATGTGAAGCCGGAATGTGTCATTCCGACCCACGGTGCAGTTGGTGCAAATAACCAGATTATCCATACCCTGATTGAACCGACTGACAATATGGTCTGCGTAATGCCGACCTATCAGCAGCATTACTCCATTCCGGAATCCATCGGTGCAGAGGTAAGAATCCTGCAGCTCCGTCCGGAAAACCAGTTCCTGCCTGATATTGAAGAACTGAAGTCTCTGGTGGACGAAAATACCAAGATGATTACATTCAATAATCCTGATAACCCAACCGGTTCCTGGATTCCAAGAGAGTCCATGGAAGAAATGGTGGAAGTAGCCAGAATCGTGGGCGCATACGTGCTTTGCGACGAAGTATACAGAGGTATCTCCGAAGACGGCAGCTATATGCACTCCGTAGTGGACCTGTATGAAAAGGGTATTTCCGTTGGATCCATGAGTAAGATTTTCTCTCTGGCAGGTCTGAGAATGGGCTGGATTGCAACCCGCGATGAAGAGGTTGTGGAAATGGTTCGTGAAAGAAGAGACTATGACACCATCAGCTGCGGCGTTATCGATGATATGCTGGCATCCATGGCACTGGAACACAAGGACCAGATTTTTGCAAGAAACCGCGAGATTCTGCTGAAGAACCGTGCAATCCTGGATGAGTGGGTAAATGAAACAGAAGGCGTGCACTACGTGCGTCCTGTGGCAGGTACCACCGCACTGGTTTACTATGATATGGACATTCCATCCTGGGATCTGTGTGTACGTCTGATCCGCGAAAAGGGTCTGCTGTTCACACCTGGTTCCGCCTTCGAAATGGAAGGTGCCGTAAGAATAGGCTACGCTTTCGACTCCAAACTGCTGCGTCAGGGACTGGATAAGTTCACCGAATTCCTGAAAGAAAACAGATAATATAAGACAAGTAAGTCATGAAAAAGGACGGTTCTCGGAACCGTCCTTTTGGTTTTTTGATATTGAGGAATCCCTAGAATGGATTCAGAGTGCCGTTGATCATCATAACAATAGAGATCGCTGCCAGTACCAGGATTGCGATAGCTACAACTGCTTCGTGACCCTTGAATACCTTTTCGCCGCGTTCCTTACGGCCCAGGATGTAAACGATCATACCCAGAGCATACAGAACAGTGGTGATCAGCAGGTAGGAGAGGCCGCCGGAGTACAGCATCCACACACCGTAGATGGAACCGATAACCGCCAGAATTCTTTCACGGGTCAGCAGACCTGCGCTGTAGTCTGCCAGCTGGCCTTCCTTCTTCATGGTAACCTTCAGATAGAACAGAGCACTGAACAGATATGGAATCATAATCATGGAAGCACTCATGTTATAGAAGATCTGATATGTAGATTCATTGAAGTATACAATGATCAGGAATGCCTGAATGATACCGTTGGTCAGGAACAGGGAGAAGGAAGGGGAACCCTTTGCATTGGATTTTGCAAAGGCCTTCATGAATACACCCTGCTGAGCAGCGGAGTAAGGGCAGTCAGCTGCGATGATGGTCCAGCCCAGCAGAGCGCCGGACAGGGACAGAACAACGCCGAAGTTGATCAGAGCAGCACCCCATGGGCCTACAGCAGTCTGCAGGATACCTGCCATCTGCGGATTTGCCAGCTGTGCGATTTCTTCTGCAGGCATTACACCCAGAGACAGAACCGCAACCATGATGTAGATGGACAGCAGACCGATGAAACCGGTGATGGAAGCCTTACCTACGTCGCTGGATTTCTTTGCGCGGGCGGACAGTACTACGGCACCTTCTACACCGATGAAGGACCATACGGTAGCACCGGTAGTTGCCTTAACCTGATCCAGCAGGGACATGGAACCGTCACCCCAGAAGTTGTGCATGAAGATCTTAATGTCGAATGCACCCACGAAGATTACTGCTACGATGAATACAAACAGCGGAATCAGCTTGCTGACGGTGGTGATGATGTTCAGGAAGGTCGCTTCCTTTACGCCGCGCAGAACCAGGAAGTTCATCAGCCAGATTACTGCAGATGCACAGATCAGGGACACCAGGTTGTTGCCTTCGCCGAATACAGGGAAGAAGTAACCCAGGGAACCGAAGAGCAGGGTGGTGTAGGATACGTTGCACAGCAGTGCACTCAGCCAGTAACCCCATGCGGAGTTGAAGCCTACGTACTCACCGAAACCTTCCTTGGCATAGCTGTATACGCCGTTGGTCAGGTCAGGTCTTACCTTGTTCAGTCCGAAGAAACATAATGTCAGGCAAAGCATGCCGATACCGGCAATCCCCCAGCCAATCAGTACTGCACCGGAGTGTGCGCCGTTTGCCGCCATGTCACCGGCAGTGGTGAAGATACCCGCACCGATGGTGGAACCCATAATCATGGCTACCAGACGGGTGAAATTCAGGTCTCCGCCCTGTGGAGCGGAAGGAGCTGAAACATTCTTGTTGCTCATTGAAATCCTCCAAATAAAACTTTCTTACTTTAATTCGATAAAAATACTCGCATAAAAATAGGAACGAACGGAGCGTATCCATTCGTACCTATTTATTAAACTTGTATACATTATACTCGAAGTGTTAAGAAAGTGCAATGAAAAACTCATTAAAAAGAAACATTTCTTATACAATTATACAATCCGTATCACATAAAGTGCTGCCAGAATTACGAGAACTGCTGCGATAATCAGCTCATACTGATAGCGGAACACCTTCTCGCCCCGTTCACGCTTGCCCCAGGCGAAGACGGCAATCCCCGGCACATATAATACAGTGGAAATCAGCAGCTGGTCCACACCGGAAGAATAGAGCATCCAGACCCCGTAGATACTGCCCAGGATGGCAAAGAGCCAGGCGGTGATGTTTTGGCGGATACCAGTGCGGGATGACAGCACGACAACCTTCAGATAGTAGAGGGCACTGAGCAGGTACGGCACCATAATCATGGTGGCACTCATGTAGTAAAAGACCTGATAGGCTGAGTCGCTGAAGTAGCTGACGATGAGGAAGAACTGGACGATGCCGTTGGTCAGAAAGAGGGAGAAGGTCGGCGAACCCTTGTCGTTGGACCGGGCAAAAGCCTTCGTAAACACCCCCTGCTGTGCGGCGGAGTAAGGACAGTCGGCAGCCAGAATGGTCCAGCCCAGCAAAGCTCCCGCCAGCGACAGAATCACGCCGATGTTTACAATCCAGGCGCCCCACGGACCGATGCAGGATTCCAGGATACCGGCCATCTGTGGGTTCTCCAGGGATGCCAGCTCTTCTGTGGTCATAACTCCCATACTGAGGACAGCGACCATGACATAAATGGCCAAAATGCCCAGGAACCCCGTAAGGGACGCACGCCCCACGTCGCTGGTGCGGCGGGCACGGGCAGAAAGCACCACGGCTCCTTCCACACCGATGAAGGACCATACGGTGGCGGCTGTGGTGGCTTTTACCTGATCCAGGAGGGGCAGCCGCAGGGTCTGGTTGGCACTGGCTGCATCCGTTCCCCAGAAGTTATCGAAGAAGATATCCGGGTCGAAAGCGCGCACGAAGATTACGGCCACGATAAACACGAGGATTGGAATCAGTTTGCTGACCGTGGTGATGATATTAAGGAAGGCTGCTCCCTGCACCCCGCGGAGGATGAGCCAGTTCAGCAGCCAGATCAGTACAGAAGCGCAGATAATCGAGACGATATTATTGCCGCTGCCGAATATAGGGAAGAAGTACCCCAGGGCGCCGAAAAGCAGGGTGGTGTAGGATACATTGCACAGCAAAGCACTGACCCAGTAGCCCCAGGCCGAGTTGAAGCCGACGAACTCGCCGAAACCTTCCCGGGCGTAGCTGTAGACCCCGTTGGTCAGATCGGGACGGGCTTTGTTCAGACCGAAAAAGCACATCATCAGGCCAAACATACCGATGCCCGCGATGGCCCAGCCGATGAGGACGCTGCCGGTGTGGGCGCCGGAACTGGCCATATCCCCGGCTGTGGTGAAAATACCGCCTCCGATGGTGGACCCGATAATCATGGCGGTAAGCTTGGTAAAACTGAGTTTTTCTTCCTCCGGCACAGATGTCGGGCCGGAGAGTGGTGTATTGGAATCACTCATGTTGTGAACCTCCTTGCAAAATCTGTCTGTAGTATGTCCGGGTTTTCGCAGGGATATGCAGGTGCGATTTTATATCGCAATTCAGCCTGGATATGGCAGCGGATGGAAGTTATTGGACAAGAAAAAATTAAAATTACAATTGAAAAGCAGTTTAACTGTAAGTATAATGAACAGACAGCAGATATTTTTAGCCGAAATAAGAGAAATGAAGGTGATTACTATGAACATTGAGGAAAGAATTCAGGACATTATTGAGACAAATGTGAACACACAGCTGAAGCTTCATGGTGGCAGCGCTTCATTGACAGCTTACGAAGATGGGGTTGCCTGGGTTAAGTTTCATGGAGCATGTGCCAGCTGCATGTCTTCTTCACAAACATTGGAATTGGTGGTAAAGGAAAGCATTATGACTTCGGTACCTGAAGTCAGAGATGTGTGTCTGGATAACAGTGTCAGTGAAGAACTGCTGGATATGGCGCGTAAAATACTTGGAGGTAAGATGAAGTAAGGAGAATATATGATGAAGAGTGTTGGTATCCGTTATTGTGGAGGATGCAATTCACGATATGATAGAGGGGCTATGGTCAGCCGCATCATAAAGAATCATCCTGAACTGAAAATAGAAATTGCCAGAGAAGAAAATGAATACGACTGCCTTTTGATTATAGGCGGATGCTCCAGCTGCTGTGCCTCCTATGGACAGTTTAAAACCAGGCGAATTGTAAAAATCAGTGAAGACATGAATGATATTGACTTTTCGGCATTGTGATAAAAAAGTAGCAATTTGAGCTCTTAGGAAGTGTGTGTTATAAAATGCACACTTTTTTTATGTGGATAAGAGTAGGATATGTAGTTAATAAACCACATTATTGTTGTGAAAAAAATACACATAAAAAAATAGTTGCACGAAAAACGTTGAAAAATTGCCGTATTCAAAGTTGGAACGAAACTTGCTATATTAAAAGTGTCTAAACACATATAACTTTGAAGAAGGAGGAAAAAACAATGCATGAAAAAAGAATCATAACTGCGGCGATTACAGGCTCCTGGGGTACCAAGGAACAGAATCCTGCTATTCCGATGACCCCAAAGGAGATTGCGGATGACGTTATGGCGGTATATGAAGCCGGCGCTTCAGTCGTTCATATTCATGTTAGAGATGACAATATGAAGCCGAAAATGGATACAGAGAAGTTCAAGGAAACTATTGCTCTGATTCGTGAACGGTGTGATATCGTAATCAACATGACATCATCGGGTGATCCACTTGCTGATGATGAAGGCAGAATTGGCCCATCCCGTGCCATTTTCCCAATCGACGAGCTGAGACCAGAAATCGTATCCTATGATGCTGGCACCATGAACTGGATGCATAACAGTATTCATAGAAATTCTCCATGGTTGCTGGAAAATTTGGGTCTGTTGGCGAAAGAATGGGGCGTTAAGCCAGAATGTGAAGTGTTCGACGCAGGTCAGGTTTACAATTGCCTGCATTACCTGAAGCAGGGTGTACTGGTAGAACCACTGCATTTCCAGTTCATTTTAGGTGCACCGGGCGGCATTGATGCGACTGTTGAAAATCTGGTATTCATGAAGAGCCTGCTGCCTAAGAATGCAACATGGGGTGCATGTGGTCTGAGCAAGGCCCATCTGCCAATTATGTATGCTACCTTAGCACTGGGTGGAAACATTCGTGTTGGTCTGGAAGATAATATCTACTATGACCATGGTGTAAAGGCAACATCCAACGCACAGCTGGTTGAAAGAGCTGCTAGAGTTATTAAGACCATGAATCTTGATGTAGCAACTCCGGATGAGGCACGTCAGATGTTACACCTTACTCCTAGAAAATAATGTGTTTGAAAAAGTTATTGCTTTTTATTAGATGTAGAGAGGAGAAAGAAAATGAAGAAATTATTATCCTTACTGTTAATCCTGGTATTAACAATCAGTTGCTTTACTGCATGTGGAAGTGATGAACCAGCTGGTGGCGAAGAAACTACAGAACCTATCGTTGTTAAGCTGTGCTGGGAAACCAATATGGACGACGTAATCGGTTTATCTTTACAGAAGTGGGCTGAAGAAGTGGACAAGATTTCTGAAGGTCAGATGAAGATTGAACTGTACCCTGCTTCCCAGCTGGGTGCTAAGAACGACCTGATTGACCAGATGCTGGCAGGTGCACCTGTAATTACTCTGGTAGACGGTGCATACATGGCTGACAGAGGTATTCCTGACATGTCCATCCACTTTGCTCCATATCTGTATGATTCCTGGGATGATGCATGGGCATTAACCGAATCTGAATGGTGGGAAGATATGACACAGCAGTGTGCTGACAACGGTATCAGACTGCTGACTTCCAACTGGATTTATGGCGCAAGAAACCTGGTTGTTAATAAGGAAGTAAGAACTCCAGATGATCTGAAGGGTATGCTGATCAGAGTACCTAATAACGTTACTCAGGTTCAGGGTATGGAAGCACTGGGTGCAACTGCAACTCCTTTAGCTTACGCAGATATCTATACTGGTCTGCAGCAGGGTACTATTGATGGTATGGAAGCTCCATTACCTCAGATTTTATCCATGGGCTTTGCTGAAGTAGCAGAATACATTATCATCAATGAACACAACCTGAATACAACTATCTGGTGTACTTCCAACGAATGGTTCGAAGGCCTGACCGAAGAACAGCAGCAGTGGCTGTGTGAAGCTGGTGATATCGCTGGTGAATACAATCAGAAGCTGTACTTCGAAGAAGAAGCGGCAGCAAAGGAACAGCTGATTGCAAATGGTGCAAAGGTTATCGAACTGACTGATGAAGAAAGAGCTCAGTGGAAGGAAGCTGCACAGAGCTTCTACACTTCCCCAGCAATGCAGGAAATGTGGTCTGAAGGCCTGTATGAAACTGTATTAGCGGCTATGGGCAAGTAATATTCAGACAAATTGTCTTTTAAATTTTCTGAATAGTATATGAAATCAAGGGGGTCAGCCGTATGGCTGGCCTCCTTAAAAAACTAAAAAGGAGGAAAACATGGACGTGAAAAAGATTTTAAAATCACTTGCTAATATAGATGTTATCATGGCGGCGGTATCATTAACTGTTCTGATAATCATTACATTTGCAGGTGTAATTGCACGTTATGCTTTCAAGTCTCCGTTTGGATGGATGGAAGAAATGCAGGTATTATGTTTCCTGTATACCATTTTCTTCGGAGGAAGTTATGCAGTCCGCGTTAGTGGACATATTGGAATTGATATTCTTGTGGATTCTCTTCATGGGAAGATTAGAGAAATCTTTGAAATTATTATTACTGTTATCGTAACATTTACCCTGGTATATTGTTTTGTAAAAGGTTGCAATTTAGTTGAACAGCTTTTCAATACTAACCGTATGTCAAACATGCTTCAGATTCCATACGCGTTATTCTATATGTGTGAACCGATTTGGTGCATTCTGATGATTCTGAATATGTGTGCGGTAACATGGAATGATCATGTGCTTGTATTATTAGGAAAGAAAGAAGCTATTAAAGGCGTAAGAGATATTGATGAAGACTTAAAGATGGGAGGTGCCAAATAATGAATAGTGTAGCAATTATGGCCATCGTTATTATGGCATTACTGTTCTTTAAAATTCCTGTTTTTGCATCTGTGTTAGGGGGATGTGCTGTATATTTCGTTCTGGAACCAAGTGTTGCAGGACAGATTTTTGCACAGCGTTTCATGGTAGCTGGTGAAAGTGTAGCCATGTTGGCGATTCCATTCTTTACCTGTGCGGGTATTTTCATGAACTACTCTGGTGTAACTAAGCGTATCATGGACTTCTGTGCAGTAGCTACAGGTAATTCCATTGGTGGTTTGGCAAAAGTAAACGTATTACTTTCCACACTGATGGGAGGTCTGTCTGGTTCTAATCTGGCCGATGCTGCAATGGAAGCGAAGATGCTGGTTCCGGAAATGGAAAGACACGGATTCTCAAAGGAATTCTCAACTGTTGTAACTGCATGTTCTGCAGTAATCACTCCGCTGATTCCACCTGGAATTGCGATGATTATTTACGGTACTTCTGCAAATATGTCTATCGCGAAACTATTTATCGCAGGTATTGGTCCTGGTATAACTCTGTGTATTGCGCTGTTGCTAATCTGCCATTACGTGTCAAAGAAGAGAGGTTATGAACCGATGCGTGATACCAAGCCGACTGGACATGAATGGTGGACTGCAACGAGAAATGCATTCTTCCCTCTGTGTCTGCCAGTAATTATTATCGGTGGTATCCGTTTAGGTATCTTTACACCGACAGAGGCTGGTGCAATTTCCATTATCTATGCTCTGATCTTAGCAATTTTCTATAAAGAAATGAGCTGGGATGTATACAAGAAAACGATTACAGAATCTGTAGAAGCGACAGCAAAGATCATGCTGATTATCTGTGCAGCAAATGTATTGACATACATTCTGACCTCCGAAAGAATCCCTCAGATTATTACGGAAGCAGTAGTTGCAACCATCGACAACAAGTGGATATTCCTGTTGATCGTAAATATCCTGTTACTGATTGTTGGTATGTTGATTGAAGGCTCCGCAGCCATGGTTATTCTGGTACCGCTGCTGCACCCTGTAGCACTGGCTTATGGATTCAATGAAATTCATTTCGCCATGGTATTTATTTTCAACATGGCACTGGGTTGTTTAACACCTCCAATGGGT
>JAZTZZ010000008.1:0-126004 GCA_045637765.1 Anaerovoracaceae bacterium | reverse complement strand
TCAGGGTTTGTAGCGTGAGGTACGCCGAAACCGGTGTGACCGGTTGTGCAGGACTTCTTGTTGAACTGTACGTCGGATGCCATGTGCAGACCAGTCAGGTCGATGGAAGCTGCAACTACTTCAGTGCCGGTTGCGCCAGCCTTCAGCAGACCTCTTGCTGTACCGGTAACCATACCGCCGCCAGCCTGAGTACATACAACCATTTCAGGATCCTTGCCGAACTTTGCACGGCAGTCCATAGCAATTTCATAACCCAGAGTTTCAACACCTGCAATACCGAATGGAGAGTACAGGGATGCGTTGAAGTAACCGGAGTCTTCCATTACGGACAGGTGTTCATAGAATAATTCAGGACCTACGGTCAGCTGGATAACTTCTGCGCCCAGTGCTTCGCACTTTCTTGCCTTTTCTACGATTTCAGGCTGGCCGATACCCTTGGAGTCGTAACATTCCTGAACGATGATGCACTTCATGCCCTGCATTGCAGCCTGGGAAGCTACTGCAGCACCGTAGTTACCGGAAGTTGCAGCGATAACGCCCTTGTAGCCCAGCTTCTTTGCGTGAGCAACCGCACATGCAGCTCTTCTGTCCTTGAAGGAACCGGATGCGTTAGCAGCTTCGTCCTTAACCAGGATTCTTGCACCATAGCCTGGCTTAGCATACTTTCTAGCCAGCTTGGTGATATTTCTCAGTTCCAGCAGTGCAGTATGACCTACACCGGTTCTGGACTGAATTCTGTCGATTTCTTCGATAGTGTAACCGGTAGCTTCCATTAAACCTTCGTAGTCGAATGCAACGGAACCAGATTCAAAATCATTGAAGTCCAGACCCAGTGAAGCCTTCATGATCTCAGCAGATCTACCCATTACGGAATTATAGTCCTTTGCTAATGTCATTATTCTTCACCTCCAAACTGCATGATTTCTCTTAACTGCTTATCGATTTCTACGATTTCAGGTACGAACTTGCCGTAGCTGTGAGTGTAGTAAGGGTTTACTTCCAGTAACTTACCGGTTTCTTCACGGCCGGTTTCAGTTACGATAGTAACTTCATCACCGATTTCTGCAGTTTCGTTCTGCAGAGTACCCTTTACCCACATTTCAAAGTCAACCTGCTTTGTATCATCAGGAATTTTAGCAGTTCTTTCTGCTGCAGGCAGCACTACTTTATGAATGCGTACCCAATCACCTTTTTTAGCCATGTCAGTTTTCTCCTTTATTCTGTCCAGAACGCCCGGGATGATTCCCAGGCGTATCTGTCAGGATTTGATAATTATTTTTTTAAATTACTTAACGATCTTGCATTCAGGTTCGATCATGTCTCTCATGTCGCCCATGATTGCTCTTACAACTGGAATGTCGATCATAGTCTTCAGACCAGGTCTAGCGTTGATTACGTGTGGAATGGAGTTCAGGATCATAGCCATAGTACCGATACCGCCTTCGATTTCAGGAGTATTGGACATGTTTACATCTGGAGTACCCTTGATGAATACATAGTCACCAGTGTGAACGCCAACCTGTTCAGGTTCGATCTGCTGAGGGTGGTCCATTTCGATCTTCATTTCACCGTCAACATAGCCCCAGCCCTTCATTGCTACACCAGCAACGTGGCCTGCAGGAGCAAAGCCGTAAGGAGACTTTCTGTCAACGTCAGTTACGATAGCTTCCATATCCTGTTCGAACTTGTCCAGCTTCCAGCCCAGACCTTCGCAGATCATGCCTACGGATTCAGCGAAGCCTACGTGACCAGCCATAGTGCCGTCAGCCTTTCTAGCGTTGAATTCGTCAACAGTGATACCGATACCCTGTTCTTCCATTACAGCAGGACCGAATGGGGACAGGGAGTTAACTCTTCTGGAAACGATGTGATCTACGGATTCGCAGGCACCAGTCCATACCAGAACCAGCAGGTCCATGATCAGACCAGGGTTGATACCAGTACCCAGGCAAGTTACGCCGTTCTTCTTACCGATTTCGTCCAGCTTCTTAGCCAGTTCAGGTTCCTGAGCAGCAGGGTAAGCCATTTCTTCAGCGGAAGTGATTACGTTCATGCCGTTTTCCATAACCATAACCAGCTTGTCAAATACCTTAGCAGTGAAGGAGTCAGTACATACAACAACGATGTCTGCTGCACCTGGCTTGATTACTTCTTCAGCAGTGCCAACGATAACATCTTCTCTGTCGCCTCTTTCGATACCTGGAACTACTTCGTACAGGCTCTTACCCAGCTTAGCGCCGATGTCGATTGCGCCAACGATGTCTACGCCCTTCTTCTTAGTCAGCATCTTACCGATACCGCCGCCCATAGCACCAAGTCCCCACAGGATTACTTTTACATTTTCCATTTTAACTCTCTCCTTTGTCTAAAAAAATTCACTTGATAACGTGTTATAAACGATATTCACAACCATAATATATAGCAAACTCCGTGCCACCTTGCAATGTGAATATTGTATACATGTTTCCCTGCAAAATTTAGGTTTTCAGGCACACTTTTTGCCTTGAAATCATGTTTTTTTGCAGATACATCACAAAATATCCCTTCTCAGCCGCTTCCTCAGCCCAGACTTTTCCTTCATGGCTGCGGTCTGCGGCTACAATATGCAAAATATTTTGCATTATCCATGCAAATATATTTGCACCGTTCGCCTTTTTACCCCATAATGTGATACTTTTTCAGCTTGTGCTGCAGTGTCTGGCGCTTAATCTGCAGTGTTTCCGCCGCCTTACTGATGTTGCCGTTGGCATTAATCATGGCTTCTTTGATTACCTGCCGCTCGATGGCATCCAGATACTGATCCAGCGGAATCTGTGCATCGTATTTCGGAGCAGACTGCCGCGATTTCTTGGCTGTCCCCGGCATGTTCAGCAGTTTTTCACTGAGCACATGCTCCCGGTCCGCCATGGCAACCGCCTGTTCGATGATGTTTTCCAGTTCCCGGACATTGCCCGGATACTCATAGCTGCGCAGACGTTTGGCTGCCGCATCAGAAATCATCCACAGTTCCTTATTAAACCGCTTATTATGCTTTTCCAAGAACCGTTCCGCCAGCACAGTCACATCACCAGGCCGCTCACGCAGAGGCGGAATGGAGATGTTTACAATGTTCAGACGGTAATACAGGTCCTTTCTAAGCTTACCGTGAGCCATCAGGTCCTCCGGCGACTCATTGACGGTGGCGATAATACGCACGTCTACGGGAATGTCCTTCGTTCCGCCGATTCTTCTGATGTAGTTTTCCTGCAGAACACGCAGCAGCTTGCTCTGCAGATCGTAAGGCATGGCACTGATTTCATCCAGAAGCAGAGTTCCCCCGTTGGCCTGTTCGAAGAGCCCGGCCCGGTCTACTGCACCGGTAAAGCCCCCCTTGGCCGTACCGAAAAGCATACCTTCCAGCAAAGGCTCCGGAATGGCCGCACAGTTCTGAGCCAGAAACGGCTTGTTTCTGCGGTCTCCGCCATAATGAATACTCTGAGCGAAGAGTTCTTTACCGGTTCCCGTTTCCCCAAAAATCAGAACCGACGCATCCACAGAAGCGGCACGTTTTGCACGGTCCACCACTTCCACGAAGCCGGGATTCTGACCCCAGATATCTTCGAAGGAATAGCGTCTGATAGCCGCCTGCCGTTCTTCACGCTCCGGCTGTCCGCCGCCGCCCAGCTCCATCAGCTTGTCAGACATCTGCCGAATATCGGTAATATCCTTGGCCAGCTCGATGGCCGCCACGGTTTCTCCCCCTACGATGACCGGGATGGTACTGTTGATGGTGGTAATTTCCTTGCCGTAAAGGTTCTTATAGGTCTGCTGCTGGCGTACGGTGGAAATCTTCTTTTTCAGAGCTTTGAACAGGGTGGATTCATCCAGGTTGAAATCCGGAAATGCCTCATGGAATGTCTTTCCCAGCACGTCCTCCACATTCACCTTTTCCAGTTCCGCCATGGTATGGTTATAGAAGATGCCCTTGCCTTCCTGATCTACGATGTAAACCCCTTCATCAATCAGGTTAATGAGCTCGTATATGATCTTCTTATAATATTCCGCCCGCATCATGCCGCATACACCTCACTTTCTCACAACTACAGTATACCATAAAAAAAGGGCGGGTGCAAATAAATTTGCACCTTTTCTTTTTCTTCCCAAAACCGATTTTTTGTAGTATAATGTCATTCGGTGCGATGCTGCACCGTCTGATTTTGAATCATAAAAATTCACCATAAAGGAAGTTGGAACCAATGAGACTGAGAAAAGAAACTGACAATACCATCGTAAATATGCCGGAAGAAGAGATTCTGCTGATTGCAAATGTGTCCGATGCTCTGGCACATCCTGCCCGCATCAACATCTTCCGTTACATCATGCAGTGCAACCGTTCCATGACCACCGTCTGCAACAAGGATCTGGTGGAACACTTTGACTATGCGCAGGCCACTATCAGCCAGCACGTGAAGAAGCTGGTACAGTCCGGTCTGATCGAAGTGAAGAAGGAGCAGAAGTTCGCATATTACTACGCAAACCTGGGCATGCTGAGCCGCTATCTCAATGCGACCCGTAAGTTCAGTGTAATGTAATCCCTGAAAAATCCGCATTCAAAAAGTACGCAAGTTTTCTGCGTACTTTTTTCTTTTCCTGTCATTTATCCCACTGGGCCTGATCCGTATAAATCGTCATATCCTCATCCATAAAGGCAAATCCCCCTTTGAGAAAAGCCCGCACCATGTTCTTTTCTGATGCCGCATCTGCTTCCCGGAACTGGAGAACCCCCTCATCATGAAGCAGCACACAGACTGGTGCCCGCTTTTCCAGGAAACCCATATATCCATCCAAAGTACGCAGAATCACACTTTCCACCATTCCGTTATAGAATTCTTCGTCCGGCGTAATCACAGTCAGCCGCATTCCTTTATCTTTTTCTTCCATGATTCTCAAACCTTTCTTTTACCTCGTCTATTGTCCCTGCAAAGAGGAACAGGTTTTCAGGCACCTGGTCCAGGCCGCCTTCCAGAATTTCCTTAAATCCGCGTACCGTTTCCTGACGCGGAATATATTTTCCCACCATCCCGGTGAACTGCTCTGCCACGCTGAATGGCTGGGAAAGGAAGCGCTGGATTTTGCGTGCTCGGGATACGGTAAGCCGGTCTTCCTCCGGCAGCTCATCCATACCCAGAATAGCGATAATATCCTGCAGTTCCTTATACTTCTGCAGTACTTCCTGGACTCTCCGGGCCGTTTCATAATGATCCTCCCCCACAATCAGAGGGTTCAGAATACGGGAAGATGACTCCAGCGGATCCACCGCCGGGTAGATTCCCAGTTCTGCGATGGACCGGCTGAGCACCGTAGTTCCGTCCAGATGAGCAAAGGTCGTAGCCGGCGCAGGGTCCGTCAAATCGTCTGCCGGAACGTAGATGGCCTGCACTGAGGTAATCGACCCGCTCAGGGTGGATGTAATCCGTTCCTGCAAAGCACCCATTTCCGTAGCCAGGGTAGGCTGATAGCCTACAGCTGACGGCACACGCCCCAGCAGAGCTGATACTTCAGACCCTGCCTGCGTGAACCGAAATATATTATCGATGAAGAACAGCACATCCTGCCCTTCTTCGTCACGAAAATACTCTGCCATGGTCAGCCCCGTCAGGGCTACCCGCATTCTGGCCCCCGGCGGCTCATTCATCTGACCAAATACCATGGCCGTTTTTTCGATTACACCGGAGGCTGTCATTTCGTTATATAAATCATTGCCCTCCCTGGTCCGCTCGCCCACACCAGCGAAAACAGAGATTCCCCCATGCTCCCGGGCAATATTATGAATCAGCTCCTGAATAAGAACGGTTTTGCCCACGCCGGCACCGCCGAAAAGACCTACTTTGCCGCCCCGTGTATAAGGTGCCAGCAGATCGATGACCTTGATTCCCGTCTCGAAAATTTCCGATTCCGTGTTCTGCTCATCGAAAGCCGGTGCCTGGCGGTGAATAGGAGCACGCCGGACCGGGCTGCCTGAATCACCCCGGCTTTCCAGGGGACCTTTTTCGTCAATTGGCTGTCCAATCACATTAAACAGTCTGCCAAGCACCTCCCGCCCTACAGGAACGGTAATGGGCTCACCGGTATCTATGACCTTCATCCCCCGCCGCAGACCTTCCGTGGAGGACAGAGCTACACATTTTGCCACATCATCACCCACATGCTGGGCTACTTCCGCTACGACGGTCCTGTCCCCTGCGTCAATTACCATAGCGTTCAGCAGCGCCGGCATATGTCCCTCTTCAAACCGCACATCGATGACCGGCCCTATAATCTGATGAATCCGACCTTCCTTCATATACTCCACCTCTTATTTCAAGCTTTCTGCACCAGATACAATTTCTATGAGTTCATCGGTAATGGCCTGCTGCCGCATTCGATGATAGGACAGCGAAAGACTGTCCAGCATTTCAGCCGCACTTTCCGATGCAGCTTCCATGGCAGCCCTCCGGGCCACATGCTCGCAGACCGCTGCTTCCGCTGCGTTCTTCCACAGCACCAGCTGCAGGTACTTTGGAAGAAGGTATGACAGGACCTGCTCTTCTGACGGATGAAACTCCAGATCATCGGAAAGCAATCCGTCCACACTCTCCCGCTCAGTCCGGTCCATCGGCAAAATCCGACGGACCTGCGGTTCCTGCTTCAGTGCGTTCACATACCTCATCTTTACTGTAAAAAACTCGACTGCCCGTCCCTGATTCCATTCTTCCAAAATTAGACGGACGGTTTCCTCTGCATTATGCGGCCTCAGTTTATCCGGCCCCTCCTTAAAACAGTGCATCATCTTATATCCCTGACGCCGAAAGAATTCTTCTCCCTTACTGCCTACTGTGCAGAAAAGATCTTCCTGGGAGGATATTTCGGCGGCGGTTTTTATCAGACTGCTGTTATAGGAGCCGCATAAGCCCCGGCTGCTGGTAAAAAGAATGATGATACGGCGATGCGGATCTGCAGCCTGCAAACCAGGCTTCTGCCGCGCCAGCAGCTTTTCCATAATCCCCATGGCCTGATCCAGCTGGCTGCTGATCTGGTCAAACTGCTTTTTCGTCTTGCGGAACTTGGCAGCAGAAACCAGCCGCATGGCATGGGTAATGTGCTGTGTACTTTCAATGGTGTGCATTCTTCTTCGGATATCCTGCATCGTTTCACTCATGGTTCATCATCCCCTTATAAATCAGAATTCCTTTCCGCAGTGCCTCTGCCGTTTCTTCTGTCAGCTGACCGCTTTCCCGGATGGCATCCTCCACCTCCGGATAGTGATGACGCATATAGTCCAGCAGACCTGCCTCAAACCGCCGCACCTCTTCAACCGGCACATCTTCCATGTATCCGCCCGATGCAGCAAAAATGATGACAATCTGGTCAATCACATCCATGGGCTCATACTGTCTCTGCTTCAGGACTTCCAGGAGAATCCTCCCATGTGCAAGACGCGCCCGGGTATCCGGATCCAGATCAGAACCAAACTGGGAAAAGGCAGCCAGCTCTCTGTACTGAGCCAGTTCCAGCCGTATTTTCGAGCTTACCTGCTTCATGGCTTTTATCTGTGCATTGCCGCCCACTCGTGATACGGAAATCCCCACATTAATGGCAGGGCGCTGTCCATTGAAAAACAGCTCTGACTCCAGGAAAATCTGTCCGTCAGTGATTGAAATCACATTGGTCGGAATATAGGCCGACACATCACCAGCCTGGGTTTCTATAATCGGCAGGGCTGTGATGGATCCGCCTCCCTGATCATCAGACAGACGGGCGGCCCGTTCCAGCAGACGGCTGTGCAGATAAAACACGTCGCCAGGGTAAGCTTCACGGCCAGGAGGGCGATGAAGCAGAAGAGACATGGCACGGTAGGCCACGGCGTGTTTTGAAAGGTCATCATAGACAATCAGAACATCCCGCCCCTTGTACATGAAGTACTCGGCCATGGCGCACCCGGAATAAGGTGCCAGATACTGAAGTGGGGCAGAATCACTGGCAGTGGAAGAAACCACCAGAGTGTAATCCATGGCCCCCCGGTTTTCCAGTGTCTGCACCAGCTGTGCCACCGTAGATTTTTTCTGACCCACAGCCACATAAACGCAGACAACATCCTTACCCTTCTGATTCAGAATGGCATCCACGGCCAGGGCCGTTTTTCCCGTCTGGCGGTCTCCAATAATCAGTTCCCGCTGGCCCTTGCCAATGGGCAGCATGGTGTCGATGGCTTTAATTCCCGTCTGCAGCGGTTCGTTTACGGAACGCCGCTTCAGCACTCCCGGCGCCTCATGTTCCACCGGCCTGTATTCGGACGCCAAAATCGGCCCCTTGCCGTCAATGGGCAGTCCCAAAGCATCGACAACTCTCCCGATCAGCGCTTCTCCCACTGGAACTTCTGCCACCTGACCGGTCGGCTTCACCAGGTCGCCTTCTTTAATTTCCCTGTCAGAGCCAAGAATCACAACCCCCACATTGTCTTCCTCCAGATTCAGTGCCATCCCGTACACACCGCCTTCAAACTGCAGCAGTTCCCCTTCCATGCACTGAGCCAGACCGTAAACACGGGCGATGCCGTCTCCTACCCGAAGAACGGTTCCGTAGTCCTCGATTTCAAACCGGCTGTGGTAATTTTTTATCTGTTCGCGGATCACCGCAGTAATTTCGTCTGGTCTTAAATTCACCGGGAACACCTCCCTTCTTTTCACACACCTATCGTTTCAGTGCAGCCAGCAGCAGGGCCAGCTCTCCTTTCAGGGAACGGTCCAGAAGCTTTCCGTCCACCTGTATTTTCATACCCCCAAGCAGGCGGGTATCTACCTCATTTTCCAGTTCCACCCGTTTTCCCAGCAGTCTGGACATGGCCTTAGCGGCAGACTCCACCTGTTCTTCCGGCATGGGTACCGCGGAATATATCTTCCCCTCTGCCACATTCCGTTCTTCGTCAAACCGCCTCCGGTATACTCTTGAAATTCTGGCAAGGTGCCACACCCGTTCCTTATCGATGAGGACGAAAAGAAAGTTAACCATCTCGTCACTGACCCGTCCCCGCAGAACCGTCTCCGCAAACTCTTTTTTCTTCTCTTTCGTTACCGCTGGACTTCCCAGAAACTTTCGGAGTGCCTCCTCCGTTTCCATCAGTTCTGCCAGGCAGGTCACTTCTTTCAGAATCTGTTCCTCCCTGCCCGCAGCCTGTGCCGCTTCATAAAGAGCATTTCCATAGACCTGTGCTATCAATGTTTCTCCCATTTTGCTGTTTTCGCCTCCTCTATGATACGGTCCGTAAGTTCTGCATAGTCCGTTTCCTTTATTTCACGCTGCAGAATCTGCCCGGCAGCCAGCACTGCCAGCTCCGCGATTTCTTCATGCAGCCGATGGAGGATTTTTTCTTCTTCGTGAGCCAGTTTTTCGTGAGTCCGGGCGGTCAGTTCCACCGCCTCATTCCTGGCTTTTTCCAGAATCTTTTCAGCCCGCTGATCCGCTTCAGCCCTCGCCTGCTGGAGAATGCTGCGTTTTTCTTCCTCTGCATTGGCCAGCGTCCGGCTGTATTCTTCCAGCAAAACACCGGCGTTCCGCTCCGTTTCTTCGGCGTGGGTCAGCTGTTCTTCTATATGTGCCTGACGCTCCATGAGTATATAATGTACCTTCTCGAAAAAGTACTTTTTCAGAATCAGATACAGTACCAGCACAGTGACTGCACTCAGGAGCAGGTTCCAGTTGAACTCCAGAAGGCCCTGATACAAGGTTATTTCCATGACTTTGCCTCCTTTTCGGTACCGTCCGGTAAACCGGATTTTCCTACAGGGAACCGGTCATAATGATTGCAATAACGAAAGTAAGCACACCTATGGTTTCCATAATGGCAAGGGCCACAATCATGGTGGTACGTATATTCCCTGCCGCCTCCGGCTGCTTTGCGATGCTCTCCATGGCCTTTGAACCGATAAGTCCCTGTCCGATGGAAATCCCCAGTGCTGCCAGCCCCATAGCCAATCCGGCTGCCATTGCGATAAATGTTGTAGACATAGTAGATCCCTCCTTGAATATTAAATAATTCCACACACTTTGCCGGGTTACGTACGGTGACGTCCGCCTTCCACTGCCCTGTTCAGGAATACCATGGTCAGTGTGACGAAAATATAGGTCTGAATGAACGGTTCGAAGATGTCAAAGAACGCATTCAGAGGAAGCACCAGCACAGCCCGCAGAAACGGTACTTCGCTGATGAAGCTGCTGAGCCACTCCATGAAAACAAACCAGAGCTCTACCACTACCACTCCTCCAAAAATGTTCCCAAAGAGACGGAAGGCCAGCGATACCGGCAAGGTTACTTCCTCCATCAGATGAAGTGGCAGCATAAAAGGATAAGGCTCACAGAGATGGCGGAAACGTCCTCTCAGTCCCTGATCCCGGATGCTGCTGATCTGAATCAGCAGAAAGCTGAGCAGAGCCAGACCGAAGGTTACATTGACATCCGCTGTAACAGGCCGCAGCCCCAGAAGACCTAAGCCACTTCCGGTCAGAATAAAAGCGAAAACCGTACCCAGATAGGGCGCGAACCTACTGCCGTCGGCACCCAGGTTTCCTTCCGTATACTGATACAGTTTTTCTACGATCAGCTCAGCCAGCAGCTGCCTCCTGGTCTCCGGAACCGGTTTCAGTCCATGTCCCAGCCAGATGCCTGCAGCCGCCAGTACGGCAGCGAGGATGAATCCCCATAGCGTACTTTCTGTCAGATACAGACTGCCGTCTCCGAATCCTATGATAATCCGCGCTCCCAGTTCCTCCACATTCAGCATGGCCTGTCCCTCCCGGTAAATTTGGTACACTATAGCATATTTCCATGAAAAATGCTATACTTTTTGCCGTCACAAAAATGCCAAGAAACGTTGAAATTCCACGGTTTTTAAGCAATCCCTTAGCACCGTGGCCAATAAAAAAACCCCGGTGAAAAATCACCAGGGTTTCTGCTTCTGTAATTCAATTACGGTCTCAGCATCATGACTGATACCATGTTTCCATTTTTTCCTTTCTGCCCTCTGTAGGAGTAGAACAGATCCGGCCGGCACTTGCTGCACAGGCCCATATCATATATGTTTTCCTGCTTCACACCTGCGCCCAGCAAAGTTTCCCGCACCACGCTCTTCAGATCGATATAGTGTTTCCGTCTCTCCTCACCGGTTTCGCTGCAGATGCCGATTTCCCTCTGGAAGGCCAGCGCCTCCCATGCAGGATTCTTATGATAGAATTTCTGCGCCACATCTTCATCCACTTCAAAGCAGGTCTGGCAGAGAGCCGGACCAATACCCACGATGATGTCTTCTGGCTGCGTGTCGAATTCTGCCGACATTTGTCTGATAATCTGAGCCCCGATTTCCTGCAGGGTTCCCTTCCAGCCGGAATGAGCCAGCCCGATGGCCTGCTGTTTTGGATCGTAAAAGAACAATGCGTTACAGTCAGCATGGCTGGTAACCAGTGTAATTCCCCGCTTATTGGTAATGAGCCCGTCAATATCGGTGTACTCCCGCTCGCGGAGAATCCCCATGGAAAGATGTTCTTCTGTTACCGTCAGAACGTTGGCCGTATGGGTCTGGTCGGTGCGGACCATATGCTCCCGGTCAATCAGCCCCGGCTGTCCGGCCTCTTCACTGAGTGCTGCCGCCAGAATACGGTAGTTTTCCAGGATATTATCCCAGGTTTCGTCGGGTCCTTTGCCGAAGTTCAGACTGGTCTTTTCGCCAGTGCTCACGCCGCCGTGGCGGGTAGTGAAGGCATGGATCAGCTCCGGATATTGTTCCAGTACCGGGAAGGTAACCCACTTCACCTCACCCTGCTGATGCAGTCTGTAGTTTTCTTCCGTCAGTATAATTCCCATCGTCTATCGCCTATTTATGATATGCTTCATTTCGGTTGATTTTAAAGGCACGGTACACCTGCTCCAGCAGTACCACTCGCATCATCTGGTGCGGGAAGGTCATGCGGCTGAAGGACAGTTTAAAGTCAGACCGCTTGCTTACTTCAGAAGACAATCCCAGGCTGCCGCCGATGACGAAAGCGATGTCGCTTCTGCCCATGTTGGCCAGGTCGTCCATCTTCTCCGCCAGCTCTTCAGAGCTGAGCTGCTTGCCCAGAACCTCCAGGGTGATGACGTAGGTGGAATCCGGGATTTTGGCCAGAATGGACTTGCCCTCCTCCACTTTCACCTTTTCTTCGTCAGCCGGGGATGCGTTATCCGGCAGACGGGATTCCTTCAGTTCGATAATTTCCAGGTTGGCAAAACGTTTCATTCTCTTGCTGTACTCCGCCACCGCGTCACTCCAGTATTTTTCTTTCAGTTTGCCAATGCAGATAATCTGAATCTTCATTTATACCTCCATGAGCACCGGCACCGGATCCGGTCCCAGCACGTCTATCTTTAAGTCTTTGCCAATATAAAAATCCTCTTCCTCCAGCACGTTGCGCACCGTCAGAAATGCCTGCTGCGGCGTGTTGTTCTCCCGGCTCAGGTGAGCCAGAAGTACCCGTGGCACCCGGGTTTCACCGGTTTCCCGGCGTTCCTTCAGCATCCGTGCCAGGCACTTGCCTGCCGCTTCATTGGACAGGTGCCCTTCATCGCTGAGAATTCTCCGCTTCACGCTGTAGGGATAGCTGCCGTACAGCAAAATATTTTCTTCGTGGTTTGACTCCAGCACCAGCAGGTCTGCATCCTTCAGAGCTTCATAAATCTCTTCGGTAACAATACCCGTATCGGTAACGATGGCGATTTTGCGGCCGTCTTTACTGAAGGTGTAGGCCGTCGGTTCTGCCGCATCATGGGACAGGCAGAAAGCATGAACTTCGATGTCCCCAATCATCAGATCACGGCACTGACTGCCGTCGCAGCAACCCGGCGCCACAATGGTCAGCTGGTTTTCGATGGCACTGCGTACCTTCTCATCCAGTCCGCTTACCGTTCCCTGTGATGCGATGAACCAGGCCGCCGGCGCCTTCTTATGGAAGGCGGACACGCTCTTCACATGGTCCACGTGCTCGTGGGTCAGGAACACCCCTGCGATTTCCTGGGCGCTGACTTCCAGCGCATCCAGACGCTTGATAATCTGTGCCGCACTGATACCCACATCCACTAATATGCTGGTTGTTTCACTTTTTATGTAATAACAGTTTCCGCTGCTGCTTGAAGCCAGCGTACTGAATCCTAAAATCAAAATAATCTCCTCCTTCGTCAGACCCAGGTCTAACTGATATATTATACCACGGTTCGACACTTTTCGCACTCCTTTTCTCCCTGTACAGATCCCATTAAGGAAACGTCTGCAGTTATTGTCACCGCTCCTTCTCCATGGTAAAATGATGAAAAGGAGGGGGGAATAAAAATGAACAGACTGCACGAAAACAGACCTGTTTTATTCGCAGTGCTCTGGATTGTTGTTTATGTGGTGGGGCTGAGCCTGGCCGATAATGCGTCCGCTGCTCTTGGTATTGAGAAAGCAGTGACCCTGCCTCTGGCCCTGGTGCTGTCACTGGTGCTCTACAGCTGGATTTCCCGGCAAAATCTGAAATCCTACTATGGACTCTGCCCTTCGGCTGTTCCGGATGGCAATCTGCTGTGGTATTTCCCTCTGGGCGTTCTGGCTTCTGTAAATCTGTGGTTCGGGGTTACCATGAACCTTTCAGTGCCTGAAACGGTGCTTTATGTGGCAAGCATGTTCTGTGTCGGTTTCCTGGAGGAAGTCATCTTCCGCGGCCTGCTGTTTAAGGCTATGGTACCTTTGGGGCTGAAGCCTGCTGTGGTGGTGTCCAGCCTGACCTTCGGCATGGGCCATCTGGTGAACCTGATCAACGGCAGCGGTGCGAACCTTTTCAGCAGTATGCTTCAGGTTGTCTATGCTGCAGCCGCCGGGTTCCTCTTCACCATCCTGTTTCTGCGTACAGGAAGCCTTCGTGCCTGCATTCTGACTCACGGGGTGCTCAATGCCCTCAGCGCCTTTGCCAATGAGGCTGCCAGAACGACCGGCCGCGATATCTTCAGCGCGGCCGCTCTGACCATGATTGCCCTGGGTTACGCAGTATATATTTTAACGGTTACGGAAAGTAAGACTTGTAAAACTGCTGGAAACCGTCCATAATATAGAAGACAATGACTTCGAAAGGAGAACTGCCCTCTATGGCAATTTTGAGAATATACACCGACGGCGGATGCGCCGGCAACCAGAGCGACCACAACTTCGGCGGCTGGGGCGCCATCCTGGAGTTCGGCGAACATAAAAAAGAATTACACGGCGGCGAAGCTAACACCACCAACAATCGGATGGAGCTGACTGCAGTGATCGAAGCCTTCAAAGCATTAAAAAAGACCGGACAGTACATCCAGGTCTTCACCGACAGTTCCTACGTGGCCAACTGCTTCCGCGAAAAGTGGTACGAATCCTGGGAACAGAACAAGTGGAGAAACGCAGCCAAGAAATCCGTGGAAAATCAGGAACTCTGGAAGGAACTGCTGTCCCTGGTACGCCAGCATGAAGTCACCTTCTTCCGCGTAAAGGGCCATGTGAACCTGAACAGCAAGTCCACTAACTTCGATAAGCTCTACGAAAAATTCGTGGAATGGAACGGCAGCGCCTTCAGCTTCGAAGACTTCCAGTATGTAACAAAGATGAACAACCGGGCCGACGAACTGGCAAATATCGGCATCGATGAAGTGCGTCAGGACACTTGCACGCTGTTATGATAAAAAATCCCTTTTTAGCGTGCCGAATCCCTTCATAAATTCAAATAACAGAATAAAAATCACGCCTTTTCACTGAAAAAGTGAAGAATAGCGTGATTTTTTAATACAAAACCAGTCAAAATTACTGATTTTTCCGTGTATTTTTGAAGAGTCGCACTCTATTTCTTATTTTTCAGTCAAAATAGCGTGCATTGCTTCCATTTCCAGCAGTGCGTTCTTATTTTCCAGCCCGCCGCCATAGCCGGTGAGGCTCCCGTCTGCGCCAACCACCCGGTGGCACGGTATAATCAGGCAGATGGGGTTCCAGCCCACAGCACCGCCCACTGCCTGGGCAGACATGCGTGCAAGCCCCCGCTTTGCCGCCAGATGTGCTGCAATCTGTCCATAGTTCGTCGTTTCTCCCCAGGGAATCTCCAGCATACACTCCATCACATCCCGGCGGAATTCCGTCAGGCTATCGATCCGATATGCCGGGGTGAAATCCGGCTGCCGGCCGCTGAAATAGATGTCCAGCCACCGCACCGTTTCTTCAAAAATCGGAACCATACATTCTTCTCGACAGGATTCGACATGTTTCGACGCATCCCGGGAACCTTCAAACCAGAGCCCGGTCAGTACCTGCCCATCGCTCCGCATCCATATATCTGAAAAGCCTTCCGGAGTCTCGTACTTCCACTTATACATCTCTATATCTCCCACTGAAATTCTTTCGTATTCACACAGCCGTTATCTTTAAAATTCACACCTTCTGCTTGCAGCAAACTTTTCTGCTCCGCGAATCCCGGAGCAGGCCTTCCTACACTGTTTACTACCCGGTGACAAGGATACCGTCCGTAGAATTCTGCCATGCTTAGGACCTTCCCCACCAGGCGGGCATTCTTCGGCCGCCCAATCAGACGGGCAATCTGTCCGTAGGAAGCCACCCGTCCCGGAGGGATTTCCTCCACCACAGAAAGTATTTCATAAATCAGTTCTTCATCTAAAATCTTCGCCATTGCATGCCCCGTAATTATTTCACAAACTTGCTTTCCCACTTGCCGCTCTTCCAGCGCCAAATGAACAGTGCTCCACGGAATACCCAGTCAGCAAACATGGCCAGCCAGGTGCCGATGACCCCGAAGCCCATGTATTTTGCAAAGAGATAACCCAGGAAAATACGGAAGATCCACATGGAGGCCACCGCTGCAATCATGACGAAGGAGGTGTCCCCTGCTCCCTTCAGAGCCTGCGGCAGAGTGAAGGATACCGGCCAGAGAACAATCCAGCACCCACCGTGCAGCCACAAAATAATCGTGGCCAGACGGGCTGCCTCCTCCGACACATTATACAGATCCACGATAAAAGGCTGTATAGCGAACAGGAAGAGAATCCACAGGGCGGATGCAATATAGGTCCACTTCATCAACTTAACGGTATACTGCCGTGCGTGCTGGAAGTCGTGGGCCCCAACGCACTGGCTCACCACCGTAATCATGGCGATACCCACGGAGTTACCGATCAGGTTGTGAATGATGGCTACACTGTTGGCGATGGCATTGGCCGCGATGGCCGCCGTGCCGAAGGTGGAAACCAGAGAAAGCAGCAGGATTTTGCCAAGCTGGAAGAGGCTGTTTTCAATGCTGCTTGGTACACCGATCCGTAGGATTTTGCCCACGGTACGTGGGTTATAGCGGTATTTTCTTCCCTTTTTCAGATGAATGTCCAGTTCCGGATTCCGCAGGAGAACCAGTACCGCACCGGCTGCCACCATACGTGCTGCCAGGGTTGGGATCGCTACCCCTTCCACGCCCATGCCCAGACACAGAATCAGCAGAGCATTACCGCCTACGTTAATGGCATTCATGACGAGAGAAATCTTCATGGAAACGGAAGAATTCCCCATGACACGGAAAATAGCCGCGCCGGCACTGTACAGGGCCATAAACGGAATGGAGGCCTCCACGATTAAAAAGTAGGTATTGGCATAGGCCATCACGTCTTCTTCAATCTGTCCGAAGAGAAGGTGGAGGACCAGATATTTGCACAGATACAGCAGGGCCGTAATCCCCACTGCCAGCAGTGTGACGAAAACCAGCAGCTGCTGGGCCGCATCTTCTGCCCGCCGCAGTTCCCGGCGTCCCAGATACTGGCCGCAGATTACCGCACCGCCGGTAGCCAGAGCGTTCAGGGCGAAGACCAGCAGGACGTTGATGGAGTCCACCAGGGAAACAGCCGATACCGCTGCTTCTCCTACACTGGCCACCATGAGGGAGTCCGCCAGCCCTACAGCCACATTGAGAAACTGCTCGATGACCAAGGGCACGATCAGCGTAATCAGTGATTTATTGGTAAATGTTATTTCGCGATAAGGTTTTTCCACTTCACTCACTTCTTTCTGTTTCTTCCTTATTCATCCCAGCGGTACAGTACCAGGCCGCCCTTCTGTTCATAGCCGGTGTCCCACAGCCGGTCAAAATCCACCCAGGCCCACTCTCCGTATGTCACAGCTTTCACGTGCCGGCCCGGCGTGTCCTTCGATTCCTCATCAGAGTATCCGATCAGCAGGAACCAGTGCCATACGAAATCTTTCAGTTCCGGATCCTTATGGCGGAGCACCAGGATCGGTACCGGAAATCCTGCATCAATCTGACGGACCACTGCTTCCCAGGCCTCATCAGCCGGACTGTCTCCCGAAAATCCGCTCATCCGCAGCATCCGCAGCGGCTCACTGTTTTCACTGCCCTGTTCCTGCCTCCAGGCTTCTGCCCGTCCACGCAGATACGCCCCGAATCCACGCATATACAATTCCAGTCGGTTAATACCGCCGGCGCGGGGCCGCAGATAGGGTTTCATCACACGGCCGAAATGCAGGAACTCGCTACGGCCGAGATTTTGCGGGGCAAAAGGATACATCCATTCAGCCCCCTGAGACCGTGCCAGCCAGATGCAGGTATCGCAGGCCGTCACTGCACCGCAGCCCCCAAGCTTCATAAAAGGATCCATGAACCAGTCCTGACTGCCGCCCAGCGCTTCTCCTATATAAAAATGCTCAAGTTCTTTCCGCATAAACATTCCTCTCTCATTCACAGATACAACAAGAGGGATATCCTTCGACATCCCTCTTCATTATATTCCAATATTAAAAATTATTCTACTACCAGATCGCTGATATCAACATCTTCTTCCTTGACCATCTTGTAAGTTTCACCGTTGAACAGGTCATAGATAACCGGTACTACGAAGAGGGTCATAATGGTAGCATATGCCAGACCGCCGATGGAAACCAGAGCGATTGGCTGCATCATGTCGGTACCTGCGGTTTTGCCCACGGCCATAACAACCAGACCCAGGATTGTGGTCAGAGAAGTCATGAGAACCGGACGCATACGGGTTGCACCTGCTTCCACGATGGCATCCTTCTTCTTCATACCTTCAGCACGAAGCTGGTTGATGTAGTCTACCAGTACGATACCGTTGTTTACGATGATACCCACCAGCATGATCAGACCGATCATGGCGATGATACTGATTTCCTTATCGAAGATCAGCAGTGCACCCAGGCCGCCGGTAAAGGCCAGCGGGATGGTGAACATGATGATGAACGGAGAACGCAGGGACTGGAACTGAGCCACCATGATCAGGTAAACCAGCAGAATACCCAGTACCATCATCAGCATCAGGTCTTCCATAGCATCCATAATCATTTCATTTTCACCGCTGAACTTATAGGAAACATCTTCCGGTGCATCCCAGTTCTTCAGAGCTTCTTCCGCCGCGTCGGTAACCAGAGTTACGTTATAACCGTCTGCAATGGTTGCAGATACGCCCAGATAAGTTCTCTGGTCGATACGGTTTACGGACGGCAGACTCTCGGTTTCAATCACTTCTGCGATATTCTTCAGCTTCACAGTAATTTCTTTGCCCTCGGAATTGGTTCCGGTCAGCTTCAGATTCTTGATATACTTCGGTGTCAGCTCGCTGCTGTCACGTTCCACAACTACCACATCGTAGTCATTTCCTTCCATATGGAGGGTGGTTGCATTCTTTTCATTGGACAGAGCATCGGACACCTGCATGAATACCTGTGCCACAGTCAGACCCTTTTCCATGGCCTTCTGCTTATCCACTGCGAAGTGAATTTCCGGTTCTGCCTCAGTCAGGCCATTGTCCACTTCATCCACGCCTTCCACATCTTCCAGGATTTCACCGATTTCCTTGGCTGCATTCTGCAAAGTATCATTGTCGTTGCTGTACACCTGGATTCCGATGCCTTCGCCGCCCATGGCGGAGGTGTAGGACATCATGGAGCTGGATGTCATGATGGAGATTTCACAAGGCAGGTCCTTACAGAGTTCTACGATATCATCGTTGATTTCTTCACCGGAGCGCTTGGTATCTTCATCCAGAATGATATATAAGCTTACAGAAGCATTTTCAGTGCTTCCGGTCAGGGCTCCCATGGAGCCGCTGCTTTCCAGCATTGCCCCTGCAGAAGCTACACCGTCTACAGATTCAATTCTCTTCAGAGCCTCGTCAGACACTTCGGAGGTTTCCGTAATATCCGCTTCTTCATCGTTCATCACCAGAGAACCGGACAGCTGCGGTGTGGACATTTCCGGCAGGAAGATAAAGCCCTTTGCCAGACATGCAGATGCAGTGAAAATCAGCAGAGCCACAGAAAGCAGCAGTACTACGGCCTTATGGCGCAGGTTCCAGGATGCCAGTCTGCGGTAAGCATTCTGGAAGGAAGTGAAGCCCTTTGTTTCCGGCTTTACCTTCTTCAGCATCATGGAAGACATGGCTGGTACCAGAGTCAGTGCCACAATCAGGCTGGCGCCCAGTGCGTAGGTAATGGTCAGAGCCATGTCTGTAAAGAGCTGCTTGGTCAGACCTTCGGTAAAAATAATCGGTACGAATACGCATACGGTGGTCAGCGTAGAGGATGTAATCGCTGCAGCTACCTGCTTGGCACCTGCTACCGCTGCCTTAGCCGGAGTTGCCCCCAGGCGGCGCAGACGGAAAATGTTTTCTATTACTACGATACTGTTATCCACCAGCATACCTACTGCCACAGCCAGGCCGGACAGAGAAATCATGTTTATGGTTACTCCGGAGAAGTACATCAGCACCAGTGCGAAGACGATACTTACCGGAATACTTAATAATGTAATAAAGGTCGGCTTCAGGTCACGCAGGAAGAAGAGCAGAACCAGGATAGCAAAGAGCGCACCCCAGCCAAGGCTGCTTAAGATGGCACCGATAATCAGGTAGATATAGTCCCCCTGGTCCATCATCATGGTGAAGGAAAGACCTTCATATTCAGCAGACAGTTCTTCGAACTTGTCAGCAATATTGTTGGAAACAGTCGCAGTCGGATAGTTGGACTGCTTGGAGAAGGTCAGCATGATGCTCGGATTACCGTTGATGCTGCCGTATACCGCATCACTGTTATCGGAAATGAATACATCCGCAACGTCCTTCAGATATACTTTGCCCAGGCCTTCGATGTCGAAGAGGAAGAGGTTCTTAATATCCTTTTCGTCTTCAATCTTATCACCTACGCTGACCAGATAACGGGTGTCACCGCTCTGCACGTAGCCGGCAGGCATGGAGAAGTTCTGCCCCTGGAGAATTCCGGAAACCATATCCATGGTAATCATGGAAGACAGTCCTTCTGTCAGCAGCTTGTTATTGGCTGCTTCGTCCAGCTGTGCCATTGCAGAATTCAGCTGTGATCTCTGGGACACAATCTGATTCTGTGCCTTGTCCAGCTGTGCTTCCGCATCATCGAAACCTTCAATGGCATCGTAGCTTCCCCGCTCTGCATCGCGGTAAGCCTGCTGCAGCTGCTGAAGCTGTGCATCGGCTGCTGCGCTGTCCATCTGCAGCATCGCCAGCTGGCTTTCCACATCAGTCAGCTGGGACATGAGGTCTTCCTTTGTAATGGTGATTGGCGTACCGGTCTGCTGCTCTGCATACATAGCCGCCATACTTCCTGCATAAAGTTCCTGCTCCAGCTGTGCCTGAATCGCCATCTTGCGGCCTTCCAGGGTCTTCACCTGTGTCGCCAGAGCCCCTGCCTGTGCTACGCCGGCATCCAGCTGTGCAGCAGCATCAGCCAGCTTGTCATAAGTTTCATCCTTAGTAGTTTCCAGTTCTGCACGGCTTTCAGCAATCTTCGCCTCAGCCTTCTTCAGCTCGGAAAGTCCCTTGTTCAGTTCTGCTCTTGCAGTAGCCAGATCCGGGCTGGCATCACCCAGCAGCTCATCGTTGAGCTTTTCGATTTTGTCTTCATTGATAACCACGTTAACCTTGGATTCAATGAGACCGCCGGTGCTGATGCTGGCAACGCCTGTGATACCTTCCAGTTCATTCATCAGCGTATTTTCCACGAAACCGGACATGGATTCCATATCGGTTCCCTCCATGTCCACCGCCGCGATAGCAATCGGCAGCATGGTTGGATTAATCTTCAAAATATTTGGAGAGCCGATGGAGTCATCCCAGCTTCCTTCAATCAGGTCCACGCTCTGCAGCGTATTTACCACTGCCGTATCCATGTTGGAATCATTTTCGAACTCCAGCATGATCAGCGAGTAATTGGCGTTGGACACCGACTGTATGCTGGCCAGATTTTCCAGCGTAGCCAGACTCTGTTCCAGCGGTCTGGTTACCGTCGCTTCCACTTCCTCCGGTGTCGCTCCCGGATATGTGGTCATTACCACCACATACGGCAGGTCAATGCTCGGCAGCAGGTCCGGAGTCATTTTTAAAGTTGATACAATACCGAGTGCGATGATTACGACAACCACCACGAAAACGGTCATTGGTTTTTTTACACTGAATTTAGGCATTCCCCTGTTCCTTTCTTTTCTTTATATAAAAGTATTATTTTGCTTTTTGACAATTTATTATTATACCATATTTCAAGTGTTCGGACAATGGACAAAGACCCTTGTAATGCCTAAAAAACAGCCAAAAATACACATTCTCCGAATTTTAACGAAATTTTAATTTTACTCCTGTATGATTTATATAAACTCAGGTTTTCAATCGGCGTCTTCCCGGGTATATTAATCGTATAAATAAGTATTTAGATTATGACTCAGGAGGATTACAATGATGATTACAAATATTACAAAAGAAAATTTTGAAGCGGAAGTTCTGCAGGCTGACAAGCCGGTTCTGGTTGATTTCTGGGCATCCTGGTGCGGCCCATGCAAAATGATTGCGCCGGAGGTGGAACAGGTTGCCATGGAGCGTGAAGATATCAAAGTCTGCAAAATCAATGTGGACGAGCAGGGAGAGCTGGCCATCCGTCACGGTGTCATGAGCATCCCGACTCTGCTGATTTTTAAGGACGGAAAAGTGGAAACCACTGCAGTTGGTTACCGCAAGAAGGACGAAATTCTGGAACTGCTGTAAAAGAAAAAGGAGAAAAGTATGCGTTTACTGGTAGTAGAAGACGAAAAAAATCTCAATAAACTGATTACGAAAAAACTTACGTCGGAGGGCTACACAGTAGACAGCTGTTTTGACGGAATGGAAGCCATGGACTTTCTGTCCATGGCTTCTTACGATGGTGTCATCGCAGATGTGATGATGCCGAGGCTGGATGGTTTCCAGATGCTGCAGCGTATGCGTCAGCAGGGAAACAATACGCCGGTCCTCTTCCTCACTGCCAGGGATTCGGTGGAAGACAAGGTGGAAGGACTGGATATGGGTGCGTCCGACTACCTTGTGAAGCCATTTTCCTTCCAGGAGCTGATGGCTAGAATCCGCGTTCTTACCAGAGTCCGGGCACAGGAAACATCCGGAAGCACTTATTCCATCGCAGATTTGACCCTGAACACCGCGACCCGCCAGGTTACCCGCGGCGGCTGCAGCATCAGTCTTTCCGCCAAGGAATTTGCTTTGCTGGAATATCTCCTCAGAAACCGTGGCCGGGTACTTTCCCGGGAACAGATTGAAAATAACCTGTGGAATTTCGATTACGAAGGCGGAACCAATGCGGTGGATGTATACATCCGCTATCTGCGAAAAAAAGTTGATGAAGATTTTGACCGAAAGCTGATTCATACAGTCCGCGGTGTAGGCTACGTACTGCGTGATGACGGGGAGGTGAAACCATGATCCGCAATCTTTCCATAAAAAATAAGATTATCATCTGGTTCTCTCTTTCCATGATTTTTATCGTTGGCCTTATGATGGCGCTCATTTTCGCCATCAGCCAGTCCGTATTCAATACGGATATACAGACTCAGCTGATGAATCAGGTCGATGCCAACGCAGCGGAAATCGAATATCTGAATTCTATGGAATTGAATGAGGAATTTGAAACAGGGGATCACTTTCTGGAGTTTGAAAGGGGCTATCTGGAAATTGACGACGATTTCTGCCATTATACCAACGGTATTTATACCTGCCTGGTGGACAGTGATAACAATCTGATTTACGGAGAATCGCCAATCCGACTGACTCAGGAACAGGTATTTACCCATCTGAAGGTGGCACCGCTGAAATATAAAGGTGAACATTATTATATCTATGAACGGCCTCTTCACGGGGAAAATCTGGATGGGCTTTGGGTCCGCGGCGTGGCATCGCGCAGTGAAGGCACCCACCTGCTCTCTTCCATTATGCGTTATGCAACCTGGCTTCTCCCTGCACTGGCATTGTTCTCCGTACTGATGGGATATCTCATTACCCGCCGGTCTCTGGCACCGGCAGAACAGATTATTGCCACCGCTGAATCCATTACCGGCGGAAACGACCTTTCCCGCAGAATCGACCTTCCAAAAGGACGAAGCGAATTCAATGTACTTGCTGATTCCTACAACCGAATGTTTGACCGTCTGGAAGCCTCTTTCCTGAGAGAAAAACAGTTTACATCCGACGTGTCCCATGAGCTGCGGACACCGGCAGCTGTCATCCTGACCCAGTGTGAGTTTTCCCTGGAAATGGATCAGACACCGGAAGAATACCGGGAAGCACTGGAAGTGATTCAGCAGCAGGGAATGAAAATGAAGGACCTGATCAGCCAGCTCCTCTTCATTTCACGTCTGGAACAGGGACGCGAGCCGCTGCAGATTGCTGCAGCAGATCTGAGCCGTCTGGTAACCGATGTCTGCGCAGAGCAGTCCCAGATATCTGACCGCGGAATTACCCTCCTGCAAAACATCCAGCCTTCACTGATTGCACCCGTAGATCAGCGTCTGTTTTCCCGGGTTGTATCCAACCTGATTTCCAATGCCTACAAATACGGAAGGGACGGAGGACATGTTACCGTAACGCTGGAAGAAGCAGGAAACCAGATTTGCCTTCAGGTCAGCGACGACGGCATCGGTATCGCTGAAGAACACCTGCCGAAAATCTTTGACCGGTTCTATCAGGTTGATTCGGCACGGACTGCCGATGATACGGCAGAAGCCGGTGCAGGTCTTGGTCTGGCTATGGTCCGCGAAATTACCCAGATGCACGGCGGCCAGGTGACAGTAGAAAGTACGCCGGGAGAAGGAACCACCTTCACCGTAACCATTCCTGCACACGATTGAAAAAATTACATGTTTTAATTTTTCTTTAATCTTGACAAACTATAATGAAACCATAAAAGTTGAGATGAAAGGGGATTAAAATATATGAAAGAATTTTTCAGCAGCACAACAGGAAAACTCATTACCGCAGCTGTGGGAATTCTGCTGGTAATCGCTATCATTCTGCTGACTACATCCGGTGCAGGAGCATCCAGTACCACAAGGGGAATCGGACTGGATAAGAGCATCGACGTGGCCCTGGCAGACGCAGGCCTGAGCCGGGAGCAGGTGTCAGGCCTTCAGGGACATTTTCATAAGGACGACGGACTGGATGCCTACGACGTTTCCTTCATTGCCAACAATTACGAATACGACTATACCATCAAAGCTTCTGATGGTGCCATTCTGGAGTGCAAAATCGAATCTCCGGAAGGTCTGCAGGTCACTGCCCAGCAGGCCCGCGATATTGGAACCGATGAAGCGCTGAATGCAGCACTGAAGCATGCCGGTGTGAAGAAATCCGATATCGAGCTGACAAAGAGCCGCAAGGGCAGCGAGGATGGACATATCGTTTACGAATTCGACTTCCTGCAGGATAATGTGGCTTACGAATATGATATTGATGGTGTGACAGGCGGGGTCATTGAATTCACCCGCGAAGTAATTGACAAGAAGGAAAGTACCAGTGCAGAAGGCAACTCCGCTCAGGCCGGATCCGGAACTGCAGCAGCTCCTGCAAAATCCGATGAACCAAAGTCTGATGTTTCCACCCAGGCACCGGCTCAGCCAAAGGAACCCGGCAATGCTTCCTCGTATATCGGTATCGATAAGGCCAAATCCATCGCTTTAGAGAATGCCGGCATCAAAGCATCAGATGCCACCTTTACTGCAGCCAGACTGGACCGGGATGACGGACGATATACGTACGAAATTGACTTCTATACCTCCGACCGCGAATACGATTATGAAATCGATGCGGTCACCGGCAAAATCCTGGAACGCGACAGTGAGCCGCTGGACGACTGGGACGATGACTGGGACGATTAGGATAATAATTAAAACAGTGTAACAGAGAAATATCTCTTAGCTAAACTCTCAAATAAAAACCACTAGTGAACTAGTGGTTTTCTCAGACCCTAGAAGGGTCAGTTCTTGCTGACCCCTCAAAGGGGTTCTGAAGGTTTATCATCGCATCACTTTCCCAGCGGCCACTTTAAGTGGCTTTTTTATTTTGTCTTTTCTCCTGTGAATGGATCCATATATTCCTTCATGCTTACCTGATCTTTTACATAATCTTCTTCAAGCTGATTTTGTATGTACTCTCTTATCTTCTTTTCATTCTTTCCAACAGTATCCACAAAATATCCTCTGCACCAAAAATGTCTGTTCCCATAACGGTATTTTAGATTTGCATGTCTATCAAAAATCATCAATGCGCTTTTGCTCTTGAGGGTACCTACAAACTGTGCTACACTCATATATGGTGGAATACTGACCAGCATGTGTATATGATCTGGACATGCTTCGGCTTCGATTATTTCCACCTTCATCTCTTTACACAACTTTCTAAGGATTACACCAATATCTTGTTTTAGCTCCCCGTAGATAGCTTTTCTTCTGAATTTCGGTGCAAAGACGATGTGATACTCGCAACGATAGCTTGAATGTGCTGTGTGTTTTATTTCATTCTTCATTGTCAAAAACCTCCTGTTACATCTAAGTGATGCGGTCGCCAAACCAACATCATTGTAACACGGAGGTTTTAATTACATATACTAAAGTTCTTTACTTACCCCTGGTAGAACCAGGGGTTTTATTGCCGCTAAAGCACCAACGAAAAAAGAACTGCAGCCGATTCTGCAGTTCTTTTTCTGTGTCTATGCTTTTACAGCAGTTTGCTTGTATTTTTCCAGATACCCATACGTTCCGCATCTTTGATGAGCTGGTCGCGGAAATCCGGATGCGCGATATTAATCAGCAGTTCTGCACGTTCCCAGGTAGTCTTACCCTTCAGGTCCGCTGCACCGTATTCGGTTACGATGAAATTGGTGGCCATTCTCGGCGTGGTTACGATAGCACCCGGCGGCAGAATCGGTGAAATCAGAGATTCCAGAGTTCCGTCTGCTTTCGTTCTGGTGGACGGTGTGCAGAGGAAACTCTGTCCGCCTTCTGACTGATATGCTCCCAGTACGAAGTCCAGCTGTCCGCCTGTACCGCTGATCTGACGGTGACCTGCAGACTCGGAGCATACCTGTCCGTACAGGTCCACCTGAATGCAGCTGTTAATGGATACGAAATTCGGAATCTTGGCGATTGTCGCAATATTATTCACATAATCTACCGGGGCACTGCAGCAGATTGGATTATCGTCGATGAAATCATAGAGCCGGCGTGTTCCTCCCGCGAAGGTGTATACCGCTTTCCCCTTATCGAATGGTTTGTTTCCTGTCAGCTTTCCTGCTTCAAACAGATCCACATAGGCATCCGTGAACATTTCTGTATGTGCATTGATATTTCTCTGATCAGATTCCGCCAGCATGGAACCAATGCAGAGCGGAAGGCTTCCGATACCCAGCTGCAGGGTACTGTGACTCTTAATCCGCGGTACAATATGACTGGCAATCATCTTATCAATCTCAGACGGCGCCTTGGTCTTCAGTTCCGTCAGCGGTGTATTGCTGCCCTCTACCACATAGTCGATACCGTAAAGATTCAGCTGCGTCTGATAGCCATGCGCAATCGGCATGTTTTCGTTGACTTCCACGATGATTTTTTTCGCAGACTTGATGACACCCCACATGTCGGCAACCTGAGGTCCCAGATTAAAGTTGCCCAAAGCATCCATCGGTGCCACCTGGAACATGGCGATATCGATTTCACAGTCATTATTTACCCACAGGAACGGAAGCTCATTGAACATCATCGGAATATACCAGCAGCGTCCATCCGCAGACATTTTGCGGTCAAAACTGCTGAAGTGTGCCGAAGCAAAACGCACCTGCTCATTGCTGTCCGTAGCCAGATAGGTTTCAAACGGCTTTTCACGTATAGAAACCGTACTGATGACTTCCACATCTCTCAGGTCTTTTGCTCTTCTGGCAATCGCCCTGTCAATATCCACCACTGAACCGCAGCCCAGCCCGAAATGCAGTCTGTCACCATTCTGGACCATTGCCGCAGCCTCGTCCGCGCTGATCAGCTTTTTCTTATATTCCGCAGCTAAATCGGATACTTTATACATATTTTTTTCTCCCCCGCAAAATCCGTCAGTTCCGGCTCATTCGCCCTTCTTGACACTTATTTAACAATACTTGGGTTGATTGTACTATAAAATTGCCTCCATTACAATATGTAAGTTTATTGCACACGAAAAAGAACACTTTCTTAAATATTGCTATTTCTACTGACGAGTGGTAATATATTGTAGTAAACATGTCCTCGTAGTTAAATGGATATACGAACCCTGGATTTCCAACGAAATCACAGATTTCGGGAAATCTCAGGAACCGTGATACTCACTTCGTTCGTATTAACAGTGCTCCCTATTGTATGCTTTAGGAGAGCACACCACCATCCATTTAACCTCGGACTTTTCGCAACTTAACATGTCCTCGTAGTTAAATGGATATAACAGTGCTCTCCTAAAGCATCGTTGGCGGTTCGATTCCGCCCGGGGATACCAGCAGAAAGCGGCAGTCTATATGGCTGCCGTTTTCTGTTTCTTCATTCGAGGGTGGAATCGAACCCTTGGGCGCGAGCGTCGTGAGAAAGTCCGGTGGAGTTTCGAGCAGCGAGCGTGCCGAGGCGCCCGAATGGGGCGGCGAGGCGGCAGTGTGCGGAGCACACGGTCGATTCCGCCCGGGGATACCAGCAGAAAAGGATGGCCTTTGCGGTCATCCTTTTCTTGTTCTTATATTTAACTAAAACTCATATTCATCGAAACCGAAACCTGGTTTTTCGGAAAGGCTTATCACATCACCCTGGACGGTAAAACCGCCTGTCACACCCCCCTGTCCTTCAATGAACGACATAAATGAATCAAGGTCAACAACAGGTTCCATGTTATCGTAGCATGCAGCAGCTACAGCAGCGCCTGCAGAAAGAGCAAGTTTGGATTCAGACATGCAGCCCACGATACATGTCTTCCCGTTTTCCCTGGCAATCTTATTAATCTGCAGTGCCGGCCAGATGCCGCCACATTTCATAAGTTTGATGTTGATTGTATGGCCGGAATCTTTTTCACAGGCCCAGCGTGCATGAACAGGTGAATGAACACCTTCGTCAAGGAGGAGCGGTACCGGGGAGAGCTTTTTAAGCTCAGCCATACCGTCAAGGTCCCATGATACAAGTGGCTGTTCTACTTCAGAGATCCCAAGTTGCGGGAATTTATTGAGAACTTCTGCAGCGGTTTCCAGATTGTAACCCTGATTGGCATCCACACGGATATCAATTTCAGGGCCTACAGCTTTTCGGATTGCCGCCAGATGTAAAATATCTTCTTCGGGGTTAATACCAGCCTTGACCTTAATACAGCGGAATCCCTGAGACACACGTTCCAGTGCATCTTCAACCATCTTCTCAGTAGTATCGATACCAATGGTCATATCGCTTACAACAGTAGTCTGAGAAGCCCCGAGGAGCCGGTGCACAGGCAGATTTTCAGCTTTACCCATAATGTCATAGCAGGCAATATCAATTGCAGCTTTGGCAGAAGTATTACCGATGATGATTCGGTCCATGATTCTGTGAATTGTTTCAGGATCTTGCGGATCAGCACCGATAAGGGCAGGTTTCATAAATTCAACAGCAGCAATTATTCCATTAATCGTTTCACCGGTAACGAAAGCAACAGGACTTGCTTCACCAATGCCGTCAATCCCACTGTCGGTAAATATTTTAACATAGACGCTTTCCACATAGAGACTTTCTGTAAACGCGATTTTAAAAACTTTGCGGCGTCTGAATGAAACTTTTTTCGTTTTAATATCAGTGATTTTCATGGACAACTTCCTCCTTCTCGATTCCATATACTAGCTTGATTATAGCACCGTGACCATTTACTTCAAAGTGCAAATACTGCATATTGAGGTGCAATGTTTGCATAGGCAATGTGTCATATCTAATGCAGAATGGCTGCTTCGCCTTGTCACATGCCCCATCCCGTGTTATAATATATTAACTAGTTAAAGTGCGTGCATGGCAGTTAAGAAAAAGACCAGATGCCCGCATTGCCAAACGAAATAATTTAAGTAAAAATGAATCAACTGAACCACACTGACAACCGAAATCGTGATTTAAGCAGCCGGCGCCAGCTTCGCCGGCTTGTTCTCATGCTCGCAATTCCAATCATTGCCGAAAACATGCTCCTCTCCATGATGGAGTATGTGGATACGGCCATGGTAGGAAGTCTGGGGCCAAATGCCACTGCAGCGGTAGCCTGCGTGACGCCGGTCATATGGGTGCTCAATTCCATGATTATCGCTGTGGGTGTAGGCGGAACGGTGGTTGCTGCCCAAAGCATCGGTGCCGGAGATTATGACAGAGCTCGGAAGACTTGCGGCCAGGCATTTCTCGCAGCCGCAGCAATGGCCCTGACCATTACCGCACTGCTCCTTGGCTTCAGCGGCAAAATCCCGGTGTTCATGGGTGTGGAACCGGAGATATATCCGCTTGCCGCTTCCTACATTATCTTCCTGGCGCTGGGAATGCCCATGCACTGTACATCTGCTGTATTTTACGGAATTCTGCGGGGTGCCGGGGACACCAGAACACCACTGGTACTGAGCATGTGCACCAATATTATGAATATTATCGGCAACATTCTGCTGATTTTCCCGGAACGCATGGTTACCCTCGGTCCACTCACTTTCCACATGTGGGGTGCAGATCTGGGTGTGGCAGGGGCAGCCATTTCGTCCAGTTTTGCGCGGACGGTTTCCGGACTGATTGTCCTGTACCTCATGACTCGGCGCAGAGATGTCACCCTGAAGCTCCGTGGTCTGAGTCCCGACTGGCCACTTCTTTCAGAAATCCTGAAAATCGGGCTTCCTGCCGCTCTCGAAAAACTGGCCATCAACGGAGGCCATCTGTTATACGCCCGTCTGGTTGCAGGGCTTGGTACTGTTGTTTTAGCCGCACACCAGCTGGCGCAGACAGCAGAGTCCATCTGCTACCTTCCTTCCATGGGTTTTGAAACTGCTGCCACCACTCTGGCCGGTCAGTCTGTCGGAGCAAAACAGTATGATGAAGGACGCCGGCGAGTATCCACAACGGTGGAACTTTGTGTTTACTGTGTAACCATTATGGCGATTCTCCTCTTCTTCGGATGCCGGTTCCTGCTGGGACTTCTGACGCCGTCGGAAGAAGTTATCGCTCAGGGAGCTATTGCGCTGCGGACCATTGCCGTCTTTGAAATCACCTATGGAATTACGGCTGTATTTGCTGGAGGCCTTCGTGGTGTAGGAGCCACCCGTGAACCATTTTATATCTGTCTGGGCAGCATGTGGCTGCTTCGAATCCCGCTGGCCCTCTTCCTGCTTCACTTTATGAATGGAGGAATTGGTGCTGTGTGGCTGGCCATGGGACTTGACCTGGTACTGCGTGCCACTCTCATGGGATACCGCTTCCAC
The DNA here is from genome assembly GCA_045637765.1 of Anaerovoracaceae bacterium. GTDB lineage: Bacteria > Bacillota > Clostridia > Peptostreptococcales > Anaerovoracaceae > RGIG7179. The sequence goes on along the minus strand of JAZTZZ010000008.1, from coordinate 95,138 downwards.
AAGGGAAGCTGGGAACAGAAACTTCGAAAAGGAGAAAATAAAGATGATTAAACCTGTTGTTAGAGATGTATTTTTCCTGAAGCAGCCTTCCGTGCCTGCCACTGACTGTCCGGAGGACCGCCAGACGATTCGTGATCTTTTAGATACACTTGCTGCAAACCGCGATGCCTGTGTGGGCATGGCCGCAAACATGATTGGGGTCCGCAAACAGATTATGGTGGTCAATGCGGGTTTTGTGGATTTCATTCTGGTGAACCCGGTGATTACTGCCAAAGACAGCCCTTATGAAACGGAAGAAGGCTGCCTGTCTCTGACCGGCGTGCGCCCTGCTACCCGCTATGAGAACATTACTGTGGAATATTTGGATCACAACTTCAACCCGATGACCCGTCAGTTCTCCGGATTTATCGCACAGATTATCCAGCATGAACTGGATCACTTCAGCGGAATTATTATTTAACGCGCAGCAACTTAAAAAGCAGTCTTTTTCAAGACTGCTCAGTATACTCAGGCGATGGCTTTTGCCATCGCCTTACTTTTGCCTTTGTTTTAAATTGAATATTCTTCGAATTCAAGTTCGCATGGATTACCAGGGCAAATAAGGATGCGGTTATCAGTATGATCCATAATGATACTGAAGTTTGTAGCATCTCTCATTGCCACAGGATGTCTGGTATCTTCGTGGTCACAGATAGCGGAAGGATATCCCGCATGGTCACTCAGCATTCTCTTAACATCCTCCACGGTAATCTTTCCGTAACATTCTTTAATAAGCGCTTTGATTCGCTGCATACGGATGTATGTACTGCCCATGTGATTTACATCGTTGGCAAGGTATGTTTTGAGTCCGATATAATGGTTAGTATGTGCTATAACACCATCTTCCGGAATGATAGGTTCGACGATTTCTGAATCCATTTCAAAGTCAATAGCTAAACCATCTGTATGGGTTGCAATCAGGTTACCTACGGAATACGGTGCATGGCTTCCCGCTATATATGCATCGCTGAGATTTTCGGCTTCCAGCATAGCTCTCATACGAGCGTGGAAAGGAATGCCTTTAACAGGCTTAGTGGTTCTGAGTGCATTTATTAATACAGAAACGCCGCGGTCATTCATACCAATACCGCCAATCATTCCCGCACCTTCTGCTACCATTACAAAGTTTGGCTTATCTTCCTGATAAACATGTACTACCACCAGACATTCACCGCTTACCAGTAAGCTGTAATCCCAGTTCTGTGCAGCGATAGTATGTCCGCCTTCTGTTGCAGGTGGAAGAAGCACGATGGAAGTACATTCGTTTACGCCAGCTTTTGTAGAGTCAGCATACATGATTTCCGTACGGGAGTTCAATGCTGCAATGTCCAGAATATCTAAATCTGCACCTTCAGCAATGCCTCGCATTTCTTCCACATAATCAGGATTAAAATCACGAGTTTTGGACAGGTAATACTCCCCAACCTTACGTGCCTCCTCCCAGGAAACACCTTTCGTATCTTTAAATAATCTCTCATAACCTTTCATAGTTAATCTGATTTCGTCTTTGCATAACTGCCCATAGGTGTATCCGCGTTCATACGCAGTGCCACGAAGTGTGATTTCTTTAAATCTCATCGTTTCCGGTCCTCCTTACTCGTTTGATTTGAATTTTTGATAATATTTCATAAGCTTATGTTATCAGCTACTGCAGTTTTGCTGTGTCGCTTATTATATTCCATCAAAAGACAAAAATCCACAAGCTGGACCTTCGGAGAATGCTCCTATATTCACTTTTAAATGACAATGTTCTGACGAAAAATTCACATTTTTTCAGACGCGTTTTAGGACAATAATCCCTTCTTTTGCACAAAAATATTGACAAATGATTACATTTAATCACATTTTTTATACATGAAGCTGAAAGAAGACTTCTGGTTATTTGACAATGTAAAAAAGAGACACACTGAGGAGGGCGGAATATAGGAGCATTTCTGCGGCGTATTCTGACCCTGCGTTATGGAATTATTCCAAAAATTATGATACAATAATTCAAAGTTTAAATTGAGTTGTTTGGGATGAGGAGGCAAGTATGGAAAAACTGCAATTAATATGGAGCGGTGAAACGGAGCTTCCTGCCGGCTGGGAACTGCAGCCTCACACTCACGATTTTATTCACCTAGCTTATGTAAAAAAGGGCAATCTTACTTTTAATGCTGACGGAGTGAACTATCATCTTTCAGAAGGCAGCATGATTCTTGTTCCTCCTTTTATGGTTCATGGCGTGCCAAAGGACACTCACAATTTATGTATACAGTACGAGATTTTTTTCCGGATAGTGAATCCGGAGCTAAAAGACCTTCTCGAAAGGCAGAAGGTACTCGTACTTCACGGTGCCTCCTATCTGGAAAACCAGTTTTCCTATATCTGTGCGAACTACAACAGTGCTGATGCTTTGCGTGCCTCCTCTGTCAATTCTTTCTTACATACAATCTTGTTTTCCTTTCTGACGGAGAAACCAAACGCTGAGAACCATTCCTTCGCGTTTGTGGATTCGAGTGGATATTCGCCACTGGTTCAAAGCATCCTTTGTTATGTTGAAAAAAATTATGATGTAAAATACAATCTTCCTAACCTTGCTCTTTCATTGGGTTTTAATAAAAATTATCTCTGTACTATCTTTCGCAGGGAAACGGGAAGTACCATATCAGAATATCTCAATTATCACAGGCTTCGTATAATACTGGTTTTACTGCAATATACCAGCTGCAACAAAGAGGTGCACATCCAAGAGTTGGCGCACCAATGTGGATTTATAGATCCATCCTATTTCAACCGTGTATTTAAAAAATATACGGGTATGACGCCAAAAGAATTTATAAATACACTTTCCAAGGACGCTGATGGTCCGGAACAATCTGAATTTAGAAAGTACTATATCGAACATCTGGATCTGAAACGCTACTCTATCCAGGAGTCTTTGGAATATATGCGGGGCTTGAAAAATGCATCGGAGATAAGCGAGTCTTTCATCGATGATTTTGCGGAATAATCTCATCGCTTTTGCACTTTTAACTAAGCAGGAAAATAGAGTAAGAGGCGGTGATTAACCGCCGTCCTCTCACACCGCCGGGTGCACATAAAGAAAAAGTGCCGGTTTCAAACCGGCACTTTTTATGTACTTAATCAAATTATTGTCTGTCGACCCGTATTTGCGAATTCATCCCGAGCAGCTTAAGAACGCAGATTCAGCCTGTGTTCCTGTATTTGTCTTACTTTTGTGCCAGAACGGCCAGCAGCATATCCCAGAAAGGCTGAACTTCGTCAACATAAAGAGTTTCCTCAGGAGTATGGAGATGTGCAGCTGTAGGCCGTATAGCAACAGCATCCATTTCAGGAATGCTTTGCATAATCACGTTAAGCTCAATGCTGGCATGGTCATGCAGGCGTACAATTTCACTTCCGAAGAGTTCCTTGTGGGCCTTGGCAAATCTGAGCTGCACCTTGCACTTTTCATTAATCGGCCATGCGGGATATTGTGATACCATAGCCGCCTTGAAACCACACATCCGTACCAGTTCTTCCATACGGCGGTGCCACATAAGGCCAACTGAGTCTTCTACACTACGTACAGCATATCTTGCTGCAAATACATTATCTGTAAGAGAAATTGCTGCAAATGTAACTGATGTAATAATAATATTGCGGTCATCTGCATCGCTCTTGCGAACGCCTGTATGAAGCAGGAACATAACTCGGATAATATCTGCTGAATCTTCCTGTGAAAGAGCTTCCTTATCACTCTCACATGTGCATACTGTAAATACCAGATCCGGGTCGGTTTTTCTGTACCTTTCTTTGATTTCAGGGAACTGCGCTTCCAGTAATGACACTGCCCGCTCTGCTTCTCCTACGGGCACTCTGATATCCACTTCGCATGTTCCATGGATTGATGGTCCCGGTGCGCTAATTTCTGCCAGGGCTACCGGCATTTCCTGCTGAAGGCCGAAGAGCAGTTCGCCCATTATATTGATGCAGCAGGCACGGTTCTTGTGGGCCAGGATACCGGCATGTCCGCCCAAACCACCCTGAAGTTTCAGATTCAGCAGTACAGTACCGTCCGCAGGAAAACTTTCATATTTCTTACCGAAACTTACAATTCTGCCTCCTGCTGCACTGACGCACATGGTATGTGTACCGCCGGCATCGATATTAATCATTTGTCTGGCTTTGATAAGCCCCATGTCAAAGTTCTGAATACCTATCAATCCGGCTTCCTCCTGTACCGTACACAGGAATTCCAGTTCCGGATGAGGAATAGTCGGGTCATCTGCTATGGCAAGCATGGTCGCAATAGCAACACCATCATCGGCACCAAGGGTAGTTCCTTTTGCTTTGAGTTTATTACCCTCCAAACATAACTCCAACGGATCTGTCAGCAAATCGATGGTAGATGTTTCATCCTGTGCTCCCACCATATCCATATGTCCCTGTATAAGAATCGATGGTTCGTTTTCGTATCCTGCTGTTGCCGGAACTCTTATGAAGATATTCCCCATGGCGTCACGCATACAGGCAAGATCCCGCTCCTTCGCAAAGTTTTCCAGAAACAAAGAAATTTGTTCTTCATGACGCGTTACGTGAGGAATACGGCAAATTTCTTCAAACCATTTAAAGAAGCTTTCTGGCTTCAGTCCTTTCAATGAGTCGCTCATAATGCGATCCTCCTCATACCCAACAGGGTATTAAATGTAGTATTTTTCAAATTCACTCTCGCAAGGGTTTCCGGGTGCCAGATACATACAGTTTTCAGTTAAATCCATGATGATACCAAAGTTTGTAGCATCCCGGTTGACCAGTGCGTCTTTCATATTCTCATGATCGCAGATGGAGTAAGGGTATCCCGCGTGATCGCGAAGCATGCTCATGACATCTTCGACAGTAATCTTGCCATGGCGCTCCTTAACAAGTGATCTGATACGCTGAAGTCTGATGTAGCTGCTGCCCCTGTGATTTACATCGTGGGAGAGATACATTTTAGGTCCGATATAGTGGTTCGTATGTACCAGAAAACCATCTTCCGGAATCAGCGGCTCTATATCCTGAGAATCCATTTCAAAACCGATGGCCACTCCATCTTTGTGTGTTGCAATGAGATTTGCAACAGTTACAGGCATGCGGCCGCCCTGTACATAAGCATCTCCGAGAGTTTCTGCTTCCAGCATAGATCTCATACGAGCTCGCAGCGGAATCCCCTGACAAGGAACCGTAGTAGTGAGTGCATTCAGCAATACTGCAATGCCGCGGTCGTTCATACCGATACCGCCAATCATGCCTGCCTCTGTCACCATCACGAAATCAGGTTTGTCTTCCTGATAAACATGTACAATAACCAGACTGTTTCTCAGCAGCGTACTGTAATCCCAGTTCTCAGCCGCAATGACACGTCCGCCTTCCGTAGCAGGTGCCATCAGGCTGATCGTGGTGCACTCGCTCACATCTGCCTTTGAAGCCTGTGCATATATGATTTCCGTACGTGAATTAAACGCAGCGATGTCCAGCAAATCTACATCTGCACCTTCGGCAATTCCGCGCATTTCTTCTACATAGTCCGGTTCAGTATCACGGAGCACTGACAGGTAGTATTCCGAAATCTTACGTGCGTCTTCCCATGAAATTCCCTTTGTTTCTTTAAACAATGTTTCATATCCCTTGATTGATACATGGATTTCGTCACGGCACAGCTGTCCATAGGTTAACCCACGTTCATATGGGGTGCCACTAAGGGTTATTTCTTTAAACTTCATCGATCATTGTCCTCCTATATCGGTCTCTTGTAGTTTTTGTCCTGCCAATTTTATCACGTCGAATATTAAAAATCTACAAACGGATTCTTCCATAAATACTCCTGTATTTGTCTTCAATTGGTACTGCCAGAGAGTACGGTGACCAGAGTGTTTGCCGTGTCAGAAACCGTACGAATACCCGAAATGTACTGTTTTCCTGTATTTACCTCGCTTCAGTGGTTGCTTTTGCAGAAGAACTATATTTAAAATTGCTTTATACATCTCTCGAAAGACCAAAATTTAAGAGTATCCACGAGGCGGTTTCTGTACTCTTTGTGCAGTAATTGTGGTATAATAAAAAACATCATAGGGAACAGTCACAATGTATTTATTCAGCAGGAGGTACGTATGAAAAAAATGCAGTTCATATGGAGCGGAGAAACGGAGCTTCCCGCGGGCTGGGCGCTGCGTCCCCACTCCCACGAGTTCTTTCATCTGGCCTATGTCCGCAGCGGCAATCTCATTTTTAATGCTGACGAAACGGACTATCCTCTTTCAGAAGGAAGTCTGATCCTTATCCCTCCCTTTGTAATCCATGGTGTGCCGCAAGACACTCACAATTTATGCATACAGTACGAGGTGTTTTTTCAGATACTGGATCCAGAGCTGAAAGGTCTCCTCGAAAGTCAGCAGGTTCGCGTACTGCACGACGCATCACATCTGGAAAGTCTGTTTGCGTACATCCGTACGCACTACAGGAGTACTGATTTATTGTGCTCCTCCTCTATTGAATCGTTTTTATGTACGATCCTGTTTTCATTTCTTACGGAAAAACCGAATTCCGCGGAATACTCTGAAAGCAGTTCCGGTGGGTATGTCGATGCCAGTCGGTATTCCCCGTTGGTTCGGCGCGTGCTTAGCCATGTGGAAAAAAACTTTAACGAAAAACACAATCTTTCGAGCCTTGCGCTTTCGTTGGGGTTTAATAAAAGCTATCTCTGCACCGTCTTTCGCCGTGAAACCGGCATTACCATCTCAGACTATATCAACTATAACAGGATCCGCAAAATACTGATTACGCTGCAATACACTGGTTACAACAAAGAGTTTCCCATCTGTGAACTGGCGCATCAATTTGGATATGTTAATCCATCCTATTTCAACCGTGTATTTAAAAAATATACGGGGATGACACCTGTAGAGTTCATAAATGCCATTTCCAGGAACTCGGATGGCTCGGAACAGTCCATATTCCAAAAGTACTATATCGAGCACCTGGATCTGAAGCGTTACTCCATCCAGGAGTCGCTGGAATATATGCGTGGATTGAAGGATGCATCGGAGATAAGCGAGTCTTTCATCGCCGATTTTGATGAATAAATCGCCTTCGCACTTTTAACTAAGCGGGGAACGCAAAAGAGCACTTCAGCTGAAGTGCTCTTTTTTATTTGCTTCAAGATTAAGTTTCCGCTTCTTCCGGTTTGGTTACCTGACGGATTCCGTAAATAATCAGCACGGTTCCTGCCAGAGACAGGGCGCTGACAGGTTCGTTCAGGAAAACCACCCCGGCAAAAGCTGCCGTAATGGTCATCAGGGCGCCCATTGTAGCCAGACTGACTACCGACATGCGTGCAGCCGCGTAGTTCACCATGAATCCGGCCACGATGGAGCAGAATATACTGAGCATGAGCACCGAGAAGATATAGGACCCGGCGGTAGGTGCAGACAGCGGCGCCAGATAAGCTTCCAGACTGAAGTCCACAGTACGGAATGCATCAATGGTAAACACTACCATACAGACAGCAATCACATAATAAGTACGTTCAAAAGTGCTGAACTGGCCGGCGGATCCCCGGTTTGCCGTCTTATATAAGGCCGATGACAGACAGCAGCAGATCAGCAAAACCACGCCGACGGGCTGAATGATTCCCATCTCCTGTCCCGCTGCAGTCATGATGATGACCCCCAGTACCGGCAGAATGCAGAAATACTTCTGCTGTCTGGTAGGATATTCTTTCAGAAGCAACGCGGAAACTGCCATGGACACCACCGGTACCACAGCCAGAATCACACCGGCAAAGGTTGCATTTGTGTAATAAATCCCGAAGGTCTCACAGTAGAAATACAGGGGCTCCGTGATGCAGAGAGCAACCAGCGGCAGCCAGTTCCTTCCCCGAAACTGCAGCTTCTCCTTCTTCACCACGCCAATCAGGCTCAGCATGAGAAATGCCAGAATAAATCGCATGGACAGGAATACCTGCGCCATAGCCGTCTGCTGCGCCACCTTGGAAAACAGGAAACTGAATCCCCATATGATATGACCTGCAGCCGCCATCACCATCGGCAGTACAGTACTTTTTTTATCATTCGACAAATTTTGCACACTTTCGACCTCGCTTACCTTCATTTCCTTTATTTTATTGAACTTTCTCTCACAGGTCAAGGTCAATCTGTGGTATAATATTTCAGTTAAGACTACAATTCCAAGGAGGAACTGACATTGATCTTACTCAATGCGACTGATATATCCAAATCCTATACCGTCAATCCCCTGCTGACGAAACTGTCCTACGCCATCAACGAAGGCGACAAAATCGGCCTGATCGGCGTCAATGGCACAGGCAAATCTACTTTGCTGAGAATCACGGCGGGTGTTGAAGACGCTGACTCCGGCAAAATCGTACTGACCGGCGGTGTCCGTATCGGTTATCTGCCACAGGCTCCGGCTTACGATCCGGAAAAGACTGTCCTGGAGCAAGCAGTATCTTATCTGTGGCCGGAAGTGGCTGCAGAGGGCGACTACCGCTGCAAGTCCATGCTGAATCAGCTGGAAATTACGGATTTTGATGCGAAGATGGGAACCCTGTCCGGCGGCGAACGGAAGCGTGTGGCCATGGCCGGAATTCTGACCAACCCATGTGACATATTGATATTAGACGAACCGACCAACCACATCGACGCGGATACCGTCGAATGGCTGGAAAACTACCTGCAGAAGTTCCGCGGTGCCATCTTTATGGTAACCCATGACCGTTACTTCCTGGACCGTGTTACCAATGTAATTCTGGAACTGACCGGCGGCAATCTGTACCGCCACGAGGGGAACTACGAAGTTTATCTGGAAAACAAGGCTGCCCGTGAGGAAATGGCGCTGGCCACTGAACGGAAGCGCCGCACCCTCTACCGCCGTGAGCTGGAATGGATGCGCCGCGGTGCTCAGGCCAGAACCACCAAGGCCAAGGGCCGTATCGACCGCTTCCACCAGCTGGAGGAAAGCAAGCTGGTTATTGACGACTCCAAAATCGAAATGAGCTCCGTTTCCAGCCGCCTTGGCCGAAAAATCATTGAACTTCACGGTGTTTCCAAGGCTTTCGAGGATAAATTGGTAATAAACGATTTCACTTATACCGTCCTGCGAAACGACAGAATCGGGATTCTGGGCGAAAACGGTGCCGGCAAATCCACCATGCTGAAGATGATCAGCGGTGAGCTTCAGCCTGACAGCGGCGTGGTTGAAATCGGTGATACCGTTAAGATCGGTTATTTTTCCCAGGAAAACGAGCACATGGACAAGTCCCGCCGTGTCATCGAATATATCTGCGATATCGCTCATAATGTGCAGACCGTGGACGGCTACATCAGTGCCTCCCAGATGCTGGAGCGGTTCCTCTTCCCTGCCCACATGCACTCCATCCCTGTAGGACGCCTCTCCGGCGGTGAGCAGCGCAGACTGTATCTGCTGGGCATTCTCATGGGTGCACCGAACGTGCTGCTTCTGGACGAACCGACCAACGACCTGGACATCGACACCCTCTGCATTCTGGAAGATTACCTGGATACCTTCCAGGGGGCGGTTATTGCTGTGTCCCACGACCGTCACTTCATCGACCGTATGGCCGTCCGTACCTTCGTATACGAAGGCGGCGGACATATCGCCCACTATCCGGGCGGCTACACCGACTGGGCTGAAACCCGCAAAGCACAGGCCGAAGAAGCCGCACTGGCCGCTCAGGCTGCTGCTGCAAAAGCCGCTGCATCCGCCAATTCCAACGGTTCCGGCACCTCCAGCAATACATCGTCTAATGGCAATGCGAGCCGTCCGGCCAAGCTGAAGTTCACATTCAAGGAACAGAAGGAATACGAAACCATCGATGACGACATCGCATCTCTGGAAGAGCAGATAGAAGCCGTGGACGCAGAGATCAACACCGCCGGTGCAGATTTTGGCAAGCTGCAGAAACTGACTGCACAGCGTGACGAACTCACCGCAGCCCTGGACGAAAAGATGGAACGCTGGGTTTACCTGAATGACCTGGCGGAACAGATTGAAGCCCAGAAGAACAACCGTTAATAAAATTAAGTTAAGGCCTCCCCTGCTTGACAAGGGAGGCCTTTTTTGATACATTAAATACAACCTATGTCTTAGCAATATCTTAGCATATTGCAACCAAAAACATGCTTAATGCCGCAGCCGCGGCAGCGGGAGAACCAAATTTTGGGGTGTATCCGGATTTTTATCCGGAAGGGAGCCTTCTTTCCCTAATCCGTCAGCTAATCTCGTCAGCACAAGGAAGGAAAATCACGCATCGCCTGGCTCATTATGGGTACAGGGGATGTCTCGTCGTGTTTTTTGTGCTGCCGGAAACGGCAGCTTTTCTTGTTTTTGGGTTTAAATTTGGAAAAGGAGATTTAACTATGAATGCGCACACAGATTTAAACGGAAACAGGGGGTTCCGTTTCAGCATGTTCCTCGTGACAATCGGTATCGTGTACGGCGATATCGGCACATCCCCGTTATACGTTATGAAGTCCATCGTAGCCGGAAACGGAGGAATCGCTCACATCGATGAGGCCTTTATCATCGGGGCCCTTTCCCTGGTCATCTGGACCGTCACCCTGCTTACTACCGTGAAATTTATACTTATCGCTCTGAAAGCAGACAATCACGGAGAAGGCGGCATCTTTGCCCTCTACTCCCTGGCCAAAAACTGCGGCAAATGGCTGATTATACCGGCCATGGTTGGCGGTGCTGCCCTGCTGGCCGACGGCGTTCTGACCCCTGCCGTTACCGTGACAACTGCGGTGGAAGGGCTTCGAAGCATCGAAATGATGAACCGCTTCCTTGGAGAAGGCCAATGGAAAGTAGTTGTCATTACTTTGGCTATTATCTTCGTACTGTTTTCCGTGCAGCACGCCGGAACCAGTAAAATCGGCAAAGCCTTCGGCCCCTGCATGCTGCTGTGGTTCTCCTTCCTGGGCGCCACCGGAGCTGCCATGGTCTTCCTGCACCCTGCCGTTTTAAAGGCATTCAACCCTGTTTATGCAATCCAGGTTCTCTTCAGCCCTTATAATAAGGCGGGTTTGATGATTCTGGGCAGTGTCTTCCTGGCTACCACCGGTGCAGAAGCCCTGTACTCCGACATGGGACACGTGGGCAGAGAAAATATCTACATCAGCTGGCCCTTCGTAAAGGGCTGCCTGGTTCTCAACTATATGGGCCAGGGAGCATGGATTATCACTAATATGTCCAATACTGCTCTGGCAGCCATTCCGGATATGAACCCATTCTTTGAAATGCTTCCGGGAACCCTCCGTCCTGTTGCTGTCATTCTCAGCACTATGGCTGCGGTTATCGCATCACAGGCTTTAATTACCGGATCCTATACGTTGGTATCGGAAGCGATTCACCTGGACCTGCTTCCTCACCTGGAAATCCGATATCCTGCTGACACGAAAGGTCAGTTATATATCGGCACAGTAAACAACCTGCTGTGGATTGGCTGCAGCATGGTCGTACTGATTTTCCGGTCCGGTCACAGAATCGAATCCGCTTATGGGCTTACCATTACCATCGCCATGCTCCTGACTACAGTTCTTCTCTTCGCATATCTGAAGGATATCCGTAAGCAAAAACTGCTGGCCTGGGCCATGTTGATCGTCTTCGGCCTGATTGAAATCGTGTTCTTCATCTCCAGTCTGGGCAAATTCCTCCACGGCGGCTATTTCACAGCAATTCTGACTCTGATTATCCTGCTGCTGATGGTGATCTGGCACCGCGGAACCCAGCTGGAACGGAAATACCGAACCAATCTGAAAATGACCGATCACGTTTCCTCCCTTGAGGCACTGGCAAAGGATGAATCCATTTATCCAATCTGCCACAACCTGGTTTACCTAGATAATGGCTCTGACATGGAAATCATGGACAGAGATATTCTCTACTCCATCCTGGACAAAGACCCGAAGCGCGCACAGGCTTACTGGTTCATCAGCGTCAATGTGCTGGATGAACCGGATACCATGAACTATCAGGTGGAAACCTACGGTACTGACTGCATCTTCCGTATCCGCCTGAACCTGGGCTTCAAATGCAGTCCGCGGGTAAACGTATATCTTCGCCAGATTGTGCAGGATCTTCAGGCAAGCGGCGAACTGCCTGTACAGGATAAGAAGTACTCCATCTACGGCAAGTCCACTGTCGGAAACTTCCGTTTCTGCATCATTCACAAGTCTGTCCCTACCAAGAGTGAACTGGCCACCACAGACGAATTCATCCTCAATGCCAAGTATGCGGTCCGCCAGGCTGCCGGTTCCAGAATCAAATGGTACGGACTGGATAATTCATCCCTTATCATCGAAAATGTTCCACTGATTATTTTCGGCGGAAGCGAGGAAAGAAGAATCCAGAGAGTGACCGATGAAAAATAGCAATATTTAAATAGCGGTACGAAGTTAACACGGAGCGTTTATATGATTCTGCTGCTTTATACCCAACTTGACAGTTGCCATTCGAAACAGTTATAATGATGTCATCTTAGGAAAGGGGCTGTTTACTATGGCTGCAGAAAATATTACAGAACTGAAAGAATATTTAAAGAAGGCATATGATCTGGAAAGTGTAATCTACTCCTACGAGCAGATCCGGCAGTATACGCAGGAACGGAGAAGCAAAGTCCATAAAGACTGCGAAGAAACCCTCTACGTCAGAAAATATGAATATGGAGATATTATTCCTTATTATTACGAATATGCTCAAGGCGGATACGGCGTGGCTGACTATCATTACCGCGGTTTGGGTCCTTTAAAAAAGCCCGGTCCTAGCGGAAGCTGTTGGGGAGACTGCGCTCCAGAAGGTTATCCAGGCAAAAAACACATGTCTGATTATAAAATACTGGAAAATCGTATCTTAGTCAAACGTACTCCCGAAGAACTTGAAGAAGTAAAAGCAAACAGAGAAAAAGAGATTGAAAAGCAGGATGCTTTTAATAAATCAATTTTAGGTTTTCTTTCCCGTGCCGCTATCGGTGTCGTAAGTGGTGCATTTCTCAGTGCCATTGCAGGTGGGGTCATTGCCTTACTTACAGATGTACGTTTCCTAACAGTATTCATAATAGGTACCGTAGCTTTTACACTTTTCTGTGTACTCGCACCATTCTTGTTTTCTGGATCAGGAAATCAACCAAATAAAACGAAACCAGAACCAACTTCCAAGTATTATCTCGAACAGAAGGCTATCTACGAAAAAATCGTAGATGAGCGTAATGCGGAACTTGCGAAGGCGCACGGCGAGCTGGATTACTGTACCATGACGGAACAGGAAATCGCTCCTCTTGAAGCCAGAGCCCGCGAAGAACTGAAAGCACACTATGAAAAGAATCTGATTCATCCGAAATACCAGAATTTCCTGGCAGTTGCACAGATTTATGACTACTTGGATACCGGCCGCTGTGATAGACTGGAAGGTCCGGAGGGTGCTTATAACATCTTTGAATTCGAACTTCGCATGAATACTATTATCAGCGACCTGAGAGTGATTCAGCAGAAACTGGATGAAGTTATTGAGATTCAGTACAGTATCTGTTCTGCACTTCGTGGTATTTCTGCTACACTCGGGGCAATGTCTTCTCAGCTCGATAGCATACAGGGTTCCATCAATGCCAACACAATGACGATTAACGATTTCAATGCTTCTGTATGCCAGAAGCTGAACTGGATATAACACAGTACCGTCAACTCGACACTTCCCGTGTGAGATATGAATAATATTTGCATCTGAAGGAAAGTGAGGCCCTTGCCATGAGTAAAGTAAAGAACGAAGCAAGAATCAAAAACCCTTTAATCGCAGCCATCCGTGAACAGCTGGAACACCGTGCACTGTGGATGTATCTGCTTTGCGACGAAGCAAAGAAGAAAGGTCTGCCACCGGAAGAATACGCACCGGCTGCCATTAAACGCTGCGGTCTCTATCAGGGTGCCAACCTGCGTGCCAAGGCAGGCGGCGGCGAATCTCTGAAGGGACTGAAAAAGACCCTCTTTACCAAACCGGCTCAGTGGGTCTTCGAAATGGATGTGAAACGCTGTACCGATGACAATCTGGATATCGACTTCCACTACTGTCCTCTGGTCAAAGCATGGCAGAAGCAGGGCTGCAGCGACGAAGAAATCGAGCTGATGTGCGATCACGCCATGTGCGGTGACCGCGGCATTGCCGAAAGCTTCGGCTGTGAACTGGATCTGCCAAAGACAATCGCAAGAGGCGACGATGTGTGCCAGATCCGTTTTGTGAGAAGAAGTAAATAAGAGCATTATAAAAACCCGGCCATGACTGACCGGGTTTTCCTTTACCTTCGTTCAATATTATTCGTAGCAGCGTTCTCTTTCGCAGGATACATAGAATCCGATGACATTTTCTTCTGTCGCAAAGGCGTCTACGGAAACCTTAATGGTTTCGGTGTAGCCGCTGCCCTTAACAGATGTACCATCCTTCAGGGAGAAGTAGTCCTGAGTTTCGGTTGCCTGTTCGAATGCCTGCTGGATTGCACTGTGCATTTTCTTTTCAGCGATGGTGATACCCATGGTCTTTTCCAAATCGCTGATTACCGATTTGGTGTTTGCCGCAGATACTTCGTAGAAATTCTGAGATGCAGTCATCACATACTGGTAATGCTTGCCGGTGGACTGTGCATGGTATGCACCAGTTTCCAGATATCTGCCTTCTACATCATCGTTTTCCATTGCGATGGAATAAGCCAGCTTGTCGATGTCATCTTCCGGTTCTTCTTCATATTCGCTGAATCCCACGAATCTGGAACCATATACGCTGTCAGCGGATGTCAGTCGATCTTCCATAACGGATGCCAGTGCAGAAATGTCACTGTAATCCACTTTGGCAATCATGCTGTCCAGGCCGAAGCTGTCAGCTGCGTCGAACTTGAAATCATATTCTGCTTCCATATCGCTGTAGTCATCTCCGCCCATAATCAGCTCATCCGGATTTACCACAGCACCGGTTCCAATGCCGCCTTCGCTGCTCTGGTCTTCTTCGCCGGAGCCCTCGCCTTCTTCGCCAGCTTCACCGACTTCGGTTCCTTCGACTGCATTATTTTCCGTTCCGGTTCCGTCAGTATCCGGTGTATCATCATTGCCGCCGCATGCTGTCATACTCAGTGTCAGCATGAGGATCAGTAAGAGTGTCAGTAATTTCTTCATGTGAAACCTCTTTTCTTTCGTAATTTCTTCTGCAAGTATACCACAGATTCTTGTATATTGGGTGAAAAATTTCTGCTATTTTCTGCCCTTTTCCGCGGCAGCTGCCAGCTCACGTAAAGCCTCTGCCAGACAGTCCACATCATCCGGAGAGTTATAAGGGCCTGCGCTTGCCCGGACTGCACCGGTTTCCCAGGTTCCGATGGTCTTATGAGCAAGACCCGCGCAGTGATATCCTCCCCGTACCGCAATTCCGTAATGCCGGCTCAGCAATGCAGTAATTTCCTCCGCTTTATATCCATTCAGATTAAACAGACTGATTCCGGTCTTCTTCTCCGGTTCCGGGCCGTAGAGTGTAATGCCCGGAATTTCCTTCAGCTGTTTTTCCAGTCTGCAGATCAGTGCCTCTTCATATTTTCCGATGATTTCTGCTCCGATGCGGTTCACATAAGCCGCCGAATATCCCAGGCCGATGATAGCCGGTGCATTGATGGTTCCCGCTTCAAAACCATCAGGAAGCTCCGATGGATGCAGACGGCTCCGTGATTCCGTTCCTGTTCCGCCCTGCATCAGAGGTTCCAGTTCCAGCCCCGGTCTCACATAAAGACCTCCCGTTCCCTGCGGCCCCAACAGTCCCTTATGCCCGGGAAATGCCAGCAAATCGATATGATGCTTTTCCACATCCAGATCCATTGCCCCGGCACCCTGCGCCCCGTCCACCATGAACAGAACCCCGTGACGCCGGCAGATCCGCCCGATTTCCTCCAGGGGCATAATGGTTCCCGTTACGTTGGATGCCGCCGTGATGATAATCATCCGTGTTTTGCCGGTAATGCACTTTTCGATGTCAGAAGGACGAATGCTGCCGTTCCGGTCTGCCCGGATAATGGACTGGCTGATGCCCCGCTTTTCCATCCACTTCAGAGGCCGCAGTACGGAGTTGTGCTCCATGGATGTGGTAATCACATGATCTCCATCCCGCAAAATCCCCCGGATTCCCATATTCAGTGCTTCTGTGGTGTTTTTCGTGAATATCAGGCGGGAACCGTCTTCCACGCCGAAAACTTCTGCCACTGCCTGCCTGGCCCTGTACACTGCTTCCCCTGTTTTCATCGCCATTTCGTGGCCGGAACGCCCGGGATTGCCGCAGTACTTCATGATACATTCTTCCATGGCTGCCATCATCCCCTTCGGTTTCGGGAAGGAAGTGGCGCCGTTATCAAGATAAATCATAGCTTATCCCCAATCTTTATATAAAAATAGAGGGCATTCCTGCCCTCTACATACTATGCGTAAGACGCTTAAATATTTCCTTTTCTTCTACTCACCGTGGCTCACCAGACCGCTGCCGCTGATTGGAATGACTTCGCCGCCAAGAACCGGATCGGCCTTAACCAGTACCTTAAAGAAGTCCTTAAAACGGGCCAGGGTTTCCCTCGTCTCCCGGTATGCACCGCCGAAATAATTTCTCTGATCCGATGCTACACCCAGAACTTCAAGGCCCAGTTTCTTTCCGATATACAGTGCTCTGTACTCGTGGTACTGCTGAGTCACAACCACTGCACGCTGAATCTCGAAAATGCTGCCGGCACGGTGCATGGAATCGTAAGTACTGAATCCGGCATGGTCGCAGAAAATATCTGCTTCCGGCACACCTGCATTTCTGGCGTAATTCAGCATGACATGGATTTCATTGTGTTCCACCTGTCCGTTGTCTCCGCTGAGCAAAATCTTCGGTGCCACACCCTGCTTATATAATTCGATGCCCACATCCAGCCGGTCTTTCAGCATATCGCTTGGTGTCTCCGGATCTTTGATTCCGGCACCCAGTACCAGGATGCAGTCCGCATCAAACTGATGGAGCTGATTCAGGCTTACCGGATTGATTTTTACTTCCCCTGTTACAATGTATGTAAGGTCATCTTCCGTGCGGTTTTTCACCTGATTGCTGATGGTCATAACCATCAGAACGGCCACAATGGCCAGTACAATCGCCAGGAGAAGCACCTTCAGAAAGAATCGTTTGATCTTCTGCATTACTTTGCCTCCCATTCCTCTCGGGTCATGGAGTAGACCATATTGTCACGGTCTGTACCATCGAAGATATGATAGCCTTTTCTCTGGCGTCCTTCAAATACGAAACCGCACTTTTCGATTACTCTCTGGGACCGCACATTTTCCGGTCCGGTACAGATTCCGATAACCACAAGGCCGAATTCACGGAAAGCGAAATCCACTACTGCATTGCATGCCTCAGTCATGTAACCTTTGCCCCAGCAGTCTTCTGCCAGAGAGTAGCCAACTTCCATGCTGTTCACGTCCTCGCGGCGGCGGTCCGGTTCCAGACCGATGTTTCCAATCACTCTTCCGGTTGCCTTGTCACGGATGGACCATACATGGTACGGAAGGAATACATTTTCGATGATTTCCCTGGATTCTTCCCGGCTTGCGTGAGGCTTCCAGCCTGCATTGGGACCCACATTTGGATTGCTCGCAAAAGCATAGAGACCATCGATGTCTTCATCGCTCAGGGTCCATTTATTAAGGCTCAGTCTTTCGGTTTCGATAGATTTCAGTGTGCTCATATTTTATGCTCCTCTCTGCTGCGGTAGCCAAACATACAGATAAACAGGCAAACCAGAATGCTTCCGATCAGCGGATCCACCGGTGACCATACCAGATTGCTGAAGAGCATTACGGCAGGTCCTGCAATCATGGAAACAAGCACCGGCTTATAATGGAATCTGCCCCTGAAGAACAGTGCCAGGGTCAGAGGAATGAATACCACAGTGCCTCTGAGACCCATGGACAGGAATCCCAGGTCATTGATCAGAGCACCCGGCAGAAGGACTGCCACAGATGCACAGCCCATCAGCACCACCAGCATGGTGACACGCATGGCTTTGATATAAGCCTGTCCATTCCCCAGCTTCGGCCAGATCCGGCTTACAATATCTCTTACGAAAATAGTGGAAACACCCAGGGTCAGACCGCCTCCTCCGGTTACGACGGTAATCAGCAGTGCACCCAGACAAATCCCCCCTACTACAGGAGGCAGGTTTTCAATCAGGAACATAGGGAAGGCTTCTGCCGGATTCACAAGTCCGGTTCCTCTCATGGACAGACCTACCATCATACCTGTGAAACCAACCGGCAGACAAATCAGACAGCCCAGCAGGGTTGCACGGCGTGCCACGTGATAATTCTTTGCAGACCATACGGCCTGCGCATATGTCTGGGTAGACAGAACGCCCAGGATAGCGGATACCACATTGGATAAATCTTTGCTCAGTCCGCGGCTGAACAGGTCAGACATATGAAGCTGCAGACTGCCTCCCATGGAAACCGGACCGCCGGTCTTCATCAGAACCACGGTGACGCAGACTGCGGATGTGGCCAGAAGCAGGGCAACCTTTACGATACCACCCATTTCTGCACCCCAGGCACCGCCGAACACAACGTAGCAGCACATGAGTGCCACAGAAATGATGGCTGCCAGCCAGAGCGGCAGGTCAGTCAGCGCCATAATCAGCGCACTGGACGCCACCACATTGGAAACCACGCTGACCAGAATACCCATAGAGCAGAGAACCGATCCCAGATATTCCGCCCGTTCCCCGAATTCTTTGCGGATAACTTCCAGCAGGGTCACATCGCGGCGCTTCCGCAGAGGAACCACGAAAATCAGACATAATACCAGAGAGCCAAGCCCCGCTCCGAAAGAGAACCAGATGGCAGAAAGTCCGTATGTATAGGCCAGCTGTGCTGTACCGATGGTGCACTGGCCGCCGATCAGCGAACCTAAAAGCAGACCGGTCACCAGCCATACAGAACCTTTCCTGCCGCCGGTATCAAAGTCGGCAGCGCTTTTTACTTTTTTCGCAGACTGCATGCCCACCCCAATCAGGATGGTCAGTGCAATTCCGATTCCAATAAAATGTCCAAGCTGCATTGTTTACTTCCTTTTTCTACGTACCTGAGCGAACCTCTTATTCGGTGGTACTCAGGATTTCGTTTGTTTTCTTTTCAATCTGGCTTACCTTCATATGCTCCACATCTTCCGGATCCACTTCCTCCAGCAGCCCCAGCACGTTTTTCCCCAGGAAAATCGTATCCAGCTCTCTGCCATCCAGTGTTACCTTACTGTAAGAGTTGAAGTTTTCGCCTTTAATATAATATTTTTCACCGATTTTCACCACATCGGTAATCTTTATCTCGTTGACACCCATCTGCAGGTCGGTGGCCTCGAATGGATTTTCTCCTCCATAGATGTAATACTTTCCGTAAAGCATATCATAGCCCAGGGTCTTCAGATCCTGCAGGTATGTCTCGCTGTTCCGGTGATTGAGCTGGTAGGTAAATACCGTACCCACTTCCATATCAATCATGTCCATTATATAAGCTGTCAGCTGGTAGGTATGGAGGTCTTCCTCTTCCTTCGGCATATCAAAATTGGACCAGATAATGTACTCGGTTCCATAAAGGTTTCTGTTTTCCAGATCCTCCTCCATCAGATCGATTGCCGGAATATGGTCACCGTACATGGCCAGAATCACCGGTTCATCGAACTTTTCCAGTTCCAGCGCCAGATCGCGGATAAACAGATCCATCTCGTAAATCTGATTTACATAGTATTCCCACTTCCACTTCAGTTCCTCGGAAGGTGCTTTTGTAACACGGATGGACGGGTTGGCCAGAACTTCTTCATCCGGATACTGCCCATGTCCCTGAACGGAAATGGTATAAATCATATCCCTGGTTTCCGTAGATTTCAGAGCATCTGTAATATTCTCAACGAGCACCCGGTCTTTCGCCCAGTTTTTCGGTGTCTTCACCACATCGCTCATATATTCGATACTTGTAAAAGTATCGAATCCTATGTTTGCAAAAACTGTATTCCGGTTGTAGAATACGCCCCGGTGGTTGTGAATTGCATGGGTGCTGTATCCCAGACTCTTCAGGTCAAAGGCCAGCGATTCCGCTGGCTTGTCCTTCAAAACGGCTTTATAAGGATATTCCCCTGGTCCGAAGAACTTCACAGACAGCCCAGTGAGAACTTCAAACTCCACATTGGCAGTTCCCGCACCGCAGGCCGGCACTGTCAGTTCCCCGCTGGAAAACTCTTTTGCCAGAGCCCGGAAGTTTGGAACTGCATCCTTTGAGGTTTCAATACATTTAACCATGGCCGGATCAATGAATGATTCCAGCTGAAGGAAGATAATATTCGGATAGTTTTCATCCTCATCGGCTTCGGTCAGAAGCAGGCGTCCGTCCTCATCCAGCTCATCACTGTCAAAAACATTCCGAACCATCTGGCTGCTGTATCCGGCTGGTTTGCTGATTCCCGTATTAAGCCATGTATTGATAAAACTGTAGACTACACCATTATCCCTGTATGCATAAGCCAGGTTGCCGAAGAAGGTATCCACCTGACCAATCTTCACCATGAAGGACGTAGCACCGAAGGTCATGACGGCAACCAGACATACTGCCACTAGGTTTCGTTTTCTCTTAATCTGTCCCTTTTTCCGCGGACCCTTGACAAAAAGCAGAATCAGCCCTCCCACCACCAGCAGAATCCCAGCCGCTGCCAATGCAATGGTCACCGGCGTCATATAGTTGCTGATGATGGAGAATCCATCTTCCAGGTTGCTAAGGTCTTTCACTGTAAACGGTGTCATACGTTTCAGCAGGATCACACCATTCACGGTTCCAATGAGCAGCCAGAAAACACTCAGTATCAGAAATGTGAAGACTCTTCTCCGAAATACGGCCGCAATCAGTATAGTTGCGAAAATAATCAAAGAGTTATAACAGAATACCAGAGGTTCATCCATCATAAAACGGAGACCGCCCCATATTCCCACTGTGCTGTACCGTCCCAGTGTTTCAATGATCAGGTTCAGGAAACATGCCCATACAGCTGCGAACACGAAACTGTTGTGTATGAACTTCTCAAAGAAGTCATGCCGGTTCATGTTCTCCACTTCATGTATGGTCTGCTCAATCTGCCGGTCCAGCTTCTCAAATTTATTAAATTTTTCCACAGTAAATCCCCCTTATCTCAAATCCCCCCGAGTTTCCGCTACTTCCCCTGCAGCTGTTCGAATACCCGGTTAGCCAGCGTTGCGAACTCTTCCAGATTGAGAGTTTCCGCACGTCTGGAAGGATCAATCCCCGCACCTTCCAGCGCTGCCTTTACTCCGTCTTTTGTCATGCCGTCCACACCCATGAGGGAGTTCAGCAGTGTCTTTCTTCTCTGGCCGAAACCTGCCTTGATGCAGGACAGGAAAATATCACGGTCTTCCACCTCTACTGCCTTTTCCTTGCGTACAGTCAGCTTCAGCACAGCAGAATCCACATTAGGCTGCGGAATAAATACATCCCTCGGTACTTTGGACAGAATTTCTGCCTCGCAGTAGTACTGCACCGCTACGGACACGGCCCCATAAGTCTTCTTGCCCGGTGCAGACTGAATACGGTCTGCCACTTCCTTCTGCATCATGAAGGTCAGGCTTTCCGCTTCCACACCGTCTTCCAGAATTTTCATGATAATCGGAGTGGTGATATAGTATGGCAGATTGCCGATTACTTTTACATTCTTATACTTTCCGGCAGCCAGCTCCCGGTTGATGACTTCATTGATGTCAGTCTTCAAAATGTCCTGATGGAGCACTTCCACATTGTCACAGTCTGCCAGCGTTTCCTTCAGAATCGGTATCAGGTTCTTATCGATTTCTACGGCGATAACCTTTCCTGCCTTCTGCGCAGCTTCCCAGGTGATAACGCCCAGTCCCGGCCCGATTTCCAGTACCAGGTCATCTTCACATACGCCGGCTCCATCCACAATCTTATCGATGATGCCCTTGTCAGTCAGGAAGTTCTGTCCCAGGCTCTTTGTATTCTTAAAATCATGACGGTTTCTGATTTCATTTACCGTCGATGGTGCATACAGTTTTTTCATTGGTATCCTCTCTTTACTGCGCATCCTCCAGCGCCTTTAAACTCTTCTCAAAATCTTCCCGGCTCACACCGAAGCTGTTGAGCTTTTTCAGGAATCCTCTGGCGTTCCCGTAGCCGATTCCCAGTGCTGCTCCCAGCAGCTGGCGCCGCTGTGCAGAATCCTGACGCCCGGTCAGTCCTGCTGCAAACAGGTCTTCTTCTGTGAACAGTGCAGTTTCTGCAGCTGCTGTATAATGGGCCTTTCGGATGGCTTCCGCGATGTCTTCCGGCTCCGCATTTTCTATGCCGATATCACCTTTCTTTTCCGCCTCGCTGCGGGTAAGAAATGCCTGACGGCTTTCCGGAAAACGTGCGGTCAGCTTCCGACGGATTTCCTCTCCGGAATAGTCCGGATCTGTCAGAATAATAAGTCCCTTTTCTTTATATGCTTTTTCCAGCAAGTCCCATGTTTCCTTTTTAATTCCGAAACCGTGGGTCTCAATGGTCAGTCCGTCTACGGCACGGAGAACTGCATTGGTATCATCCCTGCCCTCGACTACAATGACCTCTTTTACTTTTAGTTTTTCAAAACTACTCATGCTTTGCCTCCCAGTCTTCCGGGAAATAGAAAATCAGTTCATTGCCCTTGGCCAGTTTCAGTTCCTTTCTGGCCTGTTCTTCAATAAACTCATCGGAGTTCACATTATCCAGTTTCATCATCAGATCTTCCTTCTGCAGCACCAGTTCACTGTTTCTCTCCTGCAATGCTGCTTCCTCTTCTTTCAGATCGAAAATGTTTTTTACTGACAGAGAAACCATAACCGCAAACACAATAATTACCGCCACACCGATCAGCTTCACCCAGTTGGTGTGCCGGCCTGCTGTTTGCTGGCCTGCCTTTACATCTGCAGAAGAAATTTCCGCTGCAGCTTTTTCAGCCTTTTCTTTTTTCTTTTGTTTCCGGCTTGCCTGAGCCGAGCTGATATCCAGTACTCTGTGTGTCTTCTCGAACTCCCGGAGACGGTTTCCTTTCTTCGCCATTTACTATCCTCCACAGCATAAGCCCTGCAAAAAAGCAGACTGCATCCTGCAGCCTGATATTGCCACGGTCACTGTAATACAAAAATACACTTATTATATATGCCGCCAGAATCAGAGATGTCAATTCCAGTATTCCATCCAGCAGCCTGGACAGATAAGATTTTGGGCGGCCTTCTGTGTTAAAATAAATCTTTCGTATTTGATAAAACACATGATAAACAACGGATGCGGCAATTCCGCACATGACCATTACAGCCATGGACCGAAGCTGCTGGCTGATCAGATCCGTCATTTTCTTCCGAACCGCTGCAGAAACGGTTTACTGTTTTTCATTTTTTTATCGGTATATTCAAGTGAATGAATCCTGCCGGTCACAATCAGCAGCCCCGCCTCCAGATCCAGCTTTTCCATGTTCAGCTTTTCTCCGGTGATTTCCAGACTACCTTCTTTCAGATTGGCCCAAAGCACTGCCTCATCAAAGGCATCCACATCAGCAACCTGCGTCACGGTGATTCTTTCTCTGTTGTCAATGGTGATATGATGATTATCCATACAGTCCAGACCTCCTTTTCGTCCTCTCTGGATTATATGGAAATGCAGGCCAGTTCAGAACTGACCTGCAGATTTTCTAAGATTCTTTATACGTAGGCGGATGGGTTCACATTCAATCCGTTATGTTTGATTTCGAAATGACAGTGAGGTCCGGTGCTTCGTCCGGTATTACCTACGGAACCGATACGCTGTCCCTTGAAGACTCTGTCCCCTACGGATACCATATTTGCACTGTTATGTGCGTACAGAGTTTCATATCCGTTTTCATGGTTAATCTTGATGCAGATACCATATGCACCGTTCCAGCCGGACATGGTTACCACGCCGCCGTCTGCTGCATAAATCGGTGTACCTACGGAACAGGACAGGTCGATACCGTAATGCATACGGCCCCATCTCCATCCATAACCGGAATATACGCCTACATTAACCGGACGCATAAATGTACCGGTACCTGCTGTAGGTGGTTTCTTCTTGGTACCCTTGGCGATGATTTCGTTTACAGGTTCAGTGATGACCTTCTTCGTCAGTACATCACGTTCCACGACCTTGCCATTGTGCTTGGTCAGACGTGCAGTAACTCTCGCCTTACCGTTCTTTCCGGCACGGGTTACAACCCTGTCACCTTCATAGTAAGAGCTGGATTCCACATATTCGGTTTCATACTTGATTTTCTGTGCATATGTGGAAACTTCCACCGTTTCTACGGTCAGCAGAGGCACTTCCTCTGTTACCACGAACTTATCTCCGATATGCAGAGTGGTGTCCTCATCCAGTTCCGGATTCATGGACATGAGTTCCTTCATACTTACTTCCAGTTTCGCACAGATTCCGGAAAGTGTATCGCCGGATACTACAGTATACGTTACTTCCTGCTGTCCGCCGTCTTTAATCTTTTTATAGGCGGAGTTTTTACTGGTTACGTTAGCCAGTGCAGTACTGTACGGCTTGATTTCAATTTCTTCAGCGAAACCAATATATTCATATTCGGTATCGTCGCTGTCATCCAGATAGTAATCCAGTACCTTATCCAGTACTTCCTGCGCCACCTTTTCACTTTCCACGATGGAAATCAGCTCGCCGTCTGCATAGATTGCGAATGCTTCAGCCTGAATATCACCCATATAAGTAAAACGGCGGAGTACGGTGTCTGCATCATCAATTTCCTTTCCGTAGGAAATAACCGGTGCGAAGGTAATATCACTTTCCGGATCAATGACAATGTTGGAACCATATTCCTGTGTCAGTTCTTCGCTGACCAGCTCCAGAATTTCCAGAACGTCCTGCTGGTCTCTTACGATACCCAGCTTACGGCCGTTATAGGAATATTCATAGTCGGTTACCCAGGAGTAAAGGCCGATAATCAGTGTTGCACTGAGCAGTCCAATCAGAGCCATCTGCGCGATTTCACGGCGGTACTCCTGCAGTTTCATTCTGGCATCGTGTATCTTACGGAATATCAGGACGAATGTCTTTGTGAGAATCCAGTCCACGATATCCAGAATTTTGTCAGCAGCAGCAACCAGGTCTGCACAGACTTCAAAAATGAAGCCGCTTCCATCTTCCCCCATTTCGCCCATTTCATCCAGGATTTCATCCATACCGTCAATTACAGCAGCCGCCAAGAGGAAAATGTACTCCTGCACACCTTTTTTATCCTGGGCCAGCTGTTTCATTTGGCTGATGAGTCCGGGCTTCTTCTGTTTATCCGGCTTTGGGTCTTTCTTTCGAAATACCTTTTCCCGGATTTGTTCTAAATTGAATTTTGCCATATTTCTGCCTCTTCTATTCTCTTCTTTGTGCACTCACACCGTGTGCCTTCTTCCGTCACGCCGGTATCTCTGCAAAATTCGCAAGAATATTTCACATCAGTATAGTCAATCATAAAGTTGTTTTCTGTAAGCAGAACAGCTCTTTCACCTTCCAGCTCATCCATCTGGCGGCGGATGCGTTCCACACCGCTCCGGTCGCCGGACAGGAGACTTCTGGATACGCTGCTTCCCAGATCATTGAGTTTCTGGTCGATTTCCGCAATCTGCGGAATCATGGCGTAAATCTGCTCTTTTCTTTCTTGCGCTTCTTCTTCTGCCTTCCTTCTCAGGAATTCATAATATTTATTAAGAACAGTCTGTGTAACTGTTACTTTCTTATTTACATCGCGGCCCTCACGGCCTGCTTCCTGCTGCCAGTTTTCCAGAACTTTGTTCACATAGCGCAGGTTCGGATTGGATATGGATACCGTTTTCGCACATGCCTCCAGAATCCTTTCCATATTGAAATGCATGTCATCAATCCAGGTGTCAATCAGCTGTCTTTCTGCTTCTGTTGCCCCCCGGTTCATGCCCAGCGCCTGCAGCACACGCTTATGCTCTGCATACCGCTGGTCCAGACCTTCCAGATGCTGCTTCACATCCTCAGTGGTCCGATAACCCTTTTCGCTCCAGTCTGCTACTACCTTCGCGATATAATTTACGTTGCTCTTTCCGCGGCTGACACAATACTCAAAGGCATATGTAATAACCTCCGGTGCCGCGCCGAAGTCCTGAATCCAGGAGTATACTTCCTGAGCCTCTTTGGCAGATAAGATTTTGCCGGAAAGACGCTCGATATCCCCCAGCATCACCTTCAGGTCCTGGCTTGCCGTCATCTGCGGAACTTCCTGCAGCTGCTCTTCCGGCTCCTCCAAACTCATGCTGCGGCCATACATCTGATCCCGCAGGCTGAGGAATTCAATGTCGTAATTGAGTATCCCCGGATTTCCGTGAGCATGTTTCTTTACCACGCCCATTTCTGCCCAGTAGGTCCATGCCTTGTCCACTTCTTCTGCAGACAGGCGAAGCTGGCGGCCCAGGGCCTGGTGAGTCATTTCTTCAGACTGCTGTGCATACATCAGCCCGAAAAGATAAACCTTCACATAATCCCCCGGTGCCCCCGGCATGTATTCATTCAGAAAAATATTTTCAATTTCACTTGTCAGAAGATAAAATTCTTTTATCTTTCCCTTGATATAGTTCATGTAATTTCGCCCTTCTCCGGTGCTTTTTTATGCCTGATTCAGATCCGCCAGCAGTTTTTCCAGATCAACGCCGTGACCTTCTGCTGCCTGTTCGAGAGTTTCCATTGCTGCTCCGGGACAGCCGGCACAGGTGAGGAGATACTTTTCAAAAACTTTTCCGTACTGTTCTCCCATGTTCAGTACTTCAATTACGCTCATATCTTTCGTAATCATAAGGACCTCCTTATAATGCTTTGTCGCTGAACTTGGTATAACGTTCAACCCAGGTCAGTTCCACCTTATCGGTCGGACCGCTTCGGTGTTTTGCCAGGTTTACTTCACAGATGCCGTGCTTTTCGCTGTTATCCGGATTATAGTAATCGTCTCTGTACAGGAAGATTACGATGTCTGCATCCTGCTCGATGGAACCGGATTCACGCAGGTCGGACAGAATCGGACGGTGATCTGTACGCTGCTCTACCGCACGGGAAAGCTGGGACAGTACGATAACTGGACAGTCCATTTCTCTTGCCAGCAGCTTCAGGTTTCTGGAAATTGCAGAAATTTCCTGCTGTCTGTTATCGGATCGGCCATCCCCCTGCATCAGCTGCAGGTAGTCGATGACTACCAGATCCAGACCGTGTTCGGCCTTCAGTCTTCTGCATTTATTACGCATTTCCATGATGGAAACGCCAGGTGTATCGTCGATAAAAATCTTGGAACTGTGGAGTTCGTCCAGAGCCATATTCAGACGGTCCCAGTCCTTTCGTTCCAGGCTGCCTGTCTTCAGCTTCTGCATTTCTACGCGGGCCTGAATGGCCAGCAGTCTCTGACCCAGCTGTTCCTTGGACATTTCCAGGGAAAAGATCAGCACGCTTGCCCCGGCTTTGGTGGCTGTCTGCTGCGCAATATTCAGCGCAAATGCAGTCTTACCCATGGCCGGTCTTGCTGCCAGAATAATCAGGTCAGAACGGTGAAGGCCGCTGGTAAGATTATCCAAATCCTTGAATCCGGTCGGAATTCCGACTACTTTACCCTGATTTCTGGAGTTTGCGTCAATGATTTCCACGTTTCTCAGGAGCACATCCTGGATTGGTGTGTAATCGCTCTTCTGACGCTTCTGACCAATCTGGAAAATTCCGGACTCCGCAAAATTGAGAATATCCTGGGTATCGTCCTTCCCTTCATAGCCCTTCTTCATAATGTCCTCTGCTGTACTGATCAAAGCACGCAGGGACGCCTTTTCCGATACGATTTTCGCGTATTCTCCCGCATTGGTGGTGGAAGGAACTTCTGTAGTCAGGGCTGCAACATATGCACGTCCCCCTACCATTTCCAGTGCCTTCTTCGTCTTCAGCTCTTCACAGACGGTCAGCATATCTACCGGTTTATTATCTCTGTATAAATCCATGATGGCATTGAAAATTTCCTTATGATTTTCGTTATAAAAATCATCGGCCTTTACTTCTTCAATGACATCAAACATGGCATCCCTGCTGAGCATTGCTGCCCCAAGGACACAGCGTTCCGCCTCCTCGTTATGCGGAGGAATCCGTTCCTTCATAACTAACTCCTTAAATTGCTACGATAATTACCTTCAGAGTGGTGGACACTTCAGGATACAGCTTGATGGCAACATCCATTTCACCAGTCATTTTTACAGGATTTGCCAGCTGAATCTTCTTCTTGTCTACGGTAATCTTATGCTGCTGCTGCAGAGCTTCCGCAATATCCTTGGAAGTGATGGAACCGAAAATCTTGCCGCCGTCACCAGCCTTGGTCTTAATTGTTACAGACAGAGCCTTAATCTTTTCTGCCTGTGCCTGTGCGGCAGCCTTTTCCTGCGCCTTCTTTTCAGCCGCTACAGCCTTCTGCTTTTCCAGGCTTCTTACATTTCCTTCGGTCGCTTCTGTTGCCCATCCCTTTGGAATCAGCATGTTTCTTGCGTAACCGTCGCTTACCTTTACTACATCGCCGGCCTTGCCGGTACCTTTAATATCCTTATTAAGAATGACTATCATTTAAATATTCCTCCATTACTTCAATTATTTTTTCTGCGATTTCTTCCTTCGGCTCATCAAGCTGTGCAGCTGCCATAGTCAGATGCCCTCCGCCGCCGAATTTTTCCATGATAACCTGCACATTTATATTTCCCAGGGACCGTGCGCTCACTACAGTCTGACCTGCAGAATTGGTTCCCAGTACAAAGGAAACCTGTACTCCTTTGACGGTCAGCAGCTGGTCTGCAACTTGTGCACAGATTACCTGCTCATCAGAATGGGGCACCTCACACACGGAAAGTGCCATGCCATTTTCGAAGAACCGGGCAGAAGCCAGTCCCTGAGCATGTATCTGGAATGTCAGCGGGTCTTTCTGGAAGAACCGCTTTACCTCTGTCGGATCCGCACCCTGCCGGCGCAGCCATGCTGCAGCCTCGAAAGTACGTACCCCGGTCCGCACCGCGAACCCATTTGTATCTATGGTCATACCGGCAAGCAGTGCTTCTGCTTCCAGCTTTACCAGACTCTTTTTTCCGCCCATATACAGCAGAATTTCCGTCACCAGTTCACAGGTAGATGACGCATAGCTTTCCATATATGCCAGGGTCGGATTTTCTATAAACTCCTCCATTTTGCGGTGGTGGTCAATTACTGCAATACGTTCCGTCATGGTCAGGAGCTGCGGACATTCTGTCAGACTTGGTCTGTGAGTGTCCACTACGATAACCAGGCTTTCGGAATCAGCCAGACTGATGGCCTTTTCCCGCCCGATGATCTGATAATTTTCACTTTTTCTGGCCTGCATATAAATTGTCTGCAGTGCCTCATTATGTTCTTCGAGAACAATGTGCGGCTTCTTTTCAAAGAGTTCGCAGAGACGGGAAATTCCCAATGCCGCGCCGAAACTGTCCATATCCGGATTCCGGTGCCCCATGATGAATACATTTCTTGACTGCTTGATCAGCTGCTTCAGGCCGTGTCCCACAATTCGGGATTTACCCTTGTTGCTTTTTTCAACAGCCGCCAGCTTCCCGCCAAAATATTCAATCTTCTGATTTCGTTTAATCACGGCCTGATCGCCGCCGCGGCCGAGAGCCAGATCCAGTGCCGCATCTGCGTACTCTTCTGTCTGTGCGGGAGTTTTACCCCCGGCACCTACGCCGATACTCAGGCTGGCAGGAAAATCTGTTCCCGTTTCCAGACCCCGGATTTCATCCAGGATATCAAACTTATTGGCTGTAAGTTTATCCAGATGCTGCTGCTCGAAGCATATTATATAAGAATTGTTTCTGATCCGGTTTACTGAAGCATTGGATTTGCTTCCCCATTTACGGATGATCTTATCAATTTCGCTGGACAGTGTAAGTCTTGATTCAGCGCCTGCACCCGATGTCAGCTCATCGTAATTATCCACCTGTACCTTGGCAAAACACATTTTTTCGTTTCGGTACAGATCTTTCAACTCTTCCATTCCTGTTACATCGTCAAAAAGAATGGTCAGACTTGAATCCTCGGTTTCTTCTGTCTTTTGCAGCAGCAGGCGGAATACGCGGTCATTTCTGTGGATCAGAGGATGTTCACCCTTTGATGCCGCTTCATAAAGTTCTGCTGTTTTAATTCCGGTCAGCGCAAAAATATCGCCGTCTTCTATTTCTCCGTAGATAAATACTTGCCCGATTTTCGCACTTGCTTCCAGAACCTTTCCCTGTCGGTTAATGATACACACCGGCATCGGTATATAGGAAGATATTCTTTTTTCCAGTTCTCTATCAGACATTCTGTCCTCCCGGGTATACAGTCAATTATACCACCCAATAGTTCATTCTGCGTGTGGATTTTGTGATAATCCGCACCACAAAAAACTACCGCTCCCCTCCGGTATCCATACTTCATTATATTGTACCACATTTCTCATGAAATTTCATCTACAAGATGTAGTAGAACTCAATAAATTTCAAGCTTTCCACCACATTTCCCGCATCGGTATCTGTCAACATTTTCCACGAGTCTGCACTTTCTTTTCCTTGGATATTCTGTGCCGCATTTTACGCACTTCACCATGAATTTCACAGTTTCACGGCTTCCCGGATCCTCCAGTCCCATCGTTTTATATGACGAAGACGTCTTAATCTGATATCCATACTTTCTGTTCAGTTTTTCCGCATATGCCTTCCACAGTTTCCCGTGATTCAGGCATCTGGGGCAGGTGTGCAGAAGTTCATGAAGGATTACAGTCTCGATGGCAGTATCATCTGCCTCCATGAGGTGCGCACTCAATTCAATTTCATAACCCGCGCCTTTCTTTGTGCATTTTCCAAACCGGCTTCTCACCCTTCCGTTAATCGTAAGTTTCTGTATGTATTCTGATGCCGGTATTTTTTCCTCCCGCAGAATATTTCTGCACTTTTCCAGCAGTTTCTCAGCTCTTTTTATTTTCTCCATCAGTTATTCCCCTTTGATTAAAAAACAGCCTCTGTAATCAGAGGCCGTTTGCTGTCAGATATATAATTCCGAATACTGCAGCTGCATTCAAAAACAGCATAATTGGTACCAGAATCTGAAATTTAGGTTTCCTGGTCTTATGATGAAAAACCAGCATTCCGGTTGCTCCGCCGATTGCTCCCATGGCCAGGCAGCTGAGCAGCAGAGTCTTTTCGCTTATTCTGCGTCTTTCATGCTTGGCTTTCCACTTATCGATTCCCATCATGAAAAAAACAGTCAGGTTCCATATAGCCCATACTATCAGAAGATGTTTCATGTGAAACACACCCCTCTAACCCAGTCTTTTCAACAGATCTATCAATCTGTTGAGTTCATCGCGGCTGTAGCATTCGATTTCGATTTTGCCCTTTCTGCCCTTTTCGATGATGTTAACCTTTGTTCCTAAAATAGATTTCAGTTCTTCTTCCACATGAGCTGTATCCGGATTCTTCACTTTCTGCGCAGGTTTCTTTTTCGCTGGTTTGCTTAATTCTGCTACCAGTTTTTCTGTTTCTCTTACGGACAGACCTTCTGCAATAATCTTGTCAAAGAGCTGTCTTCTCAGATCTTCATCTTCAACTGTAATCAGAGTTCTGCCGTGTCCTGCGGAAATCACTCCTTCTGCAATTCTGCTGCGGATATACTCCGGCAGTTTCAGAAGTCTCAGTGCATTAGTGATATACGGACGGCTCTTACCTACGCTTTTAGATACCTGTTCCTGTGTCATACCAAAGGTTTCTACCATCTGGTGCAGACCTTCTGCTTCTTCAATCGGATTCAGGTCTTCACGCTGCATGTTTTCGATGATGGCAATCAGCATGTTCTGCTCATCGGTCAGTTCTTTCAAAAGACAAGGCACTTCTGCCAGTCCTGCCTTCATAGCCGCACGCCATCTTCTTTCACCGGCTACGATTTCATAGCCTTTTTTCTTCTTACGAACTACGATTGGCTGAATAATTCCATGTTCTGTGATAGAGGCAGCCAATTCTTCAATTTTATCTTCGTTAAAGGTCTTTCTTGGCTGGTTTGCATTGGGCATGATTTCGTGAATCTTGATGTAGTTCACTCTGTCTTCCGCTGCAGTTTCTTCTTTCTCAGCCTTAATCACTTTTTCTTCTTTTATTTCTTCTGGCTGAGGAGCGGTTACCGGTACATCTGCAAACAGAGCATCCAGTCCTCTTCCCAGTCCGCCTTTCTTTGGTTTCGCTGCCATACTATTCTTCCTCCAGCTCCAAGAATTCTTCCGCGAATTCCATATACGCTTCTGCACCCTTGGATTTCGGGTCATACTCTGTAATTGGCATGCCGTAGCTTGGTGCTTCTGCCAGTCTTACATTTCTCGGAATCACAGTTGTGTATACTTTGCTTCCAAAATATTTCTTAACTTCCTGTACAACCTGAACAGACAGGTTGGTTCTTCCATCAAACATACTGAGGATTACGCCCTGTACTGTCAGTCGAGGGTTCAGGCTCTTTCTTACCAGTTCAATGGTGCTCACCAGCTGGCTCACCCCTTCCAGCGCATAGAACTCACACTGAATTGGAATCAGAACACTATCCACTGCCGTCAGAGAATTGATGGTTAACAGACCCAGTGATGGAGGACAGTCGATGAAAATATAATCGTATTTATGTCTGATTTTGTCCAGACCCTTCTTCAGGGAGATTTCTCTTCCCTTCATGGATACCAGTTCCACTTCTGCACCGGCCAGATCTACACTGGCAGGAATCAGGTCCAGATTTTCCACTTCGGTATGAATGATAGCTTCATTCGGATCAAAGTCCGGATCTACCAGAATATTATATACTGTTTTATCTAAAGTCTTTTTAGACACGCCAATACCACTGGTGGTATTCCCCTGTGGGTCGATGTCCAGAATTAGTACTTTCTTTCCTTTAATTGCGAGGCAGGCTGCCAGATTGATATTGGTTGTAGTCTTTCCTACGCCGCCTTTCTGATTAAATATTGCGATTGCTTTACCCAAGTTGGTCCCTCCTGTTTGAAAATCGTTTTGCATCTGACAAAACTTCGAAGTCTATTATATAATATTTCTGTAATGATTTCCACAGATTTCGCAATATTTTCACAAATAAAAAGACAGATGTTTCACGTGAAACATCTGTCTCTCTTTGGAATGGTTATTTTCAGTTCCAGGAAGTCGCCTTTATCCTCCTGGGACAGAACCGCTCCATCTTCCATTTCTTTAATCTGAGCGAAGCTCTTGCGGATAGTATTTACATATATTTTATAACTTATGTAATTTATTTTATTTTTCTTTCTGCGCTGCTCTTCCAATCCAGCCAGAAACTCATCAATCAGTTTTTCAGACTGTTTTACATTAAGGTTATTTTTTACAATTCTGTTAATTATTTTCTTTCGATCTATTTCGCCTGAGATACGAAGCAAAGCTCTGGCGTGACGTTCTGTCAATTTGTTAGCGGTTAAAACATCCTGAATATCCTCCGGCAGAGAGAGAATGCGGATTTTGTTGGATATGGTAGACTGCTGCTTCCCCACCTTCATGGCAATTTCACTTTGGGTCAGATGAAACTCATCCATCAGTTTTTTATATGCACGTGCTTCTTCTATAAAATTCAAATTTTCACGCTGCACATTTTCCACCAGAGCAATCAGCGCTGCCTCTTCTTCTTCCAGATTGCGTATAATTGCAGGAATGGATGTCAACCCGGCCAGCTGACTGGCACGAAACCGTCGTTCACCAGCGATGATAGAATACATTCCGCCTTCTGTCACTCTTACAAGGATTGGCTGAAGCACACCATAATCCAGTATGGATTGACTCAGTTCCTCCAACTCTTCTTCGCGAAATATTTTGCGCGGCTGTTCCGGATTAATGATAATTTTTTCCAGAGGCAGATGGACTACCTGGATTGATTCTTCCTCTCCCTCCGTTGATGCAGATACATTTTCAACTGGCGCTGCAGCCTTGAATACGCTTTTCAGTGCAAGCATGTCCAACATATTAATCTCTCCTTCCAGAGTCCCGTCCCTGAGACAGGATATATACACACACGAGAACGTTATCTCTGGGGAAATAATAACATTTCCCGGAAGAATTGTAGACACCGAAAACCGCTAAGACAGCACTTTAAATCGCTATAACTCTGCATAGAAAAAGACGGCTGTACGCAGAATGTTTCCGCAGGTGCCTTAACACCGAGGACTAATGAAGCATACACGCCGTCTTTTAATTATTATTTTAATGGCTCCTTCGCCGGAGTGCCCGCCTTACGCGGATACTTGGCCGGAGTATTTTTTACTTTTTTGATAAAGATGATACGGTGATCCAGGCCGAAGTCTTCAAGCTGTGCCGCTTCCACCTTTTCCACCTTGCCACCCAGAATACCGATGGCCTTCTTTGCATCTGCCAGTTCGGCGTCTGCATCCGGACCCTTATATGCCAACAGATAACCGCCAACTTTGATAAACGGCAGGCAGTACTCGGACAGGGTGGTCAGATTGGCAACTGCACGGGATACACAGATATCATACTGCTCTCTGTGGGCCTTGTTCTTCGCCAGTTCTTCTGCACGGGCATGGACGGTTTCCACATTGGTCAGACCGATGCCGCCTGTCAGCTCATCGATGATTTTCAGACGCTTGTTGAGAGAGTCCATGAGAACGAACTTCTTATCCGAAGATACAATGGCAAGAGGCACGCCAGGGAAGCCTGCACCGGTTCCTACGTCGATAACGGATTTTGACGCTTTATATTCATCGAAGCCAACACAGAGTACGGAATCGATGAAGTGCTTAACGATGAATTCTTCCTTTTCTGTGATGGCAGTCAGGTTGACCTTCTCATTCCAGTCGATAACACCCTCCATGTAGGACTCGAACTGACGCAGAGTTTCTTCGGTATATGTAATATTCAGTGCATCAAACGCTTCTGCTAATTTCTTCATATGCGTATCCTCCTACTCTGCCCTTCTTCTCTGCTTTTCCAGATATACCAGAAGTACATTGATATCCGCAGGGGATACACCGCTGATTCTGGATGCCTGACCCACGGATGCCGGCTGAATCTGGTTCAGCTTCTGCGCCGCTTCGAGACGGAGACCTTCGATCTGATTATAGTCGAAGTCCTGCATCAGCTTTTTATTTTCCAGCTTCTTGTATCTTTCGATCTGGTTCATCTGCTTCTGGATGTAGCCTTCGTATTTCACCTGTACTTCCAGCTGGGTGATTTCGTGGCTGGACAGTACCGGTCTTGTTTCATCATCAATTTCCGCCAGATCTTCGTAGGAAAGCTGCGGACGGCGGAGAAGTTCTGCCATGGAAACTTTGCTGTTCAGTCCGGTAGTACCGTGAGCGATGAGGAATTCATCAGCTTCCTTCGGACCTACCATCTTATTTTCCAGACGTTCCACTTCTGCAGCAACGGCTTCTTTCTTCGCCAGATAACGGTCGTAACGTTCCTGGGTAGCCAGTCCAACTTCGTAACCCTTGTCAGTCAGACGCTGGTCTGCATTGTCCTGACGGAGAACCAGGCGGTATTCGGCACGGGAAGTCATGATTCTGTAAGGCTCATTGGTACCTTTGGTCACTAAATCGTCGATGAGAACGCCGATATAAGCCTCGTCTCTTCCCAGAATCAGAGGCTGGCGGCCGGTAATCTTCAGAACTGCGTTAATACCAGCCATCAGACCCTGTGCTGCCGCTTCTTCGTAGCCGGAAGATCCGTTAAACTGACCAGCACAGAACAGGTTTTCGATAGTTCTGTATTCCATATTCAGCTGCAGATCCTGCGGGTCGATACAGTCATATTCGATAGCGTACGCAGGACGGGTAATACGCAGATTTTCCAGACCAGGGATTGTCTTGTAGAATGCCAGCTGCACGTCTTCCGGCAGGCTGGAGCTCATACCCTGAATGTACATTTCATCAGTATCCAGTCCTTCCGGTTCAATAAAGGTCTGGTGACGTTCCTTATCTGCGAAACGGTTCACCTTATCTTCGATGGATGGACAGTAACGAGGGCCGATGCCTTCGATCTGTCCGCCGAAGAGTGCGGAACGATGGAAGTTCTCACGGATGACTCTGTGGGTTTCCGCATTGGTGTAAGTCAGCCAGCAGGAAACCTGGTTTTCACCCAGCTCATCATTCATGAAAGAGAACGGTACAACCTTTTCATCACCAACCTGTTCCTGCATCTTGCTGTAGTCCAGGCTCTGTGCCAGACAGCGTGCAGGGGTACCGGTCTTGAAACGGCGCAGCTTCATTCCATGCTTGCGCAGATTTTCTGCCAGAATGTTGGACGGAGCCAGACCATTCGGACCGCTTTCAAAAGCACTGTCGCCGATGAAGATTTTGCCGCGGAGGAAGGTACCGGTAGCCAGGATTACCGCCTTAGCCTTAAACCAGGTGTGAGTCACGGTTTCCACACCGCAGACCTTACCGTCTTCCACAATCAGATCAGTCACTTCTACCTGTCTTAAATCCAGATTTTCTGTGTGCTCGATGGTCTTCTTCATCTCAACGTGATATTTATGTTTGTCAGCCTGTGCACGGAGGGAATGAACTGCCGGACCCTTGGCTGTATTCAGCATTTTGCTCTGAATGAAAGTCTTATCGATGTTCTTACCCATTTCGCCGCCCAATGCGTCGATTTCACGAACCAGATGGCCCTTGCCAGTACCGCCGATGGACGGATTGCACGGCATCATTGCCACAGACTCCAGGTTCATGGTACACAGCAGTGTCTTCTGACCCATACGCGCAGAAGCCAGGGCAGCTTCACAGCCGGCATGACCTGCGCCGACTACGATTACATCATATTCTCCCATTAAAATATGTTCCATGTTTTTTGCTCCTTATTTTCCTAAACAGAATCTTGCAAAAACTTCATTTATAATTTCGCCCGATGC
Organism: Anaerovoracaceae bacterium; assembly: GCA_045637765.1. Taxonomy (GTDB): domain Bacteria; phylum Bacillota; class Clostridia; order Peptostreptococcales; family Anaerovoracaceae; genus RGIG7179. Next base: position 57,987 of record JAZTZZ010000008.1, on the reverse strand, counting down.
GGTTTCACCGATGATTTCTCCCAGCAGTTCGTACGAGCGGTTTACGTCGATTTCAATGAATTCCAGAGGCTGACGCATTTCCGTCATGGCTCTTGCGTCCTCTACAGACTGCAGCGCCAGTTCCAGCAGATTCTTATGACGCACATTGGTAACCATAATGCTGTCATTCTGCTTCACCTGTCCTCCGTAGACCAGTTCCTCGATCTTATCTTCGATGGTTTCCACACCCATCCCTTCCTTCATGGAAGCTTCGATAATCACAGCCTGAGGAACTCTGGCCGCAATTTCTTCACGGCGGACTACCTGCTCCAGGTCCTGCTTGTTCAGAACCACGATAGCCTGGCGTCCATCCATGTACTGGAGAATCTCTTCGTCTTCTTCATCCAGCGGACGGCTTCCGTCCACCATGAAAACAACCAGGTCAGCTTTGTTGAAGGATTCCTTACTCTTCTCAATCCCGATTTTTTCGATAATGTCATCGGTCTGACGGATACCGGCGGTATCGGTCAGTCTCACCGGAATGTTGCGGATGGAAATCACTTCTTCGATAGTGTCACGGGTGGTACCCGCAATTTCAGTTACGATGGCTCTTGTTTCTCTCAGCAAAGCATTCATCAGTGAACTCTTGCCCACGTTTGGCTTGCCGATAATAGCCACGTTCAGGCCTTCTTTTATAATGCGTCCGGTATCGGAAGTTGCCAGCAGTGCCTGCAGCTTTTCACGGACTGCTCCCAGACCATCGAATAACTTATCGTAAGTCATTTCTTCGATGTCTTCATCCGGATAGTCGATGTTTACAGTAATCTGCACCAGCAGGTCCACAAAATCTGCACGGATATCCTTTACGGTCTGAGAGAATTTTCCCTCCAGCTGAGACAGTGCCACATCGAATGTCTTATCACTCTTGGCACGGATCAGATCGATGACTGCCTCTGCCTGGGTCAGGTCCAGACGTCCGTTTAAGAATGCACGCTTGGTAAATTCGCCGGGCTCAGCCAGACGTGCGCCGTTTTTTAAAGCCAGCGCTAATATTTTGCGGAGTGAAACCACGCTGCCGTGACACTGAATTTCCACAACGTCCTCTGCTGTATAGGAACGTGGGCCCTTCATGTAAACTGCCATGACCTCGTCGATGGTTTCCCCTGTGAAATTGTCATAAATATGTCCGTAGGTCAGCATACGCTCTTTCAGCACCGCACCGCGGAAAATCTTATTGGCAATGGGCAGAGATTCTTCTCCGCTGATTCTGACGATGCCGATACCGCCCTCTCCAAGGGCAGTGGCAATTGCAGCAATGGTTGCTTCCATAATTTTCTCCTGTAAGTAATAAAACAGCCCGCCTTAAATTAAGCGCGGGCTATTATTCCAATTATTTTAATTCGATGATAACCCTTCTATATGGGTCCTGACCCTCACTCTTTGTAGTTACGTGTGGGTGGTTCTGAAGAGTTGCATGGATTACCTTACGTTCGTAAGGGTTCATTGGCTCCAGCTTAACACTCTTCTTGCTCTTGGCAACCTTATTCGCCAGGCGGATTGCCAGCATTTCCAGAGTCTTTTCTCTCTTAGCACGGTAGTTTTCCGCATCTACAACTACTCTGGTGTAGTTTTCCTGATCCTTGTTAACAACCAGGCTGGTCAGATACTGGATTGCATCCAGAGTCTGGCCTCTCTTACCGATAATAGTACCGGAATCCTTACCCTGAATATCGATGTACAGGGATTCGCCGCCTTCCTTAGCGGTGATGTCCAGAGACAGACCCATCTGTTCTGTTACTTCAGCCAGGAATTCCAGAGCGATATGGTTTTCGCAAACGCTCAGGTCTTCTTCAGGTACTCTTTCAATAACCGGTTCTAAAGTTTCAACCATTTCGAACTTTTCACGGTTCTTATGTTCTTTCTTGGAACGGTTATTATTTCTGTCTCTCTTATTGTTATGTTTCTGTGAACCTGTTTTTTCTCGGTGTTCCTTATGTTCTCTGTTGTTCTGCACTTTTTCAGTCTTCGGTTCTTCAGTCACAGTTTTCACTGCAGGAATTTCTTCCTTCTTTTCTTCAACAACCGGAGCTGGAGCAGGTGCAGCTTTCTTCTTTTCTACTCTAACTAAAGCAAGCTTGGAACCAATTCCGAAGAAACCTCTGGAAGGTTCTTCTAAAACAGTCACATCAACTTCATCTCTTGTAAGTTTCAGATCATCGAGGGCCAGCTTTACAGCGGTCTCAACGTCTGTACCCCATTTTTCAGAAAAATCCATATTTAATTTGTTCCTCCGATGAACTTATGCTCTTGCTTTACTTTTTTTCTTACCCTTTGGAGCATCTTCTTCCATCAGCTTCTTTCTCAGAGACTTAAATCTGATATTAAAGAAAATCTGAACAATCTGACCAACGAACCAGTAGATAGCCAGACCTGCAGGATAGCTTCTTGCCAGAAGCAGAATTGTAACAGGGAAGATATATTTCATCATGGAATTCATGAAATTAGTCTGCGCCTGATTACCAGCTGCCGCAGTATTGGACTGGTTCATGGTGAAAGAAATAAAGGTTGCAACACAGGATGCAATTGGCAGAATCCACTTGTCAGGCTGTGCCAGGTCTTTAATCCAAAGGAAAGGTTCATGAATTGCGAACAGCATCATGTCTGCGGATGCAGCTTCCATAGATCCGAAGTATAACATTGGATTTCTCAGCAGTGCGAACAGAGCCATGATAACAAACATCTGAACTACCATAGGCATGCAGCCACTGGTCATGCTGACCCCTTCTCTCTGATAGAGTTCCTGGATCTTTTCGTTCTGAGTCTGCTGGTCCTTCGCATACTTCTGCTGGATTTCCCTGATCTTCGGCTGAACCTTGGACATTTTTACTGTAGAAATAATCTGCTTCGCATAAAGCGGATATGTGGCCAGCTTAACAGCAACGGTAAAGATAACTAAGCAGATACCGTATTCACCGATAAACTGATAGAGCCACATCAGCAGATAACCCATAGGTTTCGCTAAAAGTCTCATTCATTTCCTCCATTATTCCAAGGGGTCATATCCGCCCTTACTCCAGGGGTGACACCTCAGAATCCGTTTAATCCCTAAATAAGTGCCCTTAAAAGGTCCGTACTTTTCCACAGCTTGTATGAAATAAGCAGAACATGTGGGCGTGAACCGGCAAGTGGGCGGAAATAAGGGTGAAATATAAAACTGATAAAACTTAACAAGTAAAAGCAGTATCTTTTTTAAAAAAAGACTTATATATCTCATATTATTTCTTCTTTATACCAGTTCTTCTGAATGCAGACTGGAGGGATTTCTCCACTTCTGCACATTTTCTGCCGGAAATGGTGTTGCGTGCGATCATTATGAAATCATAATGCTGCGGACCATCGGGAATGAATCCTTCTGCCAGAAGATGACGGTAACTTTCCTTCATCAGGCGGCGGGCCCTGTTTCTCTTCACGCTGTTTCCGACTTTTTTACTTGCCAAAAAACCTGTTCTATTGTAAGCAAGTCCGTTTGGCTTATAGAAAAGCACTACGTACCTGTCTCCCACAGACTTTCCACGATTATAAATCGTATCAAAATCTGTTTTCTTTCTCAAAACATTTCTTTTCAGCATGTTTCCTCTTTTCAAGCTTTTTCAGCTGTTAACGCTTAAATTAAGCAGTTAACTTCTTTCTGCCTCTAGCTCTTCTTCTCTTCAGAACGTTTCTGCCGTTCTTAGTTGCCATTCTCTTTCTGAAACCGTGTTCCTTCATTCTCTGACGCTTCTTAGGCTGTAAAGTCATCTTCATAATTCGTTTTCTCCCTTCGTAAATTTAAAACTTCGTGTGCATCTAAATTCCAATGGCACACAGATACCAGAATAGTATACTCAAAAAGTATTTTATTGTCAACAAAAATATTGCCCAAAGACTGAAAATTCAATATTTTTGTATTCCACAGCATTTCATAACATACTTATCCACAGAATAAGGATATATATGTGATTTTATCCTATTCTCACTTGCCGGTTCTGTGAAATTATATGAATTTACCATTTCTCAAAAATATCAGAAATCTCAGTTATTTCAACAAAAACATGCATTCACGGATGTATGTGGATTCTATTCACATTTTTATCCACAGTATATGGATAACTTATATGGTATTTCTTAAAAAATATATTTTCATTATCCACATAATTCACACTTGCATGTGGATAACTTTTTATATAAAATAGAGATTACCACATACAAACCATTACTGTGAATAAAATGGAAATGAAGGTTATATAAAATGAACAAATATGCTGCACTTACTCTGGAGTTACAGGAAGAACTGAAAAAACTCACCACACCTGTCAGCTTTGATACCTGGCTGAAGCCTCTGGAAATACACCATATGGACGAAGAACTGAAAATTGCTTATTTTGGCATAAGAAAAACCAAGGGTATCGAAATCAACTTCATATTAAATATAGTAAGAAACCGCTACATTACCATTATCGAGGAATGTCTGGAATCCTTCATGGGTGAAAAATACCGTGTGATTGCCAAAGACATGGACGAATATAAGGATGAAGAACCGGCAGCGGCCCCTGCTGTGCAGGAAGAGCCTGAAGAACCGGTTATCCATGTGAAAGAAAAATATCTGGATAATCAGAAAATCTTCAACCCGAGATACAATTTCGATAATTTCGTAGTTGGTAACAGCAATAAATATGCTCATGCGGCAGCACTGGCTGTAGCTGAATCCCCTTCCGAAGCATATAATCCTCTGTTTGTATATGGAGGCTCCGGTCTGGGTAAGACGCATCTGATGCATGCAATCGGTATTTATCTGCTGGAAAACAATCCTTATATAAATGTACTTTATGTATCTTCCGAAATGTTCACCAATGAACTGATCCGGGCACTGAGAGAAAATAAAATCAATGAATTCAAGAATAAATACCGTAAGGTTGACGTTCTTCTCATCGACGATATTCAGTTCCTGGAAGGAAAGCATAATACACAGGAAGAATTCTTCCATACATTTAATGCTTTGTATGATTCCAACAAGCAGATTATCATCTCCAGTGACCGTGCTCCGAACAAGCTGGTAAATCTGGAAGACCGTCTCCGTTCCCGTTTCCAGTGGAACCTGATTGCAGATATCAATCCGCCTGATTATGAAACCAGAGTTGCAATTCTGACCAAAAAGGCGGAAAATATGAATATCGAAGTGGATGATGATTTATATGATGTAATCTGTATGATTGCAGAAAAAATCAAAGACAATATCCGTGAACTGGAAGGTGCATTTACCAGAATCGTTACCTTCTCCCAGCTGCTGGGTGAAAAAGCGGACAAGAACTTTGCCAGAAGAACACTGAATGACATTCTTACTGACGGTGATATTAAAGTAACACCTGAAAAAATCAAGAAAGTTGTCTGCAAGCACTATAATGTGAAAATGGCTGATCTGGAATCATCCAAGAAGCAGAACAGCATCGCTCATCCACGTCAGGTAGCCATGTATCTGATTCGTGAAATGACCGATTATTCTCTGCCGAAGATTGGACAGATGTTCGGTGGCAAACATTACACAACTGTTATGTATGCCTGCGATAAAATAGAAGAGCAATTCCACAGCGACAAGGCTTTCGCAAGTGTGATCGAAGGGCTGAAAGAGACCATTAAGGATTAAAATATTTTTGCCCACAGCCTTCTCCTCAGGTCAAAAACAACAAAAAAACAAGTGTTTGCAAGGTCTGCATGAGTTATCCACAGAACTCACAGCCCCTACTACTATAACTACTACAAAAAATATAAATAATAAATAATAGACGGAGGTTTAAAATGAAATTTTCATGTAACCAGCAGAGTCTTTCCAAAGCTCTCAATATCGTACAGAAAGCTGTTACATCCCGTACTACAATTCCTATTCTGAAAGGGATCCTCTTAAAAGTAGATAAGGAAGGCAGACTGACCATGTCAGCATCTGATCTGGACTTAAGCATAGAAAAAACACTGGAAGTAGAAAATCCACGTGCAGGTGAAGTGGTTGTATATGCCAAGCTCTTTGGTGATATCATCCGTAAGCTGCCAAACGATATGATTACCGTAGAATTCGACGACGGTAAAGTCATGATTCGCTGTGCAAGCTCCGAATTCAATATTATCGGTCTTCCGGCTGACGAATTCCCGAACATCAATATGCCGGCTGACACCAGCGATCTGATTCTCTTTGACAAGGATGTTTTGAAGGAAATGATCCGCAAAACTTCCTTTGCTGCCAGCATCGATGAATCCAGAGGTGTGATTACAGGCGTACTGATTGAAATGCAGGAAAAGAGCCTGAATATGGTTGCACTGGACGGTTTCCGTATGGCCATCGCCAGAGAAGCCATGATTAACCGTGAAAGAGAAAACATCGTAATTCCGGCTAAGATTCTGCAGGAAATCAGTAAGATTATCAGTGAAGCAGAAACCGAAGAGCATGATCAGGTTCGTCTTTACATAAATGAAAAGAGGGCTATCTTCCTGATTGAAGACATCAAGGTTGTACTGCGTCTTTTAGATGGTGAATTCATCAAGTACCGTGATATTCTGCCGAAGGAAAACAAGACCAGAGTTGTGGTAAACAAAGGTGATCTGCTGAATTCCATCGAAAGAGCTTCCCTGCTGGCCAAGGTTGGTAAGAATAATCTGATCAAACTGGATATGAAGGGAAGCAACCTGGAAATCACATCCAAGTCGGAAGAAGGTAATGTTAAGGAAGATGTGATGATTTCCAAGGAAGGCAATGACCTGACCATCGGTTTCAACTCCAAGTATCTGATGGATGTACTGAAGGTTATCGAAGACGATCAGATTGTGATGCTCTTTAATACCAGCATCAGCCCTTGCCTGGTACAGCCTCTGACAGGAAATGGTTTTGAATACCTGATTCTGCCGGTTCGTATTACCAATAACTAAAAATCATGTATATAAAAAATATTGAACTGCACAACTTCAGAAATTACGGCGATCTTGAGCTGGAGTTTCATCCTAATGTGAATCTCATACTGGGAAATAATGCCCAGGGAAAGACCAACCTGCTGGAATCTATTTATGTATGTTCCATGGGTAAATCTTTCCGCACATCCAAGGACAGTGAAATGATTCTCTTTGGTGAAGATTTTGGCCGTGTGAGAGTTGAGGCACAGAGGGATTATTACGATACTTCTGTGGAACTGATTTTTACAAGAGATTCCAAGAAGTCTGCCAAGGTGGATGGTGTGAAGATTAAGAAATCTTCACAGCTGCTGGAAAATCTCTATATGGTCATTTTCTCACCGGAAGATCTGAGAATTGTAAAAGATGAGCCGGAAAAGCGCCGCAAATTTATAGACCGGGAGCTTTGCCAGCTTCGTCCGAAATATTACGAAGATCTGAGCAATTATAAAAAAGTTCTGCTTCAGAGAAATGCCTATCTGAAAGAACACGAGGTAGATCCTTCTGTTCTGGACTTATGGGATATGCAGCTGGCCAGATACGGTGCGTCGATTATGATGATGCGTGCTGATTTCATTCAGAAGCTTGACAAAATAAGCCGCGGCATACACGGTGCCATCACAAACGGCGGTGAAAATCTCCAGCTGAAGTATGTGCCTAATGTGGAACTGGCATCTTCCGTGTCTGAGCTGGAAGAACGCTATTATCACATCCTGCGGAGTGCTTATGAAAATGATCTGCGTCAGCGGACCACAACCAAAGGACCTCATAAGGACGATCTGGAATTTTTCATCGACGGTATCAGTGTGAGAAACTTCGGATCCCAGGGACAGCAGAGAACCTCTGCCCTTTCCATTAAGCTGGCGGAACTTTCTCTGATAAAAGAGGAAACCGGTGAAGAAGCAATATTGCTTTTAGACGATGTGATGAGTGAGCTGGATCTGCAGCGTCAGGAATTCCTGGTGAAATCCCTGGCTGAAATACAGATGTTTATTACAACAACAGAAATTCCTGAAAAACTGAAAGAAACCCTTCCGGAAGGAAAGACCTTTTATGTTACTGCAGGAAGTGTGGAAGAAGAATAAAAGAAAAGGGGTATGATTATGAATCCTGTATATGAAAAGTTATTAAAGTGCTATGACTGTGTACAGCAGAAGTTTGACTTCGATAAGTTCCGTCCGGATGTGGCAATTGTTCTCGGTTCCGGTCTGGGAGAATTTGCACAGGATATTGATATTGTAGGCGAAGTGAGCTACGGCGATATCGATGGGTTCCCTGTTTCCACCGTACCGGGACATGCAGGAAAGTTCATCTTCGGTTATGTAGGTGATGTAAAGGTTGTCTGCATGAAGGGCCGTGTTCACTACTATGAAGGTTATGACATTACCGATGTGGTTCTGCCGGTTCGTCTCATGAAGATGATGGGTGCGAAGATTCTCTTCGTGACCAACGCATGCGGAGGTATTAACCCATCTTTCGAAGCATGTGACTTTATGATGATTACCGATCATGTTTCTCTGTTTGCACCAAACCCTCTGATTGGAGCAAATATTGAAGAACTGGGTACCCGCTTCCCTGATATGAGTGAAGTCTATGACAAGGATCTGCGTGTGCTGATTAAGGAAGCTGCTGCTGAAAACAATATCAAGCTGCAGAAAGGTGTTTATGCACAGCTGACCGGTCCGTCCTTCGAGTCGCCTGCTGAAATCAAAATGCTCCACACTATGGGTGTAGATGTAGCAGGTATGTCTACCGTAGTGGAAGCTATCGCAGCAAATCATATGGGTATGAAAATCTGCGGTATTTCCTTCGTAAGCAATCTGGCGGCAGGCATCAGCCCTACCCCACTGACTCATGAAGAAGTACAGGAAGCAGCCAATATTGCCGGACCGAAGTTCCGTCTGCTGGTAGCAGAAACCGTAAAGAAATTTACCCGCGTGCTGTAAAAAAAATTTTTAAGGTGTATAAATCTGTCGAAAATAAATTTTAATACAACACAGATATAACCCGCATATATTTTATAGTGGAATTTGCTTAAAAATCGCCCCTCTGGGCGATTTTTTTGTTGATTTTGATTTTAATTTCCAAAACTTGCTTTTTGTATCAAAAAGTGATATACTTTTATGGATTATGGGGTTCTCTACCCCTATCGGCGAAAACAGGTAAAAATAAGTAAATTTTATTTCTTAATTTAAGTTGAGAAAGGTGATTATATGAGTTTAGAAGAAAAAATGAACGGCCAGTATGATGCGGCGCAGATACAGGTACTGGAAGGTCTGGAAGCAGTTCGTAAGAGACCCGGTATGTATATCGGTTCCACCGGTACCAGAGGTCTGCAGCACCTGGTTTACGAAATCGTAGACAACAGTATCGACGAAGCATTAGCTGGCTACTGTAAGAATATCCATATCACCATCCAGAAGGATAACTCCATTATGGTTGAGGACGATGGACGAGGCATGCCGGTTGATATCCATCCTAAGATGGGTATTCCTGCTGTAGAAGTAATTCATACCGTGCTCCATGCCGGCGGTAAGTTCGGCGGCGGAGGATACAAGGTATCCGGGGGTCTTCATGGTGTAGGTGCATCTGTAGTAAATGCCCTCTCCACCCACATGGAAGTAGAAATAAAACGTAACGGAAATATTTATAAGCAGGAATATGAAAGAGGCAAAACCGTAGCTCCTCTGGAAATCATCGGTTCTTCCAGGAAGACCGGTTCCAAGACTACTTTCTGGCCGGATCCTGAAATTTTCGAAACCACTGTATTTGAATATGATGTTCTGGAACGCCGTCTGAGAGAAATGGCTTTCCTGAATAAGGGCATCAAGATTAACTTCAAGGATGAAAGAGCCGGTCAGAAGAAGGCAGAAACCTTCTACTACGAAGGCGGTATCAAGGAATTCGTAGAATACCATAACAACAGCAAGGACCCGCTTCACAAGGATGTTATCTACTACGAAGTAATCAAGGATAACTGCGAAGTGGAAATTGCAATGCAGTATACTGACAGCTACAGCGAAAACATCATGGGTTATGCAAACAACATTCATACCACCGACGGCGGTACTCACATCGTCGGCTTTAAGAGTGCACTGACCCGTGTTATCAATGACTATGGACGCAAGGCAAAGCTGCTGAAGGATAACGAAGAAGCTCTGTCCGGTGATGACGTAAGAGAAGGTCTGACTGCAATTATTTCCGTAAAGCTGTCTGAACCGCAGTTTGAAGGACAGACCAAGGCGAAGCTTGGAAACAGTGAAATAAGAGGTTTTGTGGAAACATCCACCAGTGAAAATCTGATGGCGTTCCTGGAAGAAAACCCTGCTCCTGCCAAGGCGATCATCGAAAAGTGTGTAAAGGCTGCAAGAGCAAGAGAAGCTGCACGTAAGGCCCGTGACCTGACCAGAAGAAAGGGAGCACTGGAACGTTTCTCCATGCCGGGCAAGCTGGCTGACTGTTCTGACAGAGACCCTAAGAACTGCGAAATCTTCCTGGTCGAAGGGGATTCCGCGGGCGGTTCTGCTAAAGACGGCCGTGACAGAAAGCGTCAGGCAATCCTGCCTCTGAGAGGTAAGATTCTGAACGTAGAAAAAGCAAGACTGGACAGAATTTTAAGTTCTGACGAAATCAAGAACATGATTACTGCATTCGGCTGTGGTATCGGTGAAGATTTCAATATTGAGAAGTTAAGATATCATAAGATTATCATCATGACCGATGCGGACGTGGATGGTGCGCATATCAGAACTCTGCTGCTGACCTTCTTCTACCGGTTCATGAAGCCGCTGATTGAAGGCGGTTATGTTTACGCTGCTCAGCCTCCTCTGTATCAGGTAAAGAAGGGTAAGGACATCTACTATACCTACAGTGAAGGCGAACAGGAAAGGCTGATGGCTCAGCTGGCTGAGAAGCCAGGCAAGGCAGATATCCAGCGTTACAAAGGTCTGGGTGAAATGGACGCTGAACAGCTGTGGGATACCACCATGGACTATAACCACAGAACTCTGATCCAGATTACCATCGAAGACAGTGCAGAAGCTGACCACATCTTCTCCACTCTGATGGGCGACAAGGTACCTCCGAGAAAGAAATTTATCGAAGACCACGCACATTACGCGACACTGGACATTTAGTAAAGGGGAAAGAGTATGGCAACATTTTTAGAGGATCAGAAACTGATCCAGCATGAAATTAATAAAGAGATGAAAGACTCTTATATCGACTACGCCATGAGCGTAATCGTAGGCCGTGCCCTGCCCGATGTAAGAGACGGTCTCAAACCGGTACACAGAAGAATTCTCTATGGTATGGACGGTCTGGGTGTAACACCGGACAAGCCTCATAAGAAGTCTGCGCGTATCGTCGGTGAAGTAATGGGTAAATATCACCCGCACGGTGACTCCTCCATTTACGACGCCATGGTAAGACTGGCCCAGCCATTCAATATCAGATACACTCTGGTAGACGGTCACGGTAACTTCGGTTCCGTGGACGGCGACGGTGCTGCGGCAATGCGTTATACGGAAGCGCGTATGTCCCCTCTGGCACTGCAGATGCTCCGTGACATCGATAAGGACACTGTAGACTTCACACCAAACTTTGACGGGGAAGAAAAGGAACCGGTAGTACTGCCGGCCAGATTCCCGAACCTGCTGGTAAACGGTTCCAACGGTATCGCCGTAGGTATGGCAACCTCCATTCCTCCGCACAACCTGAGCGAAGTTATCGACGCTTCCGTGGAACTGATTGATAATCCGGATGCGACTGTGGATGACCTGATGAAGCACGTCAAGGGTCCGGACTTCCCTACCGGTGCCATGATTATGGGCAAAACTTCCATGAAGGAAGCTTACCGCACAGGCCAGGGCAAGGTACTGGTTCGTTCCGTTACAGAAATCGAAGAACTTTCCCACGGAAAGCAGCAGATTGTCGTAAAGGAAATCCCTTATCAGGTAAACAAGGCCAGACTGATCGAAAAGATTGCAGATCTGGTAAGTGAAAAAAAGGTGGAAGGCATTGCTGACCTCCGTGACGAATCCAACCGTAAGGAAGGTATCCGTATTGTTATCGAACTGAAGAAGGATGGCAATCCGAACATCATCCTGAACAGATTATATAAGCACACCCAGCTGCAGGATTCCGTATCCATGATTATGCTGGCACTGGTAGACGGCAGACCGAAGATCTGTACTCTGAAGGATATTCTGGTGGAATATCTGAAGCATCAGAAGGAAGTTCTGACCAGAAGAACCATCTTCGACAAGAAGAAGGCAGAAGCCAGAGCACATATTTTGGAAGGTTTAAGAATTGCACTGGATAACATCGACGAAATCATCCACATCATCCGTAACAGCTACAATGATGCCAAGGAACGTCTGATGGAACGCTTTGCCCTGTCTGAAATTCAGGCACAGGCAATTCTGGACATGCAGCTGAGACGCCTGCAGGGTCTGGAAAAAGAGAAGATTGAAAACGAATATCAGGAACTCTTAAAGAAGATTGCTTACTATAACGAACTGCTGGCTGATGAAGTGAAGCTGATGGGCGTAGTAAAGGATGAACTGCTGGAAATCAAGGAAAAGTGGGGCGATAAGCGCCGCACCAAGATTAAGGCAGCTGCTGAAGAAATCGATGAAGAAGACCTGATTCAGGAAGAAAACGTATGCATCACCCTGACTCACCTGGGCTATGCAAAGCGTGTACCTGTAGATACCTATAAGGCACAGAAGAGAGGCGGCAAGGGCATCACTGGTCTGACCACCAAGGAAAACGACTTCGTGAAGGATCTGATTATGACCTCCACTCACGATTATCTCATGTTCTTCACCAACACCGGTAAGGCACATAAGATTAAAGCTTACGAAATTCCGGAAGCAAACCGTACCGCCAAGGGTATTCCGATTGTAAACTTCCTGAACCTGATGAGCCGTGAAAGAGTCACTGCGGTAATTCCAATCCGTGAATTCAGTGAAAACGATTACCTGATTGCAGTAACCAAGCACGGTACCATCAAGAAGACTTCCCTGGATAACTTCGATACCAACCGTAAGACCGGCCTGATTGCCATGAATCTGAAGGAAGGTGACGAACTGATCGGTATCCAGAGAACTACAGGTAAGAATAACGTTATCATCGTAACCAAGAACGGCAAGTGCATCTGCTTCTCCGAAGACGATGTACGTCCAATGGGCAGAATCGCAGGCGGCGTAAGAGCCATCGACCTGGAAAAGGACGACGAAGTCGTATCCATGCAGCTGGTTGAACCTGGTCAGGAACTGCTGGTAGTAACCAGAAACGGTTTCGGTAAGAGAACCAGAGTGGAAGATTATAAGATTCAGACCAGAGGCGGCAAGGGTCTGCTGACCTATGACAAGGCCAAGTTCAAGAAGACCGGTGAACTGGTAGGAGCTATGGTCGTAAGTGAAGATGATGATATCATGCTGATCAACTCTGACGGCATCATCATCCGCATGAAGGCAAGCGAAGTATCCAGACTGGGACGTGCAACTCAGGGTGTAAAGATTATGAGCGTTAACGAAGACGCCAACATCATCGCAATGGCCAAGGTTGCAAGAGAAGACGAACTGGACGATGAAAAGAAAGAAGTAAAAAAAGCAGAAACCGCAGATGACGGCGGACAGACCATGATGGATCTGTAGGGCCGGAAGAAGAGATTTTGCAGAGAAAGGATTCTGAGTATGGCAGATAGAATTAAGTTTAACATTCCGGGTAAGCCGGCATATCTGACCATGGTTAGACTGGCCATCGGTTCCGTAGCAGACACCATGGGATTTGATTTTGATGAGATTGAAGATATCAAGACAGCGGTAAGCGAGGCGTGCAAGAACGTCTCCTGCCACGGTCTGGACGGTTTCGCGGAGGAATACTCCGTGGAATGTATTGCGGATGAAGGGTATCTGGAAATGTACGTGACAGACAACAGTGACGGTCACGTTCTGGAACGTCTGGCAAAACCTTGCCAGTCCTGCCCGAATGAAGGCAATTTGGCAATTTTCGTTATTCAGTCTCTGATGAATGAAGTTGAAATTATTGATGGTTCCCAGGGTAAGAAGACTATCAAGATGGTGAAGCGGAAATGACAGCCGAACTTTTCAGGGAATATGCCCTGAATCCAACCATCGAACTGCGTAATCAGATTGTGGAAGACCATCTCTATATGGTGGACATCCTGATCCGAAAGTATCTGGGAAAAGGTGTGGAATACGACGACCTCTATCAGGTGGGAGCGCTGGCTCTGGTATCTGCAGTGGAGCGCTTCGATATCGAAAAGGGATTCGAATTCAAGAGTTTTGCCACACCGACTATCCTGGGTGAAATCAAGAAGTATTTCCGTGACAAGCAGTGGAGCCTGAAGGTTCCCCGCCGCATGAAGGAAATTTCAACCAAGGTGCAGGAAGTGAAAGATCAGCTGACAACCAAACTGGGCCGCACTCCTACCCTGGATGAAATATCCCAGGCCACCGGATTCACTCACGAACAGATTATGCAGGCAATGGAAAGTGCCAAAGCTTACGGAACTTTTTCTCTGGACAGCGCCAATAACAACCTGGGAGATGAAGGCGATGAAAATCTTCTGGAAAAGTATGTAGGTTTCGAAGAAATAGGCTACGAACGGATTGAGATTAATGAAATCATCAAGTCCGTTCTGGAACAGTTAAACGACAATCACCGTTATGTATTTAAAGAACGGTTCATTTTCAATAAGTCACAGGCAGATATCGCCAAGGCTCTGGGGGTTTCCCAGATGACCGTATCCCGTGCGGAAAAAGCCATTATTGAAAAATTCAAGAAAGAAATGAACCGATAGGAGAAGTATTAGAATGAAAAGAGTATTTTCCGGCGTTCAGCCGACAGGAAATATCCACCTGGGCAACTACCTGGGTGCACTGAAGCAGTTCGTGGAACTGCAGGATGACCATGAATGTCTGTACTGCATCGTAGACGAACACGCTATTACCGTTCCGCAGGATCCAAAGGCTCTGCGCGAACATATCCTGGACGTAGCTGCTCTCTATCTGGCAGTAGGCGTAGATCCAAAGAAGTCCATCGTATTCGTACAGTCCGACGTATCCGGTCATGCGGAACTGGGCTGGGTTCTGTGCTGTAACTCCTCCACAGGAGAACTGTCCAGAATGACTCAGTTCAAGGATAAGAGCAAGAACAAGGAATCCGCACCGACAGGCCTGTTCACCTACCCTGTTCTCATGGCAGCAGACATTCTGCTGTACGACACAGACGTAGTACCTGTAGGCAATGACCAGAAGCAGCACATCGAACTGTGCCGTGACCTGGCAATCCGTATCAACAATAAGTACAAGAAGACTTTCGTCGTTCCGGAAGGCCGCTTCATGAAGGCCGGTGCACGTGTCATGGCACTGGATGATCCAACAAAGAAAATGAGTAAGAGTGCAGAAAACGTTCACTCCCGCATCTCTCTGCTGGACGAACCTTCCAAGATTAAGAAGTCCATCATGAAGGCAACCACTGACTCCGAAGGCATCGTAAAGTTCGACATCGAAAACAAGCCTGGCATCAGCAACCTGCTGAGCATCTACAGCGCTCTGTCCGGCAAGTCCATCGAAGAACTGGAAGCGATGTACGAAGGCAAGGGCTACGGCGACTTCAAGAAGGATCTGGTGGAAGTAACTGTGGAAGCTCTGGCTCCAATCAAAGCACGTTATGAAGAAATCCGTCACTCCGAAGAGCTGATCGAAATTCTGAAGGATGGTGCTGCGCGTGCTGACACTATCGCAAAGAACACCATGCAGCGCGTGAAGGACAACTTCGGCCTGGGTCTGGGACGCTAATATCTATTATCTGAAATTGAAAACCGGGATGAAATCATACGATTCCTCCCGGTTTTTATTTGAATAAATGCAGATTACATATAAAAAAGCAAAAGAAAAACCCGCTCGAAACTATTCACATTTCCGAGCGGGTCTTAATTAGGTTCTTTCAAACACATTACCTGCACCTTCACTTTCTTAAAATTTTAGAATGCGATTTACTTGTCCTTTGGTCCGTACCTCCAATTCTTAGAATCTAAAGATTAAAAACCAGGTAAGTTTTTTATTTCTTTTGTTGGTAATAGATTACCACTTTAAATGAATAAAGTCAAGTGGTTTTTTACATATTTTCTGAAAATTTTTCGGCATTTCTCACAGAAGATAGCAAGAATATTTACTTTATTATGATAGTGTGATAAAATTAAATTAGGAAGATCTACGTAAAATACAGGGGGTGTTTTTATGAAAAAGACTGTTATAAGGGATTTGAATACGGAACAGGAAATGGTCCGGTTCGAAGGACCGCTTCAGCTGGGGTTTGCCATTTACAGTATTATTTTTCTCCTGTTCTGCAAACGGGAGAAGCCGTTGGAACCATATCTGGATTTTACAGTCAGTGTGCCGGTATTTGCTGTACTGTATGTGATTGCCATTATTCTTTCTGCGGCGGTTCTCATTCATAATCGAAAACATGAAACAAAGCGGGCCAATAAAGCGGCCAGTTATCTGTTTGCTGCGGCTGATCTGCTGATGGGGATATCCTGGTTTATGAATTTCGCGTAGAGGAGATTAAACTTGGGGGGTGTGGTGATGAAAACTTTGAAATTTCTGGGACAAAACATAGTTTATTCCATACTGGGAACTATAGTGAGCTTCATGCTGCGCTTTTATGAACCACCTGAGTACGGAGATATTGTGGGAGCAGTTATGCTGCAGATGGTGAGAAATTATGTAATTATATTTATCATCATCACGGTGGCCAGATTGGCAGCACCGTACATTCGTAATGTAGCACTCAAATGGGATCGCAAAAAGGCAGAACGGTATGAAAAGCTGATGATTGGCGGCTTGTATGCAGGCGCATTTCTGATTGCTTATCTGCTGATTAAAAGTATAGGTCCTGGTGTTCCTGTTCATTAGAATTTTGGAAAGAAAAATAAATAATGGATATGATCCGGTCCGAGCTGGCTGATGCTGGCTTCGGGCCGGATTTTTTCATAATTTTATGTAACGGAATCGCGAAATGACCGTATTAGTTAGTAAAGTTATAGTTAAATTCATTTGATTGACGAGGGAGGATTGAACATGAAAAAGAAGTTTTTCAGCTTATTGCTTGCAGTATTGATGATTATTTCATTTGCTGGAAATGCTTTTGCTTACGAATTTGTAACTGCAGAGAACTATAAAGAGGTTGTGGATAATGTCTCAAATGTTCTTAATGCTATAGAAGAGCAGAAGGGAATATTTGGTCTTGACGGTGTGGATTTTTCAGTTCTATACTTAGGTAATGAAATACCTGCATATGAATTAAAAAGTTCAGGATCTGTTCGAATTGACAGAATCCAATACTATCCTGTATTGGAACAGCAAAATTGGGTGGCGACTGCAATTGTAAGCTATGATGAATTTGGAAAGATGAATGTTCAGATTTCAAAATCATATGTAGAAACTTATAATAAAAAGTCTGCAGATGCTTCTGCTTTTTGATGCGGATGGTGCCTATCTTTTATATGCGGACAACAGTGTAGATAAAATCAGTTCGTCCATCATGAATGAAGAAAGAGAATTCTTAGCCAACTATACTGGTGAATTGAGTTTGGATTACACTGCCCTGGAAGCTAATTGTTATTTGAATTTAGATAATGGTGGAAGCGCAAGATCGCTGAATGCACAAAAGTATTTATCAGTTCCATCTGTACAGCAGGCTAGCGGTACATATTCATGCTGGGCAGCATCTATCAAATCAATTTGTGGATACTATGGAATTTCTAAAACCATTGATCAGATTTATAATACTGGTGGCGTTACAAAGTATGATGGAGCAGGTTCAGGAATTGCAATAGCAGTTATGAATAGTTATGGACTTACTACTTCCCGTGCTTATGATTCTAATTCATTCGATTGGGATATGTTAACATATTTTATTGATTATGATATGCCTATTTATGCAGGTGCAGCATATGATGAAACAGAATATGATCCAAGAGGACATGCAATTGTCATTTCGGGATATTATGAGTACGACAGAGTAGATCAGATTGGAATCATTTCGTACATGGATCCATTTACCGGTGATACTGCAGCAAATACAGTGGCAACGGATAAAATGTTTT
This sequence comes from Anaerovoracaceae bacterium, assembly GCA_045637765.1. GTDB lineage: Bacteria > Bacillota > Clostridia > Peptostreptococcales > Anaerovoracaceae > RGIG7179. The sequence continues at coordinate 39,896 of JAZTZZ010000008.1, read as the reverse complement.
ACTATGTAGATCCTGGTACACCTAATCAATATCGAATTCAGAGCTTTATAGGTGTAGAGGAGTAATCACTGGAGAGCAGCTATGAAGAATTATAAAAAATGTATAATCGGTGCAGTCTTGATTTTATCCTGCATTCTCTTATTATCTGCCTGCCGCAGTGCAGAAGTGGATAATCCGTTTTCCTGGAGAGAATTGAAAAAGGCAGATGTGTATGCGCATATGTATCTTAATCTGTATTATAAAACAAAAGAGACTTACGAAGAGTGGGATACAAGTTCGAAAAAAAATAATTTTTTGAAGATGACGGATAAGATTGCTTCGGATGTGGTGGAGTCTTTGTCACGGGTAGAAATCATAAGACCTTTTGATGAAGGTGAAGTTATTGACTACACAAAGGGCGATCCTTTTCTGATGCTTCAGAAAAGAGATACCAGATACATTTTTTATTTTTATGATGCACATTATTTTATATCATTACATAGCGAGCATCGGTATTACCCATTTCTTTGGGTTGAAAAGATTAAGACTCAAAGGGATGGAAGCGAAATAAGTCAGGCATGGCACTGCGCATTGAATGCAGCAGATTACGCCAAAGTGATTAATAAGGCATATAATTCAGGTGATAATTTAGATATTATAGAAATTCCAATGGGGTTGGAATCAATTACGCTGAACTTCAAGGACATACTTGACTGGAAATATGAGGGAGAACCACCATTGGACCGGGAGTCTCTGTTTATTGAAAGTGAAGCACTGGATGAAGAAATTTTGCGGGAAGCGAAACTGATGGTATTTGAGAATGCCATGAACTGGTTTTATTATAGGGATGACCCGGCCTACTGCAAAATTGTGGAAGATGATGCCCTGCGTGGTGAAATCATACGGATCATGATGAGTGGGCAGGCCTATTCCCCAGAGATCGGATTGTCAGAGATGATTATCGCAGGGGGAGATGGTGAACCGTCGATTGTATTTTTCCAGGAGATGGAGGGTAGAAACACCACCTATACAATTTCCTTTTCCATGGGTGCAGGACAGCTCAATGAAACTTATCTCTACTATGATGAACCTGTTGTTTCCATCAGCAAGACTGTGAGAGAGAAAGAAGGCAATTATTACAAAGCAACAGGAGGGTTTAACTACCGGTATATTCTGTCACCGGAAGATTACCGCTGGCTGTACGAATTGACACAATATAACCATTAACAGAGACGGCTTCGGCCGTCTTTTGTATGGTAACTTCCGGTCCGGGCTGGCTGATGCCGATGCGGGCCGGATTTTTTATGTGGTACTGAGGTAACGAAATATGTCGAATTATGTAGAAATATAAAGTAAACCGAACAAAATATAAAGTGTACCTATCTTAACGGCTAATAGTTTTTCATTTAAACTATCAGTATGAAAAGCTATGAAACCGAACTGTATTATCAGAAGCTCGGAGAGCATGTATTTCGTTTCAGAAAGTCACTCTCAATGAGCCAGGCAGACTTGGCCGAACGGACAGGGCTCAGCAAGGTGACTATATCCAGCATCGAAAACGGCAGTCCGACCGAAAGCTATAATCCACATATTTTGGCACGAGCTCTGAATAAGCTGCAATGTAGTCTGATTTATGGGTACGATGAGTCAGAATATGTGCGCGAACTGCTGATGGAAATACAGACCCTGCCGCTGGAACAGCAGAAATTCGTGTGCGTAATGATTGCGGATCTGATTGCTGAACTGAAAAAACTGAATAAATGATGCACAGAGAGAACTTTTCGAAAAAGTTCTCTTTTTTCGTAATTTTTTATGTAACGAAATCCCAAAATGACCGTATTAGTGTATGTAAATATTGATTCTTCAAGTAGCTTTTCATACCCGTTACGGTTTCGCTTTGCCTGCTGATATGGTAGAATAGCCAAAAGGAGAATTGGAAGAATGGCGCAGAATGAAAAATACAGCACATTAGAAGAACTTTATATGGATAACTACCGGTTGGTTTATACTTATATCAATGACTTTACAGAACATTTGGAAACTGCGAGAGAACTGTCCTCTATTATGTGGGCTAAAGTTGCAGAAGATCCGAAGCGGTATCTGAATATGAATAAAATTTGGCTGCAGAATTATCTCCGAGTTATGACCAGAACCATAGCAGCAGATTATTTCGAACAAGAACGCAAGCACAAGGGTAAACTCACAGAAGATTCTATAGATATTCTCTCAGATACCCTGTACGTTAGCAGTGCAGAAGAGGAATTCTTCAAGCAGGAAGATGTGCGTGATCTGAAAAAAGCACAGAAAGTACTCACGGATGAAGAAAATGAAATTATATCCCTTCGATTTGAAGCAGAACTCAGTGCGCGGGAAGTAGGAGAAGCCTTTGGTATGACGGAAGGCGCCCTGCGGGTGAAACAGTATCGCATACTGAAAAAACTGAAAGCAGAAATCACAAGCCTGAGGAATGGAGGGAAATAACCATGGGCGAAAAGAAAATGTTTCAAGATAGATTGACCGCAGAAGAATTTCTGCGGGAAGCTGCTGTCCTGGCGAAAGAAGACGTTCTGGCCACCCAGCAGTCCTATGAAGACCGGGCAAAATCCATCGGCCAGATTTTCGACGTCCAGCCGGATGCTGCATTTCTTCAGTTCGCCCGTGCCTATGACCAGCAGCATGCTGCGGTATCGGTGAAAAAGAAATCTGCAGCCCGAATGAAACGGTTCACCCGTTTCGCAGCTATCTTCCTGGCCTGCTTCGTAACCATGGGAAGCCTGGCCCTGGGAACCTCCGAAGCTCTGCGTGAGCGAGTATTTACCTTGATTTTCAATGAAGAAACCGGTTCCGTTTCCCTCCGAACAGAAAGTGAGGAAGACATGATTGGAAGCTGGGAAGATTACTGGTACCCTACATGGCTGCCGGAAGGGTTCTATATGCTGTGGGCAGAACGAGGAAATTACCTGTTTATGCTGTTTGTGTCACAAAACGGCCCATATGAAATCAGAATCAGGGAATATTCACTAAATGGAACCTCCGTAGGTCTGGATACAGATACCTCGAAAGTTGAAGAAATCAAAGTCGGTGATAAAAATGTGGTGCTGTCTGTAGATAAAACCAACAAGAATATGGCAGCAGTCTGGATGACCGATGCGAAGATATTAAAAATAGATGTAAATGAAAGTACAGACCGAGAGGTACTGATAAAAATCATTGAAAATATGCAGTATATAAATTAAAAAATATGTAACGAAATCCTCCTTTCGCCGTAATAGTGTATAAAGACAGGCATCATGAAAGGAGGATTTTTTATGCGAAGAATCATGGCAGCAATGTTGATGCTGCTGGTCATTGTGTCATCCATTACTGTAGGTTATGCAGCTGAGATTGCTGGGGGAGAAAATCTGAAGCCACAGTATGTAGGAGCAGCTAATCATTCTGAGTCTATTACAAAGGGTATGAGCTTGAAGGTGAATTACTCTGGTACCATAGTTCCTAAGAACGCAACTGTACTGGATAAGGTTGTTATGACCTTCAAGGTAAAAAACTATGTGACGAAAAACACAGTTCATTAGGACGGTTCTGTTCTTGTAAAGCAAAGAAGCGTATGGTAAAATTAACTTAGAAATCCAAACTGAAATGTGGTTCAAGGGACGCAGGATGAATGGGGAGGTGTATGTGATGATAAAGAAGATCCTGGGATGGGGAATTGTTTTAGGTGCTTTTTTAACGGTTATGACAAGTGATGCGGGAATGCCGGAGAACACCGGAATCTCTTCGATGAATCCTGTTCTTCGTTTCGCTATCATTACACTTGTTTCCATTGCAGTAATGGCTGCATTTTTCTATTACCGCAGTACTGTCAGAGGGGGCAGAGAATTTTGGAATAAGAAAAGAAAACGACTCGGTTTCTTTGGTCTTATGACGGATATCTTTGCAATGGGAGTATTTGTATTTCTGTGGGTTTATATCATTGTTTCCATATTGGGAGTACTGAATTTTGTGACTCAACAAAACTTCTGGCTGGCTTTTGCAGTACTGTATGCGGTGTTTGCTTCAATATTTGGCATCAGCTATGTGCGGCATGGAAAGAAAAATTATTGAAAGCTGATTTAAGTGTTTTTATCACAAGGGGGGGAAGAGTGATGAAGAAGGTATTTGGGTTATTTTTAATTTTGACGTTATGTGCCGGCCTTGCTGCCTGCGGTACGCCGGATGATGGGGGAACGAAGCTGGATGATTTCATTCCTGGCATGGCGGATGCTCCGCTGGGTGTTTATGCGGATACCACGTCCATAAGGTTCGCGGGGGGCAATGTGTACGCACAGACTACGGAAGATGAGAAAAGCCGGATTATGGAGATTTTGCTGGGAACTGAGATGGACGGGTTCACGGAGTATGAGAGCCGGAAGGCTGCAGTGCAGGAACTGGTCAGCCGGGTTGGTGAGAATGCTGTTTTCTCCCTTGGAGATGCAAGATATAATTTTGTAATCGGGGACAAGGAGTACCGGCTGGCAATTGCGGATTATCCTGAAGCGGAAGCACAGATGGTTACCATCCTGACTACCGTGCCGAACTGCAGCGATATGGAAGTCTTGATGGAAAAGAATGTGGAACGGGCATGGCTGGCTGATGGCAGTGTGTTTGACGCAGAAGCTTTGAGTGAGCTGAGCGATGCAATTCTGAGAAGTCATGATGATCCGGAAAACTGCGGTACAGTTACGGATTTGAGTACTGGTGAATCTTATACCATGTGGAAGTGGCACACCGCAGTGGTGAATAACATTCTGGAGGGCTGCTTCAATGATCAGGGGGCACTGGCGGAAGCACCGAATGTAGATTACGAGTATGAAGTGACGGCCTTTGGAATCACCTGGCAAGTAGATACCGATAAAGGGTATTTTTCCAGAACTGTTGGAACCACCACAGAGTACGGCCAAATGAATGAGTGGGCAAATCATGTGTACATGCGTCTCGCCAGTGGTGCAAATGGACATGGCGAATAAATCTGCATACAAATACCTATTATGAACTGAGAAAACGAGACTCCGGTCCGGGCTGGCTGATGCTGGCTTCGGGCCGGTTTTTTTCATGTCCGGAAACTGCTGCAGCCGTTGACTTTACTTGCTGAAAGGAGTATACTTCAATTAAGTGTACATTTTTTTGTAAATTTGCAGTTTATGCGATAAATCAGGAGGTTTCCGGTTTGAAAATTTGTGTGTGTTTTAAAATTGTACCTGACTATGAAACCCTGCTGGCGGAAGAATGGGAAAATCCCGATCAGCTGGATTTCACCTATGCCAAGAAGATGTATGGCTGCTTCGATGAGGCGGCTCTGGAGCTGGGGCTCCGTATGGCGGACAGTCTGAAAGCTGCGGGACAGGCGGCGGAGACGGTGGCAGTGACCTGCGGCGCACCGGAAGGTGCGGTAAGCGAGTCCCTTCTGCGTGCTCTTTTTGCTGCAGGCTACGATGATGTAGTTCTGCTTCCTGCATGTGAAAGTTTCGTCTCACGAAACACAGCAAAATTTCTGGCCTCCTACTTCACACAGCATCCTGCGGATCTGATTCTCACAGGACGCATGGTGGGCCCCGGGGACAGCGGCATGGTGCCGGCATATCTGGCCGGCGAACTGGGAGCGGAGCTTTATCCGGAAGCGGTATCTGCATCCTGGAATGCAGCTGAAAGCAGGGCGGAAATTACCTGCAAAGAAGGCGGTTTCCTGAAGCAGTATGCAGTCAGCGGCGGTGCAGTGTGTACTGTGGGCGATGCGGAAGCCGGCTATCTCAGACTCTTCCCGCTGAAAGCACGTATGGAAGCGAAGAAACGTGTCTTCAGTGAATATGAGCCGGAAAAGGCGGATTTTGCCGGGGAAGAACCTATTCTTCGAATGGAAAAAACGGAAGCGGAATGCAGCTTCCTGGAATATAAATCAGCGGAAGAAACGGCAGGGTTCCTGCTGGGAGTTTTAAAGGGGGAGACTGAATGATGAACAAGATAGAATGTCTGACCCTGTTCTGCGGAGGTCCGGAAGTGCAGACGGCAGGAAAAGTTTACGCTGCTGCAAATGGCCTCACCTGCCACACCGATGTTATCGGACTGGAAATGGCAGATGGAAAGCTCCATGTGAAGAGAAAGCTCTACAGCACTCATCTGGACGGACTGTTTCCTCTGGAAAACGAAGATGTGCTGATTCTCGATGAAAAGAAAAAAGATTGTCTGGAAGAAATGACTGCGCTGGCAGGTGAATTGGGTATTACCCTGACAGATGGCATGAGCCTGACCGCAGTTCATGAACCTTCCGGACTTCTTCATACAGAAGAAATTGTAAAAACAGAAGACCTGTCCGCAGCAAAACTGGTGCTGCTTGGCGGTAAGGGCCTGGGCTCTAAAGCTAACTTTGAGAGACTGGAAGCTCTGGCGGAGAAGCTGGGAGCATCCTGCGGCTGTACCCGTCCGGTAGCTATGGCAGGCTGGGCTTCTTACGATAAAGTAGTGGGCCTGTCCGGTTCCATCCTGGGTGCGGACGTGTGCATTGCCTTCGGGGTATCCGGTGCGGCACCTCTCATGGCCGGTGCATCGGGAGCCAAGCGGCTCATTGCGGTGAATAATGATCCGAAAGCACAGATTTTCGGACGCTGCAGCGAAGGTATCGTGGCGGACTGTCTGGAAATTTTGACCGCCATGGAACAGGAGGTGTAAGATGGCATATCTTTTGACAGAAATAGGTACAGAACTGGTGCAGGATGCACGCAGATTCTGTGAACTGGAAGTATATAAAGAGAGCGCCCAGTGGGATCGGGAGGGACACGCGTCCCAGCAGGTACTGCAGATGCTCCGTGAGATAGGTTATTACAGCCTGACCATTCCGGAATGTTATGGAGGTCTGGGACTTGAAGCGGTGGATATTGCTGCGGTCCTGGAGGAAATCGCCAAAGCAGATGCAGGCCTTGCGGTGAGCATCGCAGGGAGCAATCTGGCGCTGCGTGCCGTGCTGGCTGGAGGCACAGAAGAACAGAAGGAAGAAATCTGCAGCAGGATCGCAGAAGGTCAGATTGGCGCTTTCTGTCTTACAGAGGCTGGTGCAGGTTCGGATGTCATGGCGATGAAGATGCGGGCATCTCACATGGCGGACCAGACCTGGATGCTCACCGGAACCAAGCAGTTCATCACCAACGGCTCTACCGCAGACTTTTATGTTGTGGCGGCAATCTCAGACGAGACCGGAACCCCTTCCCTGTTTCTGGTGGATGCCGGTTCCGAAGGACTGACAGCCGGAGACCTGGAATCGAAACTGGGAATCCGCAGCTGTGATACCTGCAGCGTGGATCTGAATTACTGCAAAATCCCTGAGGCGAACCTTCTGGGCGGCCCAGCGGCAGAGCATGACGCGAAGCTTGGCATGAAGGCAATCCTGGCGGCCCTCAACGAAGGCCGGGCACTCATGGCAGCCATGGCAGTAGGTACTGCTCAGCGGGCCATGGAAGAAGCAATCAAATACGGAAAAGAACGGAAACAGTTTGGAAGGGCCATCACGGAAAATCAGTCCATCCAGTTCAAACTGGCCGATATGCAGATAAAAATTGAGGCAGCACGTCAGCTGACCGCCCACGCACTGCAGAAAATGGATGCAGGAATGGACTTCAGCGTGGAGGCGGCCATGGCGAAAACCTTTGCGGCGGACACCGCCATAGAAGTGACCAGCAGTGCCATGGATATTTTCGGGGGATACGGTTTCATGACTCACTTCCCTGCCGAAAAACTGCTGCGTGATGCCAGGGTGTTCCGGATTATCGAAGGTACGGGAGAGATGCAGCGTACAGTTGTAGCTGCTCACCTGCTGAAGGAAGGACGGCGGTAGCATGGCAGCGAATCTGAGTATGTATAAGAAGACGGCCCTGACCCTGATCCGCATGGCCAGGGACCTCTTCCTTACGGATATTGGAGAGAAGATTCCGACCATTAATGAATACACCGAAACCTTCGGTGTTTCCCGGGGAATCGTACAGAGTGCACTGGAGACTTTGACGGAGGATGGCAGCATCACCATGGAAAAGCGAGGTGTGCTGGGAACCTATCTCACCGAGAAGGATGACGAAAAGCTGTACAGCCACACCGGCTGGGGCACTATCACAGGCAGCATGCCGATTCCGCTGACCCCTCACTTCACCAGTCTGGCAACAGCAGTCTGTGAGGTTCTGGGAAAGGCACCCATTGAGTTCTCATTCGCTTATATGAGCGGTTCGGTGAAACGGGTGGAAGCTCTGAAAAAGGGCGTTTACGATTTCATGATCCTCTCAAAGAGTGCAGCCATGATTCACATGGCAGACAGTGACGAACTGGAGATCTGTGCAGAACTGACTGGATCCCAGTACTGTCAGGAGTATATGCTCTACTTCATGAATCCGGAGAAAACCACCATTGAAGACGGCATGCGTGTGGGAGTTGACCCGGTCTGTATGGACCAGAAAGTTCTGACAGAGAAGCTTTGCAGAGGGAAGCAGGTGGAAATCGTGGAGTTCCCGTTCATCGGATTTGAGGATATCGTCCGGAGCGGAAGAATCGACTGTACGGTGTTTCGAGGCGTAGGCTGGAATACAGACGCAGAAAAACTGGGTTTGGGTGCCGTGCCGCTGACAGATTTTGAAGGGTTCAGTGCTGAAGAAACCAATACGCCGGTAGTGCTGGTGCGCCGCAGCGATTACGGAACCGGAAGACTGCTGCAGAAATATTTTGACGGGCCGGAAATCAGCCGAATCCAGCAGGAAGTGCTGGACGGCCGCCGGACCATGAAATTCTATTAATCAAGTCTTTTATTGTTGTTTAAACATGATATAGAGAATTTTTATTATTGGAGGTAAAATACCATGGAAGCGAGACAGGAAAGAAACGTATTAATTTTCGACGTAGGTACACAGAGTGCCAGAGCTCTGCTGATTAACAACAATGGTGAAATCCTGGGAAAGAAGCAGATTCAGTATGACCCTGCTTATGTTTCTCCGGAACTGGGCTGGGCTGAACAGGATGCAGACATGTACTACAATGTAATGTGCCGCTGTGCCAGAATGCTGAAAGAAGATCTGCCTGTACAGTTTGAAAAGGTGGAAGCTATCGCATTATCCTGTATCCGTGACACATCCGTATGTGTAGACACAGAAGGAAAGCCTCTGAGACCTGCCATCGTATGGCTGGATAAGAGACAGGCAAAGGGAAGCCCTAAGATTCCTGGTGCAATGAAGCCGGTTCTGAAGATGATGAAGCTGGAAGCCTTCTTCGACCTGCAGTACAAGAAGTCCCAGTGCAACTGGATCAGAGAAGAACAGCCTGAAATTTGGGAAAAGACTCATAAGTTCCTGATGCTGCCAAGCTACCTGAACTTCAAGATGACCGGTAAGTTTGCAGATGCTGCTGCTGCTCTGGTAGGTCACATTCCGTTTGATAATAAGAACAGAACATGGAAAGAGGCTAAGGACGTGGCTCGTCCGATCTTCGATATTCCAACAGAAATGCTGCCTGATGTAGTTGAAACCGGTAACATGATCGGCCAGCTGACTGCAGAAGCTGCTGCTGACATGGGTCTGGAAGCAGGTGTTCCTGTATATCCTGCCGGTGCTGACAAGGCGTGTGAAGTTATCGGTCTGGGCTGCATGAAGAAGGAACAGGTTGCTCTGTCCTTCGGTACCATGGCTACCATGGACTTCAACTCCGCAGACTACTATGAACTGCAGAAGGGTATGGCTCCTTATCCATCCGTAGTACCGGGCCACTTTGCTCCGGAATTTGAAATCTTCCGTGGCTACTGGCTGGTATCCTGGTTCCAGAAGGAATTCGCAGAACTGGAAAAGATCGCAGCAGAAGGAACCAACAAGTCTGCAATCGAGCTGCTGAATGAAAAGATGGCTGAAATCCCTGCAGGATGCGATGGTCTCATGTTCCAGCCTTACTTCACTCCAAGCATGGCAATGCCGTTTGCAAGAGGCGGTTTCGTAGGTATGGCTGACTACCACGGCAGAATCCACATGTACAGAGCCGTAATCGAAGGCATCAACTACTCCCTGATGGAAGGCATCAAGCTGGCTGAAGCTGCAGGTAAGTTCAAGGTTGGCGAAATCCGTCTGGGCGGCGGCGGTTCTCAGAGTTCTGAAATCTGCCAGATTACTGCAAACATGTTCGGTATTCCTGTCGTTCGTGTACATACTCATGAAGTATCCGGTATCGGTGCTGCCATGGCGGCCTTCGTAGGTCTGGGCGAATTCCAGAACTTCGACGAAGCTGCTGCAAACATGGTTCATGAAAGAGACCGCTTTGAACCTGACATGAAAGAACATGCTCTGTATCAGGATCTGTATGAAAACGTATGGAAGGAAATTTTCGATAAACTGGCTCCTCTGTATGGCAAGGAACAGGAAATCTACGCAAAGTACGGTAAGTAATAAAAAATATTCATAAAAAAGAAGGATTGAGAAAATGATTGAAAGAATCAGACAGGCTGCGTCTGAAGCTTTTCCTGGAATCGAAATGACACTGACCGCGGACGGCCGCAATATTGTGACCGTCCAGGGCGAGTGCGAATCCTGGAATCAGCTGGTAGACGTGGGACACTTCCTGGCGAAACAGGAAGGCGTAAAAAATGTTGTAAACGAAATGACCGTTAAGGGTCTGGTGATTCCGAAGAAGGATTACAGCCAGGCGAAGGCGGAAGGCGAAGCAAAGGGTGTCGTAAAGGAAACTGATGTAGTTATCGTCGGTGCCGGTGTCATCGGCTGCGGTATTGCACGTGAACTGGCCAAGTACGACATGAATGTAACTGTAGTGGAAATGAGCGATGACGTCTGTACAGGTGCATCAAAGGCCAATAACGGTAATATCCATCCGGGCATGGCAGTAAAGCCGGGCACTCTGAAGGCGAAACTGAACATTCAAGGCAACCGTATGTACCAGCAGTGGGCTGATGATCTGAATTTTGCTCTGGACTGGTGCGGCTGTATCGCGGTAATGACCGATGAACGCCTCATGAAGGGCGCAGAAATGACCTATAAGATTGCAGTGATGAACGGCGTTCATGAACCGGAAGTGTTCTATAATGCGGAACGTGCACTGGAAATCGAACCGAAGCTGGCACACAGAAATCTGGACATCAAGGGCGGTGCATTCTTCCCAAGCTTTGGTCAGGTGGAATCCTACGAAGTGGTTGTAGCTCTGGCAGAAAACGCAGCGGATAACGGTGTGGAATTCATGTTCAACACCACGGTTGCTGACGTACTGAAAGAAGACGGCCAGGTAAAGGGCGTTGTAACCAGCAACGGCATCATCAAGGCAAAATACGTAATTAACTGCGCTGGTGTATATGCTGACGAAATCTCCGAAATGGCAGGCGACAAGTGCTACACCATTCACGGACGTAAGGGAACTCTGGCAATTCTGGACCGTCACTGCGAACCGGAATTTGACCGGGTAACCATGATTTACGATGGACACGCGCTGATTCAGGAAAAGAAAAACGCGGAATCCAAGGGCGGAGGTATGTGTATCACCAATGAGCACCAGTCTCTGCTTGGACCTTCTGCAACAGAAGTTCCTGACAAGGAAGACAATACAACCACCATCGAAGACCTGGCTTATGCAATGGGCACCAACCTGAATCCGGAAGTGGGCTACAAAGACATCATCAAAACCTTCTGCGGCGTGAGACCGGCAGACTACTCCGAGGACTTCGTTATCGAAATGTCTCCGATCACCCACGGTTTCATCAATGTAGGTGCAATCCAGTCCCCTGGTTTCGCATCTGCTCCGGCAATCGCCAAGATGGTAGAAGGCATCTGGATGGAAGATGTAAAGCAGTCTGAAGGCGGCGTGCCTGCAGTGAAGGAAGACTATAACCCTTGCCGTGAAGCAAGAGTGGAATTCCGTCATATGTCCCGTGAAGAACAGGATCAGCTCATTGCAGAAGACCCTCGCTACGGCAGAATTATCTGCAGATGTGAACAGATTACAGAAGGTGAAATTCTGGATGCAATCCACTCCTCTGTAGTTCCTACCTCTGTCGATGCCATCAAGAGAAGAACCAGAGCCGGTATGGGCCGCTGTCAGCGCGGCTTCTGCCAGCCAAAGGTTCTGGAAATCCTGGCTCGTGAACTGGGTAAGGAATGGACAGAAATTTACCTGAAGGACGGAAACAGCCAGATTCTGTTTGAAGAAACCCGTCAGGCTGCAAAGAAAGGCGGTGACAAGTAATGAAGAAACTGAATTTTGATATTGCTGTCATCGGCGGCGGTCCGGCAGGACTGGCAGCAGCCATTCAGGCCCGCAAAGAAGGTGCGGAAAAGGTTCTGGTAATCGAACGTGACGTGGAACTGGGCGGCATTCTGCAGCAGTGCATCCACGATGGTTTCGGTCTCCACAGATTCGGCAAGCGGATGTCCGGCAACGAGTATGCGCAGGAATTCATCGACGAGCTGGAAACCACCGACATCGAAGTTTTGCTGGATACCATGGTTCTGGAAGTGACCAGAGACAAGGTCATCTACGCATGTAATAATAAAGACGGCATGATGGAAATCGCCTGCAAGGCCGTGATTCTGGCAATGGGCTGCCGTGAAAGAACAGCCAGCCAGATTCAGCTCATGGGCTACCGCCCTGCCGGCGTTCTCACTGCAGGTTCCGTACAGAGATACATCAACATGGAAGGCTACCTGCCTGGTAAGAAGGCAGTCATTCTGGGCTCCGGCGATATCGGTCTGATCATGGCCCGCCGTATGACCCTGGAAGGCATGGAAGTAAAGGGCGTTTACGAAGTAATGCCAAGTCCCGGCGGCCTGACCCGAAATATCGTTCAGTGTCTGGATGATTATGATATTCCGCTGCACCTGTCCACCACTGTGGCTAAAGTACACGGAAAGAAGAGAATTGAAGCAGTGACCGTGGCCAAACTGGACGAAAACCGTCAGATTATTCCGGGTACCGAAGAATATATCGAATGCGACCTGTTGGTTCTGGCAGTAGGTCTGATTCCGGAAAACGAACTGTCCGTAGGCTGCGGCATCCAGCTGGATGAAAGAACCCGCGGTCCTGTTCTGGATAACCACTTCATGACCAGTGTACCAGGTATCTTTGCCTGCGGTAACGTGGCAGTGGTATTCGACCTGGTAGACTACGTTTCCCAGTCCGGCGAAATCGCAGCAAAGGGTGCAGTGGCGTACATGAACGGCAAGCTGACCGGCGGCGAAGGTACCGAATATGTTCACACCGTACCTGCCGGTAACGTAAACTTCATCGTTCCGCAGAAAATCGTCAAGGGCGAAGAATGCGAAGTGCAGTTATACATGAGAGTAAAGCATCCGGATAAGAAGGCAGTTCTGGAAGTCAGTGAAGACGGTCAGGTGACCCAGACCGCAAGACATGCCTTCGTGGCACCGCCGGAAATGATTTCCTGTACCGTAAAGGCAACCGGCAATGCTGACGTAGTTGTAGACATGAAGGAGGGCAAGTAAAATGAATAAGAAGGAATTCGTATGCATCGCATGCCCTAACAGCTGCAAACTGACCGTATGGGAAGAAGGAAGTGAAATTCATGTGGAAGGCCATGCCTGCAAGAGAGGCATCGACCATGGTAAGAACGAATACACCAATCCGATGCGTATGCTGACTACTACTGTAGCCATCGAAGGCGGACACCACAGAAGACTGTCCGTTTCCAGCACCGGAGAAATTCCAAAGAACATGATGAACCAGTGTCTGGATGTACTGTACGCAATCAAGCTGCAGGCACCGGTTAAGAGAGGCGATGTAGTCGCTGCCGACATCTGCGGTACCGGCGTGGACATCGTAGCATCCAGAACCATGAAACACGTTTAAGAAACCCGAAAGCCGTCGGGGCAGGTCAGCCCGTACTGGCCTGCGGCCCCGGCAGCACAGATTTTGAGGAGGAAATATAACAATGGAGAAAGAATTATTAATCAAGTCCCTTTCTGATATCGTTGGTGCAGAGCACGTAGTAACGGAAAAGGCAGCACTGCAGGACGCAGCAAAGGACTATATCGGTTACCGTCAGTTCCAGAGACATTCCGGCAACAACATGGTAAACATCGGTGCATGTGTGGTTCGTCCGCAGAACACTGACCAGGTTGTGGAAGTTCTCAAGTTCCTGAACGAAAACAAGGTAGACATCACTCCTAGAGCAGGCGGTTCTTCCGTAACCAAGAGTATCGAACCGGAACTGGGCGGCGTTATCGTTGACTGTTCCGACATGAACGGCATCATCGAAGTAAACGAAACAGACATGTACGTAACTGCAAAGGCCGGTACTTCCTTAGACTGGATGGAAAAGCAGCTGAATGAAATGGGCTACACTGCAGGCCACTTCCCTCAGTCCCTGCCTCTGGCTTCTCTGGGCGGTCTGGTAGCAACCAGATCTATCGGTCAGTTCTCCACCCTGTACGGCGGTATCGAAGATCTGCTGCTGGGCCTGGAAGCTGTAATGCCTGATGGAGAAGTAATCCGTATCAAGAACAACCCTAGAAGATCCGTTGGTCCTGACCTGAAGCACCTGTTCATCGGTTCCGAAGGCATGACCGGCTTCATCACTGAAGTAACCATGAAGATCTTCAAGTACAGACCGGAAAACAGATGGCTGAAGGCTTACGGTGCAAACGGTATGCAGACTGGTCTGGACTTCATCCGTGACTTCATGCAGGACGGCTACAGACCTGCAGTAGTAAGACTGCATGACCCTGTAGAAGTAGAACACGTAATCAAGCTGGATGCTCCTGCAAACACTGCACTGATTCTGCTGATTGCAGAAGGTCCGAAGGGTGTTGTAGAAGCAACTGCGGCAGGTATCGAAGAAATCGCTGCAAAATACGGCCTGATGGATCTGGGTTCCAAGCCGGTTGAACACTGGTTCAAGACCAGAAACGATGTTTGCCACACTTACATCGACCAGCCTACTTACTACAACCTGGGTGCAGTCGTTGACACCTGCGAAATCTCCGCAAACTGGTCCGTAATCGGCAAAATCTACGATGCAGTACGTGCTCGTATGATCGAAGAAATCGACAACCTGTACCTGATCGGCGGTCACTCTTCCCACTCCTACGTAACCGGTACCAACCTGTACTTCGAATTCGCTTACATTGCTAAGGATCATGCTCCTCAGGCAATCGAAGACGAATACTTCAAGGTACTGTCCATCATCATGGAAGAAGTTCTGCGTTTCGGCGGTTCCATCGCACATCACCACGGTTCCGGCAAGTACAGAACACGCTGGATGCCGGAAGAACACGGCTCTTCCTACCCACTGATGTACAAGATCAAGGAAGCACTGGACCCTAACGGCGTGATGAATAAGGGTGTAATCTTAGTAGAAAAGTAATTATATCCGCAGGGCAGCCCTCGCTGCTTGTCCTCGCGGCTGGCAACCATAGTCAGTGAATTCAAAGGCTTTTGGGAGTTTCATGAAAGAACATGAATCTCCAGCAAAAGCCTTTTTTCATTCCCTGAATGGTTGCTGCAGCCACTGCGGAATCGCATGCTCAGGCTGTCGCGGATATAATTTTTTCAACTAAAGATAGAAAAAAAGGCTTTTGGGAAATATCCAAAAGCCTTTTTTCGTTTCTTGAATGATTGTACCAGACACTGCGGAAACACTGTTCAGCAGGAGTTCTGCCATACTATTATCACACAGAATATTGAGATGTTATAAGGTATTTTTCGCCTGCAGGTCCTCTAAGCCTCTGCGGATGGTTTCTTCCACTTTCGCAGGGATTTCTGCCAGTTCAGCGCGGGAGAGGCCGGCGGTCTGAACCGGTGGGTGGACGATGATGTCGATTTTCTTGCCCTTCTTTATGTATTCCTGGTCTTCGTAGAGGCGGCGGCCATCGTTCATGGACAGCGGAATAATCGGAACCTGTGCCTTGGTGGCCAGTTTGAAACTGCCGGGCTTGAATTCGCCCATGGTACCGTCTTTGCTGCGGGTACCTTCCGGGAAGATAACCATGGAGAAGCCGTCTTTCAGATACTCCGCACCCTCGCTGATGACGCGGAGGGAATTACGGGTATTTCCCCGGGAAATGTAGATACTGCGGATACGGGTGACCCACTTGCCGAAGTAAGGGATTTTGCCGAAGTAGTCTTTGCCGATATATCCAATCTGGTGATTTTCGGAAATCATTTTCAGGGTGCCCAGGGCGTCCGCATAGGACTGGTGATTGGCGATGTATACGACAGGGCCTTCCTTCGGCAGGTTTTCTGCGCCAGTCACGTTTACGTGAAAGTCCCACTTGTCGATCAGATGGTCTACGAAAGTCAGGCAGGCCAGACGGATGTTCTCGCGTTCTTCTGCGTAATTTCCGGCAGCCCGGTTTTCTTCGATGGGTTTTCTGTATTTTTCAGCTTTGAACATGGCTGTAAGGAAATCTTTATAAGCTGGAATGCAGCGGATATATTTCATGTAAAACAACCTCCTGTTTCGCAAATATTGTAACATAAAGCTGTCGCATATTGTGCTAAAAATGTGTATAATTATCTTAGCACTTTTTTAACTACCTGTCATCAGGCCAGGCGTTTAAAGTAAAAGAAAACCATATAACCGAATGGAGATACAGTTATGAAAGATTACAGAAGAAGACGATGTGCCTTTCTGGGCATTATTCTCATACTTGCAGCAGTCTGTGGCTTCATCACATGGAAGGTGGCGGCAGTAGGACCGGATTATGTGACAGCGGCGGATCTGACGGTACAGCAGTGGTTCCTGGGTATTCGGAATGGCTTCCTTAATGTGGCAGTTACCCTGCTGACCCACACTACGGACACCATCACCATCGTGATTCTCTGCGCACTGCTCATACTTTCCCCGATTCCGGGAAGGCTTAAATATGGGCTGCCGGTGACACTGACTGCCCTGGGAGACATGGCGGTATATAAGACCATGAAACATATTTTCCTGCGTCAGCGGCCTGACGTGATGTATCATCTGGTGGAACAGGGAGGTTATTCCTTTCCAAGCGGCCATTCCGCAACATCTGTGGCAGTCTACGGCCTGCTCTTTTACCTGATCCGCAAGCACTGCAAGAACCCACTGGCAAAGAATGTTTTGTCCGGCCTGTGCCTCTTCCTGGCTGTTGGTGTGGGACCAAGCCGCCTCTATGTGGGCGTTCACTGGTTCACCGACGTGCTGGCTGGCTGGTGTATCGGCGGTATTGCGGCACTGACTGCAATTGTGATTCTCGAAAAACTGGAGGAACGACATGAAAGTGTATAACAGTATAACGGAGCTGGTGGGAAATACTCCGCTGGTGAAACTGAACCGCATGATGGCGGAGAGAAAACTGAACTTTAACCTTTACGGCAAGCTGGAGTCCATGAATCCGGCCGGCAGTGCCAAAGACCGTGTGGGCCTGGCCATGATTCTGGATGCGGAGGACCGCGGTCTGCTGCAGCCGGGTGCAACCATCATCGAACCAACCAGCGGAAACACCGGCATCGGTCTGGCTTCTGCCGCTGTGGCACGGGGATATAAACTGATTCTGACCATGCCGGATACCATGAGTGTGGAACGGAGAAATCTGCTGGCGGCATACGGTGCGCAGGTGGTTTTGACCCCAGGTGCGGAAGGGATGAAGGGATCTATTGCCAAAGCAGAGGAACTGGCAGCTGGAATTCCGGGAAGCTTCATTCCGGGACAGTTCGACAACCCGGCCAATCCGAAGGTTCATTATGAAACTACCGGACCGGAGCTTTGGGAAGCACTGGGCGGACAGATTGATGTGTTTGTGGCAGGCGTAGGTACCGGTGGAACCATCACCGGCGTGGGACGCTTCCTGAAAGAAAAGAATCCGGCTGTGAAGATTATCGCCGTGGAACCGGCAGGTTCCCCTCTTCTGAGTCAGGGGCAGGCAGGTTCTCACGGACTGCAGGGAATCGGAGCGAACTTTGTTCCGTCCATTCTGGACCGCGGTGTCATCGATGAAATCATTACGGTAACTGAGGATGAAGCCTATGCTGCAGGCCGCCAGATGGCATCCTGTGAAGGCACGCTGGTGGGAATCACCTCCGGCGCAGCTCTCCATGCAGCTATGATGATTGGCAGCAGACCGGAAAATCAGGGTAAAAACGTGGTGGCGTTCCTGCCGGATACAGGGGACAGATACCTTTCCACCCCGCTTTTTAAATAGCAGAAAAACAGGAAACCGGCCCGCATTTGGCGAGGCCGGTTTTGTAATGCAATATTTAAAACGGAAAATTAACGAAGAACTGCTCCAGGGCCTCTGTCGAAGTAGATGCTCTTGGATTCCGCGCCCAGTGGAATACCCCAGATAATTTTCACATCCGGTGACAGGCAGCCGATTCGGAGGGCGCCCTTGCCGGCGGAGTACATGACGCGGTTGTCGATGCGGTGATCTGCCGCAATGGATACTGCAGAACCCACAGCAATTCCCAGGTCGGTCACGTTGAACACACAGTTGGTACCGGCTTTTTTCATTTCCCCGCAGTTTTCGAATCCGCACATATGGCAGTTTGGCAGTCCGAATGGAGTGCTCTTACATCCGATAATTACCACGCAGTGGCTGTTGTCCACATTACCTGCATCACGGATAATGAACTCTTCACCAACCTCTTCGCCCAACTCACGCATGGCGCGTGCCAGCGCGTCCTTGTCTTCGCCGGTAAGTACGCAGGCTTCCACTGTATCTTTTCCGCTGCCCTTCGGAGCTGTTTTCGCTGCAGCCACCATCATGTCGGCCACGGCCAGGCAGGTATCGCGTTCGCAGTCTTTCATTGTCTTTATCATTTCGAGTCTTCCTCCCTCTGCAAAATCTCTTCAATTTTGCTTTTATTCTATCATAAAGAGTCTGGCTCTTGCAAGCGTGCCTGATTTGTAATACAATGAGGGGAAGATATTTTGGAAAGAAGGGCAAAACTATGAGAGAACCCGTATTAGTGATTATGGCAGCAGGCATGGGCAGCCGTTTCGGAGGTCTCAAGCAGATCGAACCGGTGGGAAGCGGCGGAGAAATTATTCTGGACTTTTCCCTGTATGATGCCATGATGGCAGGCTTTAAGAAGGCTGTATTTATTATAAAAAGAGAAAACGAAGCGGATTTCCGTGCGCTGATTGATGAACGCGCCGGCAAATACATGGAAATTGAATACGCGTTTCAGGATATTACCGACATCCCTGCGGGCTATGAAGTTCCGGAAGGCCGTGTGAAACCATGGGGAACCGGTCATGCAGTGATGGCGGCACGTCATGCGGTGGATGGTCCGTTTGTAGTGATCAATGCCGATGACTATTATGGTCCTGGTGCATTCCAGAGCATTTATGAGTTCCTGGAAAATGCGGAAGACGATGCGGATGGCAAGTACCATTACGCCATGGTGGGTTACCAGGTGGAAAACACCATGACAGAAAACGGTCACGTGTCCCGCGGTGTCTGCCAGACTTCTGCGGATGGCAAGCTGGCAGAAATCACAGAACGTACCAAGATTCAGTGGCAGGATGGAAACATCGTGTTTGAGGATGCAGAGTCAGCCGATGGCAGCGGCTGGACCCAGCTGGCTCCGGGTACTACCGTATCCATGAACTTCTGGGGATTCACTCCTTCCATGCTCCGTGAGATGGAGGCCCGTTTCCCTGCGTTCCTGGATCAGGCACTGGCTGAGAATCCGATGAAGGGAGAATACTTCCTCCCTGGTGTGGTGGATCAGCTCATTCAGGAAGGTAAGGCGGATGTGCGTGTACTCAAATCACTGGACCGCTGGTACGGAGTAACGTATAAGGAAGATAAGGAAAGTGTGGTTGACGCAATCCAGTCCATGAAGGACAAGGGCGAATATCCGGAAAAACTTTGGAAATAACGGCAAAAAACTTAAATTGCAGGCAAAAAAGTGCTTGCAATTTTTGTTTTGTACGAGTATAATAATAGGGCATGAGTTTTTCGTGCAATTCTCTGCGACGGGAGAGACCGTCGCCATATAGTCCACAGGGAGGTGAAACAAATGACAAATTATGAAGTTATGTTCATTATCGATCCTACTTTAGAAGAAGCTAAGAAGGAAGCGACAATCGAAACAGTTCAGGGTATCATCGCTAAGGATGGCGAAGTTGTTAAGACTGACGTAATGGGTATGAAGAAGCTGGCTTATCCAATCGCTAAGCACGAAGAAGGTTACTACGTAGTAGTAGAATTCAAGGCTAACCCAACCCTGCCTTACGAACTGAACAGAAAGATGAAGATTTCTGATGCTATCATCAGACACATGATCATCAACCAGGATGAACTGTAAGAACGAGGTGTAAGAATGAACAATGTATCTTTAATCGGAAGACTGACCAGAGATCCTGAAGTAAGATATACTGCAGGAACACAGATGGCTGTAGCTAAGTTCACTGTTGCTATCGATGATGGCTTCGGTGAAAAGAAGAGAACAAACTTTATTCCGGTGACCGTATTCGGCAAGACTGCGGAAAACTGTGAAAAGTACCTGGCAAAGGGCAGACTGGTAGGTGTTCAGGGAAAGATTCAGACTGGAAGCTATACCAATAAGGATGGCGCAACAGTTTACACCACAGATGTCGTAGCTGACAGAGTAGAATTTTTAGAATGGGGCGAAAGAAACGAAAGAGGTTCCGCACCAAGACAGTCCGGTATGGGCAGTTTTGATGCAGCACCGGAAGGTTTCTCCGCAATTGACGAAGACATTCCATTCTAGAAGAGAAAGGAGATAAGAACCATGATGGATAAGAGACGTGGCGGTGGCATGAGAAGAAAGAAAGTATGCCAGTTCTGCGCTGATAAGACTGAAGTAATCGACTACAAGGATGTAGAAAAGCTGAGAAAGTACGTTACCGAAAGAGGTAAGATTCTGCCTAAGAGAATCACCGGTACTTGTGCTGAACACCAGAGAGCAGTAACTACTGCTATCAAGAGAGCAAGAATCGTAGCTTTACTGCCTTACGTAGCTGAATAATAGCAAGCGGTCAATACAGACGAATTTAAGAGCGACCTTCGGGCCGCTCTTTTTTTATTCCTCTCCCTATTGAAGTATGGATAAGAGAGTGCTAAAATATCTCATATGAAACTGACTATGTGAGGTGAGCTCCATGCCTGACAATACCTTAAACAACCAGAACGGCTATAATGCAGTGACCATTCGGAAAGAAATCGTTTTGCTGATGCTTCCGATCATCGCGGAGAATTTTCTCCAGGTATTTACGGATCTGATTGCTACGGCCATGGTGGGCCGTCTCATTGATCTGGACATTTCTGCCCAGGGGATGAGCAGCAAACTGATCAATCTGGTTTATTACATCTTCCGTGGAACCAGTACAGCGCTGGTGATTCTTATCGCCAAAAGACTGACACAGAATGGATTGGACGCCTGCCGTACCATCTTTGAGAAGACGGCTGTCGCTACCACTGCCATTGCGGTGGTGCTGGGCGGACTCATCTTTCTGGCACCGGAAACCAGCCTTTCTGTTTTTACAAAGGATGCAGAGCTGATTAGCCATGCAGTAGCCTATCTGCGTATTCTGGTCTTCTGTCTGCCATTTTGGGGTATTACTGTCTGTGTGGCTTCTGTATTCCAGGCTAACGGAGATACGAAAACACCGATGCTGGTTGCAGTTTTCGTAAATGTTTTAAATACCATCCTCTGCTGGGGACTGATTTTCGGCAATATGGGTCTGCCGGAAATGGGTTATCTGGGTGCTGCAGCTGCACTGGTGCTTTCCAGAGCTGTAGGCTGCGTAATCAGTATTTATTTACTTTACAGCCGCCGCTGGGGTATGTTTTCTGCAGTTGGAAAATGGACTGCAGAAGAGCGCATCCTTCAGAGGGTATTTGCTATTGCTATTCCGCATGCAGGAGAGTGGTGTGTATGGCAGGTTGCCAGCATCATTCTGTCCCGTGTAATCCTTTCCTATGGTCAGGCGGAGTTTGCTTCGTATCAGCTGGGGGTTCAGGTAGAATCCATGCTGGAAATTCCTGCAGTTGGCTTCGGTACGGCCGCCATGGTATTGATTTCCAGAGCGATTGGGCTCAATGACCGGAACATGTATCAGGCCTACAAGAAAGAAATGATTCGAATTTGCCTGCTGATCAGTATCATAACCACATCCATGCTGGTGCTGACGCCGCGGCTGTGCATGCGCGTACTGACTGATAATGAAAATCTGATTGATATCGGTATTGCCTATCTGATTGTGAATGGTCTTTCTACCATCCCTATGAACATCGGAAAGGTCTACAACGGTATTCTCCGCTCTTCCGGTTATAATACCATACCGCTGAAGATTCAGATGTTCTGCATGTGGGGAGTCCGTATTACATTGTCACTCCTCTGCTGTTATGTCCTGAAACTGCCGCTGATTTCTATCTGGTGCTGTTTCGTGACAGATCAGTTTATCAAGTTCTTCCTTACCAGAACCATAACCAGCCGGAAAAAGATTTTCGCGGACGTGGATGCATAAGGAGAATGAATATTTTTTGCATATCAGTGGAATGTCACAGTCCGTTGATGAAAGTGAAAACAGAAAAGCCGGAATTTTCCGGCTTTTTTTACGTTACGGAGCAAAGCAACCCTGTTTTTCGGCACGGTGCGTACAAGGGCGTAATTTCAACGATTGTGGCGAATGACGTGTACAAAATTCAATACATTCTATAATTATTCATAATAAAGCGAAAAAGTGTTAATGAGATAAAGTGGTGAAGAATTGGAAGTATACTCCATAATACTGCTTTTTTTAATGTCGAAAAGCCTTGAAGTTTTAAGTCTTAACACAAAAATGTATAGCACATTTTCCCAAAAGAATGTATAATAGAAGGCAAGAAAAATGCCCAAAAGGCTTATGTATGTTTATACGTAAAATGAATAAATATTTATGGGTAAAGGAGATTTTACTATGGCAGTATTAATCAACGGACGCGACCTGACAGTAGAACAGGTCATCAGAGTTTGCCGTCACGGCGAAAAGGTGGAATTAACACCGGAAGCAGTTGAAGCTGTAAAGAAGGCAAGAGCTTACGTAGAAAAGAAGGTAGCGGACAAGGCTGTTGTATATGGCCTGACCACCGGTTTCGGTAAATTCGCCAATGTATCTATTTCCACAGAGGAAACGGCACAGCTGCAGAAGAACCTGATTATGTCTCACACTTGTGCAATGGGTAAGCCTTATGAACGTAAGTACGTAAGAGCAGCCATGTTACTGAGAGCAAACTCTCTGGCAAGAGGTAATTCCGGTATCCGTCTGGAAACCCTGCAGACTCTGATTGATATGCTGAACGCAGGAATTCATCCGATTGTTCCGGAAAAGGGTTCTGTTGGTGCATCCGGCGACCTGGCACCGCTGTCCTGTATTGCACTGGGCCTGATCGGAATGGGTATGGTAGAATATCAGGGTGAAGTCATCGAAGCAAAGGACGCATTCGCAGCTGCAGGCCTGACTCCTGTAGAGCTGGCTTCCAAGGAAGGTCTGGCACTGAACAATGGTACCCAGATGCTGACTGCAGTTGGTCTGAACACTCTGTACGATGCCATGAACCTGGCAAAGATTGCAGATATCGCAGGCGCGCTGACCGGCGAAGCACTGCATGCCATCGCTAAGGCATACGACCCTAAGACTCACGAACTCCGCGGACATCAGGGCCAGATCGATGTGGCAGAAAACATGAGAACTCTGCTGGAAGGCTCCAAGAATGCTCTGCCTCTGCATCCGACCAAGGTACAGGATCCATATTCTCAGAGATGTCTGCCGCAGATTCACGGTGCATCCAGAGACGCCATCAACTATGTATATGATGCGGTTTCCAGAGAAATCAATGCAGTTACCGACAACCCAATCGTATTCCCTGATCACGACGAAGTAATCAGCGGCGGTAACTTCCACGGCCAGCCAATGGCTCTGGCATTTGACTTCCTGAAGATTGCAGTTTCCGAACTGGCAAACGTATCTGAAAGAAGACAGGAAAGACTGGTTAACCCTGCTCTGTCCGAAGGCCTGCCTGCATTCCTGGTTAAGAACGGCGGTCTCAACTCCGGTTTCATGATTGCACAGTACGCTGCAGCATCCATGGTATCTGAAAACAAGGTTTACGATCACCCTGCATGTGTAGACTCCATTCCAACTTCTGCAAACCAGGAAGACCACGTATCCATGGGTTCCACTTCTGCAAGAACTGCAGCTATGGTACTGGACAATGCACAGAAAGTTATCGGTATTGAACTTGCTACTGCAGCACAGGCAATCTGGCTCCGTCAGGAACTGGGCGAACAGGGTATCGAAAACCTGGCACCTGCAACCAGAGCTGCATATGACTTTATCCGCAGCATTGAACCACCGGTGGAAGAAGACATCATCATGCTGCCATATCTGGCCAAGTTCGATGAAATGGTAAAGGAAAACACCATTTTAGAAGCAGTAGAAAAGGTTGTAACACTGAAATAAATGAAAACCGCCGGCAGGAGATATTTTGCCGGGAAAACAGGAGGTAATATACATGTTAGACAATAAGACAATTCAGGGCGCAATGACCATTCAGCTGGGAAATGAATACCCTGACTATCCACAGTTCCAGGAAGGCATCAGAAGAGCACCGGACAGAGGTTTCCGTCTGACCAAGGCACAGACCAGAATCGCTCTGAAGAATGCACTGCGTTACGTTCCGGAAGAGCTGCACGAAAAGCTGGCTCCTGAATTCATGGAAGAGCTGACTACAAGAGGCAGAATCTACGCTTACCGTTACAGACCGGAAGGCAGAATGCATGGTAAGCCGATTGAAGAATATAAGGGTAAGTGCCTGGCAGGTAAGGCATTCCAGGTTATGATCGATAACAATCTGGACTTCGATGTGGCACTGTATCCATACGAACTGGTTACATACGGCGAAACCGGTCAGGTTTGCCAGAACTGGCTTCAGTACAGACTGATTAAGAAGTATCTGGAAGAGCTGACTGAAGATCAGACTCTGGTTGTGGAATCCGGACATCCTCTGGGCCTGTTCCCTTCCAAGCCTGAAGCACCACGTGTAATCATCACCAACTCCCTGATGATCGGTATGTATGACAATCTGGAAGACTGGGAAATCGCAGAAGAAATGGGCGTAGCAAACTACGGCCAGATGACTGCAGGCGGCTGGATGTACATCGGACCTCAGGGTATCGTACACGGTACATTCAACACTATCCTGAATGCAGGCCGTAAGGAAGTGGGCGTTCCTGCAGACGGCGACCTGGCTGGCTACACCTTCGTATCCTCCGGTCTGGGCGGTATGTCCGGTGCACAGCCTAAGGCAGCCAACATTGCAAACGCAGTAGGTATTTTTGCAGAAGTGGACTACTCCAGAATCGTGACCCGTCATGAACAGGGCTGGGTAGATGTAATCATGGATGACGTAGATGAAATCTTCAAGCTGGCGGCTGAAAAGAAGGCTGCGAAGGAATCCATCTCCATCGCATACCACGGCAATATCGTAGACCTGCTGGAAGCAGCAGTGGAAAAGAACTTCCACATCGAACTGCTGTCTGACCAGACTTCCTGCCACAACGTATACAACGGCGGTTACTGCCCTGTAGGCATGACCTTCGAAGAAAGAACCAGACTGCTGGCTGAAGACCGCGATACATTCTGCGCAGAAGTTGACAAGACTCTCCACAGACATTACGCAGCAATCAAGGCTCTGTCCGATAAGGGAACTTACTTCTTCGACTACGGCAACTCCTTCATGAAGGCCATGTACGATGCAGGCATCAAGGAAATCTCCAAGAACGGCTACGACGATAAGGACGGCTTCATCTGGCCTTCCTACGTAGAAGATATCATGGGTCCTGTACTGTTTGACTATGGCTACGGACCATTCAGATGGGTTTGCCTGTCCGGTAAGCCGGAAGATCTGGATGCAACCGATAAGGCTGCAATGGACTGCATCGACCCAACCAGAAGAGCTCAGGACAGACACAACTGGGTATGGATCCGCGACGCGAAGGAAAACAAGCTGGTAGTAGGTACTCAGGCAAGAATCCTGTATCAGGACGCAGAAGGCAGAACCAACATCGCTCTGTAGTTCAATGAAATGGTAAGAGAAGGCAAGGTTGGCCCTATCATGATGGGACGTGACCACCACCATGTATCCGGTACTGACTCTCCATTCAGAGAAACTTCCAACATTAAGGACGGTTCCAATGTAATGGCAGACATGGCGGTACAGTGCTTCGCAGGTAATGCTGCAAGAGGTATGTCCCTCTGCGCACTGCACAATGGCGGCGGCGTAGGCATCGGTAAGTCCATCAACGGCGGCTTCGGTCTGCTGCTGGATGGCTCCGAAAGAACCGACGAAATCATCAAGTCCGCAATGATGTGGGACGTAATGGGCGGCGTAGCCAGAAGAAACTGGGCTCGTAACGAAAACGCGCTGTCCACTTCCGTGGAATACAACAAGAACTATGCCGGCAAGGGACACATCACCATTCCGTTCATTGCTGACGATGAGCTGGTAAACGGTCTGGTGGATCAGTTCGTAAAATAGGAGGCCCTTTATGGCTACAATGTTAATTAAAAATATCGGCTGCCTGCAGACACCTGTGGGCAGCTTCGCCCACGGCGGTGCATCTCAGGGAGAAAACCTGAAGCTTTATGACGCCTCCGTATATATCGAAGACGGTATCATCCGCAAAATCTCCGCAGACGGCGCTCTCGCCCACCCTGAGGATGATGTGGACACCGTAGTGGATGCAGAAGGCAAGCTGGTAACTCCGGGCCTGGTGGAAGGCCATACTCACCTGGTATTCGGCGGCTACCGTCAGAATGAAATTCCGCTGAAGCTGAAGGGTGCAGGTTATCTGGACATCCTGAGAGCAGGCGGCGGCATTCTGGACACTGTACGCAAGACCAGAGAAGCATCCTTCCAGGAACTGTACGATAAGACAGAAGGCTTCCTGGATGAAATGATGGGTCTGGGCGTAACCACCGCAGAAGCCAAGAGCGGCTACGGCATCGACCTGGAAACAGAAGTAAAGCTGCTGGAAGTTCTGAAAAAGCTCAACGAAGATCATCCAATGGACATCGTCTCCACCTTCATGCCGGCACACGTGGTGCTGCCGGAATGGAAGGGCAGAGAAGATGAGTTCATCAAGCTCTGCATCGAAGAAATGATGCCTTACGTGAAAGAACGGGATCTGGCAGAATACATCGACATCTTCACCGAAGACTCTGTTTTCGATAAGGAACAGAGCCGTGTATATCTGGAAGAAGCCCGCAAGCTGGGCTTTGGCCTGAAGATTCACGCAGATGAAATCGAGTCCATCGGCGGCTCTGTACTGGCCGGTGAAATGAAGGCGGCATCTGCTGAACATCTGATTGTAATCAATGAAGAAGGTATGCAGTCCCTGGCAAAGGGCGGTACCGTGGCAATGCTGCTGCCGGCAACCTCCTTCTATCTGGGAGCAACCTTTGCGCCGGCACGGCGTATGGTGGAACTGGGTATTCCGGTAGCGATGGCTTCCGACTTTAACCCTGGCTCCTGTCCGTCCCTGAACCTGCAGTTCGTCATGAACCTGGGTTATCTGAAATACCGTCTGACTCCGGAAGAAATTCTGACCGCAGTGACCATCAATCCGGCATGTGCCATCGGCCGCGGCCATCTGGTGGGAACTTTAGAAGAAGGCAAACAGGCAGACCTGGTTATCTGGGACGCACCGAACATGGAAATGCTCTGCTACCGGTTCGGATCCAACCTGGCATTACAGACCATTAAGAAAGGAATTCTGGTGTAAACAATGAAATTAGTGGAAATGAAAGTAAACGAATATCTGGATGTATTAAAGTCTGACGCACCGGCTCCAGGCGGCGGCAGTGCAAGTGCACTGGCAGCAGCACAGGGTGTGGGCCTGGTATGCATGGTATGTGACCTGACTCTGGGTAAGGAAAAGTATGCTGAATATCAGGATGTCTGCGGTGAAGCAAAGGCTAAGGCTGCTGATCTGTACAGCAAGCTGGTGGAAGCCATCGATAAGGACACTGAAGCATTCAACCTGGTATCCGCAGCATTCAAGATGCCAAAGGGTACTGACGAAGAAAAGGCAGCAAGAAGCAAGGCTATCGCAGACGGTACACTGGTAGCTACCGAAGTACCGTTCGAAACCATGATGCTTTGTGCGGAAGGTCTGAAGGTGACAGAAATGATCGTAGGCAAGTCCAATCCAAACGCAGCATCCGACCTGGGCGTGGCTGCACTGAACCTGCTGAGCGGTGTGAAGGGTGCATGGCTGAACGTACTGATCAACCTGCCGGGCGTAAAGGACGAAGCGCAGAAGGAAAAGTTCCTGACAGGAAAGAAGACTATCGTAGAAGCCGAAGCACTGGCTGCAAGAATTTACATGGAAGTATCCGCAATGCTGTAAGAGCGCGGAATTGATATTTTGAGGAGGAAACAAAATGGCACAGATTATTGAAAGTATCCCTAACATTTCTGAAGGCAGAAATCAGGAGGTTATCGAAGCATGCGTGGATCAGATCCGCACAACTCCAGGCTGCACCCTGCTGAACTACTCTTCTGACCCGAACCACAACCGTACTGTAATCACTTACATCGGTGATGCAAAGGGCGTGGAAGAAGCAAGCGTTAAGCTGGCTAAGAAGGCTGTAGAACTGGTCGACCTGACTAAGCACGAAGGTGAACATCCTAGAATGGGCTGTGTAGACGTTATGCCGTTCGTTCCTATCAAGGACGCAACCAATGAAGAATGTATCGAACTGTCTCACAGAGTCGGCGCGAGAATTGCGGAAGAAGCTGATCTGCCTGTATTCCTGTATGAACTGTCCGCACAGAAGCCTGCAAGAAAGAACCTGGCAACCGTAAGAAAGGGCCAGTTCGAAGGTATGGCTGAAAAGGTACAGCAGGAAGAATGGGAACCTGATTTCGGCGGCAGAAGAATTCACCCTACCGGCGGCGTGGTAGCAGTAGGTGCAAGACCGCCTCTGGTAGCATATAACCTGAACCTGAACACTTCCGATGTAACTATCGCAAGCAACATTGCAAAGATTATCCGCGAAAAGGACGGCGGCCTGAACAATGTTAAGGCCATGGGCTTCATGCTGGAAGACAGAAATATCGCACAGGTATCCATCAACATGACAGACTTCCGTGTAACTCCTCTGTACAGAGTAACAGAAATGGTTAAGATGGAAGCTGCAAGATACGGTGTACAGGTAATCGGTTCCGAAGTAATCGGTCTGTGCCCTATGAAGGCTCTGATCGACTCCGCAGAATACTACCTGCAGATTGAAAACTTCGACTTTGACAATCAGGTACTTGAAAATCACATTTTATAGTGGTAAACTGTCTAAAGTGCAATAGACGTTGCAAATGATTCGACAGGAGATTTGAAATGACAGAAAAAAGAGAGTTTTCCAGTTCCTTTTCTCTGACAGATGAGATCGCAGCCATTGTCCGCGACCGGATTCTGAAGGGCGAATATGAGATTGGTGAAAAGATTAAAGAAAATCAGATTGCCACAGAACTGAGAGTGAGCAGGACTCCGATCAGGGAAGCATTTAAGCTGCTGGAAAACGAAGGGCTGATTGACTATATTCCGAACAGAGGATGTTTTGCTAAGGGGTTTACCAAGCAGGACGTGGATGATATCTATGCAGTACGGGCAGCACTGGAAATGCTGGCAGTGGAACGTGCTGTAGAACGTGTTACAGATGCAGAAGTGGCTGCACTGGAAGAAGAATGGGAACTGATGGAGTTCTATGTGAGAAAGAAGGACAGCCAGAAGGTTCTGGAACTGAACACTGCTTTCCACGATATCATCTATGCATCTACCCGCAGCCGCTTTATGGCGCAGGTACTGCGTTCCTATAAGGGATATATCGATAAGACCAGGAAATCTGTTTTTTATGATGAGACTTATCTGGAAGCAATTCTTGATGAACACAGAGAAATTCTGGACGCAATTAAACAGAAGGATAAGGAGAAGGCTATCAGCGCAGTTTCCAGACATCTGGAAAGATCACAGGATCGTGCTGAGACCATGTGGAATCTGAAATGAATAAAGCAACGAAGAAGGGACTGCGGACAGCCATTACAGTGATCTGTGCGGTGGTATTCCTGTTTTCTCTGTATAAGCTGCTGGATATCAATCGGGACTACCGGGAAGCGGAAAAACTGTATGAAGATACGGCCGGCCAGTATACTACCATGACAGAAGCAGGAAAAGATCCGACTCTTGAATTCGATCTGGAGGCCTACCTGAACCGTCCTCCAATTGAGGTTGATTTTACAGAGCTGCTTCGTATCAACGATGACATCATCGGCTGGATTTACATGGAGGATACAGTGGTAAACTACCCGATTCTTCAGGGTGAAAACAACTTCTACTACCTGGATAAGACCTATTACAAGAAGTATCTGGCATCCGGAAGCATCTATCTGGACAGCGATAATGACAGATCTTTCAGCGATGCACACAGCATCATTTACGGTCATAACATGAAAAATCATACCATGTTCGGAGATCTTTCGGACTTAAGGGATGAAAAGGTACTGGCAGAACATCCTTACGTGGATATCATCCTGATTGACGGAACCTGGCTCCGTTATGAAATCTGCTCCATGTACCGTGCACATGTGGACGACGGCACTTACCGTGCTCCGCTGAACAAAGCATCCAACTTCGAGCCTTTTATGGAACTGATCGCATCTAAGAATATGCATGCCGGATCGGATGTGCTGAGTCTGCCTGAGGTGTATGCAGGCGACAAAGTGCTGACCCTGTCAACCTGTACGGAAGACAGTGCAGATCTGGAACGCTTCGTAGTTCATGCAGTTCTGATAAAAGAGAACGGAAAAGACGTAAGAATAGCAGAAGAATAATTCAGAAGAGGCAAGTCGGCCTGCAGATAAAGCAGTCTGGCGTGCCTCTTTTTTTTCGTACGCAGGCCTGAAATCAAAAAAGGAAAAAGACCTCTGACGAGGTCTTTTTCCCTGAAAGTGTGTGTGTATTCAATAAAAGAAGGAAAGTTTGCTAATTCGTTTTCCATTACCTTTTGAACGAGTATATTGTAACTCTTCTATGTGATGGATTTGTGAATAGTTTACCATGACTGTGTGTGAAAGTCAATAAAATACGGGCGTTTTTTGTCATAAGGCCGTACAAACCAGCAATTCAGCGGGTTCTGCTGCCTTACATTCCTTCTGGTATGTAGAAAATGGCTATACCTCGTAGACAATCTTTCCGTTCAGTACAGTCATAGCTGCCTTCATTTCAGCAAACTGAGCTGGTGTTTTTTCCAGAGGATTTTCTGCAAACACTGCAAAATCTGCCAGTCTGCCTTTTTCAATCATGCCCAGATGATCTTCCATACCAATGATCTTCGCAGCATTTATGGTCATTTCGTTAATTGCACCTTCTACAGATTCGCACTGAGCAGCAACAGGATGAGCGGCGTCACATTTTGTCATCCATGTAATGTGCGCATCTTCCCAGCGTTCCAGGTTTTTCAGCACTTCATCCGGAAGCACGGCATTGGAGGCAATGGTAATTTCGTTCTTATATCCCTTATTTCTGATAACTTCCAGAACTTCATATGCCTTCTTCAGGTCTTCTGTATCTGCTGCTTCGATGAAGACATGGAAGCCCTTGTCTACTACATCCAGCAGAATCTGTTCCAGTGCTTCCTGTGGGAAGTCCATCGGACAAGTCTTTTCTTCCAGGTATACATTCAGCATATTGGCCTGTACCAGACCATTGAGTTCAGAACAGTTGGTCTTACGTACCATCATCTGCTGAATCAGTCCGCGTGGCTGCAGCGGACGGTTCATGAAGTAAGAGCCAAAGAATCTCTGGCGCAGTTTTTCTTCATTAAACAGGGCAACCATGGAATCCTGATAGAGACTTTCGAAATAGTTCAGGGTCTGCTGGTTGAGTACAGTGGTAATACCCTGGGCAGTCAGAGACGCCATAATCTTTTCCACATCAGCTTCTACCTCTTCGAAGTCAAATGGCATCAGCAGGTTGAGCACATAACCAACGGTAATGATTTCTACACATTCCTGATAAGCTGTTTCTTCGATAATCTGTTCGGATACAGTGTTGACTGCACAGCCGATGCCGCTTGCTGCCAGCAGAACGACCGGACGGTCTGCACAGCAGGTATCCAGCTGCTTGACTTCCGGATCCAGATCCTCCCTGTAACCGTAACCGAAGATGATGTCTGCATCAGGATGAGATTTGGCCCAGCGACGGGTCTTATCCAGAATTTCTTCTGTGGTCTGACATCCGGTCAGATCCAGGTACTTTCCTTTAAATACGTCGAGAGCAGGACTTCTGTGTACATCGATGAAACCAGGGAACATGAATTTACCACCCAGGTCAATCACTTCTGTATGCTTGCCCACATAGTCATCCATGGCATCGAAGTCACCGACTGCGATGATTTTGCCGTCGGTGCAGGCCACTGCATCTGCCCACAGGAATTCCGGGTCGTGGGTATAAATCTGTCCGTTATGAAAAATAATATCTGCTGCTTGTGTTTTTCTGAAAAATCCAAAAGCCATAATTAATCTCCTTTATCTGCATAGATACATTTATTCTACCACAAATCTCTCATATATGATATACTGAAAAAAATACGGAGGTGAAAATATGTGCAGAATTGAACGTTTTGAAAAGGAAATCAGCGTGCCGGAATATCTGGAAGGGTACGTGGCCGTGGAGGAATTTCTGGAGTACTGCAAAGCATGTCCAAACTATGGCAATATCTGGACCTGTCCTCCCTATGATTTCGATGTAATGGAGTACTGGAACCGGTTCAGCCGGCTGACCGTGTACGCCCGCAAAATATATTTTGAGCCGGGAACGACGCAGGAGGAAAGCATGCGAATCATGCATGAGGTGAAGGACGATATGAGCCGGGAACTTTATGAACTGGAAGCTGCAAATCCGGGTTCCGTGTCTCTCAGCGCCGGAAGCTGTACCCTCTGCGGCATCGGAAACTGCACCCGTCCATGCGGACAGGAATGCCGCTGGCCTGAAAAAATACGCTACTCCATCGAATCCCTTGGAGGAAATGTGGGTCTGACATGCAGGAAGCTGATGGGCCTTCAGCTGGAGTGGATGGAAGAAGGCAAAGTGCCGTCCTATTTCGTACTCTGCGCGGGGCTGCTGCAGCCATAAATATAAAAGAAAAAGAAGAAAAGACCATTGCGTTTGCAATGGTCTTTTTATGTACACTTAAAACTGATTTCCGTCAGTCAGCATCATATTCAGTTTCTGCAGCCGCTGCAGCTCTCTTCTGGTGAATGTGAGATGTGGAAGCAGGCCTCCTGTCAGGGATGTGTCCTGCGGAGTCAGGCTGACCAGACACTTGCAGGCAAATGGCACCTGGTCTACCGTAGAAATACCGCTGAGAAGCCCTACGCCAAGGTCTTCGTAAGGGTTAAAGAGGGACAGCTGGTTCTTTTCCAGCGGCTGATTCTGATTGGAAAAATCAAAGCGGATCAGCATATCACTGTAAAAGGCGGAGCCGGTATAGTGTTCTTCGCTGCTGCGCCCCATCGGTGTATCCGTGGAGACAGACAAGGTAACCGGACAGAAATCCGTGCCGTTCCGCATAATACGGATCGTTCCTTCCTTGATTCTGCGGTAACGCCCGTCATAGTAATAGAAGAAAAGACGGTCTGCCTGGAAGAATGGAGAGGAAGTTTCGTTTAGCGAAACTTCTGGGCGTGCTTCTGTGTCCTGGTCATCTCCCGGCAAAATCTCCGCCTCCGGCCGGTAGTCAGTCAGCTGGCTTAAGCTGACCTGAAGGAGGTTTGCGATGTCATATAAGGTTTCCACATCCAGAATGATGTCGCCTGTCTCATATTTGCTCATAGTAGCTTTGCTCTTATTCAGCTGCTCAGCCATCTGCTGCAGTGTGAAACCCTGCAGTTTACGAAACTGACGGATCCGGCGGCCGATATGGCGGCTCAGTTCATTCATTGCATATCCTCCTTTCCAAGTTATCCACAGTATCCACATAAGGTATGTGGATAAGTTTCTTTTTAATAGAATTATTCACATTATTATCCTTATATTGTGGAAAACTATGTTATTATTTGTAATAATTCTATCATAAGGAAATAACATAGTCAAAAAGTTTCTTCAAACGAAAATAAAAAACAGCGCCGAATGCGCTGTTTTTCTTCATTTGCCCCTCATTTTCTGGCTAAAAACTCCATTATGCGTGATTTCAGTATGATTCTGTTGCCTCCATAAGTTTCCAGCCAGGCCTGAAACCGTGCTTCACCCAGCTCTTCCCGCAGTTTTTCGCTGCTGTCGATGAGACAGAGCGGCGGATAAATGACGCACCACCAGTTTTGCCCGGAACCCTCACCGATGGTCAAAGTGAGAGCTTCGTAATTGCCGGCAGGAAAGTAGATGCCGTCATACTCGCGGTCTGGGATCCAGCGGATGCCCAGTTCACCCTGAACCGGGTAGGTGAAGCCTTCTGCTTCAATCGTGTCTTCTGCCCATTCCTCAATCTGGGGCAGATGATCTGTGATAAAGGTACGTGTCAGTTCTATTCGTTCTGCTTCTGTCAGCTTTTTCTTCTCGTTTTCTGTCATTTCACGGGCAATTTCTCCGGCCAGCAATATCTGTACTTTTGCCAGTACCTGATTGCGGACCTCCAGCTTCAGAGTCTGATCTTCTTCACTGTCACTGTTTGCAATGATATGGAACCGTATGATACCGGAAGCAGATGTACCTGCATCAGCCGGCGATACAGTCCCGGTGGATGCGGGCTGCACAGGTCTTTCCATGGAGCCCGCCATGAGCGACATCGTTCCCAGGCAAAGAAGAATGACAAGTATAAACTGCAGATCCAGCCGCTGGGATTTGGATAGTTTTTTTCTCATAGGGTTGCCTCCTGCCCTTCGGGGCTTTTCTTCTGATGAAGGGAGTATGGTCGTTCATCAGAGAAAATATACAGAAGCTTCCATGTTTTCGGTAAGATCAGCGCAGAATCAGAAGCTTTTTTCCCGGAATAAGCTGACCGTCTTCTGCCTGATTCAGCTGAGCGATGGAGTCCGTAGTGGATTTAAACCGGCGCGCCACGGACCACAGAGTATCACCATCCTTTACGATGTAAACAACCATGGGGTTCGGTGCAGCTGCTGTGCCCTGAAACTCTTCGAAGCCCGGATTTTTAAGTACTTTCAGAGATACGGGGCTCATGGCTTCTGCGCAGACAAGGACAGAAGCGTTGAATTCTGCCTGGTGGCTTCCGGATTTTTCCGCCCAGATGTCTTTCAGGTAAATTTTATGACGGATGGTTTCGTTGCCCAAAAGTTGCGGCGCAGCGGTAACACAGCGGAATGGAATCTCCTGCCGGATAGTGAAAAGGGCAGGTGTGCCATCCGGATCTGCAGCATCTGCCTGGCAGAGCATACTGGCGGCAAGAGTTCCTTCTGTAATAATCCGTCCGGGTTCTCCGCGGCTCTCTGCCCTGGATACTTCTGCAGAAACGTAGACAATCTGTGAAAGAGAACCTGCAGGATTATCCATCTGCACGGCTTCATGAACACCGGACTCTCCGGAAAGGTCTGCAGCCAGACGGCGGCAGTCTATTTCTTCCAGATCAAAGACGAAATCTTTCTGACGGTGGTAGGCATCGGTGATGATTTCCTTTTCCTGATTGCGGTACAGCTCGAGCCAGGTTATCACATCGCCTTCCAGCCTCAGGATATCGCTGCCATCTTCAGCGGCTGCCTGCCGTACACGCAGCCCGCTGCCGTCGAAGGTGACAGAGCTTCCGCTCCACTGACCGCCCGGGGAGAGCGGGATAAAAATGGTGAACTCCACTCTGCTCTGAACCTGGTGAAGGGATGGAACGGATGACAGAGAGCCTTCCATGGTACGTGAGTCCTCGTCAGCTGTCTGCGGATGAGGAACTGCCGGTGCACTGCAGAGAAGGCTCACGTAGATGAAGCCGTTAATGATAACTTTTTCTGCAGTGGCCTGGCGGTAATTTTCCGTTACACGAATGTCCTGCCGAAGGATAGTACCCAGCTCCGGATCGGTTTCTTTCCGTTCCAGGTCTTCTTTTATGGTGACGATATCTTTTTTCCGCAGTGCAGTTCCGGTCAGTTCTACCCGGTGACGCAGCGTCTGCAGGTCTTCTCCCGCGAGACCTTCGAAAACTTCCGGATTCTGTATCCGGTATTCCCTTGCCTGTAGGGAGACAGCAATTTTGACTCTGAATTTCCGTTCGTTTATGACCATGAAATCAATGCTGTCGATGCTGGCGTCCATGAAGAGAGAACCGTCCGGAGAGATGATGGTGTGCCACTGCTCACGAAAGGCGATACGGTTTGTAATTGAAATGACAAGGCCATGGGCCCCGGCTTTTTCCGGCATATATAAGGTCTGCAGCTCTATTTCGCCGCTGACCGGTATGGTGTCTTCATTGCGGGCAGATGCTTCAAATTCACGGGAAGGCAGGTGAATTCTTCCGGAAATATCCAGAATATCTTTCAAATCCGGGCGGGTGTCCGGAACCAGCACATCTTCTTCCAGGCGGATGATAGTGCGGGGTTTTTCGCCAATGTGAGTAATCTGCAGCGGTGAAAATACGGCCCCCTGCGTAACGGGAATGCGTACGCGTTCCTCCGGCTGTCTGGCGGGAACCAGCGCAAAATCAGGAATATTGTCCTTTTCGTATGTCATGGTATGTTCCCCTTTCTTTATGCCCGGATGTAATTGGGCTGTCTGATAAATTGTATTCGGAAGGGAAATAAAAAAGACCTGCAGGATTGCAGGTCTTAATGTGTTTTATGTAATTCATAATTTAGGGCTGAATCATGGTCTTGCACATGGAGTCCAGGATTTCTTCCAGTTCCCCGGCAAAATATTCGTCGCAGAGAATAACCAGTTTGTCATGAGTTTCCAGAACGGTGGCGCCGTTTGGTACGATTTCCTTTTCATCGCGGATGATGGAAACCACCAGACAGCCTTCCGGCAGGTTCAGCTGAGCCAGGCTCATGCCTTCCACCGGAGCACCCAGGTAAACTTCACTTTCAATGAGTACCTTGTTTGTTCTGCGAGGTTTCTTGCTTACGCCGCCTTCCAGCATTCTGTCCAGCAGCTGGTCATAAATCGGAACACCCTTCAGCAGTTCAGCAGTCATGTACGCCACCAGAGAAACGATGGACAGGGCCAGCAGGTTGTTAAAGGATCCGGTCATTTCAGAAATCAGGATGATACCGGTAATCGGTGCACGAACGATGGCAGAGAAGTAGCCTGCCATGCCCAGGATAACGAAGTTACCGATGTAGTGTTCCTCAAATCCACAGAGCGGACTGATGGCTTCTGTAAACAGACCACCGGAGATGGAACCCAGAACCAGCAGCGGAAGGAAGATGCCGCCGGGAGCTCCGGTCCCGAAACTGAAGCCGGAGAAGAGGAATTTTGTTACGAGAATCATGGCCAGGACTTTCAGTTCGAAGTGTCCTGCAGCGGTTTCGCCTACCAGGTGATGTCCGCTTCCCAGCATGTCAGGCCAGAGGAAGGCCAGTGCCAGAACCCAGATGAAAGGAACTACGGCTTTCATCCATTTTGGTTTCAGTTTACCGTAGAAGTCCTGCATGAAGGCGATAGTACGGTTGTAAAATACACCAAAGGCCCCCAGAACGATGCCAAGAAGAGCTACCGTCCAATACCGTGGCAGCGGCAGCTGGCCGATTTCACCGAAGTCAAATACCGGTTCCAGGCCGAAGAAGGAAGATGCCACGCAGTCTGCACTGATGGCAGCAGCCATACTGGAGAGGAGAACTTCGGTGGAGAAGTTCTTATGGAGTTCTTCCAGTACGAAGACTACACCCGCCAGCGGAGCGTTAAAGGCTGCAGCAAGGCCGGCACCGGCACCGCAGCTCATCAGCATTTTTTCCTCGGTACGGAGACGGTTGGTCAGGCGGGAAAATCCTTTGCCTACCATGGCACCCAGCTGGATACTCGGACCTTCGCGGCCCAGTGCCAGTCCGCCGCCCAGGGCAGCGATACCGCCCAGGAACTTGGCCAGAATAACCTGGAGCCAGTTGGCGTTGATTTTGCCTTTCATTTCACCCTTTACCTGCGGGATACCGGAGCCGGAACAAAGAGGCTCTCTCCGCAGAACGAAGGCGATGATGATGGTCAGAAAGACCAGAATCACGATGCCCAGTGCAGCCAGAAGCACGCTCTGCTGGGCGGCCTCAATGTACAGGACACGGATTTCTTCTGCCTTCTGCAGAGCGTAGCGGAAGAGGCCCACTACCAGGCCGCAGAGAATCCCAACGGCAATCCCCTGCAGGAGAAGAAGATATTTGAAATTGTCTTTTCGTTCAATTGTTTCACGAGTGACGCTGCTTCTGCGGCGCCGGTCAGATTTTTTGCTCATAGTTCTATCAATATTACATCCGTAATTTATGCAAAGTAAAGGTTGGTGGTCACGTATTCCGGATCACAGGTTACGTCGATGCCCATGCTCTGCAGGGTCTGCTCGTCACGGTCAGACAGGATAGCAGTGCAGTGTGCACGGCAGCCCTGGAGCTGATGCAGCATGGTGACAGCCTTTTCCGCGCAGGAATTGGTTTCGGAGGAGATGCAAAGTGCAGTCAGCACTTCCTCCAGGTTCAGGCTTGTTCTGTCATGGTTGAGAACGTCGCCCTTCAGCTGCTGGATGCTGCTGAATACGTTCGGAGCAATCAGGTACAGGTCGTCAGGAATGCCGCCCAGCTTCTTGATGGCATTGAGGACAGCCGCTCCGGCTGCAGCCATACGGCGGGAAGATCTTCCGGTAACGATGGTTCCGTCCGGCATTTCGATGGCCATAACTACCATGTTTTCGTACTTGCTGTTCTGTTCTCTGCGGAACTCTGCGTACTTTCTGGCAGGAGCAACAACCACACGGTCTTCTTCGGATGCGTCAACTTCTTTCATGAGAAGTTCTGCACGTTCCAGA
This sequence comes from Anaerovoracaceae bacterium, assembly GCA_045637765.1. Taxonomy (GTDB): domain Bacteria; phylum Bacillota; class Clostridia; order Peptostreptococcales; family Anaerovoracaceae; genus RGIG7179. The sequence continues at coordinate 943 of JAZTZZ010000008.1, read as the reverse complement.
GTGCTTTCTGCAATCTTGCCCTTCTTATAGTCTACCTTTGCCAGCATGAAACGGCGGATGATTTCCTGCTTTGCAGCTTCGCGTACTGCTTCATCGTCATAGATGCCGAAGCCGATACGGTTTACGCCCATGTCGGTAGGGGACTTATATTCTGCTTCTTTACCGGTAATCTTTTCTACAATTCTCTTGAATACAGGGAATGCTTCCAGGTCACGGTTGTAGTTCACTGCCATTTCGCCGTAAGCTTCCAGATGGAAGGAGTCAATCATGTTTACGTCCTTCAGGTCTGCAGTAGCAGCTTCATAGGCGATATTTACAGGGTGCTTCAGAGGCAGATTCCAGATTGGGAAGGTTTCGAACTTGGAGTAACGTGCCTTGTGGCCGCGCTTGTTTTCGTGATAAAGCTGAGCCAGGCAGGTTGCCAGCTTGCCGGAGCCGCCGCCCGGACCGGTTACTACTACCAGAGGCTTGGTTACTTCGATATAAGGGTTGGCACCATAACCTTCTTCACTTACGATGGTGTCCACGTCAGTCGGATAACCCTTGGTGAAATTATGTGTATATGTCTTGATGCCGCGGCGTTCCAGCTTGTTGATAAACATGTTTACCGCAGGAGCATCCTGGTAACGGGTCACAACCACGCTGTTGATCGGCAGGTCGTGCTTTCTGAAGATGTCAATCAGACGCAGAACTTCCAGGTCATACGTGATACCGAAGTCGGCACGTGTTTTACTTGTAGTGATGTCTCCGGAATAAATACAGATAATGATTTCTGCCTGATCTCTCAGTTTGTGCAGAAGCTTGATTTTTGCGTTTTCGTCAAATCCCGGAAGTACACGCTGTGCGTGTTTGTCATGCACCAGCTTGCCACCGAATTCCAGGTACAGTCTTTCGCCGTTGCCTGCATTGATTCGTTCCAGAATTAACTGAGACTGATCTTCAA
>JAZTZZ010000007.1:0-68644 GCA_045637765.1 Anaerovoracaceae bacterium | reverse complement strand
AAGTGAAGAATGGGAACTTACGGGTTCCCATTTTTCCATGAATAACAGTGTGCGGAAGTGGCTCAGGGGTAGAGCATCGCCTTGCCAAGGCGAGGGTCGCGAGTTCGAATCTCGTCTTCCGCTCCATTTTTTTTATCCGGTGATTATAGCGATGAGGCCACACCTGTTCCCATCTCGAACACAGAAGTTAAGCTCTTTAGCGCCGATGATACTTGGTGGGAAGCTGCCTGGGAAAGTAGGACGTTGCCGGTTAAAAATGGCTCCATGGTCAAGCGGTCAAGACACCGCCCTTTCACGGCGGTAACCCGGGTTCGATTCCCGGTGGAGTCACCAATCTGAAAGCAAATCTTAAATGATTTGCTTTTTTTTTATTTCAATTTGTGTTATATTCAAACTGAAAAGGAGGGGATGTAATGAAACAGATTGAAGTTAAGGTATTTACGGATTTTGTATGTCCATTCTGTTATGTGGGGCATAAGATGATCCATAAAATAAAAGAAGATCTGAAAGATGTTGCTGAAATAATTATAACTCCGTATTTCATGCAGATACATCCTGAAATTGACGGAGAATGCTGGGAAATAGGCAGAATGAAAACAGAACGGCAGCATCTTGTTATTAACCGCAGTCTTGAAGAACTGGGCAGACCATATGGCATTCATCCAAAACTTGGCGAATATGTAGCAAATTCAAAAAAGGCAATTATACTTCGTGCTTTTGTTGCGAAAGAGTACCCAAATAAGCTTGAAGAATACGATGAACTTGTTTTTGATACATATACGGTGAATTTGAAAAACATTGGAAGGGAAGATGTGCTTCAGAATATTTTACACAAGCTGGATATTAAAGAATCCGTGAGCGATGGACTTCGGCATACCACCGCAAATATTAAGTTCGAACTTGACCGCGCAGAAGGAATGGCGAATTACGTACTGGAAACACCTACTTTTGTAATCGGAACAAAACGTATTTCCGGAGCTGTACCGGAAGATACTTTAAAAGAGATAATAAAAGGACAGATTTAGATAATCTGTCCTTTTTTCCATTTTCCGGAGTAATAATATACGATTCCAATAAAGAACGGAGTAAAACCTGCCACTGCATCGCCGAGCCAGAAGCCTACATAATCCATCTGAAGCACCAGACCGAAGAGGATACCAAGGCCTATCCGCATTACCATTCCGTCCAGAATGGCAGTAACGAAGTTAATTCTGTAATTGCCGCTTCCGTTAATCAGGGCATTCATACATGCACGGAAGGAACTGCCATAGAAGATTACAATTGCAATCGGAAGGTATTCCATACATACAGATATTACTTCTGCCTTATCGGTAAATATACCGAAGATAGCGGAAGGGAAGGTAAGCAGCAGGATACTGAGTGAAGTTGCTACTGCTAATGTGATAGCGAAAGATGTGAGCATGATTTTCGGTACTCGTTCATATTTTTTTGCACCGATATTCTGGCCAACCATGGAAGCACCTGCTGTATTAACAGCCTGAGAGAACAGGTTGCTGATGCTGCTGAATTTATTGGCGATTCCTGCAACCGCTGATACGGTAACACCATAGGAGTTAATCCAGGAGTTCACAAACAGCTTGGAAAAATGAATGGCAGCACTTTTAATTGCCATCGGTATTCCCAGTTTGATCAGAGCGGTCAGCATCGGAATATCCCAGTGGAAGAAATCTGAAGGCTTCAGATTCAGCTCGAACTTCTGACTGTTCCGGGCAAGGAATATGACGCATGAAAGGAAGCTGACACCTTGACTGATGACGGTGGCCAGAGCAGCACCCTTTGCCCCGAAATCCAGAAATACTACGAATACAATATCAAGAATTACATTGAGTATTGCAGCCAGACTGATGAAGATAAATGGATGCTTTGAGTCGCCCATGCCACGGAGAACAGCCCCTACAATATTGTAGCCATATATGAACATCATACCGAACATACAGACTGTGGCATAATCCAGTGTCTGCTGCCAGCTTTCAGAAGGTGTGTTCATCAATTGAAGTATTTCTTCGCGGAAAATCAGACAGAAGGCACTGATAAGGAGTGAAACTGTCAGTAAAAAGGAGAACATGGTGCATATAAAGCGGCCAACCCGATCCCGATATCCAGCCCCTAGGTATTGTGCAATCAGAACCTGACCTGCACTGGAAAATCCCATGGATATAAAAGTCAGAAAGCTGGATACATCGCCGCCGATGGATACTGCAGAAAGTCCCGCTTCGCCGGCCACCTGACCGACGATGACCATATCCACCAGGTTATAGACTACCTGCAGAAGATTGGATAGGAACAATGGTGCCGAAAAAATAAGAAGATGTTTCGACACACTGCCCTGTGTAAAGTCCGTAATGTATGTTTTGTTAGACATGATTTATGATTCGCCTTCTTTCGACAAACTTTTATTATTCTTATTTTAGCACATTTTCAATCTGTTGAGTAAGGTTATTTCTCTGCCGGAGGTGCATACTAAATGTATGTTAATCGGAGGTGAAACGTATGAATCATTTGAAGAATCAGACAAGTCCGTATCTGCTCCAACATGCCGGGAATCCTGTGGAATGGTATCCATGGTGTGATGAAGCATTTGAACGTGCAAAAAAAGAAGACAAACCGATATTCCTCAGTATTGGCTACAGCACCTGTCACTGGTGTCATGTTATGGCGGAAGAGTGCTTTGAGGATCAGGAGGTAGCTGATTTGCTCAACCGCAGCTTTATTTCCATTAAAGTGGACCGGGAGGAGCGGCCGGACCTGGATGCGGTATATATGGCAGCCTGTCAGGCAATGACAGGAAATGGCGGCTGGCCTATGAGCATTTTTATGACTGCTGACCAGAAGCCTTTCTTTACCGGAACCTATTTCCCAAAACATTCACGTATGGGAATGGCTGGACTTCTGGATGTTCTGATTTATATAGCGGATGTTTGGAAATCAAACAGAAGCAGGCTCCTGAATGCAGCTGAAACAATGCACCTCCATCTGAAAAACATGGAGAGGGGTGAAGAATGTGGAACACTGGATTATAAAACGGGGCGTAAACTTCTTAATCAGGGAATTCTGCAGCTGAAAAAGCAGTTTGACGGGGAGCATGGGGGATTTGGTTCGGCGCCCAAGTTTCCCATGCCGCATAATCTGATGTTTCTCATGCAGCAATACGAGGAGCGGGGAGATAAAGAACTGCTGCAGATTGCTGAAAAAACAATGATGCAGATGTACAAGGGCGGTATTTTCGATCATCTCGGCGGAGGATTCAGCCGGTATTCTACGGACAGATATTTTCTGGTGCCTCATTTCGAAAAGATGCTCTATGATAATGCACTTCTGATTGCATCGTACTGCAGAGGGTATGATCTGACCAGAAAACAGATTTATCTGGACGCTGCCGAACGGACTGCTGAGTGGATTTTGCGGGAGATGCAGGGCGGTCACGGGGGCTTTTACTGCGCGCAGGATGCAGACAGTCAGGGAGAGGAAGGCTTGTACTATGTGTTCAGCTATGACGAGATTATAAAACTGCTGGGACCAAAAGACGGCAGGGCTTTCGCCTCGCATTACGGGATGACGGAAGAAGGAAATTTTGAAGACAAAAATGTTCTGAATCTGCTGTCACATGAAAAGCTGGAAGAAGCTGAAAGCGACCTGTGCGAAAAGGTCTTTCATTACAGGAAGAAAAGGTATCCGCTGCATACAGATGATAAGATTTTGACCGGATGGAACGGGATGACTGCATGGGCACTGGCATTGCTGTACCGTATAACCGGCAAGCGGAAATACCTGGATGGGGCGGAAGGGAGTATTCGGTTTGTGACGGAAAACATGACGGAAGCAGATGGCATGTGCAGACTTTCTGTCAGCTGGAGAAAAGGAACTGCATCCGGAAAGGGTTTTCTGGATGATTATGCCTGGGTAATCTGCGGGATTCTGGGACTTTATGAAGTTACAGGAAAGGACATTTATTTGAAAAGGGCTCAGATGCTGACAGATCATGTATTGGAAAATTTTTCTGATGATAAGGGCAGCGGTGGTTTTACACTTGCAGGAACGGAAAATGAGCGGCTTCTTATGAATCCGAAAGAAACCTATGATGGTGCTATTCCAAGCGGCAATGGGGTTATGGCATATAACCTTGTAAAACTGATGCATTACAGCACAGGAAGCCGGTATGCAGATACATTTGAAGCAGCAGCAGAGAAACAGATGGCATTTCTTGCAGATGATGCGGCAAAATATCCTGCAGGCCATTGCTTTTTCCTGATGGCGCTTTCTCTCTGGCTGGACAGTTCATCACTTTATGTATGCCGGGACGGCGCCTGCGCAGTTCCCCGGGCAGACAGGAAATCCGAGGCGGAGGACAATCATGAAGCTGAGTAAGGATATTTCACTTTGGGAAGACAGTATCAGACTGAAACATTATCCACGGCTGGAGGGTGTTGCCGGATGCGAAGTATTGATTATCGGGGGAGGCATGGCTGGCATTCTGACGGCAAACCGTCTGGCCGCAGAAGGGGTTGATGTGGCAGTTGCGGAGGCGGACAGAATCGGCTGCGGTGTAACGGCCGGAACCACAGCAAAAATCACATCACAGCATGGACTGATATATCAGAAACTGGCAAGTGATCTGGGAGTTGAGGGGGCGGCGCTGTATCTGAAAGCCAATGAAGAGGCCATCGGACAGTTCGCACAACTCTGCGAAGGGGAACCGGACAGCTGCGATTTTCGAAGAACCAGCAACTATATTTATTCCATGGGTGGAGCACAGGTACTGGAGCAGGAAATGAGGGTACTGGAGCAGATTGGATGTACAGCAGCCCGGCTTCGAAGCGGAGATTCTTTGGAACTGCCTTTCGAAACAGATGGGGCTGTGGAATTTCCCATGCAGGCGTGTTTTCATCCGCGGAAGTTTATGAAGCACCTGACCGAAGGAGGGAACCCATTATCCGCAGCTGTTTTTGAAAACAGCAGAATTACCAGGCTGAAACGCTGGCCCGATGGAGGCTGGGAGGCTGTTTCAGAACATGGCAGCATACTGGCTGATCAGGTGATTTTCGCCTGCCATTTTCCGTTCATGGACCGGAGGGGCGGATATTTTGCAAAGATGTATCAGAGCAGATCGCTGGTGATTGCAGGACGGCCGGGAACTTCTACCGTGCTGAAAGGCATGTATATGGATGAAGAGGAACGTGGTCTCAGTTTCAGGAGTGCAGATGGCATGATTTTACTGGGAGGAGGAAGCGGACGGCCGGGAAAGGTTGATTCCAGCTGGGAAAAACTGCAGGAACAGGCAGAATTTCTTTATCCTGGATGGGAAACCAGGTACCGCTGGGCAGCACAGGACTGCATGACTCTGGACGGGATGCCATATATCGGTCCATATTACGGAGCACTGGAAGCGGGAGAAAAGAGTCATGGGCTGTGGGCTGCTGCTGGCTTCAATAAGTGGGGGATGACCGGTTCCATGGTCAGTGCCATGGTGCTGACAGATCTGATCTGCGGCAGGGAAAATCATTATGCTGAACTTTTCCGGCCAGACCGGTCCGTTCTGAAGCCGCAGCTGGCTTTGAATGTGCTGGAATCAACAGTAAATCTGATGAAGCCGAAAGTCCCCAGGTGCCGTCATCTGGGATGTGCACTTACGTGGAATGAAGAGGAACAAACATGGGAGTGTCCATGCCATGGTTCAAGGTATGACAAAAAAGGACAGTGTATCGAGGGCCCTTCTGTAAAAGATCTGTTTTAAGCAACATAATATGTGGTAAACAGGTAGCAGAAAGGAAACTGTTCTATGGAATATTTAATGTTTACAGCTCTTGGCATCGGCGGAGCGACCGTAATCGGTGCCATACTCGGAATGATAATCAGAAAAATCCCTCACAGATGGAACGATGCAATCCTGGGTTTTGCAGCAGGGGTCATGATGGCGGCTGCTGTAATCGGCCTGATTCTGCCTGCCGTGGAAATTACCGGGAAGTCCGGAATATGGCAGGTTGCTCTGGGAATTTTGGGGGGCGCTGTTTTTCTTAATATGATGGATAAAGTCACGCCGCACCTGCACCACATCTCCGGTGTGGATGAGGAGGAACACAGGAATAATGCTTCACTGAACCGTGTACTGCTTTTCGTTTTCGCCATTGCCCTTCATAATTTTCCGGAAGGCATGGCAGCCGGCGTAGGCCTTGGGAGCGGCGATCTGAACGGTGCTCTGACGGTGGCCGCCGGGATTGCACTTCAGAACATTCCGGAAGGCATGGTGATTATTTCCCCTATGCTTCTGGCAGGTATGAGTAAAAGACGAACTTTCATCATTGCTCTGTTTACCGGGCTGGTGGAAGTAATCGGTACATTTCTCGGATTCTTTGGAGCAACTTTATCGGCTGCAGTGCTGCCATTTGCGCTGGCATTTGCAGGCGGAACCATGATTTATGTGGTCAGCGATGAAATGATTCCGGAAACCCACTCTCACGGATATGAGCAGATGGCGACCTATTCACTGATTGCGGGCTTCATCGTAATGTTAGTCATGGATACACTGATTGGATAAGATCAAAATATAAAATAGGAAAGAAGTCCTGGGCGAAAATTATGGGACTTCTTTTCTTTTTGTTTATGTGGTATAATGAAATATCTATGATTATAACGATCTTTATAACGAATTTTTTTACAGGAGCGTGACCGATATGAAACTTCATGAAAGATTTTTAGATTATGTTATGTGGGATTCCAGAGCAGCAGAACACACCGGAACCGTGCCAAGCACCCCTGGGCAGATTGATTTTGCAAAGCATCTGGTAGAAGAAATCAAGGCCATCGGTGTGGAAGACGTATGGATGGATGAAATGGGCTATGTGTACGGCAGCCTGCCTTCCAACATGGAGAAAGAAGTACCGGCAATCGGCTTCCTGTCTCATGTAGACACTGCAGACAACCTGCCTGGACCGACCAAGATGCCTAGAATTATCGAAAACTATGACGGCAGTGTAATCACTCTGGAAAGCGGCGTGACTATCGACCCTGCCAAGGATCCTCACCTGGCAAAATGCGTAGGTCAGGACATTATCGTAACTGACGGTTACACTCTGCTGGGCGGTGACGATAAGGCCGGTATTGCAGAAATCGTATGTGCACTGGAATATTTTGTTCAGAATCCGGAAGTGCCTCACGGCAAGATTGTCTTCTCCTTCACACCGGATGAAGAAATCGGTACCAGCCAGGACAATTTCAACGTGGAAGCGTTCGGTGCTGAATTTGCCTATACTGTAGACGGCGGTGACTTCGGAATCTGCTGCTACGAAAACTTCAATGCATGCTGTGCAACCATCACTATTAACGGTGTGGCAACTCACCCTGGTGATGCGAAGGACAAGATGAAGAACGCTATGCTGATTGGTATGGAATTTGATCACCAGCTGCCGCCTTGGGAAAGACCGGAACACACTTATGACCATGAAGGTTTCTACCATCTGGAAGTAATGAACGGCACCTGCGACCACTGTGAAATGACTTATCTGATTCGTGAACACGACCGTGCGATCTTCGAACACCGCAAGGAAATTATGAAGAAGGCAGGCGAGTTCATGAATGCAAGATATGGTGAAGGTACTGTTATCGTAGACCTGAAGGACGGCTACAGAAATATGTATGACATGGTAGTTCCTCATATGCATGTTGTAGACATTGCATGCGAAGCAATCCGTGAAGTAGGCGGCACTCCGGACAACTATCCGTCCAGAGGCGGTACTGACGGTGCTGAACTGTCCTGGAAGGGCGTACCTTGTCCAAACCTGGGAACCGGTTCCTTCAACCACCATGCGGTGACCGAAGTGGCATCCATCCAGCAGATGGAACAGTGTAAAGAAATGATCATCAAGATTGTGGAAAAGTACGCTGCATTCGAAAAATAGACATTTAAGAAACTGACATACAGGAGGGTATAGACTGCTATGCCAATTAAAGTACCTAATAATTTACCGGCCATAGAAACATTAACTGCAGAGAACGTATTCGTAATGACCGATACCCGTGCTATGACACAGGATATCCGTCCGCTGCAGATTCTGATTCTGAATCTGATGCCGACGAAGATTGATACGGAAACCCAGCTGACCAGACTGCTGGGGAATACACCACTGCAGGTGGAACTGGAGCTGCTGCAGACCAGCACCCATAAGGCCACCAATACTTCCGAAGAGCACATGATTGCCTTTTATAAGACCTTCGACCAGATTAAGCACAAGTTCTACGATGGCTTCATCATTACCGGAGCGCCTGTGGAACTGCTGGAGTTTGAAGAGGTGGAATACTGGGATGAATTGTGTGAAATCATGGAATGGAGCAAGCGCCATGTTCACAGCACCTTCCACATCTGCTGGGGGGCACAGGCCGGTCTGTACTACCACTACGGCATTCAGAAGCACCGTCTGCCAAAGAAGCTGTCCGGCGTGTACAAGCATACACTGGAATATAAGAACGGTATGCTGTTCCGCGGATTCGACGATGAGTTCTATGTACCCCATTCCAGAAACACTACCGTATACCAGGAAGACATCGAGGCAGTTCCGCAGCTGAAGATTGTGTCCACATCTGAAGAGGCCGGTGTTTACGTGTGCAAGTCCACTGACGACCGTCAGATTTTCGTAATGGGACACTCAGAGTACGACTGGAATACTCTGGAGAAGGAATATGTCCGCGATAAGAATGCGGGAATCAATCCTGAAATTCCATGCAACTATTATCCGAATGACGATGATACAAAGCCTCCGGTAGTAAAGTGGAGAAGCTGTGCCAACCTGCTGTACTCCAACTGGCTCAACTATTTCGTATATCAGACTACTCAGTACGATATTACTCAGATTCACGATGAATCTCTGCGGACCATGTTCCATCAGGATGCCAAGCTGGATCTGAAAGTGGCCAAGTTCGGAGGCACTTCATTAGCTAATGCTGCCCAGTTCCGCAAAGTGGCTGAAATCATTCAGGCAGAACCGGAAAGAAAGTATGTGGTTGCCAGTGCACCGGGCAAGCGTTCCGGAGATGATATCAAGGTGACCGACCTGCTCATCGCCTGCACGGAAAAGAAAGAAAGAGCCGAAGCAGAAGAAATTCTGTCCAAGCTGCAGTCAAGATATAAGGTTATGGTCCGCAGTCTGGGCGTAAAGATGGATGTGGATGAAGAGTTCGGCAAAATCTCTGATGCCATGATGAATCCGGAACGGAAGGACTATGTCATCAGCCGTGGTGAATACCTCAATGCGAGAATTCTGGCTGAATTCCTGGGATGGGAGTTCGTGGATGCGGAAGGTCATATTTTCCTGGACGAAGCAGGGCAGTATGATGAAGAAAAGACCAAAGCTGCGCTGGGAGCGAAACTTGCTTCCTGTGAAGGTGCAGTAATCCCTGGTTTCTATGGCACCATGCCGGATGGAACCATCAGAGCATTTTCCAGAGGCGGTTCTGATATTACCGGTGCCATTGTGGCGGCAGTTGTCGGTGCCGATGTTTATGAAAACTGGACCGATGTTTCCGGTTTCCTGATGGCTGACCCACGCATCGTGGACAATCCGCTGTCTGTACCGGTAATTACATATAAGGAACTGAGAGAACTCTCTTACATGGGAGCAGCCGTGCTTCATGAAGAAACCATCTTCCCTGTAGTAAAGATGGGAATTCCGATTAATATCCGGAATACCAACCGTCCGGAAGATGCAGGTACCCTGATTGTAAAGAATGCCGACTATTTCCAGAGCAAGCTGGATATTACCGGTATCTCCGGAAAGAAGGGAAACACCACCATCGCCATCGAAAAAGAACGTCTGAACGAAGTTCCGGAAGTAAGAGCAGAGATTTTGCGGATTTTCGAAGAATACGGAATCACCATCAAAAACCTGCTGACCGGTATCGACTCTCTGACTGTCGTAGCACCGGAAGCGCAGGTAAAACCTATCGAAGGGGAACTGGAAGAAGTTCTCCGAGACCGGATTCAGCCGTCCTCCATCTCTTTCAATCATGATATTGCCATGATTGCTATCGTGGGACGTCAGCTGTCCACTTCACCTGCCATCGCAGTGAAGGTGCTTGGTGCTCTGGCAAACCGCAAGATCAATATCCGCCTCATTGACCACGGTGCAGCGAAAATCAATATGCTGCTGGGTGTGGATGGGGCTGATTATGTGGCTGCAATTCAGGCAATTTATAATGAATTTGCGAGGTTGTAACAGACGGTTATGAGTGATAAAACAAAAAGAATATATATCTGCACGATGATTGCAGTAATTACTGTGGCAGTTGCCCTGGCTGTAAATGGTATAATTAAGTCCAACAGCAGCCAGATGGAACTGCTGAGCAAGGGTCAGGTAGAATACTATAAGGATATTTTCCAGCGGTATGAACTGGAAGTGACCACAGAAGAATTCATGGAATACTGCGTGGAGACAGATCGGGAGCAGGTCAATGAAAACCGCCTGATTATCAATTATAACTGTACCCTGGAAAACCTTGAAGAAGTACTGCCCGCGTGCAAAGAACTTCGCTATGTAAGTGTCAGCCAGGAAACTGATTATCCGGATATGGTGCGGATCAGCTATGTGGCTTATGATGAAAATGAAGTTCTGGTATGCTACGCAGATGATAAAGTCTGGGAATGGATGGTCTACGATGCACAGACGGATGAACTGCTGTCTATTACAGAATTCAAATGGGTAAAATACACCAATCACAAGAACGGGAGATAAAGAAAATGGTTAAACATATGATTATCTGGAAACTGAAGCTGACCGGCGAAGAACTGGAAGCACAGAAGAAACTGATTAAAAATGGACTGGAAGGACTGGCAGGAAAGATTCCCGGTATGACTGACATTCACGTACAGATTGAAAACCTTCCTACATCCAATGCTGATATGATGCTGGACAGCACCTTTGAATCCCCGGAAGCACTGAAGGGATACAGCGTGCATCCGGAACACGTACATGTGGCAGAAACCTTTATCCGTCCATACATCGAAACGCGTCTGTGCGTTGACTACGAGGTGTAGGTGAGAGCCGATGGAAAATAACAGCAGACTGCTGAAGCTGCAGAATATTCTGCTTGATGTGATCGGTGAGCAGGAAGGATTGATTTCCGACCGTGACGAAACTCTGAACTGGGAGCGGATTCATATGGCGTCTTCTGCACAGCTGGCCTGGCAGATGGCCCTGGAACGTGGTGCTGATCCGGAACTGACAGCATGTGCTGCGGCAATTCATGATCTGGGACGGATTCTGACAGGACGGAAAGCGGGGCACGCAGAAGCCGCTTACGATCCGGCAAAATCTCTCCTGTCTGGCTGCGGTCTCTTCTCTGAAGAGGAAATCGAGATTATTGCACTGGCTGCAAAGAATCACAGCAGCAAGGATGTGAAAGGCAGCGTGCTCGAAGAAATCATCAAGGATGCTGATGTGGTAGACTGCTGCCAGCATGGCTACAGCAGCTACTATAAGCCGGAAGTGATGCAGCGGTATTATGACTGGATTGAAAAACATTCAAGATAATAAAAAAGAGATCTCAATATCTGAGATCTCTTTTCTTTTAGATAAAGGTCAGCTGTTCATGATTTTCTTCTTCAGCAGCAGGGCAGGGAACCTGCTCCATGAACTGCCGGAGGAAATTCTGAACGAACATGTTTATTTCCAGCCAGTTTGCCTGTTTCCCTTCTGTGAGAATCAGATAACCGTTCACGTGGCCCGGATAGCAGGCCATGTCTTCACAGCGGGCTTCGTTCAGCAAAGAGGAAAGCTGGATATAATAGCTGTTTTTATGGTGCTGCGTGTAAAAGAGGAAACGGAAAGTTCCATCCGGAGTAAAGCTGCAGGTATATGGTGCCATGCCGCTGTCATAGGAAGCATAGGAAAAAGGAGTTCCGCTGTAAGTTCCTGTGGCTTCCAGTCCTTTATTGTCCATTCGAATGCGGCCGATGTTCAGCTGCGGCCATCCAGAGGAACTCTTTACAGGGAACCCCAGGTGCCCCATGGCCCTGTGGAAGTCGGTCTTCTGGATTACCGGAAGAATCCGGTAAAGCTGCAGGATATCGTCATGGTTATGCAGCAGAATCTTCTGTTTCATTGCTTCTTTTCTCTCCGGAGATTTTTCTTCCAGATACGCCTGATAAAGAAGCACACTGTCTGCACCGGAAATCTCGTCCTTTCGATCGATATGGAGTCCCATGTAATCTTCCACATTTTTCTGTTTCAGGCTTTTGATGATCTGTTTCAGTGTGCTGTGACCGTGGAGAACCAGGTACAGGTCCAGATTATGGCAGGAAACTCGAAGAGCTTCCAAGTCGGTCAGCTCGGCTCTTTTACAGACATAAGGCAGATCAAAGTGCTTTCCATTATAGGTAAGAAGCACATCATATTTTTCAAATTCTTTGAAGATGGACGTCAGAAGTTCCTGTTCTTCACCGGCTTTGTCTGCAAAATACTGGGTTGCCAGAGCGCTTCCGTCAGGATTCACTTCCAGAAAACCTGCCAGAACAACTTCGGTTTCTGCAGGATTTAATCCTGTAGTTTCAATATCAAAAACACCCAGTTTCATTCCCGGAAAATATCGCTCCAGAAGGCGGGATGTATAGTAATTCATCTGATGTTTTCTCTGAATAATTTCCATGATATACCTCTGTTTATGTAGAATCCCTGAAAACAAAATAGCCTGCAGGGGAGCAGGCTACTTTGTTCAAAAGGGGTATTTTGGATTTGAGATTATGAGGTTATCAGGGGGGATAACCACGGTTTTATAATAACCGATTTAATGAAGAATTGCAAGTGTTTCTGTGAAAATAATGTGAAAAAATTGTTATTCCGTCGAAAGTGGTCGGAAACTTTTCCACAAATTACTTTAATTACCTGTTATAATGACCTCAGACGAAGCTATAAGTATTTCGTCAGTGTATTCAATAATCTTTTTAGAAAACAAACAGGAGGAATTACAATGGATATTTTAAAAGTATCAGCCAAATCCAATCCGAATTCGGTAGCAGGCGCACTGGCAGGCGTATTAAGAGAACGAGGCGGTGCTGAAATTCAGGCAATTGGAGCCGGAGCACTGAATCAGGCAGTAAAATCAGTAGCAATCGCAAGGGGCTTTGTGGCACCAAGCGGTATGGATCTGGTCTGCGTACCGGCATTTACAGACATACAGATAGAAGGGGAGGAACGAACTGCCATCAAACTCATTGTAGAACCGCGCTGAATGTGCTAAAATAAACCCGGACATATTTTGCCGGGAATACGTAATCCCGGCGGAAAAGGAGACCGGGCAATGACGTTTGAAGAAAAAACAATAAGCAGTGAAATGCTCTACGAAGGAGCGATTATCAATCTGCGGAGGGACAAGGTTACCGTACAGAACGGAACATCCTACCGTGAGATTATAGAACATAATGGAGGAGCCGTACTGGCAGCCATTTCTCCGGAAGGAAAAATGGTTATGGTACGGCAGTTCCGAAAACCGGCAGAACGTGTCATGCTGGAAGTTCCTGCAGGCAAGATCGATGCAGGAGAAAAACCGGAGGATGCAGCTGTCCGTGAACTGAAGGAAGAAACGGGATATACAGCTGGAAAGGTGAGACATCTGACCAGTTTCTATCCCTGCGTGGGATATTCTGAAGAAGTTCTGCATCTTTATCTCTGTACGGATCTGACTGCGGGTGAAACCTGCTTTGACGAAAATGAAGCGATTGATATTGAGGAGATGGAGCTGGACGTGCTTCACCGGATGGTCATGGACGGAGAAATCCGGGATGCTAAGACTGCCATTGCCGTTCTTATGGTCCGGTCACTGCCTGAAGAAGTGCTGACTGGAAGAAAATAATAAGATGCAACATGGCAAGTCCGGCTGCATAAGTATAAAGATAAGGCCCTGCGGTGAGTAACTGCGGGGCTTTTCTGCTGCCTTTTTTTCTGTGATGCAGATGCCGGTACTCCTGCAGAGAACAGTACAGAAGCAGTGCAAACAGAAGAAACTGCAGCAGCTCGGCGGGAATCAGTGTCACAGCGATATAAAACAGTCCTTTTAAACCCAGGGTTTCCAGTACCATGGAAACGGAGAAACCCAGAAAGAAGCCTCTGAAAAACAGATATATCAGGTGAAACGGAAGCACCCACGGAATCAGCGGAAGGAAAAATGCAGGTATGAGAAAAACAGCACCTGCTGCAGTTTTGGGGAGGATATGTTCCGAAAAAATGGAACCCGGGGCCCCGCTGTCCAGAAAGCTGCTCAATATGTTCATCAGCTCATCTTTTCCGCTGCCTGACAGCATCAGTTCGAAAAAGCAGCCGGTGGTCATGCCGGTGGCGGCAAGGAACAGAACAAGGAAGAATACTTTTTTATTCATGGTTTTACACTCCTGTTTCATGATACGCAGTCCGGACGAGGTGTATGAATAAAAAAGTTTACATAATCAGGCCTTTTTTGACAAATTTCAGTTGCTTTTTTTCACTTCAGGTACTATACTTGAAAAGCACGATTTTTTATGGGAAATATATTTGGAGATAGATGTGAGAGATTTTGTAACTTATCTGATTGAAGAAAAACATATGGCGGCCAACACCATTGAAGCTTATCAGCGCGATGTGAACAGCTTTGCGCGGTTTGTGGCAGAACGTGGGATTGAAACGGCTGAGGAAGCAGGCAATACGGAAGTAATTGCATTCCTCATGCGTCTGAAGCAGGAAGGAAAGGCGAAAGCTACGGTAAACCGTAAACTGGCTTCTATCCGTACCTGGTTCCAGTATCTGATGGCAGAAGGTGTTATCAGCAGAAACCCTGCCATGGAAATTAAGTCACCGAAAATTGAACGCAAGGAAATTGCATACCTTTCTGTGGAAGAAGTGGACCGGCTCATGTCCATGCCGGACAGTTCTCCGAAAGGAATCCGTGACAGAGCCATGCTGGAACTGATGTATGCTACCGGTATCCGTGCCAGCGAACTGATTGGTCTGGAAATTGATGATGTGAATGTGCGCATGGGCTTTGTGACCTGCAATGGTGAAAATATGAAGGCCAGAATTATTCCGATTGGAAGAATCGGACGCAAGGCCATGGAAGAATATCTCTATGGCATGCGCGATGAAATTCTGAAAGAACACCCTGAAGAGAGAACTCTGTTTGTAAACTATATCGGCCATCCGATTACACGCCAGGGACTGTGGAAGATTCTGAAGGAATACGGTGAAAAGGCGGAACTTTCCCAGAGCCTGACACCGCAGGTACTGCGTAATTCTTTTGCCGTACATATGCTGCAGAATGGGGCAGATCTGAAATCCCTGCAGGAACTGATGGGTCACGAAGATATTACGGCTACACAGATTTATCTGTCTGTGACCAAGAACAGAATCAAGGATGTATACGATAAAACTCATCCGAGAGCATAAAAAACAGAAAATATTTTGCGAAGCTGCAAAAAAAGTGCTTGCATTTACAAAACAGTTTTGCTATAATATAGAAGTTGACTACGGGCGGTCCTCTGGATGAAGTGCGGAAGGCTGAATTGCAGTCTTAGCCCCATGAACGTCTTGGAGGGAAGGAGGATAAAAGACATGGATTTAATGAGAACAATTACCCAGGATTATCTGAAGAACGATATCCCTGCATTTAATGTTGGTGACTCCGTAAGAGTACACATTAAGATTAAGGAAGGTAACAGAGAAAGAGTTCAGATCTTCGAAGGTTTCGTACTGAAGAAGCAGAACGGCGGTGTTTCCGAAACTTTCACTGTTAGAAAGATTTCTTCCGGCGTAGGCGTGGAAAAGACTTTCCCACTGCACTCACCGAAGATTGAAAAGATCGAAGTAACCAGAAAGGGTTCTGTAAGAAGAGCTAAGCTGAACTACATGAGAGAAAGAACCGGTAAGGCTGCTAAGATCAAGACTAAGGAAGACTAATTCTTTAAGGGGAATCGATTCGATTCCTCTTTTTTTTACTTGTTACGAGAAAGAGGTAAATTATGATTGAGAATATCAACTGGTATCCGGGGCATATGAAAAAGACCCGCGAACTGATTCAGGAAAACCTGAAGATGGTTGACCTGGTCATCGAGGTTATCGATGCACGTATTCCGGTATCCAGCCGAAACCCGATTATCGATGATCTGGTAAAGGGGAAAAAGCGAATCATCATTCTGAATAAGAGCGACCTGTCTGACCCTGCGGATAACGCTTCCTGGGGTGAGCATTTCAAGAAGCAGGGAAATATGGTACTGACCATGAACTGCATGAGCGGTATGGGCGTGCCTCAGCTGTATAAGCTTTTAAACAAGCTGCAGGATGAAAAGAATGAAGGATCTCCGCGTAAGCGTCCGCTGCGTATGATGATTGTAGGCGTTCCAAACGTGGGCAAGTCTTCTCTGATCAACCGTCTGACCGGCAAGAAGTCCGCCAAGACCGGCGACCGTCCGGGTGTAACCCGCGGCAAACAGTGGCTGTCCCTGGAAAACGGCATGCAGCTGCTGGATACACCGGGTATTCTGTGGCCTAAGTTTGAAGATCCGAAGGTCGGTCTGAATCTGGCTTTCTGCGGTTCCATCAAGGATGAAATCCTTGATATCGCAACTCTGGCCATGGAACTGATCGGCGTACTGGCAAAGATGTATCCGGAAGAACTGATGGCGCGTTACAAGCTGACTGAACTGGCAGATGAGGATATGTGCATCAATCCTGCTCTGGAAAACATGGAAGAAATCTGCCGTAAGCGCGGTTTCATCATGGCCGGCAAGCGAATCGACTATGAACGCTGTGCCAAGACCGTTCTGGATGAGTTCCGCGGCGGCAAAATCGGTCAGATTACGCTGGAAAAGCTGGAGGCTTAAAAATGGGTATGACGAAGCAGGAGCGTCAGCAGATGCTCATGGAAAAGCTGGAAACCATGCAGGAATACGAGCGGAATCTTCGTGCATCCGGAGCAAAATATGTAGCCGGTGTGGATGAAGTTGGACGCGGACCCCTGGCTGGTCCGGTGGTGACTGCCTGCGTGATTCTGCCTGAGGACTTCGATGTTCTGGGAGTGGATGACTCCAAGAAACTGTCTGAGAAGAAAAGGGAAGCCTTATATGATGTGATTCTGGAAAAAGCAGTTGCCTTTGGAATCGGCCGCGCAGACAACCATCTGATTGATGAAATCAATATTCTGGAAGCGACGAAAGTGGCTATGAAGGAAGCGGTGGAGAAGGCTGACCGTATGCTTTATGAGAAGATGGGAGAAGGAATCAGCCACATTCTGTTCGACGCCATGACCATTAAGGATATTGAAACTCCGCAGACATCTTTGATTAAGGGAGATGCGAAGAGCCTGTCCATTGCGGCAGCTTCCATTCTGGCCAAGGTGACAAGAGACCGGGAAATGGTGGAGTATCATCAGCAGTATCCGGACTATGCTTTTGACAGCAACAAGGGATACGGTACGAAAGCGCATTACGAAGGCATCGAAAAGAAGGGCATCACGCCGATTCACAGAAAGAGCTTTTTAAAGAACATTTTATAACGTAAATAAAAAGAAACCCCGCAGCAGATCTGATTCAATCAGAACCGGCTGCGGGTGTTTTTTATTACGCATTCATCAAGGAAAAAGCTTCTGTCCGGCAATTCGGATCTGCTCCGGTGTCGGGGTCCAGTAGAACGTGATATCTATGAGGGTGCCACTGCCCGGATTGGAAAGAAGCCAGCGGCTGGACGGTTCACCCATGGAATACCTCTGCCATGCCTGACTGCAGTTCCAGACAGCGGAATCCGTTTTTCTCCATTCAACCCGCTCAAATTCGGTGATAAACTGGTCATTGAGGGCATGATTCAGGCAGTACTCATATACCCATGGGAAACGGGTGGTAAGAATATCGTACTGCATCTGCGGCACATCTATGTCCGCTGCGTAGCGGTGCGGCGGAGCATCCTGGCGGATATCCTGATAGGAGGCCAGAATCGTCTGCTGACGGTCGTTTTCATAGGAATAGTACGGGTAGGAAACCGGATCCAGGTCTTCTGCATACAGCGGAAGGGTGTCCCGATGGATGTCCCACATATAAACACTGTTCGTACCGATTGGGATTTCAATGGTTTCCACACCATCACGATTCAGACTCATATTCCCAGTGACAATCATCATAATGGTAGCGTAGAGGATAAATACGATGGCAGCTGCTGTCCCAATAACGGCAGTAGATATGGTAATCACCTGGTTCTTTCTCCGCGGTGTCTTCTGATCTTTCAGGTACTCTTTCACGGAAAGAGCAATCCAGGTTACAAATAGAATCGGGACGGCAATCACAATCATGGTTCCAATCAAGCCGCCGATGGAAAGCTGGCCCCCCCGCAGCATGGGTACGAGGCAAAGTACGGCCAGTGCAAGCAGAACGTTTGTCAGTATCTGAAACCGCCTTCTGCTTGGCAGAATGTCACCGCCTGCAGCCACCGACTTCCGGCTCCGGCATCTCCATATAAAATAGGGGAGTGCTTCCAAAATATGAATCAGCAGCATCAGAGTGAATACCACCGGAATCATTACGGTAACAGGGTTGGACAGGGCCTGGGCAGGGTTGTTTCCAAGCTGGCTGAAAAAACTCCAAAACTGAACGCAAATCAACAGAAATATGGAAAGAAGATTGGGCCATATGGTCCTGTTCATGGTTTTTTCGATGGTTTCAAGACGGGAAGCGGGATCTGTTTCCAGGGGCACCGGATCGGGATTGGCTGTACAGAAAATCTGCATCTTGTTCCACTGAGCCACCAGTACCCAGCCGGCAGATTCACAGAGTTCATAGTAGAGCTGCTGACCGTCTGTAGGCTGGGGATCATAGTCAGAGAGGTCCGGAAGATAGCTCACGGCGAAGGTGAGATTTTGCGGGGGAATCCGTACGAAAACCCAGCTATGATTTCCGCGTTCTTTCAGCAGCCAGCCCTGGGCAGCCATCTTCTGCAGATGGTTTTCGATGCCCGTAAAATCATAAAACGGAAAACGCATCCGCCAGCGTTTTTCGGTCTTTTCGGTCAGTCTGCGTTTCATCGGCAGTTCCTCCTTCCTTCAGGACGGCCAGTGCAGCTTCAGGGTAAGCAGTAAACCGGCGGTAATCGTCTGCCAGCACGGTAAGCCGCTGAAATTCAGCATTTAATGCACTGCGGCCTTCACCGGTGATACGGTAACTGCGTTTGCGGCCTTCCACTTTCGTCTCTTCAATCATGTCTGCGTTCAGAAATTTTTCCAGTAAGGTATACAGGGTCCCGGGACCAATCTGAATCCGGCCGCCGGTCATATTGCCAACCATGGTCATGATATCTGTACCGCAGCATTCGTTCTGCAGGCAAAGCAGAATATAAAACATCTGCTCCGTCAGTGTCTGAAATTTTTCTCTTGGCATGGTATTACAGCTCCTTTATCGTTCATCGATATTGTTTATCTGCATTATATTATCGTTCAACGATATTGTCAAGGCGTTTTCAGGATTTAAATATAATCAGGTCTTCTCCGATGGTGACGATGGAGTTCCATGGAAGCTGAAGATCCCCGCGCATGTGGCGGTCTGAACTCTGGAATCCTTCCACCAGCAGGGCGGAAATGACTCCATTCCGCTCATCAAAGAGCATTTCTGCATCCCACAGTTTTCCGTGAAGGCTGCCTTTTGTAATATCAACGATTTCCTTGTCTCCGATTTCACTTAACCGCATAAAAATGGCTCCTTTGCTGAATAATATACTTGAAATTTACGATAGTAAGGAGATAATTATGAGCGAACCGAAAGAAAAGGACAGGGGCAATGAAAGAAAGCCGGATGAAAGCGGGACTGCCGACCTGATCAGAGAACTTGGCATGCTGTCCAGCGGAAACCAGTTCCGAAGCGATTTTCAGTATCTGAATATCATCGGTTGTGTGGAAGGCCATACTGTTCTTACACCTGAAAACAAGACTACAAAGTACGAGCATCTGATTCCGGAGATGATTGCCGTAGAAGAAAATCCGGAGATAAAGGGTCTCCTGCTTCTGCTGAATACGGTGGGCGGCGACGTGGAAGCGGGCCTTGCGCTGGCGGAGCTGGTAGCGGGCATTTCCAAGCCTACGGTATCGCTGGTTATCGGCGGCGGGCACAGTATCGGGATTCCGCTGGCGGTGTCGGCAGATTACTCCTTCGTGGCAAAATCCGCAACCATGACACTTCACCCAATCCGGACTTCCGGGACAGTAATTACTGCCGAACCTACATTTGAATATATGAAGAAGACACAGGACAGGGTAGTTGATTTTATAGTAGAGCATTCAAAGGCAGAACGAAGTGTAATTGATGAGAAAATGAACTGCACCACCAATATGGCCAATGATGTGGGAACCCTGCTTTTCGGACCGGAAGCCGTAGAAATCGGTCTGATTGATGAGGTGGGAAGCCTTCATCAGGCACTGAAGAAACTCCGGGAACTGTCAGAAAAACAGGAAAAAGAGATTGACAGAAAATGTAAAAAATAATAAGCTGAATCTGCAGAGGGAAACAGGGAAAGTGAGGAAAACATGAAACCTGTAACAATCGCTGTTTCAGTAGAAAATCCGGGTTTTGCAGCAGACCTGGTCAGGGGGATGTCCTTGCTGGACAGGCCTTACTGCATTGAAATTGCAGGGGCAAAGTACGAAAATGCCCTGGAGAACCGATGGGAGGTACTGGTTACTGATTTTGCAGAAAACGAGGGTCTGACGGCATGTTTTGAGCCTTACAGGGTGATACGGGCAGATGAGGATACCTGCAGAATCAGTCAGATCAGCAGCCGGATCGATGAGGCTGTACGCAGATACCGGGACGAATGCGCAGGATGCACAGATGAGTTTGAGGAGAGAACCATCGGCACAGGAAAAGATAATGGGAAAACATGTACCGTAATTTTCCGCAGCCTATGGGGCGGTGCAGGCACAACATCACTGGCCCTTGCAGCAGGGCGCATGCTCAGCGGAGCCTACGGTGAACGGGTACTGTATCTGCCGTTCACTCCAAGGGATGGGAGTCTCCTTTATCGTCGAGATATGGAAGCTGAAAATACGGCAGAAAGAAAGGGGCTGGAGCTGTTTTACCGGATGCGGAATGGGAGACCCTTTCATTTCAGTGAATATGTAAGCAGTGATTACACTGGCATGGAATATCTGAACTGGGGCAGCGGCGGAGCTGTACCGGGGTTTATGTCGGAAGAAGAGCAGCTGCAGTTTCTTTATCTCTGTGCAGAACAGGAAGAATATGACTGGATTCTTGTTGATTTTGGAACTGGGGACATGGATGTTCCCGGAGCATTGCGGATTCTGGTGGATAATCTTCTGGACTGCAGAACTGCATACCGCAGAACGGATGGTGAACCGGAACGCAGGTCTGAAGAACTTCAGCTGGTTATTCAGAACCGTGGGCTTGAAAACCGGCTGGAGGCGCTTTCTGAACAGGAAGAAGAAAGACGGCAGAAAAAAATTATCATGGAGCTGGTTGACGATGGAGAAAGTTTTGTGACTGATGATGCAGGAAAAGTGGAGATTGTACTGAGCAAATCCTATGCAGCAGGAATAAAAATTTTTTCGGAGTGGCTGTTGGAAAACGTGGGGAAATCTGTCGAAATGTGGTGACGATGGTCGAAAAGTGTTGAAATCTGGAGCTTTCTGCCTGATTTTGACGAAACAAAACAGTTGCAAAATCTTTGCAGCTGTTTTATTATGCAGGTAAGATGTGAAAAACTTACAGAAAAGGAATAAAACTGAAATATGAAAACTTTTATGGAACGCAAACTGAAAGAGGCACGGGAGCATCTGGGAATGGGAGACTTTGCGGGAGATGAGGACGCTCTTGCCTGCATTGAAAACCTGATTTTTCGGGATCCTGAAGCAGCACGGTTTACCGTTACGGAGCTGGAAGAGGCTGTACACAAAATTTTTCATAAAACCCGGAGCCGGCTTGGAATTCTGCAGCCTTTGATGGAGGACCCGCTGGTGACGGAAATTATGGTTAATGGTCCTTGTCACATCTTCATGGAACGGGAAGGCAGGCTGCAGCGGTGCCACATGTCGTTCGACTCGGTTGAGGAACTGGAGGAAATCATGCGCAGTATTGCGGCACAGGTCCACAGAGAAATCAATGAACTTCAACCTATTGTGGATGCCCGGCTGCCGGATGGATCCAGAGTCAGCGGTGTCTATAAAAACGTCGCCGTCAATGGTCCGGTTCTGACAATCCGAAGATTTTCATCTTCTTATATGACCATGCCAAGCCTGATTGAAGGCGGTGCCATTACCCATATGGGTGCGGCGCTGATGGAATGTCTGACTGCCTGCGGGTACAATATTTTTGTCAGTGGGGGAACCTCTTCGGGAAAGACCACATTCCTCAACGCACTGGCAGATTATATCCCACCTGCAGAACGGATTATCATTGTGGAGGATTCCAGTGAGCTGAAGCTTTCCAATGTGGAAAATATCGTTCATATGGAGTGCCGCAATGCTAATACTCTGGGCAGGGGGCAGGTAACAATGGCACAGCTGATTAAGGCCAGTCTGCGTATGCGGCCCGATCGGATTATCGTGGGGGAAGTCCGCGGTGAGGAAGTAATGGATATGCTGCAGGCCATGAATACCGGTCATTCCGGCATGAGTACCGGACATGGAAACTCTGTCCGAGGAATGCTTCAGCGGCTGGAAACTCTGTATATGATGGCCATGTCCCTTGATATGGAGGCAGTGCGTTCACAGATTTCCAGTGCCCTTGATATCATGGTTCACCTGGAAAGGATGGATGATGGTATGCGGCGGGTCGTGGAAATCTGCGAGGTTGCAGGGTATGAAAATGGCAGGTATGTACTCAATCCTCTGATGAACCGCGATGAAAACGGCATGTTCCGAAAGACTGAAAACCTGCTGATGCAGAAGAGCAAAGCAGAATTGAAAGGAGGAAACCATGTTTGTCGATTACGGGAAATGGGATTTGTCCTTTAAAGATATTCTGATTCTTACGTTCTGCTCGCTTTTAGGTGGACTGGCGGTAGGATGGCTTTTTTATGACAGTTTGAGGATTGCATCTGTCTTAACTCTGACCGGGTTCTTTATGGTTCCTTACTATAAAAAACGGCAGATAGAGCAGAGGAGGCAGATACTGCTTCTCCAGTTCAGAGATGTGCTGTATTCCATAGCATCATCCGTATCGGTTGGCCGGAGTATGGGCCAGGCTTTGGAAGAGTCCATTACATTCTGGAATGGCACATATTCAGAAGAGGATTTGATAATCAGGGAGCTTGGAAATATGGTACGCTGCATGAAAGAAAGCAATACTTCGGACGTAGACGTTCTGAAGGATTTTGCACAGCGGAGCGGGCTTACGGATGTTTCAGATTTTGCGGGGGTATACGAAAGCTGCAAAGGATCCGGAGCCAATCTGGTGCAGGCAGTAAACAGAGCGGCCATGGTAATCGGTGACCGTATTGCACTTGAGCGGGAACTGAAGTCCCTTATGGCTCAGAAAAAGTTAGAGAGCCGGATTGTCATGGGTTCTCCTTTTGCAGTCCTTCTGTTTCTGAAGATTCTGTCTCCGGAATATCTTCTGCCGCTGACGGCCTCTTTACAGGGAAAGATGATAAGTACGGCAGCTCTGATTTTAATTGGGCTGGCATGCCTGATGATGGAAAGGGTGAATCGGTTTGAATTTTAAATTATCAGGTAAAAACGAAGCCGCAGAAACAAGGCATCAGGACTGTCTGAACTGCCTTCCCGGTTTTCTGAGCCGAATCCTTCTTTTGATGAACAGCGGTATGACACTGCAGGATGCCTTTTTCCGTACGGCGGAAGGATACAGTACGATTCCGCAAAAACAGAAAAATTATTTTATGGAAGAAGTCTGCAGGATTAAGCTGAAATCAGAAAAAAACGGTGAAAATCCAATCCGACTGTTCAGCTCTTTTGGAAGAAGCTGCGGCGTTAAGGAAGTGGCCAGAATCAGCAGCATCATGCTGGAAAATCAGAACCGAGGTACAGATTTGTGGGAACGGCTTGCAGAAGAAAGTGAAGTGCTGTGGCAGGAACGGAAGCGGACATGTCTGGAACGGATGCGTGTGGGAGAAAGTAAGATGAGCTTTCCACTTGGAATTCTGATGATGGCGCTGCTTCTTGTCACCGCAGCACCGGCTATGCTGCAGCTTTAAGAAATGTGAGGTGAAAGAAATGAATATTTTGAGGAAACTGGGGCTGGGCAATAAACGGGGAATGGAAATGGTCCAGGTTGCCATTCTTGTGGCTATTGCAGTCGCATTGGGACTTGTATTCAAAAGTCAGATTGGAAGCTTTGTGGACAATACCTTCCAGTCACTGTCCAATGCCAAATTTTAACCGGAAGGGAAGCCAGGTTGTAGAGGCCACCATGGTACTTCCTGTAACAATCCTTATTTTTTCTGCACTGGTCTGCCTGATGATGACTTTTTATATTAATCTTACGGAGCAGATAGAAAATCATGCGGTTCAGCGGGATGAGCTGTACCAGATGCAGGAAGTTACGATTCTGCGGATGAAGGACAGTATTGCTCATGCTGCCGGGGAGGTACAGGGAAAGTGAAAAACCGCAAAGGCTCTTTTACCGTATTTGTTCTGATGATTTTCAGTTCTCTGATGATTCTGGTGTGGGCAGTGATTACTGTATCTGCCCGGGAAGCTGTTTCCGCATCTGCAGATCATTTTGGAAGACTCTGGGGCACCAGTATTCTGGCGGAATATGATGTTAATCTGCAGGATCGGTATGGACTGTATGCCTATTTTGGAGAACAGGCTATGGTTGAAGAAAAGCTGAATCAGTATGCGGAGTATTCTTTTCGTGATAAATCCTATATCCGCTATGAAGGCAGCAGCTGCAGTCTGGAAGGATACAGTCTGGCAGAACCGGACAATCTGAAAAGGCAGATGAAACAGGCTGTACTGGCAGGCAACCGACCCGATGTGCTCCAGCCGGCAGTACAGGACACGGAAATCCCCTTTGGTAAGCGTTCTATAACCAGCAGATGGATTCTGGACAATCTGCCATCGAAGGGCAGCAGAGAAGAAATTGATATTTCTTCTGCCGCAGAAACTATCAAAACCGGTTCCGGTCTGCAGAAAGTGACAGAGTCTGCAGCGGTGAATCAGTACATTTTTACCTATTTTCGCCATTACTGCGGTGGAGAAAGCTTAACGGATACTTTTTTCAGAAATGAAATCGAATATATTCTCTGCGGAAAAGCCGACGATGAAATTGCAAGAAAGAAAATAAGACAGAAACTGATTCTGCTGCGGAATATGCTGAATCTTACATACCTGTACAGCTGTCCTGAAAAGAGGGAGGCAGCAATGACTCTGGCAGCTGTGATGTCACCGGGACCGGAAGCTGTTCTTACTCAGGGTGTTCTCCTTGAGCTTTGGGCCTTTGCAGAAGCTGAAAATGATATGGCCATATTGTATGACCAGAAGCCGGTGGCTCTGCTGAAAGATGACAGTAACTGGGCACTTTCACTGGAAAATGCGGTTGGACAGGCACGGTCAGAAGAAAATACGGACGGTGAAACGAGGCGATATATACAGCCTGAATCTATGAAAGGTGCGGAGTACGAAGATTATCTGCGGATTCTGATGAACACTGTGCCGGAAAGGATCAGAATCCTGCGGGCAATGGACCTGATTCAGATTAACATGAAGTATCTGTACTGTGACTATTTCAGAATACAGGATTACTACATCGGTTTGAGGTACAATTTTATTGTAAATAATAAGGAGCATCTGTTTGAAGAAACATACGAAAGAGAAGTGGAAGACGAATAATCGAAAAGGCAGCTACATGGTGGAAGCAACGCTGACCCTGCCCGTTATGATTCTGGCTTCTTTAGCTCTTGCGATGATTGTTAATATCATTGCGGCATGTGAAACCATTGGATTTGCGTCAAGCTGCCAGCTTAAGAAACATTTATTATCAGAGAGTTCAAATTTGAATACTGTTTCCCTTTGCAGAAGTCTGGAAGCTGAAGTTGCAGAACAATGTCCACAGCTTGGAGATTTTCATATTAAATCAGTGCGGAGCGGGTATCGAAGCGGTGGAGTGGAAGACCTGATCAGCCTGACGGCCGAAGCTTCCTTTCGTGTGTTTTACGCTTCGGGAATTGGTGGTCAAGTTATGTTTGAGGAAAAGCTGATGGCAAGAGCTTTTACAGGTTCGCTTCAGGATGCTTCTCCTCTTGATGCTGCTGCTTTTATGCAGGGGGGAACCTCACATGATGTGGTCATCTATCCCAAGTATGGGGAACGTTTTCATAAAACTGCCTGCGGAATAGTTCAGCAGCAGAAAGAAGACGGCAACGCCGGATGGACCATGGATCTGGAGGAAGCGGAGAGTCAGGGGTTTACACCATGTCAGCTCTGCGGAGGAGGAATACAGTGAAAAGAATTGCAGAGAAAAAACATATTGCAGTACCGTTATCACGCTTTTCCTGGCCAGGAAAGATCCATCGGCTTGCCCGTTCTGAATGTCCCGCATTCTTTTCTGCTGATGTAACGGTTCAGGGAGAGATAGTGCATATCTGCTTCAGAACAGAAGGATACCAACCGCTGAGAGCAGTTAAGACATTGACCGTCATACAGTGCCTTGGAATATTGAAAGAACTGATTCAGCAGCTCACTGCAGCCGGTGACTGGATGTGGTATCCGGAACAGCTTGTTATTTCTCCCGATACTGTCTGGATTGGTGCAGATGGTCATGTACGCCTGCTGTGCATTCCGGACAGCAGGGAAATTGCATTATTCCGGAGACTTCATCTTTTTACGGAAAGTTTGAAAAGACTGGCGGAAACACCTCAAACGGATGTACTGTCCGAATTTCAGCAGCACTGGATGGACCAGCCTCATTCGGCATATAGAATTATGGGTGCGCTGGACAGGATGATTCTGGACCTGCAGGAATATTCTTCTTACCGTTTCATAAAATAGTGTATGAAAACTGGTATTGGGGGCGGGAATATGAAGAGACAGCCTACACGGAGAAAAATTCGAAAAAGAAAAAGTACTTCTCAAAATTCAAGGATGAAATTCGGTACGTTTCTTGGTATAATAGTATTGGCGGTTTTCCTTGGGTTTCTCACTGCACGTTTTGTGGTGGGACCGCTGATTGGCTATGATGCGGGTGAAAGTCCTGCCAGAGCGGCCAGTGACGAAAAGGAAAAAGAATCCGGCGAAAAGGATAAGAAAGAAAAGAAGGATACGGATGATACAGAAGCTTCTGCCGGGCTGGAGAAGGGTTATGCCCTGCAGTTTGGTGCTTTTTCCACGGAGGATGCTGCACAGGACCTGGCAGACAGTTTGAAAAGCAGCGGAATTACTACGGAAATCATTAAAGAAGAGGATATTTATAAAGTAATCGGACCGATCCTTTCTACGAAAGAAAAAGCACTGGAAGCACTGGCATCTCTGCCGCAAAACAGTGTGCAGGATGTGTTTATAGCATCATTTAAGTAAAATGAACTCAGCCGGACCGGTGCAGCCGCCGAAAATATTTTGAGGGGAAACAGCAGCGATGATACCACTGTCAACCAGAATGAGACCAGCCACTCTGGACGATTTTGTGGGCCAGGAACATTTCATGTACCCGGGCTCACTCTTTTATAATTCCATAAAAAACAGAACTTTTGAATCCGCTATTTTCTTTGGTCCGTCCGGTACTGGAAAGACAACCCTGGCCAGAATTATTGCCAGGGAAATGGATGGGGATTTCTGTGAAATCAATGCTTCTACTTCCGGGACTAAGGAACTGAAAGAATTGCTGGATCAGGCCAGACTGAAGTTTTTCGGACTGGAACAGAAAACTACATATGTATATATTGACGAGTTCCATCGGTGGAACAAACTGCAGCAGGACTCTCTTCTGAAAGCACTGGAAGAGGGCGTAATCCGATTTATCGGCAGCACCACTGAGAACCCGTATTTTGCTGTGAATAATGCAGTCATCAGCAGAGTCAGAAACATTTATGAATTCCGCAGACATACACCGGAAGACCTGATGAAACTGGCCCGGCGCGCACTGGAAGACCGGGAGAGAGGATTCGGCAATCTGAATATTAAATATGAAGAGGACGCCCTCAGGGTTTTGGCAAATCTGGCCAACGGGGATGCCCGCGTGACACTGGATACGGTTGGCTTTATTGTGGACAACCTGAATGACGGACAGACCATCACGAAAGAAATCGTGGCGGAAGCCATGCAGAGAAAGATCGGATTTTATGATAAGGGAGATGACCGCTATAATCTGCTGTCTGCCCTGCAGAAATCCATCCGCGGCAGCGATCCGGATGCTGCCATTCATTATTTTGCAAGGCTTGTGGACGGAGGTGCCGATATTCAGATGATTGGCCGGCGCCTGCTGGTTATTGCAAGTGAAGACATCGGTATGGCATATCCTTCAGCCATTTCCATCGTTACATCATGCGTACAGGCTGCTCATATGGTGGGCATGCCGGAAGCTGCCATTAACCTGAGTCAGGCGGTGATTCTGCTGGCGGCAGCGCCCAAGTCCAATTCCTGTATTGCTGCGTATAATGCAGCAATGGACGACCTGCGGAGCCGCAAAATCGACGATGTGCCGCCGCACCTGAAGGATGCTCACTATCTGGGTGCATCCAAGCTGGGATACGGACTGGAATATAAGTATCCGCATGCTTATGGAGGTTATGTGGCACAGCAGTATCTGCCGAACAATCTGGAGGCAGAGGGTGTGAAATATTACCGTCCTACAGAAAACGGATCAGAAGGATCATTTAAGAAATTTTTAGACAGTCTGGAGAAATCATATGCAAGTTCGGGAAATAAAAAGGGCTGAGAACAGCGGGTTCTGCTTTGGTGTAAAGCGGGCCATCAATAAAACAGAGGAGCAG
This sequence comes from Anaerovoracaceae bacterium, assembly GCA_045637765.1. Taxonomy (GTDB): domain Bacteria; phylum Bacillota; class Clostridia; order Peptostreptococcales; family Anaerovoracaceae; genus RGIG7179. Next base: position 39,740 of record JAZTZZ010000007.1, on the reverse strand, counting down.
ATTGCACTTAGCGGGGGACGTACCATTTATACCTGCGGGCCGCTGATTCATAACCGTTTCGTAACCGATGATCTGGCGGCCAGAGGTGCACAGATTATTACAAGTCTGGATGAAGTGAAAGAAGGGGATACGGTAATTGTCCGGTCTCATGGTGAGCCGGAGCGTTTCTTCCTGGAAGCAGAGTCCAAAGGTGTGAACGTAATCAATGCAACCTGCCCATTTGTCAGCAAAATACATGCACTGGCAAAGGAGGCACGCAGTAAGGGGTATCAGGTAGTTATTGTAGGGGACAGAAATCATCCTGAAGTGCGCGGCATTTCCGGATGGTGCAATGATGAAGCTATTATTGTAGCAACCGTGGAAGAAGCTGATGCCATCGAGGCGGACAATCTGTTCCTGGTTTGCCAGACTACCATAAAGAAAGAGACTCTTGATGCAGTTGCGTCTGCTCTCGAAGCAAAAGGAAAGCAGATGACCATCCAAAATACCATCTGCAGTGCCACAGCTGACAGACAGAACAGCTGTGTGAAACTCGCCGGAGAAAGTGATGCAATGGTAATTATTGGGGGCAGAGACAGCTCCAATACCCGCAAGTTGTGGGAGATTTCAAAAAAATTCTGTGAAAACAGCTTTTTTGTTGAAAAAATAGAAGATTTACCATTGCAGAAACTCGAAAAATGTAATAAAATAGGTATTGCAGCGGGTGCATCGACGCCCGAATGCGTAATAGAGGAGGTTATTGCTACCATGAGTGAAATTATCACTGAAATGAACATGCAGGACTTAATGGAAGACATTGAAAAGTCCTTAAGACTGCCTAGAGTAGGCGAAACTGTTAACGGAAAGGTACACCAGGTTACTGAAAAAGAAATCATCGTTAACATGGGATGCAAAAAGGATGGAATTATTCCTAGAGAAGAAGTAACATTGGAAGGAGACCAGAAGCTGACAGATTTATTCAACGAAGGCGATGAAATCCAGGCTAAAGTTATCAAGACTGATGACGGCGACGGTGGAATCTTACTGTCTAAGAAGAAGTTAGAAGTAAATGAACACTGGGGTGAAATCATCGAAGCTTCCGAAAATAAGACTGTTATCACCGTTAAGGTTGTTAAACAGGTGAATGGTGGCGTAATCGCTGCTTACAAGGAAGTTTCCGGCTTCATTCCTCTGTCCCAGTTATCCGACAAGTATGTTGAAAATGCTGACGAATTCATGGGTCAGGAACTGGATGTTAGAATCACAAGAGTTGACCAGAAGAGAGGCAGAGCTGTATTCTCCCACAAGGTTGTGCTGGCAGAAGAAAAGCAGAAGAAGCTGGATGCTATCTGGAACGGTCTGAACGTTGATGATGTTGTTGAAGGTACTGTAATGAGATTCACTGATTACGGTGCATTCGTTGACCTGGGCGGCATCGACGGTTTACTGCACATCTCCGAAATCTCCTGGGGTAAGCTGAAGCACCCACAGGAAGTTCTGGCGATTGGTGATACCGGTAAGGTTAAGATTCTGTCGATGAACGCTGAAAAGGGTAAGATTTCTTTAGGCCTGAAGCAGACTCAGCCTGAACCTTGGACTGTGATCAATGAAACTTACGAAATTGGTCAGGTTGTAGAAGGTAAGGTTGTACAGATTAAGGAATACGGTGCATTCGTTGAACTGGAACCTGGTCTGGACGGTCTGGTACACATCTCTGAAGTTGCTAACAAGAGAGTTACCAACATTGCTGAAGAACTGGAAATCGGACAGGCAGTTGCAGCTAAGATTCTGGAAATCGATACCGAAAGAAAGAGAATCAGCCTGAGCATCAAGCAGGCTATGGAAGCTGAAGCTGTAGAAGCAGACGAAGAATAATCCATTTACCAAAGCATGCATTTGACGGAGAAGAGTTCATCTTCTCCGTTTTTTGTATTGTCAGAATACATTTCTTCTGTATATTTTCATGAGAAAGGATTCAAACTATCCATGAGAACATTCACATGAATAGTAGAAAGGAGCAAGCTCATGAAGAGAAAAGTAACTGCAGTTATCATGATTATGCTGCTGACATTTGGTATTATGACATTAACAGGATGCGGCAGAAATGATGGAACAGACGATCTGAGTCAGACACCAAACAATGCAGATGACAATCTGACAAATGATAACAATCATAACGATGGAATGACTGACGATGGTCTGGATAATGACCGTCTGGATGATGACCGTTCTGATAACGGCCCTCTGGGTGATGAAGGCGGAAGCCTGGGCGAAGATATCCGTGACGGAGCTGAAGATGTGACCGATGATGTACGGGATGCATTGGACGGTGAAGACGAAAACGGAAAGAAAAATAACGGGAGCAATATGAATTAATACTTCGTTTTTTTTATGAAAGAGGGGTGGCGGAGCCGCCCCTTTTGCATTATGATATAGGTATGAGTAAGAAAATGAAAAGAATTGAGCCTGTAACAGGCATTATAGAAAAACATGCAAGAGGATTCGGTTTCGTCCGTCAGGAAGAGGGCGAGGATATCTTTATTGGTCCCGCCAATATGCTGGGTGCCATGAACGGTGACCTGGTGGAAGCAGACCTGCTGCCGGAATATCTTTGCACCCGGTCGAAAGAGGGAATCATAACAAAAATCCTCGAAAGAAAATACAGCGAAGTGGTAGGAACCTTCCAGGACAACGGACGGTTCGGTTTTGTTGTACCTGATGACAGGAAAAACACGGATGATGTATTTATAAAGAAGGAACTGGCGCGAAGTGCCCAGAATGGGGACAAGGTAGTTGCCCGCATCACCAGGTATCCCGATAAATTCAGCCGTGCAGAAGGAAAAATAACGGAAATCATTGCAAGAGCCGGCCAGGTGGGAGGCGATATCAGCGGACTGATCCGTCAGTATGGACTTTTTGAGACTTTCCCAAGCCGTGCCAATGCCGAAGCAAAACATGCAGCCAAAGCACCAATCACTCCGTCTGATCTGGGCGGCCGTCTGGACCTGCGAGGAGAAAAAATCTTCACCATTGACGGACCGACAGCCAAGGACCTTGATGATGCGGTTTCCGTTCACAAGCTGCCAAACGGCAACTTCCTGCTGGGAGTTCATATTGCCGACGTGACGCATTATGTGGCTGAAGACGGACCGCTGGATAGGGAAGCTCTGAAGCGGGGAACCAGTGTATATCTGGTAAACCGTGTAGTTCCAATGCTTCCAAGGGTTCTCTCCAATGGAATGTGCAGCCTGAATCCGAATGAAGACCGTCTGACTCTGTCCTGCCTTATGGAAATCGATGGGGAAGGAACGATTGTAAATCACGACATCAGTAAGTCTGTGATTCATTCCTGTGCGCGCCTTGTGTATGATGACGTATCTGATATTCTGGAATATGATGATCCGGAGCAGAGCAGACTCCATGAGGACATTTTGACTGAGATAAAACTGATGGGCCAGCTGGCAGAGATTTTGCGGGAAAAGAGAAAGCAGAAAGGAAGCCTTGACTTCGATCTGGAAGAGGCGGTCATTGAGGTGGATGAATATGAGACACCGGTCCGTATCGAGATTGAGCCACGCAGAACTGCGAACCGCCTTATAGAGGAATTCATGCTGGCGGCCAATGAAACGGTGGCGGAACATTTCTTCTGGATGGAATCGCCGTTCGTGTACCGTGTTCATGAGAAGCCGGATACAGAAAAGCTGACGGATTTGAAGAAATATCTGGCTAATTTCCGCATTAATCTGAAGGGAAGTCCTGAGAATGTTCATCCGAAAAATCTGGCGACTATCATTGACAGTCTGGCGGGAGAACCTTATGAAGCCATCGTCAGCCGTGTGATTCTGCGTACAATGAAAAAAGCATATTACAGTCCGGCCTGTGATGGACATTTTGGGCTGGCTTTCCAGTATTACTGTCATTTCACATCACCAATCCGACGCTATCCGGACCTGATGATTCATCGGATTATCAAGGCACATCTTGATGGCAAAATGACACCGGAACTTCTGGCTAAATATTCTGCTGATGTGCAGACTGCTTCTGAGATTTCCTCTCAGACAGAGCGGCAGGCGCAGGAGCTGGAGCGGGAAGTGGAAAAGCTGAAGAAGGCACAGTATATGGTGAACCATATTGGTGATGAATTTGATGGTATCGTCAGTGGTGTTACCGATTTCGGTGTATATGTGGAGCTGGCCAATACCATTGAGGGAATGGCTTTTGCCAGAGATCTCCGCCGCCCGTACCAGATGGGTGAGAAGGTTCGGATCCGTGTCATGGACAGCCGGCCTTCAGAGCGGCAGATTGATTTCAAAATTCTGGAGGATGAAGAATAATAAAAAGGAGTGAATCAGTTCACTCCTTTTTCGTTTACTCAATATCCAGTTCGATAGGCTCGTCAAGGTACTCGGAAACGTATTTTCCGTTTTTCTTCCTCTGACGTACACACTCGGTCAGCAGGTACTCAATCTGCCCATTGATAGAGCGGAAATCATCCTCTGCCCAGGCAGCAAGCTGATTATACAGTTTTTCGGAGACACGCAGAGGAATCTGCTTCTTTGCTTTTTCAGCCATGATTTAATATAAGCTTCCGCTGTTCACAATCGGCTGGGCGTCTTTGTTTCCGCAAAGCACAACCAGCAGGTTGGACACCATAGCGGCCTTTCTTTCTTCGTCCAAGTTTACGATATCGTTTTCACTGAGCTTTTCGAGAGCCATTTCCACCATGCCTACAGCACCGTCAACAATCATCTTTCTCGCATCGATGATGGCAGATGCCTGCTGACGCTGCAGCATAACTGCGGCGATTTCAGGAGCATATGCCAGGTAGGTGATACGGGCTTCAATGATTTCCAGACCTGCTTCAGCAACTTTCTTCTGGATTTCGTCGCGGATTCTTTCGGCAACCACTTCGCTGGAACCACGCAGGCTTCCTTCATCTGCCTGGCCGTCACCGGTGGTATCGATGCCTGGCGCTACGTCGTAAGGGTAAATCTTTACGATGTCGCGGAGGGCACTGTCACACTGGAGAGACAGGTATTCCTTGTAGTTGTCTACATTGAAGACAGCCTTTGCGGTGTCAGTCACACGCCACATAACTGCGATGCCGATTTCAATCGGATTGCCGAGACGGTCATTAATCTTCTGACGCGCATTATTTAAGGTCATGATTTTCAGAGAAACCTTTTTGCCGGCAGCTTCACCGCCATTGGATACTGCGGCCGCAGCTTCTGCCAGATCTCCCTTACGTGCCACGTCACCACTCTGAGAAAGCTTGGTTCTGGCAGCAGGGTTTACTGCAGTACAGAACGGATTCACGAAGTAAAAGCCTTCGCCCTTCAGCGTACCTGCATACTTACCGAACAGGGTGAGCACCAGTGCTTCCTGCGGTTTCAGTACCTTCAGACCGATCAGCAGAATCCATCCAAGGGCAATCCAGATGACGCATATTGCCAGAATTCCGATTGTCAGTACCGGCGGCAGATAATATCCTCCAAAGGATACGGTCACCACAATTCCCAGAATTGCCACTACATAGAGTGCCAGAATCAGAAGCAGCATGAGCATACCATTTTTCTTACCAGTCAAAATCTTTTCGTTCATATTTATTTCCTCCCCCTGATGAAATGTATTTATTGTAAAAATGATATCATTTTGATATCAAAAAGTCAATGGCAGACTTGCATGGAGAGATAAATTAAATAGTGAAACAGTCACCGTACTGATCAAAAAGAACTTCTCTCAACGTATCGATGAAATAGTGTATGCAGACGCTTTCTGCTTTATCACGATGACGCAGAATATAAATAGAACGGTTTGGAATATGGAAGTCTGGAGTGCACTGCCGCAGATTGGCATATGTACAGAAATGGTTTGCTATACTTTTTGGAACGATTGCCCATTTACCAGGCATGGATACAAAGAGGGCAATCTGACCCATCAGCTCCAGTTCGAATTGGTGCTGTGCATCACCAAAAACGGACTGGTGCCAGAACCGGTATTCTGCAGACCATTTGATGTAAACTTCATCCCATACGGGAAGATCTTGCAAAGTAACCTTTTCCGGATAGTCAGAATCCTCAGAACAGATAACAACAAATGGTTCGCGCATAAATGGTGTGGCTACAATCTGATCTGTTTCCACCTTTCCGGTAGAGAAGGCCATATCAGTTTTCCCGCGGATAATACTGGAGCAGGCCATTTCAGCCTCCATGTCCTGGATTGTAAGCTGAATATGGGGATGTGTTTCGATGAAACGGCGGAATACAGGAGGCATAAGATAATTTCCCACGCTGTTAATCGCAGAAATACGAAGTTCATCGGCTACATTGCCTTTTCCTACGGACACCATTTTATCCACAATATCCTGATACTGAAGTGCCAAATCATAAAGAGACTGGCCCTCTGCAGTAAGGGTGATTTCACGCTTGCCTTTGCTGCGGAGCAGAAGGGGACAGCCCAGACGGTCCTCCAGCATTTTAATCCGTGTACTCAGTGAAGACTGGTTGATAAATAGCTCCTCTGCAGCTTTAGAAATATTCTTGTGACGGCATACAGACAGAAACGCATCGATTTCTAATTTATTCATAAATAACACCTCGGTTTAATTATCTGAATTTTCGATATTATATCACGGTAAATGATATTTTACAAGGGGTGTATATCCAAGTATAATGACAAATACGGGGGATAAAGTGCTGAAAAAACAATATATATACATTTATTCAGTATTTAATATCGTAAAAATCAATATTTAAAACGATAGGAGGAAATATTTTATGTACAGATTAGGCATTGACACCGGTGGAACTAATACCGACGTGGTACTGACCAATGTAGAAACTGGACGTATGTATTACGCCAAGACACCAACAACGCCGAAAGCGTTAATGGACGGTATCATGAACGGCATCGAAAAAATCGTGAAGGTGAGCGGACTGCGTAACGATGAAATTGATGAGCTCGTTTATGGTACTACTATCGTGGTTAATATGATTGCGCAGAAGGAAAGTGAAGCTTCTGCACTGATTACCACAAGAGGATTCAAACATGTTCTGGAAATCGGACGTCCTTACCGCAGAGAAAATATTTACGATATTCAGATGGATGTGACAGAACCTCTGGTTAAGCGTAACCTGAGATTTGAAATTTCCGGAAGAATGAATTTCCAGGGAAAAGAAACAGAACCTCTGAATCTGGACGAAATTCCTGCAATCGTTGAGGAGCTTCGTGCGAAAAATATTAAATCCGTAGGCATTTGCCTCATGCATTCCTATGCAAATCCAGAACACGAAATGAAGGTTAAGGAAGTACTGCAGCAGGCATGGCCTGAAGGCTTTGTATCTGCATCTGCTGATATCAATCCGCAGTTCCGTGAATACGAAAGAACTTCCACAACTGTAATCAACGCATACATGATGCCGAACATGGCTTCTCATATTATGGACTTTGAAAAGCATATGGAAGACGCACAGATTGGTGCAGACCTTTATATGATGCAGTCCAATGCAGGTGTAATGACATTCGATGTAGCGAAGAGCAAGCCTGTAGCTGTTGCTGACTCTGGTCCAATCGCAGGTATCATCGCAGCAAATTATCTGGCAAAGATGATGGGTGAAAAGAACCTGATTACCTTCGACATCGGCGGTACATCCACTGACGTAGCTCTGATTCAGGACAATATTATCAAGTTCACTACAGAAAGCCATATTGAAGGATATCCAATTTCCGTTCCGTCTGTAGACCTGTCCTTCATCGGTGCAGGCGGCGGTTCCATCGCTTACGTAGACCGCGGCGGTGCACTGAAAGTTGGTCCGGTATCTGCCGGTGCTGACCCTGGTCCTGTATGTTATGGCCGTGGCGGCGACAGACCTACTGTAACTGACGCAAATCTGGTTACCGGTCACATCAGACCTGAAATCTTTGAAGAAAACCTGGACAATGCTCTGGAAAAGACCATGGCAGTAATTGATGAACATATCGCTAAGCCTATGGGCATCACCGTTATGCAGGCTGCTGAAGGTATTCTGGACGTTGTTAACTCCAATATGCTCCGTGCGATTAAGCTGATTTCCGTACAGAAGGGTTATGACCCGCGTGAATTCGCTCTGGTTTGCTATGGCGGCGGCGGTGGTATGCATGCAGGTGCAATCGCTGAAGAACTGGAAATGGAAAAGGTAATCGTTCCTTATTCCCCTGGTACATTCAGTGCGATGGGTCTGGTTCTGTCTGACATCAAGGCTGACTGCGTACATACTAAGCTTCTGACAAGAGAACAGGTAAATGCACAGCTGCTGGATGAAATTTACAAGAAGCTGGATGAACAGGGTATCGCAAGTCTGGAAGAACAGGAAGTCGCTGAAGAAGACCGTCTGCTGGTACGTACATGCGATATGCGTTACTTCGGTCAGGCTTTCGAAATCAGTGTTCCAATGCCAGCTGGCGAAGTAACTGAACAGGTTATTGAAGATTTGGTTGATGGCTTCCATGAACTGCACAAGCAGGCTTATGGCCACTGCATGAAGGAAGACCCTATTGAATTCGTAAACTACCGTGTAAGTGCAATCGGTTCCTTCGTAAAGCCGGACGTAGTATCCAGTGCTTCTGCTGCAAAGCGTGAGAAGAAGGAAACTCAGATGATTGGTACTGCTGTATTCAAGGGTGTTGAACATACTGTTCCTATTTATGAACGTGACACTCTGGAAGTTGGCGAAGTAATTCAGGGCCCTGCAGTTATCGGTGAAATGGGTGCTACTGTAGTTGTATATCCTGGCCACCATGCCGAAGTGGATGCAATGCAGAACATTATCATGTATACAAATGTAAACAAGAAGTAAGGAGGAGAAAAAATGGCTACTAATTCAATTTTATTGGAAGTCGTTAATAATGCGCTTCGAAGCGTTGCTGAGCAGATGACTGTTACAATGGTGCGCAGCTCCTACTCCACCATCGTTAAAGAAATGATGGACTGCTCTTCCGCAATCTTTGATGATAAAGGTCAGATGCTTTCTGAAGGTGCTAACGTACCGATTCATCTGAACTGTCTGGGACCTTGCCTGAATACTGTACTGACAAAGTTCTTCTCCAGAGAAGAGCTGAATCCTGGCGATATTATTCTCACAAACCATCCTTATGCAGGTGGTGAGTCTTTGGGGTCCCATCATACAAAAGACCTGATTATGATCGCACCGATCTTCTATCAGGACAAGGAACTGGTTGGTTTCTCTGTAACCATGCTGCATCATAAGGACGTAGGCGGTATCTGGACAGGTGACTCCTGGACCGTAGAAATCTGGCAGGAAGGTTTCCTGATGGAACCTGTTAAGCTCTACGACAAGGGTGTCCGCAATGAAGCTCTGTGGAGAGTTATCCTGAATAATACACGTACACCTCGTGATATGAAGGGTGACCTGATGGCACAGATTTCCGCGTGCAACATCGGTGTAAAGAACTTCTGTCAGATCGTAGATAAGTACGGCATTGAAACTGTACGTGAAGTTACAGATGCTCTGATGGATTATTCTGAAAGACTGACAAGAGCTGAAATCGCAGCGATTGCAGACGGTGAATATGTTCACGAAGAAAAGATTCTGGATGACGGATTCGCTGGCGGTCCTTATACCATTAAACTGACCGTCCGTGTAAAGGGCGATAATATTGAATTCGACTATACCGGTACTGATCCACAGATTAAGGGACCTATCAACTCCCCATTATCTGCTACAACTTCCGCCACATACTACGCAATGCGTTGCGTAACTGACCATAATATTCCGTCCAACGGCGGATGTCAGCGTCCAATTAAGGTAATTGCACCGGAAGGCACACTGGTTAACTGCCAGGCTCCAAACGGATGCTTCCAGAGAATGGTTACCGACCATATCCTGGTTGACCTGATTATGGGTGCTATGTCTCAGGCAGTACCAACTAAGGTTATGGGCGACTCCTGCGGTAATAACTACGACTTCTGTAACGGTACAAACCTGGAAACTCATCCGCGTGGTGGTGAAGCAACTCACCGTCAGTACTGGGGGGAAATCGTTCCTGGCGGTCTGGGTGCACGTGCTACCAAGGACGGTCTGTCTGCAATGGCTTGTCACGTAACCAACTGTCCAATTCCACCACTGGAAGCACAGGAAATCGAAGCTCCGATGATGTTTATCGAACGTTCTCTGCTGCCTGACTCCGAAGGTGCAGGTAAGTTCAGAAGTGGTTTCGCTCAGAGAAGAAAGTGGAAACTGATGGGTTATGACGGATTACTGTCCCACGTATCCCAAAAGTCCTTTATTCCTCCACAGGGTCTGTTTGGCGGTGAACCAGGCAGATGCAGCCAGTGGATTATCAATGAAGGTATGCCGGATGAACGTGTTCTGGAATACTCCATGGGTGATGTTATTCCGCTGGAATTTGGTGATACCGTTACTTGTCTGACTGCAAGCGGCGGCGGTTACGGCGATCCATTCGAACGTGATGTGGAAATGGTATTGGAAGACGTAACTCTGGGTCTTGTTTCCGTAGAACGTGCAAAGAATGTATATGGCGTAGTTATTGATGCCGAGACACTGACAGTGGATGCTGAAGCTACAGAAGCTCTGAGAGCCGCACATAAATAAAAGCCATAACCAGACATATTTCATGTCTGCCTTAAACAATATCTCTTCCGCTGCAGCACTCCGGCAGGGTGCTGCAGTCGGCAGGGAAAATTTGCGTATTTGCATTCTAGGGGTGTTTTTCTTGGGGACTGTCCGTTATTGCTCTTAGAAATACCGTTTCGTTCAAATGTTATACGAGAAAAGCAACGAAAAAGGAGGTTATTCTTATGTCAGAAAAAACTACAAAGACACCGAAACAAGTAGGTCTGCTGGCAGCGATCGTCAGTCTGGCGGCTCTCTGCATGATTTTCTGTGGCGGCTTCACATTCCTGAAGTTTAACACACAGGCTATCTTCCTGGTTGGTGCCATTGCAATGGGTATTGTTGCTCTGCTTCATGGTCATTCCCTGAAAGATGTTGAAAACTACTTCCTGGAAGGATGCCGCGGTGCAGTAATGCCTGCGATGATCCTGATGGTAGTTGGTGCGGTTATTGGTTCCTGGATTGTATCCGGTATCGTTCCTACAATCATTTATTATGGTCTGGGTATCCTGACACCTTCTACTTTCCTGGTAGCCGGCTTCCTGATGTGTTGTCTGATTTCATTCTTTACCGGCAGCTCCTATACAGCAATTTCCACAATCGGTATTGCTTTACTGGGTATCGGTATGGGTCTTGATATCAACCCTGCACTGACAGCTGGTATGATCGTATCCGGATCTCTGTTCGGCGATAAGTTATCTCCATTCTCCGACTCTACAAACATGGCAGCAGCTTCTGCAGGTACCGATGTATTTGACCATGTATATTCCATGCTGTACACCACAATTCCTGCAATGGTAATTTCCGCGATCCTGTACTTCGTACTGGGACTGCGTCACTCCGGCAATGCACTGGATACATCCGTAATCGATGGTATCCGTGACACCATGGCTGAAAACTTCACCATTACACCAATTCTGCTGCTGATTCCTCTGTTCACAATCTTCATGACTATCAAGAAAGTACCGCCAATCATGGCACTGGTAATCTCTGCTATGTTAGGTATTGCGGCTGCATTCATTTTCCAGCCTCACTTCGGATTCAAGGTAATCATGGACTCTCTGGGCAGCGGATTCACTATCAACACAGAACTGGCAGATGTAAACAAGCTGCTGACCCGTGGTGGTATGATGAATATGATGGGTGCAGTATGTCTGACCTTCCTGGTACTGGGTATGGGCCAGATTCTGCAGAAAATCGGCGTTATGGAAGCTGTACTGGGCAAACTCGCCGCTGCAGTGAACAACAGCCGTTCCCTGGTTATCACAACTCTGGGTGCATGTTTAATCACCACAATGGTATGTGCATCCCAGTATGTAGCAATCGTACTGCCAGGCCAGTTCATGCAGCCTGCGTACACAAGACTGAAGATTAAGAAGCGCGTACTGTCCAGAACACTGGAAGACGGCGGTACTATCTTCTGCTTCCTGCTCCCATGGACAACATCTGGTGTATATGTACCAAGTGTACTGGGTGTAGAAGTACTTGATTATGCTCCATTTGCATTCTTCTGTCTGTTATGTCCAATCCTCTGCATCATTTACGCATGCATTAACTTCGCAATCTTCAGAGAAGAAGATGAGGTTGCTGCAGCGTAAAACAAACTATTGTATAAATAATGAAACGGGAAACAAGAAATTCTTCTTACTGTTAAAGAGGAGGCCGGTAGATGTTAATCTACCGGCCTTTTCCTTTGGCATAATATTTTAATTTTCAGTTCCAGCTGATGGTCAGCGGGTCCTCATAGATTAGATTGCAGTACCAGCGGTAGCTGTCGGCAGATACCGGATTGAAACCGGTATGATAGGTACCGTGGTAGGCGATACCCTGACGGGTATAGATGGTCAGACAGAAAGTATCATGGTTAGTATTTGTGCCTTTCAGAGGGCCTGCTGCTGCCAGACGCTTGCCGTCGTAAATCATAACATCTTCGTCTTCAGGCCACCGCCATCCATCAGACGGTTCCGGAAGCTGCGCTGTGAAGTCCAGGCTGTAAACGCCATCGTTGTTCACTGAGAATACCATTAAATTCTCACCGTACTGCACTACCAGGAAGTTGCCGCCATACCAGGAACGCCACGAGGAGGCTTCTGTAACCTTCAAAACTTCAATGCGCTGCCGCATTTCCATGGTCTGAAGATTGATGACAGTCATCACATAAATTCCGTCTTCAGATGTGTGAAGCAGAAGGGCAGTCCGGTCGGTGTTCAGTTCCATGGCCAGAATTTCAATTTCAGGATTCAGTGGGTATACCATGGAAAGCTGATCCGCTTTCACACCATCTGTCTTATTGTACGGCAGCATGTAAATTCCATAGCCGCCCCGAACCTGGCTAAAATCGAGAAGGGTACCTGCTGATCCATGACCCTGAAAGGTGAAATAGATGGCATCCTCTGTGACCACATTGCATCTGCTCCAGAGGGCTGCAATTTCAGATTCGGCATTTCCATAACTTACATCTGTGATTTCACCGGAAGGGCTCTTATCCAGTCCGATTTTTATTTTTTCTGTGTCCAGCACCGGAATTTGGAAGAACTTCTGGAACTGCTGGGCGATATACTGATCACTGTCCGGTTCCAATTCTGACATCCAGACAGCGGCCGCTTTTTCATCCTCAATGACACGGCTGGTAGCCAGAATTTCGTCATATCCCAGATAACTGTCACTTGGGATGGTGATTTCGACCTGGAGTGCGTAATGCTCCATGTAGTCATCCAGGCTGATTTTCTTTTCTTTGCTTTCACCCGGCAAAATCTCTTCTGCCAGGGCATCGAAGGCATCATTGATTCCGTTCTGTGTTCCCGGAAGAATTTCATCGCCGTAGTCGTATCCGATGGAATCCCGGATGGTGATACCGAATTCAGGCATTTTCTTATAATAGTATTCCGAATCCTCTTCAAATGGACTGGAAGGGTAGAAGGTGGTCTCTGTTTTTATGGTATCACCGGCGGAAACACGGGTGTTCCAGTAAGACTCTCCCCAAAATTCACTCCACAGATCCACTGTGATGCCAGCAGCGGCAGACGGGTCGCCGAAGACCGTTGTTTCTGTAATGGTTACATCATCACTGTACTGACTGATGCCGGAAGACAGGAAAAATATGCTTCCTGCAGGAACTGCCAGCAGAAGGAAGATGCATACGAAAGTCAGGATTCTGCCCATGATTCTTCCTCCTTTCCTGGTTCATCCGAATCCAGTTCGTATTTATTATGAAGCATGGCAAACATAATTCCCAGAATAAGTATTACAAGAACAGATGTGATGACAAGTCCAAATCCGCCATTATCGTCAAACAATAGAGCAGTTTCTACTGCCATGACATTGTAAACTGCACTTCCTTTTCCCGTTCTGCGCGTAACATAAGAACCGTATGCAGTGGCCACACTGAGTGCCGAAGCCAGCAGGAAATTCTTAATCCATGTATAGACATCTGCCATTGGAAGCAAGGCGTGGAGTATATCATGCCGCCAGAAGGCCAGAAAAATATGATGCTGGGTAAAGCCTGAATCAGGGTGTTTTGCCAGGAAATTCTGAAGGAGCAGGTACACCGTCCAGAGCTGCACAGCCCAGAGGAGAAGGAAGCAGATCAGGTTCCAGAGGCTTTGCCAGGCCATGATGGCATACTCGGAGATGCCCAGCCGCTGGAGTGTGTAAGTCTGCCTGCTGCCCGGACGGCTGCCGGTACGCCAGAGCACGGAGCAAACCGCCAGGAAAGCTGCCAAAAAGCAGACAAAGAAGAAGCTTTCTGCAAAGATGTTTTCCAGGAAGAATCCTCCCGCATAGCCGGCCATTTTTTCAGCCTGGCGGGTAAAGAGCAGGACTTCGGCAGCCACCATAATGGCCAGAATCGCCAGAATCTTCAGTATGGTGCTTCGTGCCAGAAGCTTAAATACAGATAAATGTTTATTCACGAAAATACCCCTTTCGTTATAACAAGAGTTTATGACCAGCTGATTTCTGCCAGCTGATTGGCCACAGGAACGCAGTCGTAGTGGCCCTGTGAATTTTCGCGGCAGTTCTGGCCGGTATTGTATTCGCCGCAGTAGAGCATACCGGTTTTATCGTAGACTGCCACGGTGAAGGCAGTGCTCCAGTGAGATGTGGAGACTGCAGTTCCTGTGAGGGCGGCCCGCTCACCATCATAGGCGAAGGTTGCTTCGGAGTAGAAGTTAAAGTAATTGCGTTCCTCGCCCTGAGGGGAAGGAATCAGAAAATCGAATTTAAACTGCCCGGATTCGTCACGGGAGAAAATGCGGTAGCCGCTGACATCGCTGCTGTCTGTACCGTAGAAGGCAAAATAGTCATCCGTAACATGGAGCATGTGACCATTGAACCCATTCACATTGAGCTTCACCTTCTGGATGGTTTCCATGGTATCCAGCTTAATCTCACTGAAATAGTATCCGTCTGCTTCTTCTGTGAAGAGGAAGAGGCGGGACTGGTCACTGCTCAGCTTCATGGATTCAATCTGTGTCTTTGGATTCAGCGGATAGGCTGTGGACATACGGTCCAGCAGTACGCCGTCTTTGGAATATGGAAGGGCATAGATGCCGAATCCTCCCGGAATCAGGCTGGTGTCCACATACTGGCCATCCCAGGAGCGGGTATCGAAGGTAAAGTAACAGGTATCTTCGGTTACCACGCTTTCTGTTTCAATGCTGTAAAGTGTATCCGTTCCGTAGCTGGTGCGGGTGGAAGTAACGTCTCCCTGGGAATTTACGCGGACCTGAATTTCCATCGTATCATTGGAAAGTACAGGGATTTTGAAGTAGTCCTGGAACACTTTCATGGTATCGATAATATGCATATATTTCTCGTCTAAATTTGTCTGTCTCAGCACTGCGGAGTAAGTATCGTTCCATTTGACTTCCTCAAGGCCGGGCAGATTCAGTGTACCGCTGATCGGATAGTATTGGTAGTAATCCGCGATATGAATCTGCCGGATAT
Source organism: Anaerovoracaceae bacterium (assembly GCA_045637765.1). GTDB lineage: Bacteria > Bacillota > Clostridia > Peptostreptococcales > Anaerovoracaceae > RGIG7179. Next base: position 24,183 of record JAZTZZ010000007.1, on the reverse strand, counting down.
TTTCTTTGTCAGGTGTTGCTGTCTCTGCCAGCTCCTCGAAGGCTTTCTTCAGGCCGTTTGGTTTTCCATCGATTTCGTATTGGTTAAAATTGTGGGATTCCAGAGTAATTGCAGGTTTTATGTCAGGTTCATCCCGGTCTTCTTTGGCAGTAAAACGGTAGTCAGTTACCGCAGTGTCTGCCGGTGCACCGATGGTCCAGGCTGTGTCCCAGAAGAGGTGATAGTCATAGTGGTTTCTGTAGTTCAGGATCAGTCCTTCTGCTGCTTTCGGGTCGCCGAAGAGAACGGTTTCACTGAACTGAATCTTATCCCGCTGGGGAAGCAGGGATGCAAAAGCGAAGGTGAAACTTCCCAGGATAAAGACTGCAATCAGGCTGATGATCAGAATATTCTTTTTCATTTCATCACCTCCAGTTCTTCAGGAGTGGCAGCAGGGTCTTCTGAATCAGAGCCCCCTGTATCGAGGTGGCTGTCCTGGTCCATATAAGGACTATCTTTCGCAAGTGTTCGCCAGATATTGAGTATCCAGACAACAGAAAGGACTGGTAAAGCCAAATCATGATAACCGTTCTCTATTTCATTATGGAAACCCAGAAAGATGATTGTTGCCATAAGGAGGGGGTCCATTTGAATTTTTCTGATACTTTGCTGTCTGCATGCAGCTTTGGCAGAGAATACAGCCAGAAAAACAAAGAGTGACAAATTCCGCAGCCAGCGGGTTATCGACTCCATAGGAAACAGGTTATGCAGGAAGTCACTGCGGTAAAATGTCAGGAACACCGACTGCTGACAGAAGTCCAGGCTGTGGTCTGCTGAAGCAAGCTGGTGGGACAGATAGATTTTGCAGAGCAGAAGAACGGTCATCAGCTGTACAGCCCAAAGAAGGAGCAGGGCAGTCAGATTAACCAGTGTCTGGATGCTGAACACCGTACGGCCCCGCAGAGCCAGCCGCTGCAGGGTATAGGACTGTCTGGCGTTTCCTGCCATGGAGGTGGAGAGCACATAGGTCAGTGCAAACAGCGCTGCACAGAAAATCAGGCTGATGCGGCCCTTCCAGATGATGTCTTCCATCCACAGGTATTTCCGGGCAGTCAGCGTAAACATGATGCAGTCGGCTGCAATCACTGCGCCTAAGATAAAGAGCAGTTTGTTTCGGATGCTTTGGAGCATCAGTATGAATACAGACACGTATTGTTTCATCGGGATTACCTCATTTATCTCAAAATCTCAAATCCAAAAGTTTATTCCCAGTCCAGAGTCAGCGGCAGGTCGCCGTCGGGCTGAATGGGCCAGATATTCAGGCTGGTCAGGTATTTTCCGTAGTAGACCAGACCTTCTTCGCCGTAGAGAGCGAGATCAAAGTTTCCGCGATATTCTTCACAGAGACCGAAGGCCAGGTACTGGCCGTTCCAGGCCATAACCGGTGCGTAGTCGTAACGGAATCTTTTGTCGTAATCATCGCCGTAGGTGAGAACGCGGCTGTCTTCTGAAGGAATAATCAGATTCCAGTGAAGCTTATAAAGACCATTTCCGTCTGCAGTCAGCAGGATAATCTGACGTGTTGACAGCTTGTGAGCCAGGGTGACAGCAACAGCACCATCTTCTTCGTAGGTCGCCCAGGAAGGGGAATTGGCCGGGAATTCCGTCAGTTCCAGACGCTGGGTGCATGTGTTTTCTTGGGTATTGATAACGGTAACAATAAAGGTGTCCTTTTCTACCGTGTATGCCAGAACATTTCCGCTGCTGTCTGCAGTCAACTTCAAAATCTGCACTTCAGGATCCAGCGGGCAGACATTAATCAGCTCAGGCAGGCTGCCATCTTCCGGAACGGTGAGGCAGTAAATGCCATAGCCCAGAGGCAGATGGCTGATATCCAGATTACTGTAGTTGTCACCTTTTCGGTTGAAGGCAAAGTAAACACGGTCATTCAGGAATGTTTCCTTTATGTTCAGGCCGAAGGTATCGCTGGTTGTATTGACACCATAGCCGTAGCCGGGACCATAGTCGCCCACATCGCCGTGAGCATTTACAGTGACTTTATCACCCAGCGGGAACAGGAAGTTCTCATCAAAGAGTACTTTTATTGCTTCTTCTGTTTCGTTATCAACGGTAGTGTCACTCGGACGCCATGCATAGGTAACTTCCGGGAAGAGGATATCCACTTCCGTGTTGTAGTAGTCTGCGTACTCTTTGAGATAAATGATTTCTTCCCGTTTCTGACCATATTCCAGACCTTCTGTCAGATAAGCAAAGGCAGAATTATCTACCACATCCTCAACGGTGATGCGGATGTCGATATCGTTTCGTTCCCGAAGATAGCGTGTGGTTTTCTGAACCGGGAACTGCAGCATATATTCTGTTTCGGTTTCCGGAAGTACTGATCCGAAATAAATCTTCGTGTTCCAGTTCAGGGCCTTGTAGTAGTCCATTTTCAGATTGGCGGTGAGATCTTCTGCGGCGGATACATCTCCAAAGTATCCGTAGCTGAATGGATCTTCAGGCAGTTCCATAACTGAAACCTGATTGCGGGCCGGATAGATGTCTGCAGCAACGTATCCGATACAGCCAACAGAAAGAAGGGTAAGAATCAGAGTGAAAACTAAAGTTTTACGCATAATCTACACCTCCTTTTTGCGGAAAAATATTTTGTAACAGTCGATAATGATCATAATAAGGAAGCCGCCGATGATAATCATATTCAGTACATAACTGCCCAGTTCACGGCGGAACAGAAGAATTACAGACCAGTATCCGATAAAGAGTTCACCTGAAGATTTTTTCTCCTGGTGCAGCATATTCCAGTATGCAGATACAATGGAAAGCTCAGCTATCATCATCAGATTTGCAATCCATGTAAGCGTTTCTTCCATTGGGAGCAGGCTGTGGAGCAGGGGACTGATATAAAACAGCAGGAATATCTGCTGACCGGCAAGCGGATCGTCTGCTTCCAGACTGAAGAGATAATAGAATTTGCAGATCAGGAAGAGAATCATGACCTGCACGCCCCAGAGGATAATCCAGCAGAGAAAATTGTACAGTATCTGAAGAAGGGTAACTGCCTTTTCAGAAATAGCCAGTCTGCGTACAGTATAGCCCGATGTACCGCTGTAAATGCTGCCCCGTCTGACCTGTACCACAGCAATCAGCGCAAAGACAACCGCCAGCACGATGCCGAAACCTCCGTTTCCGTTTCGGAAGAGATTTTCGATACCGTAGTGCTTTACAGAAATCCAGTACCAGGCCAGCGCTCCATCAGCCGCAGCAAGAAGGAGAACCAGGCCGAAAACCCTGTATATGGAATTTTGTGCGATGAGAGCGAATACGGATACGTATTTTTTCATCGGATACACCTCCTTGCTATTCTTCGTCGGTCATATTGGTGAGGGCCTGGATAATCCGGTCTGCCCTGTAATTATAGGAACTCTTGATATAAGTCATCAGGTCCATTCCCTGGTCTTCCAGGTCAGACATATACACATCGCCCACGATTTCACCCTGACGGATCAGAACAGCACGTCCAATGAAGTCGGAAACCTCTTCAATCAGATGGGTGGACAGGAGAACCGTCTCGTGAGGCTCCAGAATGCCCAGCAGAACCTTATAAAAGTCTTCCCGGTTAAACACATCGTTTCCTGCAAAAGGTTCGTCTAAAAGGATATAATCGGCTCCCTGAGACAGGGCCAGAATGACTTCAAACTGGTTTTTCTGCCCGGTGGAGAAGTTCTTTACTGCCCGGTAAGCAGGGAGATTGAAGAATTCCATGAGGCCGTCGAACCGCTTTTCAGAGAAGGTATCAAAGTGTTCTTTATAAAACTCTTTGTGGCTCCGGGGCGTCAGATTAGGGAAGAAGGAATGCTCACTGGTGCCGAAGGACAGCTTGACGATGTTTTTACGGCTGATTGGCTCTCCGTCCAGAGTGATTTCACCATTGTACGGATGAAGGTTCAGGATGCATTTCATCAGGGTGGTCTTGCCGGCACCATTCTCACCGAAGAGGCCTACGATTTCCCCGCGGGGCAGGGTAAGGTTTACGTTTTTCAGTGCGCGTTTGCCGCGGTAGGTTTTGCTTACATTCTTCAGTTCGATCATAATAACACACTCCATAACTTCTGCCATTGATCCGGCGGCAGACACCGGTCCGGTGTTACCAGCATGTAAATTGCGAAATATATCATCAGTAATGTGAATCCCATAATCAGGCTTCCTGCTATCCCCAGTGCAGGAAGGAGGATGCAGCGGCGGTGCAGTTCCCAGCGGTCCGGCAGCCGTTTCATCAGATAGATGCTTTTGCTTCCCTGATGGAAGGCGGCGTAGTTCATGACGATGCAGACAAGCAGTGCCAGTACAATCACGAATACTGCTCTCAGGCTGCCGCCCAGAAGTTCTGTGAATTCCGGCATCATGGCATCGCCGCGGAGGAAGTGACGGGTAGCTGTTCTGTTGAACAATCTGTCATATGCGTCGCAATAGCGGAAGAGGAATCCCAGACTCCACACACCGATGAATATCAGTCCTCCGAAATACCAGTTTACCTGGTTCTGTATATCAGCACCGGGCGGTGCATTTTTTGTTAAGAATGTCATGGATTCACCTCCTTATCCCAATACTTTTCCAGCAGTGCGATGGCTTCTGCCTTGGACAGTCCCATCTGCTTCATTGCGGTCACAATGTTTACAGCATCGCCTTCCAGCAGCTCAGCCCGGACTCTGGCGACGGTTTCTTCATTGAGCACCATATAGCTTTTGGCGCCGGAGTGGGAGGAAATCAGTCCTTCGTCCTCCAGCATGCGGTAGGCTTTCTGAACTGTATTAGGGTTCACACCCAGCAAAGCAGAAAGCATGCGGCGTGACGGCAGTTCGTCACCGTCTGCGATGGTTTCGGCGATAATGCCGCGCTTTATATACTGCAGAATCTGCAGGTAAATCGGCATGCCGTCTTCCATTATGAACTTTTCGAAGGATATCATGATGCCGTCACCTGCCTTTCTCTTCTTTTAACTGTATTATATGAGTAATACGGTTTGCTGTCAACACTTTATCTTGATAAAATATTGTTTCAATAAAAAAACAGAAGGTCAGTGGACCTTCTGTTCGTAATTGCTGACATGGTAGACGATATGTCCGATTTCAGCCGTAAATATTTTCTTTCTGGCCAGGTCTTTCAGGGAAAGCATGCCCACCAGCTTGTCTCCGTCCACCACGGGAAGACGGCGGATTCCGTATTTTGAGAAGAGAAGGGCAGCATCGTGAATATCCATACGGGAGGAAACTGTCCGCACATCACAGGTCATGGTTTCAGATACGGGGCGGGAAAGCCCCCGGCGGACAATCAGATCCCGGTCCGTCAAAATCCCCAGCAGGTGGTTCTGCGCATCGCAGATGGGCACGATTCCCACATCTTCCGCACGCATAATCTCTGCAGCCGTTTCTCCCGGGTCTTCCGGCCTCACGGTTCGGATTCCGGTGCTCATCAAATCTTTTACAACCATAAAAAACCTCCGTTTTCTTTTAGTATGAACGGAGGTTTACGTGATTATTCGGTTAAATTCCCTTGGCTTTATCCGGCTGCCAGAAGCTGCGGGTAAAGAGAAGGATGATTGCGTACATTTCCAGTCGGCCGGCGATCATGAGTATAGCCATTATAATCTGGGAAAATTCGTTGAACATTCCGAAGTATCCGGTAGTTCCTGACTGACCCAGTGCAAGGCCTGTATTGGTGAAGATTCCGACCACAGCAGTGAAGGTTGTTTCCATATCAAGATTATTCAGGGCCAGCAGACCTGTACCTATAATGATAACTCCGAAAAAGAGCAGAATGTGCATGGTTACCGAAGATACCATAGGTGCGGAAATAGGACGGCCTTCCTGTGTAACCGGTTTTACGGCATGTGGATGGATCCGTTTGAAGATACCGCGGAACACCAGCTTAATCATAATTACGATTCGGATTACTTTCAGGGAGCCTGCCGTTGAAGCAGAGCATCCTCCCACAAACAGAAGGAGGAAGAGCAGAGTTCTGGTAAAAGATGGCCACTGCATGTAGTCACATACGTAATATCCGGAAGTGGAAATCATGGACACGACCTGACAGAGGGTATCCTTTACAGCCTGCCAGAGACTGCTGTAACAGCCGGATATACGGAGAAAAAGTGCAATCAGAACGGTTGATCCACCTATAATACTGAAAAATGACCATACTTCGCTGTTACGTGCTGCCTCCCGCCATTTTCCCTTCAGTATCATGTAGTAGAGAATGTAACTGATGGTGGAAAGCAGTGTAAATATCATAATGACAAATCGGCTGTACGGATCCTGAAACATGGCAGCATTGGCATCGGTAATAATCAGACCCGCAGTACTTATACTGCTCATTGCAGCAGTCAGTGCCGTGAGAAAATCCATAGGTCCCAGCAGCAGAAGCAGAAATTCAATCAGTGTAAAGATAAAGTAGATTGAATAAAGATATTTTCCTGAGTCTGTATGATTGACGCCAAGCCTTTCGAAGGACGGCCCCGGGGATTCAGCTGATACAATGGAGTGTCCTGAGATACCGAGCAGAGGGAAGATGCTGAGAATCAGTACGAGGATCCCCATACCACCCAGCCAGTGGCAGATTGCACGCCAGAGAATCAGGCACTGCGGCATCAGGTTAATATCCAGCACCGTACACCCTGTCGTTGTAAAGCCTGCAACAGCCTCAAAGAACGAACCAATCAGAGGAAAACCGCAGCCACTGAAATAGTAGGGGAACATACCGATAACAGAACAGTATACCCAGCTCAGGCAGGCAATGAGAAATCCTTCGTGAAGGTGCAGATTCATTTTTTTAAATTTCAGCTGAGTGACGATGACTGCACCAATACAGATGCAGATTATGCAGGTCGGAAACAGTGCACTGGCAGCCTGCCATTCTTCCAGCACTAAAGCTGTAATGATACAGGGAAGCATGGCCAGACCTTCAATCAGAGTCAGCATTCCGACGACCTTCAGCAGAACGGGATAATTCAGATGCTTCATAGGCAATAAAAACTCCTTGATTTAACAAAGGTGAGAAAATCAGCACCGGTTCGGGTTCCAGAAATGTCTGGAGAACAGTACCAGGACGGTAAACAGTTCCAGTCTGCCGCAAAGCATGAGGAATGCGCTTACCAGTTTGGAAAAACCGGACATGGCGGTATAATTCAAAGCAGGACCAAAGGACTCAAAGCCTGGTCCGATATTTCCGAGGCAGGCTGCCGCAGCAGAGAAGCTGGAGATGAAACTGAATCCATCCAGTGTAAGCAGAAGGAATCCTGCACTTAGAAGGAGAAGGTATGTAAAAATAAAGTTTGTGATATGAATTACGATATCATTGGAAACTTCACAGTGGTTCAGTGTAACGTGAGCAATCCGTCTTGGATGGAGTTTGATGGATACACCGCGCTGAACCAGCTTCATTGCAACCAGAACACGGACTGCTTTCATACCGCCTCCTGCAGAAGAAGAACATGCACCGATGAAAAACAGAACGAAAAGTGCCATCTTCGGGAAGGTGTGCCACAGACCGTAATCTGCGGTATGATATCCGGTGGTGCTGATGATGGATACAACGTGGAATACCGTATCACGGAGAAGTTCCCCCATGCTGCTGAATCTGGTGACAAAAGCCTGATAAACGAAAATCAGACCGCTGAAAATCAGGATAACCAGTGTGTAGAAACGGAATTCATCATCCTTGAAGAATTTCTGCAGTCCGCTTCTTCCTGTCAGATAGAACAGATGGAAGTTCATTCCGGAAAGAAACATGAAAAGAATAATAATCCATTCTGTAAGATTGCTGCCGAAATGACCGATGTTGTCACTGTAACAGGAAAAGCCGCCTGTGCTGACGGTTCCGAAGGTATGAATAGCAGAATCATACCAGGAAAGTCCGCTGATACGAAGAAGCAGGATTTCGGCAATTGTCATAATCAGATAAATCAGATACATTTCACGGGCAGTATCTGAAAATTTACCGGTGACTTTTTCTTCGGTAGGTCCCGGTGTTTCTGCATTGGCAACCATCTGTCCGCTGATTCCAAGAACCGGAAGCAGTGCTGCCAGAAATACCAGAATTCCCATACCGCCCAGCCAGTGGGTAATGGAACGCCACAGAAGCAGAGAGCGCGGAATGTTATCCAGATTAGTGAGAACGCTGGCACCTGTGGTTGTAAATCCGGAACAGGATTCAAAAAAGGCATCTGTGAAAGTCGGAACAATACCGGAGTAATAGAAAGGAAGTGCGCCAATCAGTATGGTAACCAGCCAGGTTACAGACACCACAAGATACCCGTCCCTTGCTTTTACCTTGGAAGGAGAAGGGCGCAGGTATATTATAATATAGAGACCGAGAAGAAGGCATACGGAAAATGGGATGATGAATCCCTGCGCAGCTACGTGCTCTTCTAACATAAATGCCATGATTCCGGGAATTGACATGGCTGCTGCCAGAATCAGAAGGATGTATCCTTCCATCCACAGCATATCTCTCATGCGGTGACTCATAAACCTGAGAATATCCTTTCGTAAGGGATTGTTTCCCTTGATTTCTTAATTAATTAAAGAAAAGTCTTTTTTTACGCAGAAGCTTTTCCATTTCAGCGATATCGGAAAGAAGACAGAATATAATGACCTTGTCGTCTTCCAGAATCTTAGTATCCCCGTTTGGAATGATAACTTCCTGTCCGCGGTGAATACCTGCAACAAGTACGCCGTCAGGCAGATGCAGTTCTTTCAGGGTAATGTTGGAAAGCTTCATATCGTTGGTTGCGATAATTTCCATAATTTCCGCCTGACCCTGGATGAGCAGGGAGGAGATGATCCGTTTTTCGCCCTGAATATAGCGCAGAATGGTGCTGGCTATAATGTTCAGCGGATTCAGAGCCATATCGATACCGATTCTTTCAATCAGTTCACGGTAACCTTCGCGGCTGAATTTGGAAATTACGTCCTCGATACCTCTCTGCTTGGCCATCAGTGCCAGCATCAGGTTTTCTTCGTCAAAACCGGTACAGGTAACGAAGGCGTCCATTTCATCGATATTTTCTTCTTCAAGAAGAGATGTATCCATGGCATCTCCGTGGAGTACCATAACATTGTCCAGATGGGTGGAAAGGTAATAGCAGCGTTCCTTATTAACTTCAATGACCTTAACCGCAATACCGAATTCGGAAAGCTTGTCAGCCAGGTAGAAACCGGTCTTACCGCCGCCGACAATCATAACTTTCTGCAGGTTGGTGTATTTCCCTTTTTCATGAACTTTCTTATGGAGTTCCTGAATTTCATTCTTGGCACCAATCAGGTACAGATAGTCTGTCGGTTCAATTACGGTATGACCATGAGGAATGATAATCTTTCCGTTTCTGGAAATGGCTACGACCAGCATGTTTGGCAGCAGTTCCTTGACGCCGATCATGGAAAGTCCAATCAGCTGCTTATAGCGGTTTACCTTAAACTGAATCAGGGAAACCTTACCGGTGGAGAAGATACCATTAGTCAGAGTATACTTTTCAACCAGATATTTATAGATTTCGTTGGTGATGGCCATATCCGGATTTACGATATGATCGATGTTCATAGATTCCTTGATGAAGTCGAACTGGTTCATATGTTCCGGGTCTCGGACTCTGGCGATGACCTTGCTGCATCCCAGTTTCTTGGCAAAACTTGCAATAACGATGTTCTCTTCATCGCTGCCGGTGGAGGACAGCAGGAAGTCAAAGTGACCGATATTGGCATTCTTCAGCACACTGATCTGCTTGGCATTGCCGTGGATGGTCAGAACATCCAGCTGCTGGGAAATCTTACTCAGCGTGTTTTCATTGGTATCTATAATTGTAATGGCATGATCGCCGCCTGAAAGGGCATTTGCTACTTTAATACCCAGCTTGCCGGCGCCAACGATTGCAATTTTCATGTATTACCTCCTGAATTCATAGGAAAATAGACATATCTTAACACTTTATTCTATCATAAATAAATTAATTTGCAAGTCATCTGCAGATAATGTACAATAGATAGATAATACAGAAAATGACAGGAGGAAGACTGTTTTGAAAATAAAGAGATTTGTGGGCGGAACGCTGGAAAGCAACTGTTATATTATAAGAACCACCAACGGCGGAAGCTGTTTTATCATCGATCCGGGCTATGAACCCCAGAGAATTGCAGATTTTGTGAAGAAAGAAGGCCTGAAACCGGAAGGTATTCTGCTGACCCATCATCATCACGATCATGTGGGCGCAGCAGCAAGAGTTTCCGATATGCTGGAATGCCCCGTTATGATTCACGAAACGGACGCGTATTATTACAAAGGAAGAATCGACCGGCAGCTTCGTGATGGAGATGAACTGAATCTGGATGGGGAGATTTTGCGGGTAATACATACACCGGGACATACTGCCGGCTCTGTATGTTTCCTGTCAGAAAAGAGCAAGGTTGTATTCAGCGGCGATACCATTTTCGATACGGACCTTGGCAGAACCGACCTGGAGGACGGATCTCCTGCAGAAATGATCCGCGCCTGCCGTGATGTAATCAATCTCTGGTCTAACGAATATACTGTATATCCCGGTCATGATACCCATGCTACCATGAAGCAGATCAGGATATATAACCAGGAGTTTCTGGCCTGTCTGGAGGTACGATAATGAGTGATATCCGCATGATTGCACTGGATCTGGACGGGACCACACTGACCAGAGGCCATATCACACCCCGTACCCGCCGTGCACTGGAAGCGGCAATCGAAAAGGGGGTTCACGTGGTGATTGCTACCGGGCGTGTTTTTTCAGCGCTGCCCGATGATATCTTTCAGATCAAAGGTCTGGAGTATGTAATTACCTCAAACGGTGCGGTGATTACGGACCTGAACCGTTCTGATACTGTGTATGAAAACTGCATCGGGCGGGAAGAAATCGCTGCTGTTGAAGCTCTGCTTCGGACCAATCCTCAGTTCCCGGTGGAAGTATTTACCGGCGGTCAGGCCTATATCGGAGCAGATGTGTACGAAGAATTGAAGAACTATGGACCGGCGTCGAAATACATGAGCCGTGCTTATACCATGCGTACAAGAACTCCGGTGGATAATATTCTGGGCTTTATGGAGCAGCACTGTGAACATATTGAAAACATCAATATCCAGTTTGGTGACCAGAGCGAGAAAGCTCGGATGCGCAGCCTTCTGGAACAGATTCCAGGAATTACACTGACTTCTTCCATGGCTAATAATATTGAAATCGGCGGTGCCACCACAAGTAAGGCCAGCGGTCTGGCGGCTCTTAGCGGGCTTACTGGTGTCGGACTGAGCGAAATCATGGCCTGCGGTGACAGCCATAATGATATGGCTATGCTGGCGGAAGCCGGATTCAGTGTGGCTATGGGAAATGGCGCCCCTGAAGTAAAAGAACTGGCTGACTACGTGGCACCTTCCAATGAAGAGGAGGGGGTCGCTGATGCTGTAGAACGGTTTGTTCTCGATATGAAGCGTCCGGGATGGCAGGTCAATACCCTGCGTGTAAAGAACCGGATTCTCAGCAAAGCACGCCGTATGGCACGCAGAATGCTTCGCCGCGGGAGCAGATAATAAAAGGTATATATAATGTAATTTTGCCGGACTTTATGGAAAAGTCTGGCATTTTTATTGACAACAAATGTAATATAATGTAAATTCAGTAATGAAGTGGGTTGTCTTTTCGCCGATGATGAAAGGAGAACCAGATGAAAGAAAAGAATGAAGTGAGGGACAGACGTAAAAAAGAAGCCGGAAGGCTTGGGGAGGAACTGGCAGCCCTCATGCTTCAGGAACGGGATTATGAGATTCTCGAAAGAAATTTCCGGTGTCGGTTTGGGGAAATCGATATCATTGCCATACGGAGGGATATCCTTACCTTCGTGGAGGTGAAAACAAGAAGCGGAGAATTATACGGATCGGCAGCAGAGGCTGTTACATGGAACAAGCAGCAGAAAATCCGTCAGACAGCCCTGCAGTATCTGAACGAATACCGGAAGCCTTTTGCTGGAGTGGAGTTTCAGGTCGTGGAAGTACTGCTCCGTCAGCATGATGGGCTTGATTTCCAGGGGGTGTAGTCATGCTTTCGAAAGTTCAGACTGCATCAGTAAGCGGGATCGAAGGGAAAATGGTAGCGGTGGAAGTGGATATTACCAGAGGACTTCCCGGCTTTTATGTGGTAGGTCTTGGGGATACCTCCATAAAAGAAGCCGGACCGCGCGTGAAGAGTGCCGTGAGGAACAGTGGGTTTGAGTTTCCGGTGAGCCGGATTGTGGTGAATCTGGTTCCGGCCTACCTGCACAAGAAAGGAAGTCATTATGACCTGGCTATTGCGGTGGGAATCCTTCTTTCTTCCGGATCAGTCCGCGGGCGTCATGCCAGAGAAATGGTTTCTTCCAGCGGCTTTCTGGGGGAATTGTGCCTGGACGGCAGCATTTCTCCGGTAAAGGGTGTTCTGCCCATGGTTCGTGCATTGGCAGAGGATCCGGCTGTCACCCATGTGTTTCTTCCCAAAGGAAACTATGAAGAGGGGCTTCTTGCTGCCCGTGCCTGCGGTCTTCGTCTCATTCCGGTGGAGCATCTGCGTGAGGCAGCCGATTATATCTGCGGGCTGGAACCTTTGCCTCAGGCGGCAATGCAGCATACCGGTCCGGCAAAATCTCCGGTACCGGACGACCTGGATTTTTCTCAGGTCAAAGGCCACTGGGAGGTGAAGGAAGCACTTGCGGCGGCTGTCTGCGGAAACCACAGTATTTTGCTCATGGGGCCTCCGGGCAGCGGAAAGACCATGCTTGCACGGAGAATTCCTACGATTCTGCCGGAAATGACGGCAGCAGAGCAGCTGGAAACTACCATGATTTATTCTGTAGCGGGACTCCTGGGAGAAAAGGAACCCCTGGTAATAAACCGGCCTTTCCGCATGGCTGATTACAGAACGAGTAAGGCAGGGCTCATGGGAGGCGGCAATACACCTTATCCAGGGGAAGTTTCCCTGGCCCACAATGGAGTCCTCTTCATCGACGAATTTCTGGAGATGGAGAGGAAACAGATTGACGCACTGAGAAAACCCATGGAGGAAGAAGAGGTCCGCATGATACGTGGCGGGATACTTTACCGTTATCCTGCCAGATTTCTGCTGGCGGGGGCCTCCAATCCCTGCCGATGCGGCTATTACGGGGATGAGAATCATGTATGTACCTGCACCAGATCTCAGCTGGATCAGTACAGGGGCAGGATGTCAGGGCCGGTAGCTGACCGGATTGATATGTTTGTTAACGTATATCCTGTGGATTTTAAAACCTTGAAAGAAGATGACGGGGGAAGCAGTGAGCGGCTGAAAGAAAAAGTTCTGGCAGGACGTGAGATGCAGGCAGAACGCTTTAAAGGCAGCGGTATCTTTCTGAACAGCCAAATGGAAGAACGTCATCTGAAAGAGTTCTGTCCGCTGGGAAAAGAGGAAGATGCCTTCGTGGAGTCCATGATACAGCGATATCACCTGAGCACCCGCCGGGTGGTGAAACTGATGCGAATTGCCAGAACCATAGCTGATATTTCCCAATGCCGCGATGTGAGCATGTACCATCTTGCATCTGCCTTCCGATATATAATGGGAGAAACTCAGAATGGAGGCGAGTAAAATGTCAGGAAACGGGAAATGTAATACTTGCCGGCGGAGTATCATAGTGATAGAAAAAAGGGACAGCCGGTATCCGGCACAGCTGCGGATGATACCGGATCCGCCGGAAAGATTGTACTGCATTGGTGATGTGGGTCTTCTGGATATGCCCATGGCCGCAGTCATCGGTTCCAGAAAATGCAGTGAGTACGGGAAACAGACGGCCATGGCGGTGGGAAAGTCCCTGGGAATGGCCGGGGCCTGTGTGGTCAGCGGCATGGCCAAAGGGATTGACAGTTTCGGACATCTGGGGGCTTTGAAGCATGGCGGCAAAACCATCGCTGTTCTGGGATGCGGTGTGGACATCTGCTATCCTGCTGAGAACAGGAAGCTTTATGATCAGATCTGCAGCGAAGGTCTGGTGATTTCAGAATATCCTCCGGGGACCGCCCCCATGCCTTATATGTTTCCGCAGAGAAACAGGATTATTGCCGGACTTTCCAGTGTGGTGGCGGTCATTGAAGCAGGAAGGGACAGTGGTGCGCTGATAACTGCAACTCTTGCTGCGGAACAGGGCCGTGAGGTCTATGCGGTGCCGGGTAACATTACCAGCATGTGGAGTCTGGGAACCAATAAGCTGATTGCAGACGGTGCCATGCCGGTGGTAACGGTGGATGATGTGGTCAGAGCCATGGGGTTTGATGCACAGTACAGCGAAAAAGAGTATGAGGGCCTTTCTGAACTGGAAAAACAGGTCGTTATGCTGGTGAAGTCTGCAGGTGAAGTTACACTGGAATATCTCTGCATGAAGACAGGAATGAACCCGGTGGACATGAACGGAATCGTCATGGTTCTGGAAATGAAGGGATACCTTGCAACCAATTTCGGAAAAATTTTTGTTGCAAAATTCTGAAAAAGCTACTATTATATTTGACTATAGGAATGGAAGGGCCCGGAAAGGTGTATTTTTCAGTCTCTTCCTTTTCTGATTGTATATATTTTCAGGAGGTAGTATGTAGTATGGCAACTGCGAAAGCTACGAAGACAACCAAGACAACCAAGACAGCGAAGAAAACACTGGTCATCGTGGAATCTCCTTCCAAGGCGAAGACCATTGGTAAATATCTGGGCTCTTCCTATAAGGTGGTAGCCTCTGTTGGTCATGTCCGTGACTTGCCGAAGAGCAAGCTGGGTATTGACATCGAAAACGATTTTGAACCTCAGTATATCGCAATCCGCGGTAAGGGGGATCTGATCAAGGAACTGAAGAAAGAAGCGAAACAGGCAGGTAAAATATACCTGGCAACTGACCCGGACCGCGAAGGGGAAGCCATTTCCTGGCACCTGGCACATTTGCTGGGGATAGATGCCAACACGCCGTGCCGTATCGTGTTTAATGAAATTACAAAGGACGCAATTAAGACTGCGGTAAAACATCCTCGTCCGATTGACCTGAAGCTGGTAGATGCACAGCAGGCACGCCGCGTACTGGACCGTCTGGTAGGTTACCAGATCAGCCCTCTGCTGTGGAGAAAAATCAGAAGAGGTCTGTCTGCTGGCCGTGTACAGTCTGCAGCACTGAAGATTATCTGCGACCGCGAAAAGGAAATTCAGGCATTTATTCCGAAGGAATACTGGAACATCGGTGCCATCTTTAAAAAAGATAAGAAGTTTGCAGCCAGACTTGCAGAATACAAGGGTAAGAAACTGACCGTGGATAACGGACAGCAGGCGCAGCAGATTATGGATGAACTGAAAGCAGGCCAGTTTACTGTGGATTCCATCGTTAGAAAGGAACGCAGCAGAAAACCGTTTGCACCGTTCACCACCAGCAGCCTGCAGCAGGATGCATCCAACAAGCTGGGCTTCACCACCAAGAAATCCATGATGGTAGCACAGCAGCTTTACGAAGGGGTGGAAGTAAAGGGCCACGGCACAGTGGGTCTGGTAACCTATATCCGTACCGACTCCGTACGTATTTCCGATGAAGCCAAGGCGGCGGCAAGAGAGTACATTCATACGAATTTTGGCCAGAACTATGCGGCCAACAACGTATTCTCCAATAAAAAGAAGGATATTCAGGACGCTCACGAAGCCATCCGTCCAAGTAATATTGCCCTGGATCCGGAAGCGATCAGAGACTCCCTGACAAACGATCAGTATAAGCTGTATAAGCTGATCTGGACCCGTTTCCTTGCCAGCCAGATGGCAGCAGCTGTATTTGACAGCATGCAGGTAAATATCGCAAACGGAGATTACACACTGAAGGCCAGCGGTTCCAAGCTGATCTTTGATGGTTTCCAGAGAGTATATAATCCGCAGATGGATGAAGATAAGGACAGTTTCCTGCCGGCATTGGAAGAAGGGGAAGTTCTGAAGGTACAGGAAATTACTTCTGAGCAGAAGTTTACCGAACCGCCTTCCAGATTTACTGAAGCCAGTCTGGTGAAGGAACTGGAAGATAAGAACATCGGCCGTCCGTCCACCTATGCTCCGATTATTGCGACTCTTTCCGAAAGAAAATATATCGAGCGTCAGAAAAAGAGCCTGCTTCCAACGGAACTGGGATTCCTGGTAACCGGCATGATGGAAGAGTATTTTAAGGAAATCGTGGATGTTGGCTTTACAGCTGACATGGAAGATAAGCTGGATGATGTGGAAGTACAGGATCTGAACTGGAAAGAAATCATCCGTGATTTCTACGGTCCGTTCAAGCAGGAACTGGATGTGGCTGACAGTGCCATTGAAAAGGTGGAACTGGAAGACCGTCCTGCAGGCGAAAACTGCGAAGTCTGCGGCAAGCCGATGGTTATCAAGAGCGGCCGTTTCGGCGAGTTCATGGCATGTTCCGGCTATCCGGAATGTAAGAATACCAAGGCCATCGTTCAGTCCATCAACGTACCATGTCCGGACTGCGGCAGTGATATCGTGGCAAAACGCGGCCGTTCCGGCAAAATCTTCTACGGCTGCAGCAATTATCCAACCTGCAGCAAAGCATTCTGGTACAAACCGGTAGATAAAAAGTGTCCGCAGTGCGGTCATCTTCTGCTGGAAAAGAAAACAAAAGGCTCTGACCTGGCGTGCTCCAATGACCAGTGTAAGTATAAAGAGTAACACAAGAGGAGGTATTACAAGATGATTCAATTTCATGCAACAACAATCTGCGCAGTAAGACGCGGTCCGAATGATGTGGCAATTGCCGGTGACGGCCAGGTGACCATGGGCGAATCCACCATCATGAAGAACGGAGCAAAGAAAGTGAGAAAGATTTTTAAGGGGACTGTACTGACCGGTTTTGCCGGATCTGTGGCAGATGCATTCTCACTGACTGAAAAGTTCGAAAAGAAGCTGGAAGAACATGGCGGAAACCTGAAGCGTGCTGCAGTGGATCTGGCTCAGCTGTGGCGTTCTGATAAGGGAATGCGCAGCCTGGAAGCTCTGATGATTGTAGTGGATAAGGACAGCATGCTGGTAATCTCCGGAAATGGGGAAGTTATCGAACCTGACCAGGACTTCGTGGCAATCGGCAGCGGCGGCAACTATGCTTATGCAGCAGCCAACGGTCTGTATAACCACACCCAGATGACTGCAGAAGAAATCGCAAAGGAATCCCTGAAGATTGCAGCATCCATCTGCGTATACACCAACGATAACATCAGCGTGGAAAAATTATAGGATTTTGAGGGGGAAACATAATATGGCAAGCAAATTATACAGCATGACACCAAAGGAAATTGTGGCAGAGCTGGATAAATACATTATTGGTCAGAATGAAGCCAAGAAGTCTGTGGCTGTCGCTCTGAGAAACCGTTACAGAAGAAGCCTGCTCAGCGAAGAAATGCGGGAAGAAATCACACCGAAGAACATCCTGATGATGGGTCCTACCGGTTGCGGTAAGACCGAGATTGCCAGACGTCTGGCTAAGCTGATGGATGCACCTTTCGTAAAGGTGGAAGCGACCAAGTTTACTGAAGTAGGTTACGTTGGCCGCGATGTGGACTCCATGGTCCGCGACCTGGTGGAAGCATCCATGCGTGTGACCAAGCAGTCTAAGCTGGAAGCAAAGTACGAAGTGGCAGACAAGATTGTGGAAGAACGCATTGTGGAAGCAATCATCCCGGGTAAAAACAAGAAGAAGCCTGCCGGTGCCAGCAAGAATCCGTTTGATTTCATCATGAACGGCGGCGGCTACACCAGCCAGAAGCAGCAGTACCTGGAAAGCCAGGCGGCAAAAGAAGCTGCAGCAGGTCCAAGCCATGAAGACATGGAAGTGGAAATGGCCAGAGAACAGGTGCGCCAGCAGCTGCGCCAGGGTCTGCTGGAAGAACAGTACATTGAAATCGAAGTGGTTGCAGCACCTAAGGGCAATCAGCTGGATATGAGCAATGAAGGCATGAGCATTGCCATCGGAAATATTTTCGGTGACATGATGCCGGAAAAGACCAAGAAGAAAAATGTAAAGGTGAAGGAAGCCAGAAAGATTCTCCGTGAACAGGAAGCACAGAAGCTGATTGACATGGATACTGTAACCGATGAAGCCATCGAAAATGCAGAACAGAATGGTATCATCTTCATCGACGAAATCGATAAGATTGCATCCGGCAATGGCCGTATGACTTCCGGTGCAGACGTATCCCGTGAAGGTGTTCAGCGTGATATTCTGCCAATCGTAGAAGGAAGTGTAATCAACACCAAGTACGGTCCGGTAAAGACTGACCACATTCTGTTCATCGGTGCAGGTGCTTTCCATGTGTCCAAGCCAACCGACCTGATTCCGGAACTGCAGGGCCGTTTCCCAATCAGAGTGGAACTGGAAAGTCTGACCAAGGAAGATTTTGTGAAGATTCTGACCACTCCGGAAAATGCGCTGATCAAGCAGCATAAGGCACTGCTGGAAACAGAAGGCTGCGAAGTGGATTTTACAGAAGGTGCTATCGATCAGATTGCGGCTCTGTCCTTCAAGATGAACGATCAGACCGAAAATATCGGTGCCAGACGTCTTCACACAGTAATGGAAAAACTGCTGGAAGAGATTTCTTTCAATATTGCTGACATGGAAGAAGAAAAAATCACCATCGACGAAGAATATGTGAGAGAACGTTTCAAGGAAACCATCGAAGAAGAAGATTTAGACCGTTACATTCTGTAAAATTTATGATATAATAAATGGCACAGAACCTGCGGAAATGGGCCGCAGGAAAAGAGGTGAATGTTTATGGGTAGTCAAATTCTCAGCAAAATCCGCCGTCTCAACTGGGTTCTCAGTGAGACAACCACCGGAGCACTTTCGTATAAAGATCTCAGCATGATTCTCAGTGAGCTGATAAATGCCAATGTGCTGACCTTTGACGTGAAGGGACATGTGCTGGGTTCTGCATATTACAACATTGAGGACAAGTCCACCATCGGTGAAACGGATGAGGTGGAGAATATTGTGGAAGATCATATTGAGCGTTTTCTCAGCATCAGGGAATGTACTGCCAACCTGTATGGCGATTCCATCCGTGCTGTCCTGGGTGAGGGATATGAAATGGCAGAAAAATATCATACCATCGTTCCCATTGTCTGCGGAGGAAACCGTCTCGGTACACTTCTTCTGACACGCCGGGATACCGGTTTTGATGATGAAGAACTGGCACTGGGAGAATACGGTGCTACTGTTGTAGGTCTCGAGATTCAGCGCCAGATTGCACTGAAGCAGGCCCGCGAAGCCCAGCTGCGCATGGCTGTGGATATGGCTGTGGGTACCCTGTCATACAGCGAAAAGGACGCGGTACATAAGATTATCGGTGGTCTGGAAGGTGATGAAGGCCTGGTGGTTGCCAGCAAAATCGCTGCACAGTACGGCCTGACCAACTCCGTCATCGTCAATGCTCTGCGGAAACTGGAAAGTGCACGCATCCTGGAATCCAAGTCTTTAGGAATGAAGGGAACAAGAATCAAAATTCTCAATCCGTATCTGAAAGAAGCGGCGGAGAAACTGAATTAAATACCGAACCTGAATTCCCCTTGCCGGCATATACTGGTAAGGGGGATTTTTTATGGGGAGATTTATCATGAGGGTGCTGGTCATAGGAATGGGCCTGGTGATGGTTGCCGGGGGAATGATGTTTCTTTTCAGTGACCGGTATGGAGAAAGTATCGACCAGGCAGCCAGAGCCATTGCCATCAATGCGGTGGGAACGAAAATTACCCGGTCGGTAAACGAGGGAATATATAATGAAGAACTGGAAGGGCAGCTTCTGGATGTAATACGGAATGAGGAAGGTCAGATTGAGTATGTGGAGGCCAATTCCAGGCTCATAAATAAGCTTGTACTGGCTTTTGCCACGAAAATGGAGGAAGACTACAGTCTGGGAGATACCATGGTGATTCCGGCCAATTTCGGCATGCTGACGGGAAACCGGATTCTGTCTCAGCTTCCGTATACTGTCGATATTAAGGTGATGCCCCTCAGCCTGACCAAATTTCAGACGGAAACGGAATTTACTTCCGAGCCCATAAATCAGACCAGATATAAGGTATACTGTACTGTAACCAGTGAGGTGCAGATTGTGGCTCCTTTCACCAGAGAAACGGCACAGATTAACCGCCGGGTTCTGCTGGCAGAAGCTATTATTGTGGGAAAAGTGCCGGACAGCTACGTTTTCGTGCCGGAAGAGAATGTACTGGACGTAACGCCGGAATAAATAGGAAAGCCTGATGAAAATATTTTGCTAAGCGGGTCGGAATGTGGTAAAATAGACCCATGCTGAAATTTAATGAAAACAATGAAGTAATTGATCAGGAAGTATATAAGGCGATTTTAGTCGGCCTGCAGCGTGACCGCGAAGAAGACATTTCCTATTCCATGGAGGAGTTGAAAGGATTAGCAGAGGCTGCCAATGCGGAAGTCCTGGGTATGATGACGCAGAACCTGGATAAACCGAATACGGCAACCTTAATCGGGAAGGGAAAAGTCGAAGAGCTGGCTGAAATGGTTAGAAATATGGAAGCGGATACCGTCATCTTTAATGATGAACTGACCGGTATGCAGCTGCGAAATCTGGAAGATGCTCTGGACGTGCGTGTCATCGACCGTACCATTCTGATTCTAGATATTTTTGCTGACCGTGCATCCTCCCGCGAAGGGAAACTGCAGGTAGAACTGGCTCAGCTGAAGTACCGTATGCCGCGTTTAATCGGTTTCGGTAAGTCTCTGTCCCGTCTGGGCGGCGGTATCGGCACCAGAGGTCCGGGAGAAAAGAAGCTGGAAACAGACCGCCGTCATATCGAAAAGCGTATGCTGGATATTAAGGCGGAACTGGATCAGATTAAGAATACCAGAAGCGTGCAGCGTGCCCGCCGTGAAAAGAACGAAGTTCCGGTTGTGGCTCTGGTTGGCTACACCAACTCCGGCAAGTCTGCACTGATGAACCGGATTCTGTCCAAGACCGAAAAGAACGAAGAAGACCGTAAGATCGTATTCGAAAAGAATATGCTCTTTGCTACTCTGGACGTAGCACAGAGAAGCGTGGTGCTGGACTCCAACCATCAGTTTATTCTGATTGACACGGTTGGTTTTGTCAGCAAGCTGCCGCATTCCCTGGTAAATGCCTTCAAGGCAACCCTGGAAGAGGTGACTTATGCGGACCTGCTGGTGCACGTGGTGGATTCTTCTTATGAAAACCATGACTTCCATATTAATGTAACCGATAAGGTTCTGGAAGAAATCGGTGCCGGCGGCAAGGACCGTATTCTGGCCTTCAACAAGATAGACCTGGTGGATCCGGAAACTGTGGTTCCGCGTCCTGGTACGGAGAATATGTTTATCTCTGCCAAAGAGGATATCCGGATTGACGAACTGCTGGATCTTGTTCGGACCAAAATCTTCTCCGACGAGGTTTCCTGCCGTATGATGATTCCGTATACCCGCGGGGACATTACATCTTATCTCTGTGACAAGGCGGAAGTTGCACGCATGGAATATACAGGGGAGGGTACTTATCTGGAACTGACCCTGAAAAATGCAGATTATCAGAAATACAAGGAATTCGAAACGGATGAAATTATATAGTACAGTATACGAAGCGGCGGAGGCGGAACAGATTATCGAAAAGTCCCGCTTCATCGCCTATGTTTCTCCTGCAGAGACAAAGGAAGAAGCAGATGCCTTCATCGCTTCCATTAAAAAGAAACATAAAGATGCAACCCACAATGTGCCGGCCATGGTAATCGGGGACAAGTTCCAGATTCAGTGGGCCAGTGATGACGGGGAGCCTCAGGGAACCTCCGGTGCACCCATGGTGCAGATGCTGGTGAAAGAGGGGATTACCAATGTAGTCGTAGTGGTAACCCGTTATTTTGGCGGTATTAAACTGGGAACCGGCGGACTGGTCCGTGCCTATACCAGCAGTGCCAAGCTGGGGCTGGAGGCTGCAGGAATCTGTGACATCGAAGAAATGTGCGTCCAGACCTGGGATGTGGATTATACCCACCTGGCCAAGATTCAGAATCTGGCGGGAACTCCGGGTGTAGATGGAGGATTCAGCATCGAAGAGATTCGTTATACTGATGTGGTATCCATGGATTTATGCTGCATTCCGGAAGATGCGGAAGGTCTGATTGGACAGGTGACCAATCTGACCGCAGGCCGCGGAATATTGAAAAATCAGGAATCCCGGCTTGTAAAGCGTCTGGTTTAGAAAAAAGATTGAAAAAAGCAGAAAAAAATGAAAAATATGCTTGACTTGGAAAGCATTTGGTGGTATTATAAACAAGCTGTCGCGTGAGAGTGAACAAACGACTACAAGATGTAGTGGTTAAAACTCAAAAAGACAGCGAAAATAAATAAAAAAAGTGCTTGACAAACGACAAATGCTAGTATATAATAACTAACTGTGTCGAGCAGTTAAGACACGAACACCAAGGGCGCATAGCTCAGCTGGGAGAGCATCTGCCTTACAAGCAGAGGGTCATAGGTTCGAGCCCTATTGCGCCCACCATTTTAAAAATGATGGGGCCTGGTAGTTCAGTTGGTTAGAATGCCAGCCTGTCACGCTGGAGGTCGACGGTTCGAGCCCGTTCCAGGTCGCCAACTTTTTTAAATAAACAATATGCTGGTGTGGCTCAACGGTAGAGCAGCTGATTTGTAATCAGCAGGTTGGGGGTTCGATTCCCTCCACCAGCTCCAATATAATTTCGAGGGATTCCCGAGTGGCCAAAGGGGGCGGACTGTAAATCCGTTAGCTGAGCTTTCGATGGTTCGAATCCATCTCCCTCGACCAAATATGCGGAAGTGGCTCAGGGGTAGAGCATCGCCTTGCCAAGGCGAGGGTCGCGAGTTCGAATCTCGTCTTCCGCTCCATTTTTTACAAACACTGTGTGTGGGCTCATAGCTCAGCTGGATAGAGCAACGGCCTTCTAAGCCGTGTGTCCGGGGTTCGAATCCCTGTGGGCTCACCAACTTTTTTTAAGCGTCGGGGATATCGTTGGGGTATCGCCAAGCGGTAAGGCACTGGGTTTTGATCCCAGCATTCGTAAGTTCGAATCTTGCTACCCCAGCCAATATGATCCATTAGCTCAGTAGGCAGAGCACTTGACTTTTAATCAAGGTGTCCGGAGTTCGAGCCTCCGATGGATCACCAACATTTAAAGCAAGAATTCGAGAAGAGAAGTAGAACTCATGATGGAGAGGTGTCCGAGTGGTTTAAGGAGCTGGTCTTGAAAACCAGTGACTCCGCAAGGGGCCGTGGGTTCGAATCCCACCCTCTCCGCCATCAAGATTTGACAAACATCTGGAGAAGTACTCAAGAGGCTGAAGAGGATGGTTTGCTAAACCATTAGGGTTCGTAAGGGCCGCGGGGGTTCGAATCCCTTCTTCTCCGCCATTTGGTATAGGGGTATAGCTCAGCAGGTAGAGCAGCGGTCTCCAAAACCGCGTGCCGTGGGTTCGATTCCTACTGCCCCTGCCAATTTTTTTAGACCAACTTTATCAATTACCTATCGGGGTGTAGCGCAGTTTGGTAGCGCAACTGGTTTGGGACCAGTGGGCCGCGGGTTCAAATCCTGCCACCCCGACCATTAAAAAAATTGTGGGCCTTTAGCTCAGTTGGTCAGAGCATCCGGCTCATAACCGGCAGGTCCTGGGTTCAAGTCCCTGAAGGCCCACCATCTAATATAATAACACTAATTTGCCCAGATAGCTCAGTAGGTAGAGCAGGGGACTGAAAATCCCCGTGTCCTTGGTTCGATTCCGAGTCTGGGCACCATTAAACCAAAACCAGGGCGCATAGCTCAGCTGGGAGAGCATCTGCCTTACAAGCAGAGGGTCATAGGTTCGAGCCCTATTGCGCCCACCATTTTAAAAATTGATGGGGCCTGGTAGTTCAGTTGGTTAGAATGCCAGCCTGTCACGCTGGAGGTCGACGGTTCGAGCCCGTTCCAGGTCGCCAACTTTTTACAAAATTAAACACACAATATGGTGGGTATCGTCAAGTGGTTAAGACCCAGGGTTGTGGCTCCTGTATACGTGGGTTCGAATCCCACTACCCACCCCATAT
>JAZTZZ010000006.1:0-86320 GCA_045637765.1 Anaerovoracaceae bacterium | reverse complement strand
TACAAGAATCAAGAGACTGGCTGCTATCCACACAATGGAAGAAGACCGAACTTTCGAAAAGTTAGCTAAGAAGGAAGTTGTTAAGCTGAGAGCTGAAATGGAAAAGTTAGAAAAGTACTTAGGCGGTATCAAGGATATGCCTGGTATGCCTGCAGCTATCTTCGTAGTTGACCCTAAGAAGGAAAGATTAGCTGTTAAGGAAGCTAGAATTTTAGGAATTCCTGTAGTAGGTATCGTAGATACTAACTGCGACCCTGATGATGTTGATTATGTAATTCCTGCAAACGATGACGCTATCAGAGCTGTTAAGCTGATCGCTGGCAGAATGGCTGACGCTGTTATCGAAGCAAACCAGGGCGAAAGCTTTGACGAAGGTACTACTGAAGAAGCTGTAGAAGCTACTGAAGAATAATTTAGGAGGACTCGAAAATGGCTGTAACTGCTGCATTAGTAAAAGAGTTAAGAGAAATGACAGGCGCTGGCATGATGGACTGCAAGAAGGCGCTGGTTGAAACTGACGGCAACATTGAAGCTGCAGTTGATTATTTAAGAGAAAAGGGTCTGGCAAAGGCTGCTAAGAAGGCTGGCAGAATCGCTGCTGAAGGTCTGGTAAAGATTGCTTTCTCCGCAGACGGCAAGACTGCTGCTATCGTTGAAGTTAACTCTGAAACAGACTTCGTTTCCAAGAACGAAGAATTCGTACAGTTCGTAGAAGATCTGGCAAAGCTGGCATTAACTGCTGAAACTACTGATATCGAAGCTTTCAAGGCTATGTCCATGGAAGAAGGTACTGTAGCTGACGTATTAACTGCTAAGATTGCTAAGATCGGTGAAAACCTGTCTGTAAGAAGACTGGAAAAGGTAACTGCTGATGTTGTTACTTCCTACGTTCACGGCGGCGGCAGAATCGGTGCTATCGTAGCTGGTACCGGCGAAGCTACTGACGCTGTAAAGGAAGCTTTAACAAACGTTGCTATGCAGATCGCTGCAATGAACCCTCAGTACGTAAGCAGAAATGACATTTCCGCTGAAGAACTGGCTAAGATGCACGACATCACTCTGGAAAGCGCATTAAACGATCCATTCTCCCTGCCTAAGCCAATCTTAAACGCTTTATTAGACAAGGCTGTTGAAGGCGTTTGGGCTGAAGAAGACGTTGCAGTATTAGCTGAAAAGAGAGCTGACAAGGGCTTCAACTTCAACTACTTACCAAACTTCCTGTCCGAAGATGCTAAGGCTAAGCTGGCTCAGCTGGCTGTAGCTGATAAGGAAAACATCTCCGGCAACAAGATCTTCACTGGTCTGGTTGACGGCCGTGTTTCCAAGCAGTTAAAGGACATCTGCCTGCTGGATCAGACTTACGTAAGAGCTGAAGACGGTAAGCAGACAGTTGCTCAGTACCTGGGCACTGTAAGCAAGGAACTGGCTATCGCTAAGGTAGTTCGTTTCGAAGTAGGCGAAGGTATCGAAAAGAAGGAAGAAGACTTCGCTGCAGAAGTAGCTGCACAGCTGGCTAACGCTTAATCGTTAAACGGTTAAGAACCTAAACTGTCACAAAACCCCTGAAACATTGAGAAATCAATGAGTCAGGGGTTTTTTAATTCCTGAATGATTATGTTTAAATAAGTTCCATAAGTACTTTTGCGGCCAGAGTCCGGGACAGCAGAACGGGCTTTCCGGAAAGTTCAGAAACCAGCTCCTGCTGGACGCTGCTGTATCCCATACAGTCCAGTACAATCAGGTCCACATCTGTGTGGGCAAAAGATTTTGCGGCACATTCCAGGCTGCCATCTCCGGCATATGGGGAACCGTGGGCTGACGTTACATTTGGCACCACCTGTTTCCAACCTTCAGCAAAATCTTTCATCTGGCCGGCTTCCGGCAGGATTACACCAATGTGCCCGCCCGGGGCAGCCATGGGTACCAGTGCTTTGAGTACATCATTGGGATAGATGACCGGTATGCTGCAGTCAAATGGTTCGAAGCCTTCCGTGCAGAGAATCATCAGGGCAGAAACTCTTTCTGCTGCAAGACGGGTAACCTGCTGCTGCATCAGCTCAGGAAGATGACGGGATGCAATGGTAACTGCGGACCCATCTGCAAGACGGGTTACCAGAAAATGTTCACCCGGTTCCGGTTTCATGGATTCTATCTGATTTACCGTCAGACCGTCCAGTGCACCGGCTTCTATATAGCCTGCTTTTCCTGCGAATATGGGATGAAGGTCAGCTGTCATATCAGGCCGTGGGGACTGACCGATTGTCAGCAGCCCGATGATTTTCTTTTCTGTCATGGGAGCCTCCTTTTAATTGATAATTTAATTCTATCGACGTGTTTGGATTTTGTCAATGAATGGGCAGAAGAATGCTAGAATGGTGAATAAAAATCGTCTCTGCACTTGAAATTTTATCCATTTTGCATTAATATAAAATCAATGTGGAGTGCTTGAAAAAGCATGCCATATGTTTTGTGTGTTAAGAATACGAATTTATGATATGTAAATCAGGAGGTAAAATGATGACTTACAAGTCCGATATCGAAATTGCACAGGAGTGTGAGAAGAAGAGAATTACCGAAATTGCAGCTGCTGCAGGTGTGGAAGACAAGTACCTGGAACAGTACGGTAACTATAAGGCTAAGGTTGACTATGCTCTGCTGAGAGATAAGGCAGATCAGCCGGATGCCAAGCTGATTCTGGTAACTGCAATCAATCCGACTCCTGCTGGTGAAGGTAAGACTACCACAACCGTAGGTCTGGCTGACGGTCTGCGCAAAATCGGCAAGAAGTCCGTAGTGGCACTCCGTGAACCATCCCTGGGCCCTGTTTTCGGCGTTAAGGGCGGTGCTGCAGGCGGCGGTTATGCGCAGGTAGTTCCAATGGAAGATATCAACCTGCATTTTACCGGTGACTTCCATGCAATCGGTGCAGCAAACAACCTGTTGGCAGCAATGCTGGACAACCATATTCAGCAGGGTAATGAACTGGGAATCGACCCTCGTAAGATTACCTGGAAGAGAGCTGTAGATATGAACGACAGACAGCTGCGTAATATTATCGACGGTCTGGGCGGCAAGCCAAACGGAACTCCTAGAGAAGACGGTTTCGATATTACCGTAGCTTCCGAAGTTATGGCGGTTCTGTGTCTGGCAAGCGATATTATCGATCTGAAGGAAAGACTGGCACGTATTATCGTTGCCTATACATATGATGACAAGCCTGTTACCTGCGGTCAGCTGAAGGCACAGGGTGCTATGGCAGCACTGCTGAAGGATGCACTGAAGCCAAACCTGGTACAGACTCTGGAAGGCACTCCTGCATTCATCCACGGCGGACCTTTTGCAAACATTGCTCACGGCTGCAACTCTGTAACTGCAACCAAGATGGCTATGAAGCTGGGTGACTACGCAGTAACTGAAGCAGGCTTTGGTGCTGACCTGGGTGCTGAAAAGTTCCTGGATATCAAGTGCCGTATGGCAGGTATCAAGCCATCTGCAGTCGTTATCGTTGCAACCGTTCGTGCTCTGAAGCATCACGGTGGCGTAGCGAAGGCTGACCTGAACAATGAAAATCTGGAAGCTCTGGAAGCTGGTCTGCCAAACCTGCTGCAGCATGTGGAAAACGTAACCAAGGTGTTCAAGCTGCCTTGTGTTGTAGCAATCAATGCATTCCCAACTGACACTGAAGCGGAACTGAAGCTGGTAGAAGATAAGTGCAGAGAACTGGGTGTAAACGTAGCTCTGTCCGAAGTATGGGCTAAGGGCGGCGAAGGCGGCAAGGCTCTGGCTGAAGAAGTGGTAAGACTTTGCGAAGAACCAAACGAATTCGAATTCTGCTACGAAGCAGATACCACTATCATGGAAAAGCTCAATGCTATTGCAGCCAGAATTTACAGAGCAGACGGCGTACAGCTGGTAGGAAATGCTGTAAAGCAGATCAAGCAGCTGGAAGAACTGGGCTTCTCCAATCTGCCAATCTGCATGGCGAAGACACAGTACAGCTTCTCCGATGACCAGAAGAAGCTGGGTGCACCAAGAGATTTCACAATTCAGGTTCGTAATCTGAAGGTATCTGCCGGTGCTGGATTCATTGTGGCACTGACCGGTGACATCATGACCATGCCAGGTCTGCCAAAGGTACCTGCAGCAGAAAAGATTGATGTGGATGAATTCGGTGTAATTCACGGTTTATTCTAGGGTTTGCCTTGATCCTTACAGCGTTGCTGCAAGGTAGCAGGGCTTGTGATTCTGCGCAGCAGAATCTGAGAGGTTTTAAAAATGGCTGAAATATTAAAGGGGGCGCCGGTAACGGCGGCCCTTAATGAAAAAATGACAGCAGAAGTGGCAGCGCTGAAGGAATGCGGCGTGGTTCCGACCCTGGCAATCCTGCGTGTGGGAGAAAGACCGGATGACCTGTCCTATGAGACCGGTGCCATGAAGCGCTGTGCGGCAGTAGGCGTGGAAGTAAAGAATGTAGTGCTTCCTGCAGATGTATGTCAGCAAGAGTTCGATGCGGCACTGACTGCGCTCAACGAGGACGACAGTGTTCACGGAATTCTCATGTTCCGTCCTCTTCCGAAACAGCTGGACAGTGAGAAGGCACGCCAGATGCTGAACCCTGCAAAGGACGTGGATGGCTGTACCGACGGCTCCCTGGCTGGCGTTTTTACCAATACGAAGGTGGGCTTTGCACCTTGTACTGCACAGGCAGCCATGGAAATTCTCGATTTCTACGGAATCGACTGTACAGGAAAGAAGGCTGCAGTCATCGGCCGATCCCTGGTAGTGGGACGTCCTGCGTCCATGATGCTGATGCATAAGAACGCTACGGTAACCACTTGTCATACGAAGACCGTAAACATGCCGGAAATCACCCGACAGGCAGATATTCTGATTGTCTGTGCAGGGCAGATGGAAAGTATTGGGGCGGAATACGTAAGAGAAGGCCAGGTTGTGGTCGATGTGGGCATCGGCTGGAACGGCGAAAAGGGCAAGCTTTGCGGAGACGTAAAGTTTGAGGAAGCAGAGCCTGTGGTTGGTGCGATTACACCGGTACCGGGCGGTGTGGGGACAGTTACCACCAGTGTGCTGGTTTCCCATGTAGTTGAAGCGGCAAAACGTGCACAGAAGCACTTTGCATAACAGAAAACAGAATCAGATCTTATAGTCAGAGTAAGGACAGTGCGTTAAGTGCCGGCGGATGGGATGTTGCCGCCGGACGAAGGGGACTGAATAAGGAAACCGCGGTACTGTACCTGCGTCCGCTGCTGCAAGAATGAACCAAAATTCCTTCCTGTAGCAAGAGACAGGAAGGAGTTTTTTTATGAAAAAGATGAATACGAAAATGCTGGTAACGGCCAGTGTTCTCATTGCACTGCAGGTAATCCTGTCACGGTTCCTGTCGATTAATGCATGGAATCTGAAAATCGGATTTGCCTTCGTGGCAATCTTCGTAGCTGCGTATTTTTACGGACCGGTATTTTCTGCCGTTGTGGCAGTTATTTCAGACCTTCTGGGGGCACTGCTTTTTCCAAGCGGGGCGTTCTTCCCTGGATTCACATTAACTGCAGTGCTTACAGGCTTGCTGTATGGGTGTATGCTTTATAAAAAGCAGACTCCGGGGAGGATTCTTATGACAGTGCTTGCGGATCAGCTGATACTGGGGCTTGTGGTGAATACATACTGGCTTTCCATATTGTACGGTACCACCTTTGGTGCTGTAGTTGTTACGAGAATCTTCCAGTGTCTGATTATGATTCCGGTGCAGTATGTGACCATCAGTCTGCTGATGAAGAAACTGCCGGCGCTGAAAAAAGAAGTTCTCCGATAAGGAAAACGGTAAATATACTTGCCAAGGTAAAGCGTGAAATAGTATAATGTACTAAATTGGTAAATTTAGTCTTGTCAGAAGCAGGAATATGGCAGGCGGAAAAGAGGGCGTTATATGAGTAATTGGAGTAATAAGTGGACAAGAGCGGCTATTCCGGCTCTGCTGCTGCATTGCAGTATCGGTACTGTTTATTGCTGGTCTATTTTTAGCCAGGAAATTGCAGACCATATTGGATTTTCCAAGGCGGATACTGAATGGGCATTCAGTTTTGCCATTTTCTTCCTGGGCATGTCTGCCGCATTTCTGGGACATTTCGTAGAAAAAGATATTCATAAGTCTTCATTGATTTCCACAATCTGTTTCTCCGCCGGTATGGCAGGAACCGGATTCTTTATCTGGTACGGAGGACAGAACCCCGGAAACGTTCTTGCACTGATTGGTATTTATGTGAGCTATGGTTTTATCATGGGTATTGGTCTGGGAACCGGTTACTTATCTCCGGTAAAGACTCTGATGCTGTGGTTCTCTGACCGTAAAGGTCTGGCAACCGGCCTTGCTGTTGCAGGTTTCGGTGCAGCGAAAGCTATCGCATCCCCTATCATGCAGGCCATGCTGGAAAATATGGGGGAAGGCGGCATTTACCAGATGTTCTGGATTCTGGCAGCCGTTTATTTCGTAATGATGTTCACTGGACATCTGCTTCTGAAGAAGCCGGATGGATGGCATGAACCTCAGACAAAGGCGGAAGGCAGCCGTATGATGGATGTAATCAAGTCCAAGCCGATTACCAATTATATCGGTATCTGGCTCATGTTCTACCTGAATATCACCTGCGGTTTGGCGCTGATTTCTCAGGAAAAGATGATTGTAAAGTGTATCGGTCTGGCTGGTGCGGTTGGTATTGTTTCCACTGTATCTGCAGTTTTCAATGCTGCGGGACGTCTGGGCTTCTCCTCCATGGGTGACGGCATGAAGGACAGAAATACCATTTATAAGATTATTTTCGCGATTTCCATCGTACTTACCGGTGCGGTTATCGTAACCAAGGGTGTGGAAAACGGTGCAGGAAATATCGTTCTGACTGTACTGGTACTGGGATTGATTTTCATGGTAAATGCAGGCTACGGCGGCGGATTCTCCAATGTTCCGACTCTGCTGTCCGACCATTATGGTATGGGCAATATCAGTGCAATCCACGGTTTGACATTATCCGCATGGGCATTTGCCGGCCTGTCCGGAAATCAGATGGCATCCTGGATTGTAAATCACTTCGGTACACCTGGTGAAGCGACCAACCCTGTAGGTTACCAGATGGTAATGCTGGTTACCGGTGCATTATATGTAGTGGCACTGCTGATTAGTATGTTCCTGGTACGGGGCGGCGGCAAAGCGGCAAAATCTGAAAAAGCAGCATAGAAAGGTATAAATCAAACAGCAGACTGGCAGTCCATGGAGGGCTGCCAGTTATTTTTCTGCAAAGGATGATTGACAAACATTGGGAGTGCAGAGTAGAATGTTATACAATATCTTAACCTCAGGGGGTGTCTGTATGAAGAAACATAACAGGGAAAAGGCATTTCATACACTGGATCTGACAAGTATCCGTCCTACGGCAGAAGCCCTGCTTGGTCTGAAGACTACCAGATCAACGGATTTTGATGTGAAGCCGGTAGAGCGCGTGCTGACTTTGGCCAAGCTGAAATTCGGAGAACGGCAGCAGAGAGTTATCGACTGCGACCGCGTATTTATATATAATCCGGATGCAGTGGCATCCTGGGTATTTGACAGTCATATCAGTATTTTCCGGCCACTGACCAGCAGAGCAGGACTGACCTGTGATATGCTGGCCATGGATCCGCCTGTGACACCGGTATGTTTTGCTTCCATGTATTCGGGAAAGAAACCAGAAGAACATGGAATCCGTTCCTATAAAAAGCCTGTGCTGAAGGTAAATACCATCTTCGATGATCTGACAGCGGCAGGTAAGAAGGTGGCTGTTATCTGTACGGCAGGAGATTCCATCGCGGAAATTTTTAAGGAACGAAATGTGGACTACTTCATCTATGAGAAGACAGAACATTGCAATATGAAGGCTCTGGAACTGATTCTGGAAGACCGGCATGATATGATTGTGCTGTATAACGGCAACTATGATGCGGTAATGCATAAGAAAGGGCCGGAAAGCAAAGCTGCACTTCAGGCACTTCGTGAAAATGTGGGAACCTTCTGTGAGATTCATGATGCTATCGAAAAACACTGGACTGATCACAATACGGTACTTGCCTTCGCACCGGATCACGGCTGCCATAAAAAGCTGTTTGGACGTGGCGGCCATGGGAAACATATACCGGAAGATATGAATATCAAGCATTTCTACAGCTTTATTCAGAAAAAAGAAGACTAAAAAAGACAATGGGAGAATTCACATCGGATTCTCCCATTTATTGTGAAAATACATAGAAAAAACAAAAATATTGTAATAAAATAACATATTTTGGGGATTTGGGATTGATTTCTTTTTACAAAGGTGTTATCCTATAAGGAGTTTCGAATTTTAACTATACTTTGGAGGGTAATGCAAAATGAAAGAATTTTTAAAAGCATGGAACCGTCTGAGCCTGGTTAAGCAGATTATCATCGGTCTGGTAATCGGTATCGTACTGGCTCTGGTGGCTCCTCAGCAGTTAGGCGGAATCATGCCAATCTTCGGTACAATCTTTACAAGAGCACTGAAGGGCGTGGCTCCTGTTCTGGTATTCTTCCTGGTAATGTTCGCAATCGCGCAGCACAAGTCCGGTAAGAAGACAAACATGAAGAGAGTACTGGTATTATATCTGCTGGGTACATTCCTGGCTGGTACATTAGCTGTAATCGTAAGCTTCATCTTCCCTGTAGAACTGGCACTGGCTGAAGGTGCCGGCGATGTGACTCCACCGGAAGGCATCGGTCAGGTTCTGCAGACTCTGATTTTCAACATCGTATCCAATCCAGTTGATGCTCTGCTGAATGCAAACTATATCGGTATTCTGGCGTGGGCTATCGTACTGGGTATCGCACTGAGAGGTGCATCTGATAACACTAAGGAATTCCTGGGTGAAATCTCTGAAGCTGTATCCACAGTAGTTAGATGGGTCATCAAGCTGGCTCCTCTGGGCGTAATGGGTCTGGTATTCGACTCCATCGCAACTACCGGTATTGAAGCCCTGCTGAGCTACGGTAAGCTGATCGTTGTTCTGGTAGGTGCAATGGCTGCAGATGCTCTGATCATCAACCCAATCATCGTATTCCTGAACACCAAGCAGAACCCTTATCCACTGGTACTGAAGTGCCTGAAGGATTCCGGTATCACTGCATTCTTCACCAGATCCTCCGCTGCTAACATTCCTGTTAACATGAGACTCTGTGAAGAACTGAAGCTGAACAAGGATACATACTCCATCTCCATTCCTCTGGGTGCAACCATCAACATGGGCGGTGCTGCAATCACCATTGCGATTCTGACTCTGGCTGCATGCCACACACTGGGAATTGCAGTTGACATTCCTACTGCAATCGTTCTGTGCGTACTGTCTGCAATCTCCGCATGCGGTGCTTCCGGCGTAGCTGGCGGTTCTCTGCTGCTGATTCCTCTGGCATGTTCCCTGTTCGGTATTCCGAACGACATCGCTATGCAGGTAGTAGGTGTAGGCTTCATCGTAGGCGTAATTCAGGACTCCTGCGAAACTGCCCTGAACTCTTCCACTGACGTTCTGTTCACTGCAACTGCAGAACTGGCAGAAAAGAGAAAGAACGGCGGTAAGTAATTTACGTCATGAAAGAGCATGAAATGCGAATGCATTTTATGCTCTTTTTTTCTTTCTTCTCTCCTTGAATTCGTGAAAGGACAGGAGTACAATAAGGATAAGAAAAGAACAGGGGGCGTGTGTTCATGAAAAAAGAACTGAAATCACTGCGCGAGGCAATGAAGGGTGCAGGAATTGATGCGTATCTTGTCCCGACCACGGATTTTCATGGGTCTGAATATGTAAATCCGCATTTCAAGTGCAGACAGTATCTGTCCGGGTTCACCGGATCGGCAGGTACATTGCTGGTAACTGCTGACTGGGCTGGCCTTTGGACGGATGGACGCTATTTCCTGCAGGCAGCAGAGCAGCTTAAGGACAGTGGCATCATGCTGATGAAAGAGCGGGAGCCAGGTGTACCGACTATTTCGGAATACCTGGAGGCGAATCTTCCTGATGGAGGTACGCTGGGATTCGATGGCCGTGTGGTTGGCTGCAGGGAAGCAGAAGCACTTGCGGCAAAACACCGGCTCCGTACCGATGTGGATCTGGCGGGGGATAATTGGGAAGAAAGACCGAAACTGCAGGCCTCCGAAATTTATGGACTTCCGGATGAAGTCACCGGTGAATCCTCTCATAGTAAACTTTCGCGGATTCGCTGTGCTATGAAAGAAAAGGGAGCATCATACCATCTGATTTCTTCACTGGAGGAAATCGCATGGATTTATAACCTGAGAGGCAATGATGTAAAGAATACCACAGTATTTTATTCCTTTGCATTAATTGAGGAAGATCGGGATATTCTTTATATTCTGGATGAAACATTTGCAGCTGGATATACTGCCAAGAGTTTGCCTGATACCACAGAACTTCGGCCATATTTTCAGGCTTTTGATGATGTCGGGAACCTGTCCGCAGGAGCAATTTTGCTGGATAAAAACAGTGTCAGCTATGCAATGGTACAGAAACTGCCGCAGCATATGGAAATTCTGGACGAAGAAAGCCCGGCCAGATTGATGAAGGCAGTGAAAAACCCTGTGGAAGTTGCGTGTACTATGGGGGCACATCTGAAAGACGGTGCAGCTATGGTGCAGTTCATTCGCTGGGTGAAAGCGGAAATTGCTGCCGGCAGCAGATTGTCAGAGCTGGCTGCAGCAGAAAAGGCGGATTTTTATCGAAGTATGCAGGAAGGATTCTGTCAGACCAGTTTTGATACAATCGCCGGATATGGACCGAATGCGGCACTTCCGCATTATGCCGTTTCGGAAGAATCCAATCTGCAGCTGAAACCTGAGGGCTTCCTGCTGGTGGATTCCGGAGGACAGTATACTGACGGAACCACGGATATAACCAGAACCATAGCTCTGGGGCCTTTGACAGAAGAAATGAAGCTTCATTATACCCTGGTACTGAAGGGACATATTTCCCTGGCAATGGCACGGTTTGCAGAAGGAACCACCGGTGCTGAGCTTGATAAGCTGGCAAGAGGGCCTCTGCTGGAAAAGGGTCTGAACTACAACCACGGAACGGGACACGGCGTGGGTCATCTGCTCAGTGTCCATGAGGGGCCTCAGTCCATCAGTCCGAGAGGAACGGGCTGTCCGGTTCTGCCGGGCATGATTACCAGCAATGAACCGGGACTTTATCTGGAAGGAAAGTATGGCATTCGCCTGGAAAATGAGGTCCTGTGCGAAAAAGGTGAAGATGGATTGCTTCAGTTCCGGACCATCACATTTTGTCCGTGGGAGAGAGAGGCAATCGTCACAGAATTATTGTCAACTGATGAATTGAAATGGGTTGACGATTATCATAACCATGTTTATACAACTTTAAAACCATATCTAAATGTAGAATGCGCCCAGTGGCTTCAGAACGCCTGCGCGCCATTGATTTGAACGTAATGCTGTAAAGAATGTTTTTGAAGGTGACGTTATGGAACAGGAAGAAAAAGAACTTAAACCCGTAAAGACTAAACGGAAATACGAAATGGATATGTGTACCGGTTCGGTACTGAAAAAAGTTCTGATTTATACGCTGCCGCTGATGGCATCAAGCGTGCTGCAGCTTCTGTTTAACGCAGCTGACATTATCGTAGTAGGCCGGTTTGCAGGTGAAAACTCACTGGCTGCGGTTGGATCCACCACATCGATTGTCAACCTGCTGGTTAACCTGTTTGTGGGACTTTCCATCGGGGCAAACGTACTGACTGCACGGTACTATGCGGCAAAGAAGAGTGCCCAGCTGAGCAAGACCATTCATACGGCCATAATGCTTGCCATTGTGGGCGGGCTTCTTCTGGCTTTTGTCGGGTTCTTCGGAGCGCGTCCTATCATGAAGATGATGCAGTCTCCTCCGGAAGTACTGGACCTGTCGGTTCTGTATCTGAAGATTTACTTCCTGTGCATGCCGGCCATGCTGCTGTATAACTATGGTGCGGCTATTCTCCGTGCCATTGGGGATACACGGCGGCCTCTGTATTATCTGACTGCGGCAGGTTTCATCAATGTGGGACTGAACCTGATTTTCGTAATTGTTCTGAAGATGGATGTGGCAGGGGTTGCTGCGGCTACAGCAATCGCCCAGTGCTTCTCCGCGTTCATGATTGTACGGTGTCTGATGCATGAAACCGGAAGCATGAAGCTGCGTCCGAAGCTTCTGTTTATTCATAAGCAGGAATTTTTCAAAATTCTCCAGATTGGTATTCCTGCCGGATTTTCCGGAATTCTGTTCTCCTTATCCAACGTGGTAATCCAGTCATCGGTCAACAGTTTCGGTAATATCGTAGTAGCGGGCAATGCGGCGGCCCAGAATATAGAAGGTTTTGTTTACGTTTCCATGAACTCCTTCAGCCAGGCGGCGATTTCTTTCACCAGCCAGAATGTAGGTGCAGGAAAGTATGAACGTGTGAATAAGATACTTCTTTCCTGTGTGGGAAGCGCGGCGGCAGCCGGTATTATTTTAGGTAATGGGGCATTCTTTTTCGGGGATACACTTCTGCGCCTGTATTCTGACAATGCAGAAGTAATCCAGATGGGACTGGTTCGAATGTCCTATGTTGCATGCTTCTATGCTTTATGTGGTATCATGGATTCCCTGGTGGGTACGCTCCGCGGACTGGGATACTCCATGCTGCCAATGATTGTATCTCTGATTGGTGCATGCGGGCTGCGTATTCTGTGGATTGCAACCATATTCCAGATCCCAAGGTTCCATACGATTAATACAATTTATTTTTCCTATCCGATCAGCTGGGGACTGACTGCCTTCGTACTGGCCGTAAGTTATGTGATTATCATGCGGGGAATTAAAAAACGCCGCATGGAGCGGGAGGAAGAACTTAGAAGAAAAGCAGAAAGAGAGGCTTTAAACGCTTAATATGAAGATGAACGTAATTGCTTACGTATACAATGATTTCCATGCAAAATTCGGAATTCCCCGGCAGAGCCGCCTGGTGGACGCTCCGTCCAGGGTTGTGCTTCAGCCGCCATACAATCTGCCGGATGCGGTGCGTGGGCTGGAAGAATTCACCCATATCTGGCTTCTCTGGGAGTTTTCGGAGAACGTGAGAGAAGACGGAAAGTGGTCCGCTACGGTGCGGCCTCCGAGACTTGGGGGAAATGTGCGGAAGGGCGTCTTTGCCACCAGATCTCCCTTCCGTCCCAATCCTATCGGTCTTTCCTGCGTGAAGCTGGAGAAAATCACTTATGAGGAGAGCGGTCCTGTGCTGCACATTCTGGGCGCTGATCTGATGAACGGCACACCGGTCTATGATATTAAACCCTATGTAACCTATTCTGATTCTATTCCGGAGGCTTATGGCGGCTTTTCGGAAAAGGTGAAGGACTACCAGCTGGAAGTTGTGATTCCGCCGGAGTGCCTGACAGTCGTTCCGGAGCAGAAGCGAGATATCCTCTGTGAAATTCTAAGCCAGGATCCGCGCCCTTCCTATCAGGAAGATCCACAGCGTGTGTATGGCATGGAATACGCAGATATGGAAATTAAATTCACCGTGGCAGAAGGCATTCTCACAGTGAAAGAAATTGAAAAAATATGACGGAAAAGAGAGATTTCTTTATTTTTTTAAATGAGAAGTCTCTTTTTTTATATTTTTTAAGGAGTACGGTTAAAATATTGATTTTTTCGCTTAATTAATTTAAGATGGATTTAAATTCAATAAAGAATTCAAAAAAGTAATATTCATACTCTCCCAAGAGTAGTTAAAAAGTTCTCTATACAGGAAGACTGCCGGAAGAAACCTTCCGGCAGTTTTCTTTTTAGCTGACAAACGGCAGAAAATATGGTATATTTATCGTGTATGTAGTGGTTCTGCAGAATGGAGAAATATATGAGAACATTAGACGAAATAGATAAGAAAATAATAAACAGACTGCGGCAGAACGGACGTATTTCCCTGAAGGAACTGTCTGCGGAAGTCTTTCTTACCATGCCGGCAGTTTCTGCCCGCATCGAGAAGCTGGAAAAGGAAGGATATATCCGTGGTTACCATGCGTCTGTAGATCTGGCCAAGCTGGGTTACGGAATCAAGGCCTTTATCCTGATTACTGTGAAGCCGGAGGACAACAAGCGGTTCTATGAGTTTGCCAGAGAAGAAAAGTGCATTCTGGAATGCAGCCATATTACGGGAAATCATTCCATGATGCTGAAAGCTGTATTCCCGACTACGGCACTTCTGGATGAATTCGTAGGCCGGCTTCAGACTTTCGGAAAGACAGAAACCCATATCGTGTTCAGTACAGCGGTAGAACGCTATTAGAGACCAAAAGACAGCAGGAGGATTTTGACATGAAAAATGCAATTGGTATCATCGGTGGAATGGGCCCCATGGCCTCTCAGCTTTTTTACAAGATGGTAACAGAACATACGGTGGCAGAAAAGGATCAGGATCACATCAATCTGGTGATTTTAAGTGACGCGTCCATGCCGGACCGTACAGGTGCCATTCTGGCGGGAGAGTATGACGGACCGTATAATCAGATGCTGGAAGATGCGAAGATTCTGGAAAATCTGGGATGCAAGGGTATCGCCATCACCTGCAATACTGCACACTTCTTCGCAGATATGATTGCAGATAAGATTGGAATTCCGATTCTGCATATGATTAAAGGCACTGCAGCTGCAGTGGCAGAGGAGTGTCCAGGCGGAAAGGTCGGCATCATGGCTACTGACGGAACCGTTCAGACAGGCCTTTATCAGAAAGCCCTGACAGAACAGGGACTGGAACCTTTTACACCGTGTGAGGAAATCCAGAAAGAAGTGATGCATCAGATTTATGACCGCATCAAGAACGGTCAGAATTATGATGCCGAAAGCTGGAAGAAGATTGAAGCAGAATATAAGGCGGCTGACTGCAGCAAGGTGCTGCTGGCATGTACAGAGCTGTCTGTCATCAAGGCAGACGAAGGCCTGGAAGACTGGTACGTGGATCCAATGGATACACTGGCCAGACTGGTTATCGCAGTTGCCGGAAAAGAATATAAATAACCGTATGATTAAGAAGAAAACCCCGGATCCTCAGGATTCGGGGTTTTTATGTTCATATGAAGCAGGAACTATCCTCTGATTGCCTTACCCAGGTGGTCGTTCACAATCACATCGTCCTTCAGCGCCACTTCGCCGCCGATGAGAATCCAGGCAAAACCTGTAGACGGAATCTGACCATCTTCGAAGGTTGCGTGATCCTGAATTGCCTCATGATCGAAAATTGTGATGTCAGCGTCGCTGCCAGGGAGCAGGTTGCCCTTCTTCGGCAGGTTGAGACGGTCTGCAGGCATACAGGTCATCTTGGCGATGGCTTCGGAACGGGACATTTTGCCGGTCTTCACATAATCACAGTAGAATTTCGGGAAGCTTCCGGATGCTCTCGGATGTCCTTTGCCGTGGGTACGGATACCGTCACTGCCCAGCATTACCAGAGGGGACATAAGCGCCATTTCCACATCCTCTGACTTCATGAAATATCCTACGGTCGCAGCATTCGGATCATCGCGGCGCATTTCGTCGAAGATTTCTTTCGTACATCTCTGACCTGCATACTTGCCGCTTACCATCAGGACACTGTCATAGTCAGCCTGGTAGCTTTCCAGGAAACCGTCATCATAGGTGGTGGCACCGATGGTGGTACTGAATGCGTTATATGGATAGCAGTCGCAGAGCATGTCGATGCCTTCTGCACGGTAGCCTTCGATGTTCTTCAGCAGCTGTTCCATCTGACCATAACCGCCCATGCTGCCTACATGGGAGAACTGTACCTTTGCTCCGGTTTCGCGGCCCATGGCTGCCAGCTCTTCTGCCGCATCGAACACACCGTGTACGTCATTGCGGACATGGGATGCAATCATCTTGCCTTTTTCTCCGCAAGGGCGGGCTACTGCAATGATTTCTTCCCAGGTACAGCCCGGAATGTATTTTACACCGAAGGATGCGCCCAGACAGCCCTTATCCAGGAAGTCTGCACAGGCCTTTTCCATTCTGGTGATATCTTCTTCTGTAACAGGTTCATATTTATTCTTTTCACCGTCCATATTTCTCAGGTAAGTATGGCCTACCAGAAGACCCAGGTTTACCGGTGCACCGTCACGGTCGGTAATGTCCAGCATTTCGGCAGGATCATAGTGGTTGATGCCGCACTGACCGCCCACATTGGTGGTAACACCCATGCGCAGTGCAGAAATGGACATGCTCTTTTCGAATACGCCAGCTTCTTCATCAAAATCATCTTCATGCATATGGATGTCTACGAAACCGGGCGCAACAATCTTACCAGCTGCATCGATAACCAGATCTGCTTCCGGTTCATCGTGAGTCAGACATACGATTCGGCCGTCTTCTGCATATACGTTAATTACTTCGTCAATGTTCTGTTTCGGGTCAACTACATGACCGTTTTTGATTAATACTTTTTTCATGTCGGGTCCTCTCTTAATGCAGGCCGCAGTGGCTGCAGGATGAATCATACTTTCTTGATAATAACACATGTATTAAGTTTTTTATACAATTTTATGGAATTCTTAATTAATTAAATTTTGTGGTTTAAACTTTGGAATCGCTTGCACATTTTTACAGAATGAGCGATAATAAAAGGTAGAGATTTTGTGTCGAAATCTACGACAGGAAGCACAAAGGAGACTGAATATGAGAGACATGAAAATTGTGGATCTGCATTGTGATACATTGCTGTGGGGTTGGCAGAATCCGGGCTGGAATCTGAAGGAATACGAAGGACACGTTAATTTGGCGAAGCTGAAGGAAGGCGGAGCGCTGTGTCAGACTTTTGCTGTATACATCGACAGAAAGGCCATGGAAACCATCAGTCCGTATGAATTCTACCGTGCACAGGTGGCTGCATATCACCGTGAAATGGATGCCAATACAGAGTTGATTCTGAAGGCCCGCAGCTGGCAGGAAATAATGGATAATAAGGCAGCCGGAAAGATGAGCGGACTGCTGTCCATCGAAGATGGTGTATGCTTCGAAGGAAAGATTGAGCGTGTAGAAGAAGCTTACAGGGATGACGTGCGTATGGTAGGCCTGCTCTGGAACCATGAAAATGAAATCGGCTATCCTTGCCGTGATGACAGGGAAGAACACCTGCGCGGACTGAAGCCGTTCGGTTTCGAAGTGATCGAAGAAATGAACCGTCTGGGGATGCTCATCGACCTGTCCCATTCTTCTGAAGGCGTGTTCTACGACGTGGCAAAACACAGCAAGCAGCCGTTTATCGCATCTCATTCCTGTGCCCGTGCCCTCTGCAGTCACAGAAGAAATCTGGACGATGCACAGCTGAAGATTGTGGGCGAAAAGGGCGGTGTGGTAGGCCTGAACTTCTACAACTGTTTCCTCAATGATGACAACAGTCCGTTTACATTCGACCGTGCTGTGGAACACTGTAAGCATATCGCAGACAAGGCCGGTATGGAGGCGCTGGCTCTTGGGTCTGACTTCGACGGTATTGAAGATACAGGCGAAATGGTAGATTACCGCAACATGCCGGTTCTGCTGGACCGTCTGAATAAATATTTCACTATGGATCAGATTGATATGATTGCCGGCGGCAATGCTCTGCGTATTATGAAGGAAGTTTTAAAATAACAGGAGGTACGGCTTATGGGTTTACCCAAGGACAGCAATCTCAATTTATATTCCAAATGGCAGCCGGGTGAAAGAAACCTGATTACGGACGTTCCCGGTGTGAAGGTGGGCAATGTAACTGTAGAAGATGATGAAAAGAATATTCACACCGGTGTCACTGCCATCCTTCCTCATGGAGGAAACCTGTTTCAGGATAAGGTGATGGCAGGAGTTTCTGTCATCAACGGATTTGGCAAAAGCATCGGTCTCATTCAGATTGACGAAATCGGCAGTATTGAGACCCCGATTATTCTGACAAATACACTGAACATCGGTGTGGCATGGAATGCGGTAACCAGATATATGCTGGCGCAGAATGAGGATATCGGCATTAAGACCGGTACTGTAAACTGTGTGATTACAGAATGCAATGACGGCCGGATCAATGACATCCGCGGACTCCATGTGACAGAAGAAAACGTAACAGATGCCATTGCGGCTGCAGATGCGGATTTTGAAGAGGGAGCTGTAGGCGGCGGCACCGGTATGGTATGCCTGGGCCTGAAGGGCGGCATCGGTTCTGCATCCAGAATCGTACCGGTTGACGGCAAAGATTATACGGTGGGCGCTCTGGTCATGTCCAACTTCGGCGGGGCCGGAAATCTGGTCATCGGCGGCAGGCATTATAATACCCGCTGCTACGACAACGGCAAGCTCTTTGAAGATAATAAAGACAAGGGCTCCATCATCATGGTAATTGCTACAGATATTCCTCTGAGTGAGCGCCAGCTGAAGCGTGTGGCAAAGCGGGCCATGGTATCCTTGGGACGCGTAGGCTCCTACTGCGGCAACGGAAGCGGTGATGTGGCAATTGCCTTCACTACCGCCAACCGTCTGTCCCACTACAGTGATAAAAACATTCTGGACATGAAGATGTTCTATGATGAAGAAATTGATGTTGTATTTGAATCCGCTGTGGAAGCAGTGGAAGAAGCCATCGTAAGTTCTCTGTACCATGCAGAAACCAAAGGTGGTATCCGGAAGAAGTCCTGGATGGGTCTGAGGGAATTTATGGAAACTTACGGTGACGGATTTGAAAAATAACGGAGGAAAGAACAAATGAAAAAGAAGTACTTTATCAGCGCTGATATTGAAGGATGTACCGATGTAACTGCATGGCATGAGTGTGACGCAGGCGGAGCCGGCTATGGTGAGGCGTGCAGACAGATGAGCATGGAAGTGGCAGCAGCCTGCGAGGCGATTCTGGAGGCCGGTCATGAAGTAGTGGTTCGTGACGGACACGGTTCTGCCAAGAATATCATCCACAGCATGCTTCCAAGAGGAGCTAAGCTGATGCGCGGCTGGGCGTGTCATGTGGGTTCCATGATGGCAGGTCTGGATGATTCCTATGATGGCGTACTGTACATCGGATATCATGCACCGGCAGGCAGCACAGGAAGCCCGCTGGCGCACACGATTAACAATACAAAGGTTGAGTGGATTAAGGTTAATGGAAAACTGGCTTCCGAATTTTCACTGAACAGCCTGTATGCAGCACAGCAGGGCGTGGCACCGATCTTCATCAGCGGTGATGCGGATATCTGCCGCCGTGCAGAAGAAGAATACCCTGGCATCGGTACCATGGCGACCAAAGAGTGCCGCGGCAACTCCACTTTCAACATGCATCCGCTGGACGCATGTGATGCAATCAAGGCTGCTGTAGCAGAAGCAATCGCAAGGGAAGAAGAAAATCCGACTCCGGTTCGTGCA
The DNA here is from genome assembly GCA_045637765.1 of Anaerovoracaceae bacterium. Taxonomy (GTDB): domain Bacteria; phylum Bacillota; class Clostridia; order Peptostreptococcales; family Anaerovoracaceae; genus RGIG7179. Next base: position 66,853 of record JAZTZZ010000006.1, on the reverse strand, counting down.
GTCCCTGAAGAACTGGTTCTGGAAATCCGTTTAAAGAGCTTCCAGCAGGTGCTGAATGCCACCCAGCATCCGGAAGTAGAGCAGGTTGATGATCTGACTGTACGCTATACAGCCAAGAGTGTGGATGACCTGAATGTAGTAAGAATGTGCAATATTATGGCTTAGTACTGAGAGAAACGATATGAAAAAGAAGAGCAATATTATTTTAATCGGTATGGCGGGTGCGGGAAAGAGCACCACCGGCGTGGTAGTGGCAAAGATCCTGGCAAAGGATTTCATAGACGGTGATCTGGTTATTCAGCATATTACCGGAAAGCCGCTGCAGACCATCATCAATGAAGAGGGAAATGATGGATTCCGCAAGGTAGAGGAAGAAGTCCTCTGTGGTATCAATGTGGAAAATACCGTCATTGCACCCGGCGGAAGCGCCATTTATTATCCGTCTGTATTCGAACACTTCAAGAAGGACGGTGTGGTAGTATATCTCCACGTACCGGTGGAGGAAATTGAGCGCCGCCTTTCCAACCTGGCGACCAGAGGTGTAACTCTGGAACCGGGACAGACAGTTGCAGACCTTTATTACCAGCGTCTGCCGCTGTATCAGAAGTTTGCAGACATCACAATTGACACAACAGGACTCTGCCTGGAAGAAACGGTGGCAGAGATTGTAAAAGCTGTCACTGCGGCAGAATAGCCAGGCAGCGGAATAAGAGAGGAGAAACATCATGAGAAAAGTAGTAGCAACAACAAATGCACCAGCAGCAATCGGCCCTTACGCACAGGCTAATATTATCGGCAGCTTCGTATTCACATCCGGTCAGCTGGGTATGGATCCTGCAACAGGCGAACTGAAGGAAGGTCTGGAAGCGCAGACTCACCAGGTTTTCGCTAATCTGAAGGCAATCCTGGAAGAAGCAGGCACAAGCCTGGATAAGGTAATCAAGACCACCTGCTTCCTGCAGAGCATGGACGATTTCGCTGCAATGAACGCAATTTATGCAACCTATTTCGAAGGTGACATGCCATCCCGTTCTGCAGTAGAAGTAGCGAAGCTGCCAAAGGGCGGTCTGGTTGAAATTGAAGCGGTAGCTTACCTGTAAACTCACGAAGTTCTAATTGAAGATTCATGGCGGATATGATATAATATACGCAGTGCTTTTTTATGGGCAAAGTTTAACGAAAAGATAAGGCAGGAGAGATACTATGAGACCGGTATATAAACGTGTTTTGCTGAAAATCAGCGGCGAAGCTCTGGCAGGCAGCGACAAGTTCGGCATTAATGAAGAAATGACCAGAAAGGTTGCGAAGGAAATCAAGCAGATCCACGACCTGGGTGTAGAAGTGGCAATCGTAGTTGGCGGAGGCAACTTCTGGAGAGGAAGAACTAGTAAGGATATGGACCGTGCTACTGCGGACTATATGGGTATGCTGGCAACCGTAATGAACAGCCTGGCTGTGCAGGAATCCCTGCTGGCACTCGGTGTACCGGCTAAGGTACAGACATCCATCGAAATGAGAGAGATTGCGGAACCTTATGCAAGAAGAAAAGCCCTGTCCCATCTGGAACATGGAGATGTGGTAATCTTCGGTGCAGGTACCGGAAATCCGTTCTTCTCCACTGATACTGCAGCAGCTTTGCGTGCAGCGGAAATCGGTGCAGATGTGATTCTGCTGGCGAAGAATGTGGACGGCGTATATGACAGCGACCCTGCAACCAATCCGGATGCAGTGAAGTTCGATGAACTGTCCTTCATGGAAGTTATCGAAAGAGATCTGAAGGTTATGGACCTGACTGCAGCAACCCTGTGCAAGGACAATCATATCGTAATTCACGTGTTTGCTCTGGCTGAAGAAGGCAATGTGCTGAAGGCACTGACCGGTGAAAAGATCGGTACCATCGTTCGTTAAGTTAAGAGAAATCTTCGAAAATAAAAAATACATCAAAACAGGAGGCTCCCATTATGGAAACCATTAAGAAGAATCTGGAAGAAAGAAGCAAAAAGACTATTCATGTTCTGCACGAAGAACTGAACACTGTAAGAGCAGGCAGAGCAAACCCTGCACTGCTGGACAGAGTTATGGTAGATTACTACGGCTGCCCTACACCGCTGAAGAATCTGGCTAACATTTCTACTCCAGACCCAAGAACCCTGATGATCGCTCCATTCGATTCCAAGTCTATCGGAAATATCGAAAAGGGCATCAACATGGCTAACATCGGCATCAACCCTACTAACGACGGTAAGTGCGTTCGTCTGGTAGTTCCGCCTGTAACTGAAGACAGAAGAAAGGAACTGACCAAGACAGTTAAGAAGATGGGTGAAGACGCTAAAGTTGCAATCCGTAACCTGAGAAGAGATGCTAACGATCATCTGAAGAAGATGGAAAAGAACCACGAAATCACTGAAGATGAAGCGAAGAAGGCTCTGGACGATATCCAGAAGATGACTGATAAGGTTATCAAGGAAATCGACGATATCGTTGCACACAAAGACAAGGAAATTATGGAAGTTTAAACAACTTCAGGAAATGTGGCTGCTGTGAAAGGCAGCCACATTGTTTCAATAAAGAGGGTAAATTACCGATGACAGAATTGACTGAAAAGAAAAATGTGCCGCAGCATGTAGCCGTTATCATGGACGGAAACGGACGCTGGGCAGAAAAAAATGGCGTAAGCCGTCTGGCAGGACATAATGCCGGCATGCTGGCCATGAAAGAAATTGTAAAACGTGCCGACGTGATGGGCATTAAATATCTGACAGTATACGCCTTCTCCACAGAAAACTGGAAACGTTCCCAGGAGGAAGTAGGCGGTATTTTCAACCTGCTGGTGAAATTCGTAGGCAGCGAGCTTGCAGAACTTCATAAGCAGAATGTGCGGGTTCGTATTCTGGGGGATTATTCCCAGGTGCCGAAAGCTGCAGTAAACAGCGTGGAAAAAGCTCTGAAGACCACCGATAACAACGACGGACTTCAGTTTAACATAGCATTGAATTACGGCGGACGTCAGGAAATCCTGCGTGCCGTGCAAAACATCTCTGCCCGGGTGCAGGCCGGCGATCTGGTTCCTTCTGACATTACAGAGGACATGATTTCTGCGGCCCTGTATACGGGAGAAGAAAATGGCAGCATGCCGGATCCGGACCTGATTATCCGTACCAGCGGGGAAGAGCGTCTGTCCAATTTCCTGCTGTGGCAGTGTGCATACAGCGAGCTGGCATTCACAGACTCCCTGTGGCCGGACTTCACACCGGATGAATTTGAAGAAATGGTTATCGCTTTCGGTAAACGCAGCCGCCGTTTCGGCGGACGGTAGAAGCCGGGCAGAACGATTTTGAAAGGGGAATAAACGACAATGAAAACAAGAATTATTTCCGGCCTGGTTATGGCACCGCTGCTGGTGCTGGTTTGGCTGGGCGGATACTGGCTCACTGCCGCAGCATTTATCGTGGGTCTGATTGGTATTCGGGAACTGTATAACGGATTTGAAGCACAGGGAATCCGTCCTTCTAAGGAAATTGCCTATGTGGCCATCTGTGTGCTGTATCTGCTGAACATCCTCTGGCCGGCAAATCACGAACTGCCGATGCTCTGGATTGTTCTCTGCGCCATGGCTTCCATGGTCTACGGTTTCGATGTGAACGGCCGCAAGAGCGAAGACACCATGGCGACTCTGTTCGGTCTGATTTACGTGGTATTTTTCTCCTACCACATTGTATGGATTGACCAGCATGAACATAGAATAATGATATGGCTGGTATTCCTGACTGCATTCGGTACCGACATCATGGCATACTTTACTGGTATGGCATTGGGCAAGCACAGACTCTGTCCGAACCTGTCACCAAAGAAGAGTGTGGAAGGTGCTGTGGGCGGTGTCCTGGGCAGCATGCTCCTCTGTGCACTGTTTGGATGGCTGCTGGGATATGGCGGAAGCGCGCTGGCATCCATTGTGGTAATCGGCTTTGTGGGAAGCATTGCTGCACAGCTGGGTGATCTGTCTGCATCTGCACTGAAGCGCCGTATGGGCATCAAGGACTACGGCAATCTGATTCCGGGCCACGGCGGCATTATGGACCGTTTTGACAGCGTTCTGTTTACTGCACCTTTAATCTACTATACCATGACATTACTGCTGTAATCCCGAAGGGAATACATACAAGGAGACGAACCAATGAAGAAACTTGCAATCCTGGGCAGTACCGGCTCCATCGGAACCCAGAGCCTGGATATTATCGATAAAAACCCCGGCCGTTTTCAGGTGGGGGTTCTGTCCTGCGGCCGCAGAACCGGCATGCTGACAGAGCAGATTGAAAAATACCGTCCGGCCATCGCCGTGACTGAACTGGAAGAAGATGCACAGAAGGTTTCCGAAGACCTGAAGTCCCGCGGCATCCATGGAACAGAGGTCCTCTGGGGACAGGAAGGCCTGAAGACAGCGGCAGCGAGCAGAGAGTGCGATATGGTACTCAACTCTCTGCTGGGTATCAGCGGCCTGGCACCGACCATGGCGGCTATCGAAGTCGGTAAGGACATCGCACTGGCCAACAAGGAAACGCTGGTAGCCGGCGGCAGTATCGTAATGGAAGCGGCAGCACGCAAAGGCGTAAAGATGCTTCCTGTAGACAGTGAGCACAGCGCCATCTTCCAGTGCCTGGAAGGAAACCAGAATCGTAAATTAAAAAAGATTCTGCTGACTGCCAGCGGCGGTCCGTTCCGCGGCTGGACCAGAGAGCAGCTGGAAACCGTAACACTGGAACAGGCACTGAAGCATCCCAAGTGGACCATGGGCAGAAAGATTACCATCGATTCTGCGACCATGATGAACAAGGGGCTGGAAGTCATCGAAGCTAAGTGGCTCTTTAACGTGGATGTGGATGACATTCAGATTCTGGTGCATCCGCAGAGCATCGTACACTCCATGGTGGAATTTGAGGATACTTCCGTCATCGCACAGCTGGGCACACCAGACATGCGTATTCCGATCAGCCTGGCACTGGGCTATCCGGACCGTATCGCAAGCGATGAACCGAGCCTGGACTTCTTCGGAGCAGGTGCGAACCTGACCTTCGAAAAGCCGGATCCGGAAGTTTTCAAGTGTATCGCTATGGCATACGAGTCTTCAAGAGCCGGCGGCAGCTATCCGGTGGTGCTCAATGGCGCCAACGAAGTGCTGGTTGACCTGTTCTTAAACGGCAAAATCCGCTTCATCGACATTCCGGACACTCTGGAACGTATTCTTGAAGCGCACAATCCGCAGTATCAGCTGGCACTGGATGATATTCTGCAGATTGATAAAGACATCAGAAGGGTGACTCTGGAAATGGCACCCGTGAAATAGAAAGGGGTATTATGACAACTGCAGTACTTGCAATTATACTGTTCTGCGTGATGATTTTTCCACATGAACTGGGACATTTCATCGCTGCCAGAGCTATGGGGATAAAAGTTAATGAATTTGCCTTCGGCATGGGGCCGGTAATCTGGAAGAAGCAGGGAGCGGAAACTCTCTACTCCATCCGCCTTCTGCCTGTCGGCGGCTTCTGCGCCATGGAAGGGGAAGATGGTGCGGAAGAAGATGAAGCCGGCCAGCTGGTGGAACCTGATGAACGCTCTTTCAGCGCCAAGAAACCATGGCAGAAGATGATTGTACTGGCGGCAGGTTCCTTTATGAACGTGCTTTGCGCCGTACTGATTATGACACTGGTGATTGGTATCAGCGGTTTTACTACCAATATGATTGGAACTGTAACACCGGATGGCCCTGCGGCAGCAGCCGGCATGGTTCCCGGGGACGAAATCCTGGAAATTAACGGAAATACGGTGGAAACCTGGGATGATGTTCTCGCTTTCATGCCGAAGGATGATTCCACAGTAACCGTGAAGGTAGATGGTAAAGACGGTATCCGTGACCTGGAGCTGACACCGGTTCTGACGGACATTACTGACGAAACCGGCAAGGTGGTGGAACAGCGTTATGTCGTCGGCATCACCACTAAAGTCATTCATAATCCGCTGAAGGCGCTGGCAGCCGGAGCCCAGTCCACCTGGAATATCGGTGTGATGATTTTCGACTCCCTTGGCATGCTCCTTACGGGAGAAGCCGGAGCAGATGACCTGACCGGACCTGTGGGCATGGTGCAGATGGTAAGCCAGACTGTGGATTACGGTTTCTGGTACTACGGCTTCCTGACTGCCATGATCTGTGTAAACCTGGCCATTATCAATATGCTGCCGCTTCCTGCACTGGACGGCGGACGTATCATTTTCGTTTTGATTACCATGATTACCGGAAAGAAAGTCAGTGAAAAAATCGAAGGCACCGTGCATCTGGCAGGTATGGTTCTCCTGTTCAGCCTGATGATTTACGTATGCTTCAACGATGTGATAAGAATTTTCTTCAGCGGTCAGTAGTCCGCAGGGAAGGAGACTAAAGATGAGTAAGAAAGTAATGTGCGGAGACGTTGCCATCGGCGGCGGCGCTCCCATTTCCATACAGTCCATGACCAACGTGGACTCCCGCGATGAAAAGGCTCTGGTAGAGCAGATTGCCCGCCTGGAGGACGCAGGCTGTCAGATTATCCGTATGGCCGTTCCTGACATGGAATCCGCAGAAGTTCTGGGCCGCGTAAAGCGCAAAATCCATATTCCGCTGGTTGCCGACATTCATTTTGACTATCGGCTGGCCATTGCTGCCATGGAACACGGCGCAGATAAAGTCCGCATCAATCCGGGAAACATCGGTTCCATCGACCGCGTACGCGCAGTGGTGGAAGCAGCCCGTCAGCGTCAGATTCCAATCCGTGTGGGCGTTAACGGCGGCTCCCTGGAAAAGGACATCGTGGAAAAGAACGGCGGCGTAACAGCAGAAGGACTGGCAGAAAGCGCCCTGAGAAACCTGAAGCTGATTGAAGACATGGACTACGATAACCTGGTGATTTCCCTGAAATCATCCGATGTTCGTATGAACTATGAAGCACATAAGATTCTGGCAGCCGGCACCAACCATCCGATTCATATCGGCATTACGGAAGCCGGAACACCGGGAAGAGGCAAGGTGAAGTCTGCTGTGGGCATCGGAAGCCTGCTGCTGAACGGCATCGGTGATACCATGAGAGTATCCCTGACTGCAGATCCGGTGGAAGAAATCTATTTTGCAAAGGAAATCCTGCGCAGCCTGGGACTGAGAAAGTCCGCCATCAATCTGGTGTCCTGTCCGACCTGCGGCCGTACCAAAATCAACCTGGAAGGCCTGGCTAATGAGGTGGAACGCCACCTGGATGAGCTGGAAAGCACTTGGGGTGACCGTCCTGGCATCACCGTGGCAGTTATGGGCTGTGCGGTTAACGGTCCTGGAGAAGCCAGAGAAGCCGACTACGGAGTGGCTGGCGGCGACGGCAAGGGACTGCTCTTTGCAAAGGGCGAAATCGTCCGTACCGTACCGGAAGCGGAAATTGTTCCGGCTTTATTACAGATGATTAAAGAGGGGATGTAATGAAAAATCTGATCGAGAAAGCCGTGGGCTGGGAGTCCATTGGTGATTATCCAAGAGAATCTTTTACATATTCCATAGACCGTGCGGTCATTCAGAAAGAAACAGGGGTTTTGTCCATCGGCATGACCCTTAATTTCATCATGCCTCATCTTGATATGGAGAAGGTGAAAGCAAGCCTGATTCACAAGATTGACGGCATTAAAGGCGTGAAATTTGACTATCATTATCAGAACGTGATTCTGCGGACTGATGATATTGTGCGCCTGTTCATTCCTCACATGATTGAACTTGTCAACGGAGATTTTACGGCCATCACCAAGACCATCCGTACCGAACATTTCACCTGGGACGGAAAGAAGCTGGTCATCGAGTCTCTTGGCAAAGTAGGCACAGAGCAGCTGAATCTTCATGTGTCCAAGCGTTTCCAGATGCTGCTGGACAGCTATTTTGGAATTAAGGCAGATATTTCTTTCGTAAATAACGAAGATCTTTATGAGCAGATTCATGAAGAAATGGCTGCCGGTGAAAAACAGGACATCGAAGAGTCCATGAAGAAATACAAGGAAGCCAAGGCCAAAGATGCAGAAAAGAAACCGCCAGCAAATGGTGACGGCGGAAACGGTGGTTTCGGAGGAAATGGAGGCGGTTTCGGTGGAAACGGCGGAGGCGGCAAACAGGGCGGCGGTGGCTGGAAGAAGAAAGAAAAAGAACTTCCGGCAGAAGGCAACCGCATCATGGGTAAGGATATCGTGGGTGAAGCCAATACGGCCCTCATGGATATCGATCCATCCCTGGGAACTGTCATCGTGGAAGGCATCCTCTTTAAGAAAGAGAGCCGCGTAATCCGAAGCGGAAACCACCTGGTTACCATGCTGATTACTGACGAAAGAACCACCATCTGCTGTAAATGTTTTGCAAGCGAGACCAAGTGGGGCGAAATCGACAGCCTGCTGAGTCCGGGTACCGGAGTGAAAATCCGTGGGGAAGTTCAGTTCGATACCTTCGAAAACATGAACACCATCATGATGAAGGACATCGAAAAGACCGATAAGAAAATCGGTGACGACCGTATCGATACCTGTGAACTGGGTAAGCGTGTAGAGCTCCACGCACACACCAAGATGAGCTCCATGGACGGCCTCAACGAAGTATCCGACATCGTGGGCAAGGCAGCAGCCTGGGGACATCCGGCAGTTGCTATCACGGACCATGGTGTGGTACAGGCATTCCCGGATGCGGCCAAGGAAGCCAAGAAACAGGCAGGCAAGGGACGTCCGATTAAGATTTTATATGGTATGGAAGGCTACGTTTTCGATGACAGCGACTGCATCAGAGAAGACGGCAGCATTGACTATAAACGCAAAGGCACCAACCACATCATCCTGATGGCGGCAACCCAGGAAGGACTGAAGAATATCTACAAGCTGGTATCCTTCTCTCATTTGGACTACTTCTATAAGAGACCGCGTATTCCGTGGTCTGTACTGGAAGCCAACAGAGAAGGGCTGATTATCGGCGGAGCATGCGAAGCCGGTGAAGTATATCAGGCCATTCTGAATAAGAAGAGCGATGAAGAAGTAGAACGGATTGCCAGCCGCTACGACTACCTGGAAATCCAGCCGCTGATTAATAACCGGTTCATGCTGGAAAAAGGCCTGGTTTCAAGCCATGACGAACTGAAAGACATCAACCGCCGCATTGTGGCCCTGGCAGACAAACTGGGCAAGCTGGTGGTAGCAACCACCGACGCTCACTACCAGGACGAAACATCGGCAATTTATCGAAATATCCTGATGGCAGGACAGGGCTTTAAGGATGCGGAAAACGGCACCGGACTCTACCTGAGAACCACCGATGAAATGCTGGCAGAGTTCAGCTACCTGGGTGAAGAAACGGCCAGAAAGGTGGTTATCGATAACACCAATGCCATCGCAGACATGTGCGACGGAGATATTTTGCCGGTACCGAAGGGCAAGTTCCCGCCGAAGATCGACGGTGCGGAAGACACCCTGCGAAAGACCTGTATGGATAAGGCCCACGCCATGTACGGCAATCCTCTGCCGGACCGCATCGGGGAGCGCCTGGAAAAAGAACTGAGTTCCATCATCAACAACGGTTACGCCGTGATGTACGTATCCGCCCAGATGCTGGTACATAAGTCCAATGCCGACGGTTATCTGGTAGGTTCCCGAGGTTCCGTAGGTTCATCTCTGGCGGCCACCATGGCGGGTATTACGGAAGTAAATCCGCTGGAACCGCACTATGTGTGTCCGAACTGTCACTATCTGGAGTGGGGGGACATGAACCTTTATGACTGCGGTATCGACATGCCGGAAAAGGACTGTCCGGACTGCGGCACACCGCTGATCCGTGATGGTTTCACCATTCCGTTCGCAACCTTCCTGGGGTTCGACGGGGACAAGGAGCCCGATATCGACCTGAACTTCGCCGGGGAATACCAGCCGGTTGCTCACAAATATGTAGGCACCATCTTCGGTGAAAAGAATGTATTCAAGGCTGGTACCGTAGGTACGGTTGCAGACAAGACCGCCTACGGCTACGTAATGAAATTCTTCGAAGAACGTCAGCGTCCCATCAATAAATTCGAAGCGGACCGTCTGACCCAGCACTGCACCGGGGTGAAGAGAACCACCGGTCAGCATCCGGGGGGCATCATCATCGTGCCCGATGACCACGAGATTTACGAGTTTTGTCCGGTACAGCATCCGGCCAACGACGTGAACTCCGACATCATCACCACCCACTTTGACTATCATAAGATCGACCAGAACCTGCTGAAGCTGGATATCCTGGGCCACAATGTGCCGTCCATGATCCGTCAGCTGCAGGATATGACCGGGGTAGACCCGCTGAAGGTTGACCTGACAGACCGTACGGTCCTGTCCATCTTCAACGGCATCGAAGCCCTGAAAATCGTGGATCCGGAGCACTACCGCTTCAAGCACGGTACCTATGCAATTCCGGAGTTCGGTACCTCCTTTACCCGAGGCATGCTGGACGACATCAAACCGGATAAGTTCGCCGATCTGGTACGAATGTCCGGCTTCTCCCACGGTACCGACGTATGGCTGAACAACGCACAGGACTACATCCGTGACGGCACAGCCACCATGCGTGAAGTAATCTCCACCCGAGATGACATCATGAACTATCTGATTCTGAAAGGAATCGAAAACAAGACCTCATTCCAGATCATGGAAGACGTACGAAAGAACCGTCCTCTGAAGGACGAACAGCTGGCTATCATGAAGGAGCACGGCGTACCGCAGTGGTACATCGACTCCTGTATCAAGATCCAGTACATGTTCCCGCGTGCCCATGCGGTGGCATATGTAATGATGTCCTTCCGAATGGCCTGGTACAAGGTTTACTTCCCGCAGGAATTTTATGCAACTCATTTTACCAGCGTGGTGGCCAACTTCAACGCCGAGGTGGCGCTGAAGGGGCCTGACGCCGTGCTGGAAGCCATGGATGACATCCACGCCAAGGGCAACAACGCGACCCCGAAGGAAAAGGACGACATCCTGGTATACGAAGTAATATATGAAATGTACAGCCGTGGGTTTGAATTTACCCCGGCGCGTCTGGGCAAGTCCCACGCCACCAAATTCTGGGTGGAAGACGGCAAGGTGCTGCTGCCGTTCGTGGCAGTAGAAGGCGTCGGCGAAACCGCAGCAAAATCTTTCACTGCGGCCTTCGACGAGAAGCCGTTTGATACCATCGAAGAGGCGGTGCAGCGAGGCAAGCTGAATAAGACCGCTGTAGACGGACTGCGGAATCACGGGGTCTTTGCAGGGCTTCCGGAAACAGACCAGCTGTGCATGTTTTAAGTAAAGGAGACAGACGATGAGAAAGGGAATCGTAGTAGTAGGAGCAGTATTTGTAGATATTAAGGGTTATCCCGATGACCTGTACGTACCGACCGGCAGAAACATTGGCCGCATCGATTACGTACACGGCGGCGTAGCCAGAAATGTAGTAGAAGACATTGCTAATGTAGAACTGCGTCCGACCTATCTGGGTATCGTGGATGACGGCCCTCTGGGTGCAGCCGTAGTGCAGAAGCTGAACAATCATAAAGTAAATACACAGTACATGCCTGTAGTACCTGACAGCATGGGTACCTGGCTGGCAGTATTCGACCACCAGGGTGACCTGGCAGGTTCCATCTCCAAGCGTCCGAACATGCTGCCTCTGCTGGATGTTCTGAAAGAGCACGGCGATGAAATCTTTGCAAACTGTGACTCCGTCGTTCTGGAAGTGGATATCGAAAAGGAAGTTGTAAAAGAAGTCATCAGCCTGGCCAAGAAGCACGGAAAGAAGATTACTGCAGTAGTATCCAACATGGGTATCGCAGCACAGCGCCGTGACCTGCTGCAGAAGATTGACTGTCTGATCTGCAACCAGCTGGAAGCAGGTATTCTGTTCGCAGACGACTATATGGATAAGACCGCTGCAGAAATGCAGGAACTGATGGCGCAGAAGGTAAAGGCGGCCAACTACCCTTGCCTGATTGTAACTCTGGGTGAAAACGGCGCTGTTTACGCAGACATCGACGGCAACTCCGGCTTCTGTCCAGCCCGCAAAGTACAGGTTAAGGACACCACCGGTGCCGGAGACTCCTACTGTGCAGGTGTAGCTATCGGTCTGACTTACGGCAAGAACATGGAAGAAGCGATGAACATCGGTACTACTCTGGCCGCATCCGTAATCGCATCCTACGACAATGTTTGCCCACGTTTCATGCCGGCTGAATTCGGTATCGATGCGGCAGCATACGGAATCGATGTGGAGTAATTTTCAAAATATCTGCGTATAACGCAAGTTATTCATTCCCGGGTCTGAAAAGGCTCGGGAATTTTTTATACTTAATGGACTCTTCTTTCGTCGAAATTTGTCGAAACCTGTTCTTTTCATCCAAATTTAATGATTTTTTCATAAAAGGTATGTAATTTCAGTCTGAAATTCAGCCGTTTTTACGTATATAAGCAAAAATCAATCCTAAAACCGTAAATTTTACATACTATTTTGTAAAAAAATAGTATGTTTGGTTGAAACTGCAGAAGTAACAGGCTTGTAAATCACGTTGACAACAGAAGAACTACATCCTATAATAAAAAGACATTTTAGTTCCTAAGGAAAACAAGATATGACATTGAAAAAGAAAATACTATATGGGATAATAATCACAGCCGTTATTCTGGCGGCAGCCTGCGGTATTTACGTGAGTGACTATTATCACGCAGGTGAGCAGGCAATGACAGTGGCAGGCTCAGCGGCAGCGGACTACAGCTGCCAGCATGGCAAGGATACGTTGGTATTCACGCCAACCGGCGAAGCGGAAGCAGGACTGATCTTTTATCCAGGAGGCAAGGTGGAATACACGGCCTACGCACCGCTGATGCAGCAGATTGCGGAAGAAGGGGTGCTCTGCATACTGATCAAAATGCCGGCAAACCTGGCGGTGCTGGACATGAGTGCGGCGGATGATCACCGGGCGGAATTCCCCGAAATAGAAAACTGGTACGTGGGCGGACACTCTCTGGGCGGTTCCATGGCAGCAAGCTACGCTGCAGAACATGCCGACGAGCTGGAAGGACTGCTGCTTCTGGCCGCCTATTCCACGGCGGACCTGACGGCAAGCGGCCTGGATGTACTCACCATCTACGGAAGCGAAGACGGTGTACTGAACATGGATAAATATAACGAATACCGTCCAAACCTGCCGGAGGAGACAACTACAGAGATTGTACTGGAAGGCGGAAACCATGCATACTTCGGAGATTACGGCGTGCAGGACGGCGACGGAACCGGAAGCATCAGCAGATTAAGCCAGCAGCGGCAGACCGCGGTGGCGTTTGGAGAGATTTTGCAGGAGGAATAAAGTATGAGCTACGAAATTGACATCAGAGAAGAACTGGTTATTCATAATGACAATGAAAAGACCCGGGCGGCGGCAGCGCGTCTGGCTGAGTACATCCGTCAGTTCGACCGCATGGACGGCCTGTCCGGCATGCAGATTTACTCCATGGAGCTGGAGGCAGACGGAAAGATTGCATACACCGACGACGAAGTAAGCACCAAGGAGTGCGGCTACATCTTCATGGACTCCGCTGACGGAGATCCGCTGGTGAAGCTGGTTGAGGAAGACTACAGCCACTGGGACGATGACGAAGATGTGTCCCTCGTTGTGAACAGTCTGGAAGAGGCGAAAACCATCGCGCTGCGCATGGACTGCAGCCTGCAGGTGGCATCCGAGACATCTTATGGAGCGGCTTTCTGGCAGGATTTCCTGCAAAACATGGGCGCTGCAGACTTCGGCGAGCTGGTACGGTACCGGAATGCGGAGTTCTACACCGCGGCAGAACCGGTATGCTGCTACAGCTATCAGCACGGAGAAGGACAGAAGCATACCTTTGAAGCAGATGCAGAAGGCGAAGGTCCGACAGACCAGAGCTGGTACAGCTACTGCCTGAGCATGGAATTCGACGGGGAAGGCGGAGCTTTTGAGGATGAAGCAGCCCGCGAAAAGCTGGGCGAATTAGTGGATGCATTCTCTGCCGCATACGACCTGGAAACCACATGGGAAACCATGAAGATGGACGCAGAAATCGAAGCAGTGGAAGCTGCGGACGCAGGCTCCACAGACAGCACAGCAGACGTGTGCTTCGTAATCAACGAAGAATTCGGACTGCTGGAAGGCGAAGATAAGGACCTGCTGGAAGACCTGCAGACCCTTGCAGATTTCGCAGGGGAATGCGGTGCAGCGGTGAGACTCCGCGGCGAATTCTTCTCAGACCGTGGCGACTTCACCTTCATGAGCATTGGTATCGAAGACGGAAAAGTGCAGGCCAAGTACTGCAGTTTCTAATGAACGGAAAAGGAGGACTACCATGAGCAAGGACTACTTCAAAGACTGGAACTACAAGAAACACGCTAAATTTGTAACAGCGGTATATCTTGGCCTTTATGCCATCGACATGACCGCATCCTATTTTATCTTAAAGAAATATCTGAAGTAGAAAGAAATAGAAACCCGGAGACTTTTTTACAGCCTCCGGGTTATCGTGAGTTATACTATATTTCTGCTATAATATGTGAAAAAATTTAGCAGCGTTGTTGTAAAAAATATCGTTCAGCGCTGCGTCATCAAGACCGCTTGTAATTACCTTCTGCATTTCTACCGTCGGATGATGAAACGGTGCATCAGTACCGAAAAGAATTCGATCCTTTCCTACTGTTTCATAAGCTTCCCGGATTTTAGTTGGCATCGGCATACCGGACATTTCCAGATAAATATTGGGATAACGGCGTGCCATTTTTAATGCTGCATCGATATATACCCCATGACCGTGCCCCATATGGATCATCATGATCTTGACATCCGGGTGCCGTTCTGCCAGAAGACCAATCTGCCATGGAAGAGAATAAGGCGGATGACCACTGTGAATGCACACGGGAACCTGGTATTTTGCCGCTTTCTCGAGAACAGGATCCAGCATCTCACTGTCCGCACAGTAGGCATGGCGCAGCGGGTTCAGTTTCACAGCAGTAAACCCTTTTGCAAAATAATCATCCATGGCCTCTACGCTTGCAGGCTGAAGTGGATTCACATAGACACATCCAACAAAGCGTCCGGGATGCTGCTGCATCATCTGGTATGTTGCTTCATTATCTTCCGTGCAGACAGCAGTAACCTCAATTTCATACTGATCCATCTGCGCGATAAGTTCTTCCCCTGTTATTCCTACGTTGGCCCATCCACCGACATAACCGATATGAGCATGTGCATCAATCAATTTCATACTACAGACCTTCTTTCTTCATATATTTTTTCAATGTTCCTGTTAATGCTCCGGATAACAATATGAAGAGCACAATCCCCACTGTTGTCTGAATCGTTACGTTCGGAATGGACAGGAGTGCGGGTTCAGTACCGATGAGCACTATTTTTACCAGGGTGTATGCAATAATCTGGAAGATACCGCCTGCGACGGATCCTGTGATCTGCAGCTTTTTACTTTCAGGATTAACCTTGATAATGGTACCCATGATGAATGCCATAATATACTTAATCACAAGAGTAGGAAGAATCCACAGTGGTGCACCAGCCAGAAAATCTGACAGCGCGCCCCCAAGTCCTGCTGCTATAGATCCATTCTTTCGGCCGAGAAGAACCACTGCCATAAAAATCATACAGTCTCCCATATGGCTGTAGCCTCCGGTTGCCGGATTTGGAATTCGGATTAAATAGGTTGCCACAAAAATGATTGCAGCCATAAGTGCTGTTATAACAAGTTCACGAGTTTTATTCATAATATATTTGCCCTCCTTTTGTGTTGCAAAACTATAGTAACACAAAACTGTAATGACTAAAATACACAGATACATCATTTTTGTCATATACAGTTGATGCTTTATGAGGCATTTTTTTATGAAAATAAGGCATTTTATCCAGTTTGTAAAATACAGTTTAAGAATACAGTTTGCAATGTGTTCCATGCCGCAGAGAACTTCCTTTAAAGGAGCAGGGATAAAATCTTTTGCTTATATTCCATGAACTCAGTGCTGAGAGGAAAGTCCTCCCGCCGAGGCTTTGGCTGGCGAATTGTGATTTCTGCCGTAATCTCTCCAGGGGTACCCTGCAGCAGATAGATCCGGTCCGAAAGAAGGATGGCCTCATCAATGTCATGGGTGATAAACAGAGTGGAGAGCTGAATCTCTTCCATCACGTTCAGATACCACTTATGCATGGAACTCTTAGTCAGTGTGTCCAGTGCAGAAAATGGCTCATCTAAAAGGGCCACATCACGGGAAAACATATAGGTCCGCAGCAGGGCGGCACGCTGACGCATGCCGCCTGAAAGCTGGGACGGGTATTTCTTCTGCGTGCCTTCCAATCCAAACCGCGGGAAGAGCGGGGATACCTGAAGGCGCGCCTCTTTTTTCTTCATCCCTTTTATGAGCAGGGGAAGTGCAGCATTATCTTCTATGGTTCGATAAGGCAAAAGCAGATCCTTCTGCTGCATGTAGCTGATATACCCGGGACGATTGGTAATATCCATTCCATTCAGAATAATACGGCCCTGATCCGGAGCCAGCAGCCCGGAAATCACGTTGAATAAGGTGGTTTTTCCGCCTCCGCTGGCTCCCAGGATGCTCACAAGCTCACCCTGACTGAGATGGATGGAAATGTCTTTCAGAACGGGTTTTCCGTCAAAACTTTTGTATATATTTTTTACTTCTAATCGTTTCATAATCGTCTCAGAGATAGTCATTGGTAAAGCCAAAATACGGATCAATCTTTTCTTCAAGTAAATCATTTTCATTGAGCCAGTTAAAGAAGCCTGCCCAGCGTTCACCATCAAATACTCCCCAGGATGCTGCATCTGCGATATACTCTTTAGACAGATATTCCTGACTTGCATATACCAGATCACTGTTGGTCTTTAACTCAGGTGCTGCATCCATCAGAATCTCTGCAGCTTCTTTTGGATGCTCGGCTGCGTAGGTATAGCCTTTCGAAAGTGCAGAGAGAAATGCTTTGGCAGTCTCCGGATTTTCATTGAGCCAGCCGTTATTTCCTATGATAACCGGTGTATAGAAATCAAAGGCTGGATCGATGTCCGCAAACTCAAAATAGTCCGTTTCCAGTCCGGCCACCTGGCAGGCGATACCGGCCCATCCATAAAATACCCAGATGGCATCGACGGATTTACTTTGCAAAGCAGACACCTCGTCAGTGACAGTAGATGGGATCAGTGTGACAAGATCGAAGTTTCCACCGTCTTTCTCCATCACATCACGAATTGTCGCTTTTTCTACATCCAGATCCCAGGTGGCATATTTCTTTCCTTCCAGTCCCTTTGGCGAATCCATTCCTTCACCTGCCCGTGAAATGATACCCGAGGTGTTGTGCTGCACGACCGCAGCAACTGCAGTTACCGGCATGGCGTCATCCCCAATAAAAGCAGGAGCCAGAGAATCCTGGAAGGATACTCCAAACTGCGCTTTGCCGGAGGCTACAAGTGGTACCGCGCCATCTTCCGGCGGCTGAATCACCTCGACCGTTAATCCGGCTTCTTTAAAATACCCCTTTGCCTGCGCGGTAAAGATGCCCGTGTGATTTGTGTTTGGAGTCCAGTCCAGCACAATGGTAACTGTATCTGCCGGTGCTGTATCAGAATCACTTCCGCAGCCTGCTGCACTGCATACAAGGGCGAAAGACAGCAATAATGCAATAAACTTTTTCATAAGTTTCCCTCCTGATTCTTATCGTTTAAATACCGATAAGGCATACATTTTTTCTCTAAAAGTTCTACAAAGGCCATGAGTGCCAGAGATATACCGGATATAAGGAAAATCACTGCAAACATTTTGTCAAAGGCAAATGCCTTCTTTACCCGGGTCATATATACTCCCAGTCCGCCGAAACCTCCGAGCCATTCACTGATTACGGCTCCAACAACACTGTATGCTGCAGCGATTTTGATGCCCGAGAAAAACTGGGGCAATGCGGATGGAAGCTTAATGTGCCGGAAAATCTGCAGGCGGCTTGCTCCCATGGAGCGGAGTAGGCCAATAGTGTCCTGATCTGCACTTCGGAAGCCCTCCAGCAATCCTACCGTTACCGGAAAGAAGGTTGAAATCACGATTAAGACAATCTTCGGCGTCATTTCGTAGCCAAACCAGAGGACCAGCAGCGGTGCGATGGCGACAGATGGTATGGTTTGTGTGATGATAAGCAGCGGATGGAACGCCTTATATAATATATCAAAAGCATCCATTAACACTGCTGCAAGAAATCCTATACCCACACCAATCAGAAGGCCTATAAATGCTTCCTGCAGCGTAACGAGAGAATGTTCCCACAGCAGAGGAAGTTCCCCCACAAATGCCTGAAGCACTTTCACCGGAGAGGGCAGCATATAAGACGGTATCCATTCGGCCATGCAGACCAGCTGCCACAATAGTAAAAACGATATCACTGCGGCAGCAGACGGTATATTACGCTTCAGCATGTTTGGTAATCTTTTTGTCAATGGTCAGCAGTTCACCTTCCGGCTGGTAAACCACTTTAATATAAGCTGAAACCTTTTCAGCGCCGGCACGAATGGCCACATGCTGGCACTCTCTGGCAATATCCATCAGCTGATTATAATCGTCCCCTTCAATGGTGGTTTCGAAAGGACCCACATGGCAGTGCAGACCGCTGCTTTTAATAAAGGCGATGACTTCATCGATGATACGAAGCAGTTCCTCCTGATTCGGTGCTGCGGGAAGGACCTGGATTGCGATACTTGCTTTCATAATTTTTACCTCCTGAAATAAAAATTGCCTCCACCGGAAAATCCAGCGAAGGCAATTGGAAATGTACATTTTCTGATATGCAAAATATTGCACCAATATAATGTATCTTCAGTATGCTCCCTACGCTGGCATTATCCAGATCAGGTTAAAGGGTCGAAGTTGGATTACTTCCTCTCAGCCTGCGGCACAAGCTCCCCTGTATGTAATTTATACGTGCATTGTATACCTACATCGAAAAAACTTCAAGAGAAATTTGTCAAATCTTTCAAAATAAAAAGTGAAACAAAGTACAAGAAAGATTTTACGTGTTAAATATTTTCCTGAAAAATAATAAGTAAGAATATTTACTGGTGTGAATTTCATTCTTGAACAATTGATGTATCCTGGAATGATCATGGAGTCTATATGTGCTGTAAACTACAATAAAATCAACTAAAAACCAGTTGTCAGCATCCACGCCCCTATGGTACAATACCCAGGTATGTTTATTACTGATTTATGACGAAGAATATCAAGGAGGAAACCCCTATGGAAAATATGCCAAAATGCCCTAAGTGCGGCGGCGAATATGTTTATGAAGACGGTCCGTTTCTGATTTGCCCGGAATGTTCTTATGAATGGTCCAAGGCAGAAGAAGAGGCGAAAGCAGAAGCAGCGCTGGTGAAGGATGCCAACGGAAACATTCTGCAGAACGGTGACACCGTTGTAATCATCAAGGATCTGAAGGTTAAGGGTGCGTCCAGCGACCTGAAGCAGGGAACCAAGGTGAAGAACATCAGACTGATCGACGATGGTGTACACAACATCGACTGCAACATCCCAGGTTTCGGCGCCATGAGCCTGAAATCCGAATACGTAAAGAAGGCGTAAGCTGTTTACAGGAAAACGATATGAAAGAAAGGTCAAATCCGGAAGGGTTTGACTTTTTTATTTGGCAAAATCCGTTTAGTGGGAAGTTTATTGGACATTCAATATGTTATCTTATAATCACAGCAGGAGTTAAATGAAAAACTAAATTAGATTTTTGGGCAAAAAATTTGTGTTTTCAATCTAAATTAGTTCTGCAATGGTATAGTAAACTCAATCGATTACATGTCTGCTAAAAGGAGCAGATATGAACTACAAGGGAAATAAACAGTTAACTTTATCAGACAGAATTCAGATTGAAATTGGAATCTACCAGAAGAAAACCTTTAAAGAGATTGCAAAAGGAATCAGAAAGCATCCAAGTACAGTAGCTAATGAAATTAAGCTGAATCGTACTCCAATTGATGGCAATTATCCGGCAGGCAAAGATTGCAAGAACGTGAATAGATGCAGACTGTAATCGATTCCCATAACGAAGAAAAGGCGGGTCGAAATTACTTTTGCAAAAAAGGTAACGAGTCGCCATGTTGTCGTTAAGTGAACAATTACAAAACGGTCTGGAATGCGACAATTATATCACATTTTTGAAAAAAGCAATAGGTTTTAAAGGCTGAAAAAATGGATTTGAGACAGAACGTGTTATGTATGGATATTTCAGTCAAGATTTAGTTTTTCATTCAACGAATCACAGCAGGGAGTTAAATGTAACAAGTTCATAAAGCTGCCGGTGCGGGGAACATAACCTCAATCTTTCGGCAGGGGACCCTTTTTACACTCTTTACAAAATCCTCCGTCCCGGCGCTTTATATATAAAAGTTAATAACGCTGTCGGCATTTATGAGATATACCTTGCCTTTCTTTGTTAGTTGTTTGTTTAGTGTTTTTCTTTTCATCTCATACTACCGGCAGCATTTTTATATAAAACTGGTGAACGTAAATGACGAGGAGGAATGCCAATAAAACATTTCGACAAGTTTACAGATTGAAAATTTAATTGATACTCCATGGGAAGATATCTGGTACATGAGTATGAACCTGATGCCACTGGGAATTAAGTCGAGTTTTGGACAGCCAAACATGGAATCGGAGATTATCTTTTTACCTTACTTGTGGCGCAAAATCTCCCGTGTCCAGGTGTATTCCGATAAAGAAGGGGTGGGCGCGTTTACTTTGTGGCTGGAAGGGGGAATCGGTCTGACTGTCTTCACATGGGATTATTTCTGTGAGGTATACTGTATCGACGGGCAGTGGAAGCCGTTGAAATTGAAAGTAGGTCGATAATCCACATAAAAAGATAATACCTGCAAGTATTTGTTCCCAAAGTCGTGGAAGATAAATCACTTTTGTGATATAATACCACTACATTACATTAATTTTTCTATTTACAAGGAGATTAGTTTAATTTATGAAAATTGTTTCTTTATTTAGTGGCGCAGGTGGATTAGATTTAGGCTTGATTCAAGCTGGAAACGAGGTTATTTGGGCTAATGATATTGATTCAGATGCAGTTGCTTCTTATAAACGAAATATTGGTGAGCATATAGTATGTGATGATATTAAAAATATAAATATAGCATCTATTCCAGATGCTGATGTTGTTGTTGGAGGATTTCCATGTCAAGGTTTTTCCTTGGCAAATCGCTTACGTACAATGGAAGATGATAGAAATCAATTATATCGTTTTTTTTATGATGTTATTAAAGAAAAACAACCTAAATTTTTTATTGCGGAAAATGTAAAAGGAATACTTAGTTTAGGTGGTGGTGAAGCGATAAAGCAGATTGTTTCTGATTTTGAAGAGGCAGGATATATTACGTCTGTTAACTTAGTGAATATGGCAAACTATGGGGTGCCTCAAACACGTCAAAGGGTGTTTATCATTGGGCAAAGATGTGATTTGAGTGGGGAAAAAATATTTATTTTTCCTAGTGAAACTCATTCAAAAAGTGGTAACCTGAAGCCGTGGATATCAATAAAAGAAGCAATAGGACATTACCCAGATCCGGATAGTGATAATGACGTACTTAATCATATTTACTCAGCATATAAAGTAAGTTATAGAAATTTTACGGGACATCGGATTACTGATCCTGATAAGCCGTCGCCTACGATTCTTGCAAGAGGTAATGGAAAGGGGGGCGTATGTGCGATCCCACATTATAATGGAAATCGTAGATTAAGTATTAGAGAAAGTGCAAGCATACAAACATTCCCTGAAAGCTTTTATTTTGAGGGCGGAATGAATTCTTGTTATAGACAGATTGGAAATGCAGTTCCTGTATTATTTGCAAGAAAACTGGGAGAAGAATTAATAAGAATTGAGAAGGAAGAAAGAATATGAAAATAGTCTCACTATTCAGCGGAGCGGGCGGTTTAGACTTAGGTTTTCAAATGGCCGGACATGAAATAATATGGGCCAATGATTTATATGAGGATGCTGTTGAAACCTATCGACATAATTTAGGTGAACATGTTGTATGCGAAGATATCACTAAAATTGATTTAAGTGAAATTCCTGATTGTGATATTGTAATCGGAGGTTTTCCTTGCCAAGGATTTTCCGTCGCAAATATGAAAAGACATGTAACAGATGAGCGGAATACGCTCTATAGACAGTTAATTCGAGTAATCGAAGGAAAAAAACCAAAATTCTTCTTAGCCGAAAATGTAAAAGGTATAATGAGTTTAGGAAAAGGTGAAATCTTTAAACTTATATTGGAAGAATTCACCTCTTTGGGGTACAAGGTAAAGTACAAATTATTAAATGCTGCAGATTTTGGTGTACCTCAGACTCGTCAGAGAGTAATTATTATAGGTGTTAGAAATGATATTGATTTTGAATATGAATATCCAACTCCTTCGCATAGTAAAAACGGCGATAATGGTACAAAAAAATGGGTAGGAGTAGAGGCTGCATTGGCGGAAATACCTGACCCAGATTTGCCTAATGATATATATAATCATGAATATTCAAAATATAAACTTTCATTCAATGGATATTTGGGACATAGACCTTTAGATCCAAATAAACCTGCGCCTACAGTTACTGCTAGAGGTGATAATAAAGGTGGTGTTGTTATTTTACCACATCCAAATTCTGAACGGAGAATGACGTGTAGAGAACTGGCAACTATTCAAAGTTTTCCTCTCACTTATCGTTTTTCTGGAAATAAATCATCAGTTTACAGACAAATTGGAAATGCAGTACCTCCGCTATTAAGTTTTGAGGTTGCAAAACAATTCAACAATTTTACGGAGTAAAAGAATATGTTAGAGAAGAATTTTATTCCAAAGATTCCATTTCAAGATTTCAAATGGAAATGGGCATGTTTACAATGTACAGAAAGCTTAAATGATCCTGTCATTCTTTTAGGGGTTTTGTTTAGAATGCGAAAGTTAGAACCTTTGCATTTGAAATATAGTTCTCAAGAATTTGCTTTGGAATTGCAGGATTTGTCTAACGATATTAGTGATTCTATTGGAGTTAATCTCGCACAAAGAACTGGTGAGCGGAATTTGATTCGAAACTCAGGACAATATTGGCGTGCACTCGGATTAATTCCACCAGCAGATCATTCTGGAGAAATCCGACTTACAGAATTCGGGAGACGTGTTGCAGATCATGATATTTCACAGGCTGAGTTTGCAGCAATTACGATTCAAAACTTTAAATTACCGAATCCTCAGATTCAAAGTAATATAGAATGTAAAAATTGGTTAGATAATGGAATCATTATTAATCCGTTAAAATTAATTTTGGAAATAGTCTATGAATTAGAAAAGTTTGACCAAGGATACATTACGGCAAATGAGATAGCCAAAATAGTGGTTCCTTTATCCGCCTGTAAGGCAGAAGTAAAAGATTATGTTAATTTTATTTTATGGTATCGGGGACGAGAAATTTCTTTAATTGGATGGCCAATTTGTTGCACCGGTGCAAATGATATGAGAATAGTAAGAGAGTTTTTACTGTTCTTATCGAACTATGGTTATCTTATTCGTGGAGAGGATAAGAATCGTTTTGATGAACCATATTTTTTGAATAAAATCCTTTCAGAAGAAATCAAGACCCTTGTTTCACAGGTATCTAAGGATTCTTCTTTGCAGCAAGCTTTATCAACTCTTCGTGTAAGTGAGGTTGTTTCAGAAGTTGAGAGAAAGAGAATTAGAGCACATTCCCTTTCAAGACCTAATCAAAGTGCTTTTAGAAAAGCAGTTCTGAAAGCTTGTCCACGCTGTATTATTACTAATGTTGCAATGCCAGAAGTGCTGGAAGCTGCACATATTAAACCTTATAAGTATAAAGGTGAAGACACTATTGCAAATGGCTTTGCTATGCGAACAGATATTCATTTACTTTTTGATACTGGACATCTTCGCATCTCTGAGTTTGGTGATGTAGAATTATCAACAGTTGCAAGGATGAATTATGGTGCGTTAATTCCTCCTAAAATCGTAATTCCTGATTTTACAAATCCGGAGTTTTTAAGATGGCGTTGGGATAACTATAATGGAATGTAGTTTATAGTCAGTTGATAAAATTTATGACTATGGAAAGAAATACATTTTATAAAAGAATCATGACTTACATGAACATTAGTGAAAAAGGAGCATATTAAATGGATAGAATTATACAAAGTTATATGAGTGATTTTTTAAAATCACAGCAGATTATAGAAATAGATCAAAGCAAACAATATGAACTTTTTTCAACGTATTGCATTGTTTCACAACACTATAATGAAATCTTTGCTTTGAATGATATTGTAGTAGGTTCTGGTAATGATTGTGGAATCGATGGGGTTGCAGTATTAGCAAATGGTGCGTTAGTAACGTCGAAAGAAGAAATTGATGATTTGATTGAAATAAATAAATCTTTAAGAGATGTTACCTTTATTTTTGTACAGAGTAAGACTTCGAATAGTTTTTCTGGATCTGACATCGGAACCTTTGGCACAGGTGTATTGGATTTCTTTTCTGAACAACCTAAATTAGTAAGAAATGAGTCAATTCAAGAAAAAAGCGACTTAGTGGAATACATATTTAATAAAGCTGTGTGTATAAAAGGAAAACCATCTTGCCTTTTGTATTATGTAACAACGGGTAAATGGGTAGATGATACAAATTGTAGTGCGCGGATTAATTATATAAAAGAGGCTCTGAGACAGCTGGATCTTTTTGAGAATATTGAATTTGTACCGGTGGATGCAAATTTAATACAAAAATATTATCGAAATACCATAGATGTTATCGAAAAAGAAATTGATTTTCCAGAAAAGCTGTTACTGCCGGATATCGAGAAGGTTACTCAATCATATATTGGTTTTTTAGACTATAATGAATATTTAAAGTTGATTACAGGAGAAAACGGGGAAATTTTAAAAAATGTCTTTTATGATAATGTAAGGGATTACCAGGGAGAGAATGATGTAAATAGTGAAATAGCAAATACAATTAAAGAAGAATCGAATAAGTTTGTCCTGTTTAATAATGGCGTAACGATAATTTGTAAAAAGCTTACGAACCTTAGAAATAGATTTACCTTGAGTGATTATCAGATAGTAAATGGATGCCAAACAAGTCACGTCGTGTATAATAATATAGGACATATTTCAGGAGATTTGCAGATTCCTGTAAAAATAATTGAAACTGCAGATGAGGACACTGTAAATAAAATTGTAAAAGCAACAAACCGTCAGACACAGGTATCGGATGAGCAATTAATTGCGTTAAATGAGTTCCATAGAAAACTTGAGGCTTACTACAATACTTTTTCTGGAAATCAGAAATTGTATTATGAACGACGTTCAAAGCAGTTTAGTTTTTCAAGTGACGTTGAGAAAGTTAGAATTGTATCTATTAGTACTCAAATTAAAGCTGCCGCAGCAATGTTTTTGGACAAGCCACATTTAGCAAGTAGATATTATGGACAGTTATTAAAGTCCATAGATGGTTTATTTAATGAAGAACATAAGCTGATGCCATATTATACATGTGCTTTCTTACTTTATAAATTGGAGTATTCTTTCCGAAATAGATTGATATCTTCACAATATAGAAAATATCGATATCATTTGTTGATGCTCTATAAATATGATTTTGCAAGTGGAACTTTACCAGAGTTAAATTCTAGTAAAATGGAACGATTATGTCAGAGTATTTTAGACTGCGCAAATGACAATGAGCTGTTTATAATAAAGACTCAAGAATATTTGAGACTGATTGATGAATGTGTTCCAGACTTAACAGATATGGATAAAAGTAAATCCGCTTTACTTGTAGAACAGTTAAAACAAAAAATGTATGAGAAAAAACAATAATTATTTTTGCAATATATTTCAGTATGAAAACAATTAACGTAGTCGCTGCCATCATCCGCCGGCAGCAGGACGATACCATCGAACTCTTCGCCACCCAGAGGGGCTATGGAGATTTTGCGGGGAGCTGGGAGTTCCCGGGCGGCAAAATCGAACCGGACGAGACGCCGGAGCAGGCTTTGATCCGTGAAATTCAGGAGGAGCTGAACGTGACCGTGCGCGTCGGCAGGCTGGCTGACATCGTGGAGTACGACTACCCGGCATTCCACCTGACCATGCACTGCTACCTCTGCGAGCTGGCCGGGGATGCGGACCGCCTGGAGCTGCGTGAGCACCTCTCCGCAAAATGGCTCACCTGCGGCGCCCTGAACTCCGTCTGCTGGCTCCCCGCCGACCAGGGGCTGGTGGACAAGCTGAAGGAAGACGATGGGGTGTGGGAAGTATAAACAAGGAGCAAAAGTCAAGATATTTTATCGCTATTTGCGATAAAATATCTTGACTTTTGCGCTTATCTAGGTTAAACTATAATTGCTTTAATAAGAGGTAGTCCATCCGTTTTTATGAGCATATGCTTGGAAGACAAAATGTCTTAAAATTTACCCCGGTACATATATCTTATATCCGTGAATTCTATTATTAGTAGATGGATTAATGGGACCACAGGACTGGGGGTGCGGAGGATGGTACCGCACGTTTAATAATAGGTTACGCCAGTGATTTGAAAATTCACCTTAATTCGAACTCCTTTCTAGGATGGCGCCCAGAACTATAAGAGGGCGAGAAAGGGGGGAAAGTCATGAAGGACTTGACCAGAAGAGTTAAAGCATTTTTCAAATCCGGTGTTAGAGAAGTCAGATTATTTTTAACGAAACATAGAAAGACTATCTTCAAAGTGTTAGGTAGAATTGTTATCTTCGTTATTAAAATGATTATCGAGTCCAAACATGAAGGCTTACTCTAATACCAGCGAAATCTATTTTTTTATTTTGAAGGGAGACTCGACGATGATTGGGGATGCATTAAGATTGATACGTATTTTTAATGATTATACAACGACTGAAATGGCTCAGCTGTTAGGTATGTCACAAAGCTACGTGTCTGAATTAGAAAACAATAAAAAAACTCCTTCTTTAGAAATTATAAATAAATATGCTGAAATATTTGAAATGAAACCATCTACTTTATTAATGTTTTCTGAAGGACTAGATGATGAAATTAGTGCCGATTTAAACAAGAAGCAGAAGGTTGCAAGAGCAGGTATGAAGCTAATGAAGATTTTGGAAAAAGTGGGAAATCTATATGACGAATAAAACATATTCATTAGTTAAGAGTCCATTATATCGTCTTAGAAATCGCCGCAAATTAGCTCAATTATTAAGTTTAGATAAAAACTATTTCCGAGAAGAACACATATATGAATATCGCGAATTTCAAAAGTTAAAGGCAGACGGCGGAATTAGATATTTTTCAGAGCCAGAGGTAGATCTAAAAAGAATTCAAGTAGAAATAAATAAATTGCTGCAAAGAATCGAAACCCCTAAATACTTAATGTCAGGGAAAAAAGGAAATAGTTACGTGTCTAATTGCCAATCCCATTGCGGTGCAAATTATGTGAGAACTATGGATATTTCAAAATTTTATGATAGTACAAGTCATCATAAAGTTTATGAAATGTTCCAAAATTTATTTCTTATGGAACGAGATATTGCTGCACTTATGACACACTTAACAACTCATAATGGACATGTTCCAACTGGAAGTCCCTCCAGTCAATTGATTGTATATTGGACACATAAAGAGATGTTTGATAAAATAAATGCGGTCGCTGAGAAGAATGGATGTAAATTTACTCTGTATGTAGATGATATGACCTTTTCTTCTGAGTTTCCTATATGCAAAGACTTTGTAGAAGAAGTTAACAAAATATTAAGCGAAAATGGATTGATTGCCAAATGGAAGAAAAATAGATATTTTAAGTCTGGAAAATTTAAAATTATCACTGGATGTGGAATTAAAAACGGGGAATTGAATGTTTTGAACAAACATAGATATAAGATTGTAAGGCAATTTAAACTCTGCAAAGAAACAGGCGATCCAAAAGAAATTGAAAGGTTAAAAGGTATGCTAATTTCGGCAAGACAAGTGGAACCAAAAATTTTTCCAGCAGTGGAGGCGTATTTAAATAAAGTATAATATTTTCCATTGTCGTTTTAAGTTTAGAAGGAAGGTTGGATTGTGTCAAATAATTTTAGTTTAATTAACTTAGACCTTTTGGGGGATATTGGTGTGGGATTCATTAATACCATAGCAAAAGCAACAGGTTGGGTAGCCAATAGAGAAACACCCAAGAAAATTGCGGTAAATACATTTATAGAAGATATTCAGAAAACTGATATGGACCCTGTTTCAAGGGCTGTTTTGATTGCCAATGCAAATAAATTATTAAAAGAGTATTGTAACCAAGAGGCAATCATAACAAAAGCAATTGGCTATTTAAAATGTGATAGTAAATACTCTGAAGTAGATGTGGACTGGCTTAACCAATTTATGGATAAAGCCCGCTTGGTATCCGATGATGAATTTCAATTAATTTGGGCGAAAATATTGGCGGAGGAATGCAATTATCCTAATAGTGTTCCGAAATCTCTTTTAAGTACTTTGTCACAAATGGATAGAAGGGATGCTGTAGCTTTTACTAAAATATGCTCTGTTTCAATATATGTTGAAGACGATAGGTGGAATTATTCACCAATGATTTTTTCTAATCAAATACAAGAATATTATAACATGCTCGATATGGTGTATAATGATTTTGTGGATTTGCAAGCATTAGGACTAATTGAAACAAGCTTTGCCTTTTCGGATAATACATATGCTTGGTCAGGAGAAATTAAGCCTGTAAAAATACATTACTTTTCTAAGGAAATAGAACTACCAGACGGGATGGATACTGTAAGTTCTGGAAATGTTATGTTCACTAAAACTGGACAAGCATTATGCAAAGCAATTACTACTGAAGAAAGAATGGACTTTTGGGAAAAATACTGCTTGCCTAGCATTGAAAAGGACATAGTTCGCTTTAACAATGGTGGGAAGGTACTTGATTAGAATGTAAATGATTAATTTAGGTAATGATTAATCATGGAAAGTGAGTTCTCTATGGCCATACATTTAAAATGGTAGTTTGAGCTTGAGGAATATATCCGGCAAGCGTTTCGGACGTTGGACTATAAACAGGAGAGCACTACCATGACTGGATCCATAAAACTTCATACGCCGCGGCTGGTTCTGCGGCGGCACGTGGCGGAGGACGCGGAGATTTTGCACAGGGTGTTTGGGCTGGATGAGGCCATGTACCGGTATTCGGGCTGGAACCCTTATGCCACGGCCAATCTGGCGGAGGAGACGGTGCAGGGTTTTCTGGCAAGCTACAGCCGGGAGGACTTCTACGGCTGGGCCATCGAGCAGGACGGTCAGCTGGTGGGGACCGTTGGGGCCTACGATTTTGACCCGTGCACAAAATCCATCGAAATCGGACTTTCGATCCGCCGTGACCGGTGGGGCGAGGGTCTGGGGACTGAGGCGCTCTCTGCTGTGCTGGAGTACCTGACCGGACCGGAGGGCATCCAGTGTGTCCATGCCTGGTGTGCCGCATCAAATACCGGATCCCGTCGTGTCATGGAAAAGGCAGGGATGGTGCTTACCGGCACGGAATCTGATGGACTGGAGGTCTGCGGGAAGGTGTATGATAAGCTGAATTTTGAGTATCATGGGTGATGCGCGAAGGCTGTTTTTATGGTATAATACCCTGCAGAGGAGATTTTACTATGGAAGTAAAGAAATACAGAAAGAGGCCTGTGGTGGTCGAGGCGTACCGGACGGAGACGGCGGTGGTCGTGCATACTTTGGAGGGTGACTTGACGGCACAGCCAGGTGACTATATAATTACAGGTGTGGCGGGAGAGCAGTATCCGTGCAAAGCGGAAATTTTCGAGGCAACCTATGAGGAAGTGGAGGAATAATATGTTCAGTAATATTTTAGAAGGCACACTGAATTTCGATATGAACGGTATGTGTTTCGAGATTCTGTTTGAGGATGGGGATACGTCCGGCAGCATCATGTCAGGTACTTCGCTGGAGGTGCTCATTGATGGCAAGTGGCGGACAACCCGTATGAAGTTCGAGGATGACTGGTACCTGGAAGGTTTCGAGGATGTGGAACCGCAGGGCCTGACAGCGAGAATGGAAGTATAGTGAAAGCTGAGGATCGGCAGGAGACTGCCGGTCTTTTTGTTTCATTGGGAAGTTTATAGGACACCTCTTCTGTCATAATGATACCATCAGAGGGAGCCGCGGAGCTCCGGTATCAGAAAGAGGAGGTGCACCATGGAATATATCGTTTTAAATCTTGAAGGAAACCGCATGAACGGAAAGGTAACGCAGATCGGGGCGGCCCGTGTCGATGAGAAGCTGGATGTGCTGGATACATTCCAGATGAAGCCGGAGCTGGCAGATCCGATGGATCTGACCGATGCCATGGAAAAGTTCCGCCTCTGGTGCGGGGATGCGCCGTTGGTAACCTGGGGGCAGGATGATATCTGGCTGCTGGAATACTGCATCTCTGAAAATGGACTGAACCTGGACTGGATGCCGGAGATTTTCGACGGACGTGAAA
Organism: Anaerovoracaceae bacterium; assembly: GCA_045637765.1. Taxonomy (GTDB): domain Bacteria; phylum Bacillota; class Clostridia; order Peptostreptococcales; family Anaerovoracaceae; genus RGIG7179. The sequence continues at coordinate 36,168 of JAZTZZ010000006.1, read as the reverse complement.
TCTTCGAGGAGCAGGTAAGCGGTCACCGTCAGGCTGATCTGAACTATGCCATGATGGTACTGGGTATGAAGCCACGTGCTGTGAAGAGTTCACTGACCCGTTCTCTGTACATGGTGAAGGTACTCCAGAACTTAAGCTTTACTCGCGGCATCGAATCTCAGCGGTGGGGAAATTACGGATATGAGCTGGCTTAGGCCGGCTCTTTTTCTTGTTCCCGCCAATCTTCCGCAATCTGGTAGTGATTTTTATGGCAGGATTTGCTATAATATATCAAGAAAGCAGGTGAATTACCATGAGAAAAGATACATTTACGTTTACCGGCGCAGGCGGCAGCGAGCTGCACGCATCGGTCTGGATACCGGATCAGGAGCCGAAGAAGGTTTTGCAGGTGATACACGGCATGACCGAGCATATGGGGCGGTATGAGAAGCTGGCCGAGACTCTCACAGAAGAGGGAATTGTGGTGGCAGGTTTTGACCTGCGGGGTCATGGACTGAACCCGGGTAATTCGGAGATTGCAGCCTTCGCTGAGGGCGATGCGGAGCGTTCCATAGAGGACATTCATCAGTTCCGTCAGCTGCTGTCCGAGCGGTTTGAGGGACTTCCTCATACCATGCTGGGATTTTCTCTTGGGTCGTTTCTGCTGAGAGCTTATCTGGAAAAGCACAGTGAAGGACTGGCTGGAGCCATTATCATGGGTACCGGCTGGCAGCCTTCTATGGTACTGAGCGGTGTAATGACTGTGGTGAAAACCCAGGTGAAAAAAGCCGGATTCGAGGGCACCACGCCGCTGGTAAAGAAGCTTTCCTTTGAGACATACAACCAGAAGTTTACGCCGAACTGCACGGAGGCCGACTGGCTTTGCGGGGATGAGGCGCAGCTGGATGCCTATCTGGCAGATTCTCTGACCCGTCAAAACATTTCTGCAGGGCTTTTCCTGCAGCTCCTGGGACTGATGAAGTCAACTGGTGCAGCCGATGCATACAAGGGATGGCAGAAGGATTTGCCAATCCTGCTTTTATCCGGACAGGAAGATCCGGTGGGTGACTTCGGCAAAGGCCCGCGGCAGGTGGAAAAGATGATGAAAAAGGCAGGAATGTCTGCCGTGGAAACAGAGTTTTATCTGGGAGGACGGCATGACATTCTCCACGAAGAAGTTTCCGGCACAGCCGAAAAAGTACGGCAGAGAATTTGTCAATGGATGAGGTAACTATATGGAAAAAATAATCGACTACTTAAAGAAAGAATATGATAAGCTGGACACATCCATCTTCGAACTCTCTGACGCCCTTATGGGCGCTGCAGGCCGCAGCCGGGACACCGCCGCAGAACTTGGCAAAATCGATGCTGCCGCAGGTGACATGAGCAAGACGTTAAACGACACTCTGGCGGAGACCATGGAACTGATCGAAAAGATGACCAAATCCGGACTGGGTGGTTTCGAGGGGCTTGGAGATTTTGCAGGCGGTGCAGCAGCGCCAAGCCTGGTGAATATGATGGACGCTGCAGAAAAGCCAGCGGAAGTTAAGAACACAGATGTGAAGCCTGCTGAAGTGAAAGAAGAGGACAAGGCTGAGGAAGTGAAGAGTGCAAATGCGGAAGCCGCAGAATCTCAGGAGCCGGAGCCGACTCTGGAGGAACTGCTGGCAGAGATGGACGAGCTGGTAGGTTTGGAAGCGGTAAAGAAGGATATCCGCACCATGATGAACTTTATCCGTGTCTGCAAGCTGCGCAAAGAGCGGGGTATGAATGCACCGGATTTGTCTTACCACATGGTATTCTCCGGTAACCCTGGCACCGGCAAAACTACTATCGCCCGTATGCTGGCACAGCTGTATAAGGCTATCGGTGTGCTGAAGAAAGGGCAGCTGGTGGAAGTGGACCGCAGCGGTCTGATTGCAGGCTACCAGGGCCAGACGGCTATTAAGACAGCTGAAGTGATTCAGTCAGCCATCGGCGGCGTGCTTTTCATCGACGAAGCATATGCGCTGGTGGAAAGTGACAACGATACCTACGGCAAAGAATGTATCGCCACCATCCTGAAAGCCATGGAAGACCACCGCGACGAGCTGATTGTCATCGTGGCAGGTTATGATGACCTGATGGAAAAGTTTATCGATTCCAATCCGGGACTCAAGTCCAGATTCAATAAATACATCCACTTCCCGGACTATACAGGGGAAGAGATGATGGATATTTTCCGGATCCGCTGCAAGAGCAACGGTTATGAAACAGAGACTGAGGCGGAAGAACTGCTTCTGGCTGTATTCAATGACATGTACGATACTCGTGATGAAAACTTTGGTAACGGCCGTACTGTGCGTAACATTTTCGAGAAGGTTATCAACTGTCAGGCGACCCGTCTGGCCAGCGACATGGATATCACAGACGAAGAACTGCGTGTGCTGACCGTGGCGGATGTGAAGGAAGGGCTGGAAATGGCACCAGAGGAACCTGCGGAAGGCAGTGAGGAGGAAGCATAATGTTTGGTCCCTTTATGATGGGCGGAATGCCCGGTGGTTTCGGACTGGGCGGTTATGGTGAAATGGACGATGAACTGGATCCATATGGCGAAGAACTGGACGAGCACCAGGAAATGCTGATCCGCATTGCAGCCTGCATGCCTATGTATAAATGCGAAACATTCGAAGATACATTGGAAAATGCCTGCTATGTGTGCAATGTAGATGCGGAATCATTATCTGAAGAAGATTTGGATTTTCTTGAGGAAATGTACGAAACTGAATAGATAAGAAATGAGCCGGCTTGCGCGTGCAGCCGGCTCTGTTTATTTAAATTTGCGCGTGTCCCTGTTCTTTTAAGAGATTTTTCAATGCTTCCTGCAGCACCTGCGAAAAGTTCACATTATACTCCAATGCCAGAGCATTCAGCCATGCAGGCAGGGTTACAGTGCGGTTAACGGACCGGTTATTTTCGGCCATGCGGATGGAAGGCATGTAAACATCGATAAGGGCAGCGAATTCATTAGCTTCCGTGATAATTTGGGTAACAGGAGTTGGTGCAGGGATTTCTTCACCGTCTTCCTCTAAACCGAAAAGTACACAGCCTAAAAGCTCTCTGGCGGAGAGAAAGGCGTCATTTTCATCAATTCCGCTGGTGGCACAGTCCAGGTCCGGAAATACCACTGCAATTTCCTGTCCAGGTTCAAATGTGAATACTGCTGGATAATAATAACGGTCGGGCTTCTTCATGGCTCGAACCTCCTTCTAATCAAAATGCAATAATTTTCACTATGATAACAAATATAAAAGTATTTGTCAAATCGACATCTTACCAGCCATTGCATTTTATATTCAGCTGGGTTATAATTGGGACAGTAAAGTAATTTAAGGGGAAAACCATGTACGAAGCATACCTTCATGAGTCTTCTCTGCCGCCGGAACTGGTGATTAAGAATTTCGTTCCGGATGTGGAGGATGACAATTACGAAAACTACATACTGGAATTTATCAATGCCTCCCCATGGTTCATGGAGAAGGTGGGGTATATCCCGTTCTTCCATCCGGTCAGCGAGCATTTTGGTGAGTGCGACTGTATTTCCGGAGACTACGGCATCGACCTGAAGCTGATTCTCAGTAACTCCGAGCTGAAGCGCAAAAGCTGGGAACGGGTGCTGTATTATCCGCAGGAAAATGAGCAGGCTGACTGGGGGACCGGTGATGAAATCCGACTGAACTTCGCCACCCGCCTTCATGCGGCGCTGCGTATGTTTGACCTGGATGACATGAAGGCGCTGGACAGCCTTGGATTCGGTCAGGAGTATTCCGGCATGAAGGATGTGGAGGTCATTAAGCGGGATGTGAAGTACTTCCTGAATAATCTGGAGACAGAGAAGAATCTGCTTCTGTTCCACGGCTATGAAATGTTTCTGGATACACCGGAGCCGGTGACCTTCGAAGAGGGCGTGAGGGAGCTGGAAACCGCCTTTGACTATGATTTTACCAATGCCATGGCATACCGTGATGCGGTAGTGCCGGGATTTGAAACCTATATTTCGACAATTTTCGACGAACATTTCGTCCTTCTGCAGTGGCAGGGATCAGACAACGGATTCCGCTTTGTGGATGCTGTGTCTGTGACCGAAAGCCCTGTATTCTTAAAACTGCGTGAACTGAGTGAGAGGAGATAACCCATGGCGAAGTCATCCAACCAAAAATTGAAACTGATGTACCTGGCGAAGATTTTGCAGGAAAAGACAGACGAGGACCATGGCCTGACCATGCCGGAGCTGATCGAGCAGCTGGCGTTCTATGACGTGAAGGCAGAGCGGAAGAGCATCTACGATGACATTGAAGCATTGCGGCAGCAGATGGATATGGACGTGGACAAGAGGACGGAAGGCGGCAGAACAGAGTACTACCTGGGAAGCCGTAACTTCGAACTGGCGGAGCTGAAGCTTCTGGTGGATGCGGTGCAGTCCTCACGTTTCATGACGAAGGAAAAGACCGAGACGCTGATCCGCAAAATCGAAGGGCTGACCAGTACGCACCAGGCAAAACAGCTGTCACGCCAGGTTCATGTATCCAACCGGATTAAGACCATGAACAAGTCCATCTATTATGCGGTGGACGACCTTCATGCAGCTATTTCCCAGAACCGGCAGATTTCCTTCCAGTATGTGAAGTGGAATGTGAAGATGGAGCGGGAGCCGCAGCATAACGGTAAGGTATATAAAGTAAGTCCGTGGGCCCTCATGTGGGACGATGAAAATTACTATCTGGTAGCTTTTGAGAGCGAATCCCAGAGTATCCGTCACTACCGTGTGGACCGTATGACCGGCCTTCAGCGTCTGGATGACCTGCGGGAAGGGGCGGAGCAGTTTAAGAATTTCGACATGGGCACCTACTCACGGAAGACCTTCGGCATGTACCATGGAAGAGATGAGCATGTGACTCTGCGCTGCACTAACGATATGGCCGACGCCATCATTGACCGTTTCGGCCAGGATCTCTTCCTGCGCCCGGCGGATGCGGATCATTTCGACGTTACCGTCAAAGTCTCCATCAGCCCGGTGTTCCTGACTTGGCTCATGAATTTCGGCGGCCGGGTGCGTATCGCGGGCCCTCAGTGGGTCATCGACGAGCAGGTGAAGCTGGCCAGAGCATGCATCGGACAGTATGAATAGAAAAGAAAAAGGACATCTGAGGATGTCCTTTTATTATGCTTACTTTTCTTTGGATTCGTTTGCGATATGGTACATGGAGTGAGCCAGAAGATTCTGTGCCGGCCAGTAGGTGTAAGAGCAGAGAACCCAGGTGAGACGGCTGGCTGCGCCGAACATGTCTACCGCAAGCATCAGGTCGGAGAAGAGGAAAAGCACTCCGGCGATGGCGATGATTTTTCGGGATGTTATCTTACTGAGCTGCAGGTTGGAAAGAGCCTTGCCGGTCATGCAGGAAATGATAACCGCATAGGCCAGCAGCATCTTTTCCATAAATGGGTCTTCTACCTGAATGAAAGGTGTGCCGGTCACGCAGAATATTGCAAACACGGCCAGAGGAAGGATGAAGAGAAGGTCTTTTTTTCGGGGCTTTTCCATGGTGAAAAAGGCGGCCATGTAGATTACATGTCCCAGTGCAAATAATGCTACACCCACCATGAATTCAATGCCCAGCAGTACGTCGGCGCAGGCTCCCATTACCAGTGCAGCCTCCATGATATAGAGGTTGCCGCGGTTTCCCATACCACGCTTATGGGCATATACCAGATTCACGGTACCCAGCACGCAGAACCAGAGGCTGGTAACACCCTTCAGCCAGAGGCCGCCGTGATAATCGTAAAAAACCAGGCAGGCCATGGCACCTGCGAAAATCAGAAGGTTCAGTTTGAGGAATTTATCTTTTTTATTATCATGCATAATATTTTTCTCCCGGATGAATAAAATAGAATGTAATCAGTATACACGAAAGAACTGTATTTTTCCAGTGGGAAGTTTATGGGACACCATCTGTGGGATAATATGATCAAAGAAGAAATTAAATATATGCTTACATACTACAAATTGTGGTATATATACTGTAAATAGAAAGTATATAACAGCATATAGATGAGAAGGGGCTTTGGCCGGGAGGTAATGAGATGTTAGATAAGATGATCAAGATGACTGAATACGCATTATCTGTTTTAGTATGTGCCATGGTACTGAATATCTGGATTTGGTAAGTGATTGTATTTCCGGCAGTTTTGCAGTATAATCAGGTATATGATTTTAATGCGAAGCAGGGAGGATTACCATGAACTTATATACAATTCAGTCTAAGGCTGCATCCGAATGGGTGAAGGAGAATGTAAAGGTGTACGTGCTGTATGATCATACTGCACGTGTGGAATTTAAGGCGGAGGACCGCCATGGGGATGCCATGGAAGCATATCTGGTGAACCGGAAGGACGGCACATCCTACATGACTGACGATGGTCTGATGGTACAGGATCTGGAAGGTGCAGGCCTGAATATGGCAGAAGGCGGTGCAGGCTGGCAGGCAGTGCAGGCTGTGGCAGCGAAATACGGCGTGCAGCTGACCGAAGACAGGGAACTGCTGGTTGAGTGCAGCGAAGGGGATTTTGCACAGAAGGCAGAGGCACTGGTTGGATGCATGACGGAAGTCTGCGGACTGGCACAGGCATAGTGCGAATTTTATAGTGAGAAAGAGACTGAGAGCTGGCCGTGTGCCGGCTCTTTTCACGTTTTCACGGGAGTTGGCGTATATTGTAGAGAGCTTCCCGGCTCCAAACGGGAGGCAGCGAAAGGAATCAAGATTATGGGTATTACCAATTCCAACAAAGAATTGAGCACGCAGACAATTGACTGCGGCGGAACTTTCCGTGTCCGTCTGTCCCTGACAGCCGAACCGGACATTACCAGCAATCCGGTCGATATTGTGCTGATTCTGGACCGATCCGGCAGTATGGCAGGCAGTCCCATGGCCAACCTGAAAAACGGGGCCAGAAAATTTATTGAGATCATAGACCAGTCCACCGGCGGAAATCCCGGCCAGATTGGGGGCGGAAGCCATATCGGTATTGTAAGTTTCAGTGACACGGCGGTACAGGACACACAGCTGATTACGTCGGTTGCAGCGTTGAATGCGGCTGTGGATGGGATGACTGCAGGAGGCAGAACCAATCACGGGGATGCTTTCATCCAGGCACTGGAGCTCTTCAATCCTGCCAGCACCAATGAAAAGGTTATGATTATGTTCACCGACGGTATGACTACCACTGGACCGGATCCGGCACCGGCAGCAGCCCTGGCAAAATCTCAGGGTGTGGTTATTTACTGTATCGGGCTCAACGGCAGCGGCGGTCTGGATGTGAATGCACTGAATCTGTGGGCTTCTGATCCGGATTCGACCCATGTGGTCATTACACCGGATGATGCAGAACTGGAGGATCTCTTTGAAGACCTGGCGGAAAACATCTCAAAACCGGGAGCAACCAACATCATTCTGACCGACGAAGTGTCGGATTGCTTTCGGATTTTGTCGGTAAACAGCCCGACAAAGGGCAGTGCCAGCTTGGTGAACAGCCAGACCGTGCGCTGGACCATCGATCAGCTGGGTGTGACTCAGAGTGAAGGCGCAGCACTGGAATTCACGGTCGAGCATCTCGGCCCGTGTGCCGGCAGGGTGACGGTCAATGAGGCCATCACTTACGAAGATGATCAGGATAATGCAGTCAGCTTCCCGGATCCGCAGATTCAAGTGGACTGTGGGCTGATTATCTGCCCGGAAGGCTGTCCGGAGCCTGTCAGCATCACCATTGGAGGCTGTGAAGATACACTGGAATTTAATGCGGGTGACCTGGGGCTGGAATCTCTGGGCAGAATTCTGCAGCTGGATGTGACTCTGAGAAATGTGTGTCCGAACCGGCGGGTTGCCATGGCAGTGATTCTCAATGAAGTGGATGCACAGGGGGAAGAGCATCGCCGCGGTATGAAAATGATGACAGTGCCGGCTCATGACAGGGCGGAGTGTCACGACATGACACTGCGGTGTATCCGGTTTGTTCTGCCGGAAGACCTGGATCCGGATGGCGACTGTGGCTGTTTATGTAATGACAGAAACTTCAGAGTACGCTTTATTGCACACTATATCGACAGTGATTTTGAATGCTGTGAGTGTCAGGTGACACTGTAGGAGAAACCGCAGGAATCGCCTGGAGCCACGAAAAAAGCCCTCCGCATGGGAGGGCATACATAGCTGGATTTCCGGTTTTCAGTTATTTCATCTGGGACGCCTTGGCTTTCGCCTTCAGGGCTTTGTCTTCCCGTTTTTCTTCCTTGTGGTGCTGAGAGCATTTTTCAGCAGCTATGGCAAGGACAACCATGGCTGCATCCAGTGCATCGTCTTCGTCTGCCACGTCGATGACATAGGTTTCCAGCAGACGGAGCAGCTTCTTATAGACTTTGGCAGTTTCACGTCCGGTCTTATCATGAACGGAGTAGTTCCATGCCATTACGTCGCCTTTTACATCCCAGCCGTTGAAATCGACTTTGAATTTCGGCTTGAGGACGGTGAGCTTCTTACTGATAGTACCCACTTTTTCTCCGCCCTTATACAGGTCGAAGTGAGGCAGCAGATCGATAATGCGCTCGCGGACCTTGCCCACCTCATTTCCGGCTGCGTCATAAATGACGAACTTGTGGCCCCAGGCCAGCTTGCCTCTTACCTTGAAGTAAATATCACCGGACTCATCATAGATATTAAAGCTGTCAAACCAGCTTACGATTTTTTCTTTTAAGATCAGTTTCATATGAAATTCCTCCTCAGTCTCTGCGTATTTTTGCAGAAAGTTTTTCACAGCGTTCCGCATCGATTGCCACAACCATCATAACGGCAAGCAGAGGATCCACATCATCTGCGATAACCATTCCGTTGAGGCCGGATGCATCGGGAAGAACTCTGGACAGGCGTACAGCTGCAGAACCGTCATCTTTGCGGATGGTCCAGTCCCAGTCTTTCGTTTTGCCTTCGACCGTCCAGCCATTGTCAGCTGTATAACCGGAGCGGAGAAAACCGGCTTTCTTCACAGTGGCCTGCACGGTGCCGTCTTTTATCAGATGGAACCGGCTTGGGACAGACAGCAGGGTTTCGCTGACTTCGCCAATCTGATTGCCTGCTTCATCCAGCATCAGGAATTTTCCTGCGGCAGAAATCTTTCCGCAGATCTGGCAGAAGACTTCGCCGTCTTCTCTGTATACGTTGAACTGGGATGTCCAGGATGTAATACGCCGTTCAAAAAACAGAATCATAGAATTTACCTCCAGCAGAGTTTAAATAAATCCGGTCAGCTTCCACCATGGCAGGTAGATGCCGAAAATCATAATCGTTACAACAACAGTCAGTACCACCGCAAACCGCATAACGTCGCGGAATTCGTAGTATTTCTGACCGTATCCCACCAGAATGGTCATCTGGTTATATGGGAATACGTAGTGGCAGGTTACCAGTACCAGGGCAGTCAGAGAGATGACTTCAGGTCCCAGCACACCGCCCCAGAGGGCATTTACAATCGGCAGGGATACTGCCAGTGCACCCATGGCGCCGCCGAACAGTGTATGCAGTACATAGATGCTCAGGGTCAGCAGAAGCAGCGGCAGATATACGTTATCGGATGCCGGCATGACTCTCAGCAAAATCTCCGAAATGGAGGCTGCGATGCCGCTGTCGGCAAGTACGTTTCCGAGAGCGAATTCGGCGGTCAGGAACAGCAGAAGTCCGATTTTCACCGACTTCAGGTCCGGTGTTTTCAGTATGCCCAGAAGGAACATGATAATCACACCGGCCAGGGAAACGTATGCCTGGGAGATGCCGTGTGCACTTTCTGTTACCCACAGTGCTACAATCACCAGCATGAGTACACAGGTGATACGGCCCTGACGGGTCATAGGTTCAGACTTGGAGCGGTCCATCACCAGTTTGGCATTGAGATGTTTTCTCTGATAGAATATGTAGACTGCCACCAGCAGTACGGATGCAGCGATGGTCGGTACGGTCATGAACTGGAGCCACTGGGTCTGGGTCATATCCACATTGTTTATGGACAGTGCCGCAGCATTCAGTACCACGTCACCGTTTTTCAGAATCATGGCTGTGGTGGTGGCTGTCACAAAGACACTGAAGAGGACCGCCTTCTTCTGCTCTGCAGTTACATTCTGATCACGCAGCAGTACGAAGTAGATGGAACCCAGCAGGGTAATGCGGGGAACCGGCTGCGGAATTACGGCTGCCAGCAGAGCGTTCAGCAGACAGGCTGCGATTACCAGGTGTGTCAGATTACTGCAGAACCGGTTGAGGAAGTCGTTTGCCAGTTTCTTCGCCACGCCGGAGTTAACCACACCTGCGGAAAGCAGGAAGGAGGACACGATGGTGAGGAAGTTGGCGGACAGCGGAAAACTGAAAATCCGCTGAAGGCTTACACCGGAAGGTGCAGCTGCTGCTACGAAAATCACCAGCAATGCCACGGATACAAGCGTGCGGTCTGCCAGCTCCGTAGCCCACAGGGCGATGCCCAGGACGATGGATGCGAAAAGGATGTTTTGCACGGCGGCGAGAGACAGCGGGTTCAGCAGCAGAACCAGCAGAGGGAGAATCACACAGATTCCGGTCTTGATGTATTTTGGATTCATAAATTACTCCTTATATATGATAGAAAAACTATACCATGTTTTATGCAGGGATTCAAGTAGACAGAGGTGCCGGCGAAAAAAGAAAAATGTCGCCTGACAGGCGACATTTTGATGGGGAATCATGTTATAATAGGGGTATCAAAAGAAGGGAGAGATGGAACTTGATGAAGAATTATGAAAATGTAACGAAACAGGACCGTATCCGCGGCAGTCTGATCGGTGGTGCAGCAGGGGATGCACTGGGGTATGCGGTGGAATTTATGAGGCTGGAAGAAATCTGCAGAGTTTATGGTGAAGGCGGGATTCAGAAGTATAATCTGGACAGGCTGACTGGCGAGGCATTGATTTCAGATGATACACAGATGACCCTTTTCACTGCCAACGGAATCCTTCGGGGAGAAACTCTGAGAAAGATGAATGGAGAGAAATCTCCGTCCAGAGTGTACATACATGAAGCATATCTGGACTGGCTGAAGACCCAGCAGATGGATTTTGAAACTGTGGATAAAAAGTCACACGGAAGCTGGCTGCTGGAAGTCGGGGAACTCCATAATCGGAGAGCTCCGGGAGGTACCTGCCTTTCTGCACTACGGTCAGGTAAGATGGGGACTGTAGAAGAACCGATTAATGAGAGCTGTGGCTGCGGAGGTGTCATGCGTGTGGCTCCGGTGGGGCTTTACTGGGAGAATCTTTCTGCTGAAAAAGTCATGGAGCTGGCAGCCGAGGCGGCTGTGATTACCCATGGCCACCCCATGGGATATATTCCGGCTGGCGTACTGGCCTTTATCATTCACCGGATTGTGTATGGCGGTGAAATGAATTTATACAAGATTGTACATGAAGCTCAGGATGCGGTTCCGAAGGTTTTCGGCAATAATGCCATGAGTGAGAGAATGGTGAATTTCCTGGGGCTGGCAGAGATTATTTCCAGGAATGAATCTGAAGCGGACTGGCCTAATATTCAGCGCCTGGGCGAAGGCTGGGTTGGTGATGAAGCCCTTGCTGTTGCAGTGTACTGCTGCCTGCGTTATTCTCATGACTTCAGCGAATGTATCATTGCTGCGGTGAATCATGATGGGGACAGCGATTCTACCGGTGCCATTGCAGGTAACATTCTGGGGGCGCTTCATGGATACGAAGCAATGGAACAGAAGTGGAAAGACAATCTGGAACTGAAGGATGTAATTCTGGAATTAGCCGATGATTTATACAGCGGTGTTCCAGGTCCGGAAGAAGCGGAAAACTACAGTAAATGGATAAAAAAATATAAGGAAGGTAAGAGATAATGAAACAGAACAATACGATTACAACACCGGGTGCAGTGGTTGTAAAGCAGATGAAACTGAAGAAAATGACTGAAACGGAACTGGCAGCACAGATGGGTGTATCAAAGAACCATGTGCAGAAGCTGATTGCAGGGGAAGTGCGTCTGACCGATGCCACTGCATCCAAACTGGAAAAGGTACTGGATCTTCCGAAGGAATTCTGGACCAATCTGGAAGAAGTGTACCGTGCCAAGATGGGAGAAGAATAACCGGAGAATATAATATGAACGCACCGACAGAACGGGTATTTCATGAAATTGAACTGATGAGCCGTGTATGGGACTATGCGGAAAGCCGGGGGCTGAAGCAGAGCCTGTGGGCTTTGGATTTTGCTGCGAAAATGCATGACGGGCAGACCCGGAAAGGTCCGGAAGGCGTTCCATATATCAGCCATCCTCTTTATATGGCATGCCAGGCCATCAGCCTGGGAATCGCGGATGATGATATGCTGGCTTGTGTACTGCTTCATGATGTCTGTGAGGACTGCGGCGTTATGCCTGAGGAACTGCAGGTCAGTGAGTCGGTACGCCAGGCAGTACGTCTGGTAACACGCCTGGGAAGCAAGGATGATGAAGCAGCGGAACAGGCCTATTACAAGGCTATCTCTGAAAATCATCTGGCCTCTATGGTGAAGCTTCTGGACCGTTGTCATAACGTGGCCTTTCTGGCACTGGGAATGAAAGCGGAAAAACTGCAGAGGTATGTAAGGGAAACGGAGGAACATTTTTATCCGCTCTTTGAAACCACTTCACAGCGCTGGCAGGAATATGAAGCAGCGTGCTGGCAGCTGAAGTACCAGATTGGAAGCCAGCTGCAGACCATAAAAGCACTTACATAAATGTATATAAACGAAAGGGGCAGCCAATGAAGCTGATACATTTATCGGACCTTCACCTGGGGAAACGGGTGAATGAGTTCAGTATGATAGATGACCAGAAGTACATTCTGGATGAGATTTTGAAAATAATTGACGGGGAACATCCGGACGGTGTGATCCTGGCTGGTGACATTTACGATAAACCGGTGCCTTCTGCTGAGGCAGTGCAGCTCTTTGACCGGTTCCTCTGTGATCTGGCGGAGCGGGAACTGCAGGTGCTGGCCATCAGCGGCAACCATGACTCTGCGGAGCGCATGGCCTTCGGAGCAAAACTTATGGATGCCAGCGGTATTCATATGTCTCCGGTTTACGGCGGCATGACGGAGCCGGTAATTCTGACTGATGAACATGGTCCGGTGTATTTCTGGATGCTTCCGTTTTTAAAGCCTGCTCATGTGCGCAGGTTTTATCCGGATGCCGAAATCGAAAGCTATACCGATGCCATGAAAGCAGCTGTAGATGCCATGGACGTGGACTGCAGTCACAGAAATGTACTGATTACCCATCAGTTCGTAGCAGGAGCAGGGCGCTCTGAGTCAGAAGAACTGTCCGTGGGCGGATCCGATAACGTGGATGGATCTGTTTTCGAAGGGTTTGACTATGTGGCTCTGGGGCATATTCACCGTCCGCAGAATATGGAAAGTGAGAGAATCCGTTACTGCGGCACGCCGCTGAAATATTCCTTCTCTGAAGCCGGACATGAGAAATCGGTAACTGTGGTGGAACTGGGTGAGAAGTCAGGCGAAGGTGCCTGCGGTGATCTTCAGGTCCATACTATTCCGCTGACTCCGAAGCATGATTTGAGAGAAATACGCGGTACGTATATGGAACTGACCTCCAGAGATTATTATCTGGGAACCAGAACCGATGATTATCTCCACATTACACTGACCGATGAAGAGGATGTGCCTGATGCAGTGGGCAAGCTGCGCATCATTTATCCGAATCTGATGAAGCTGGATTACGACAATGCCAGAACCCGTGCAAGTCAGAGCCTGACCCTGGCTGATGATGTGGAGCACAGAAGTCCGCTGGACTTATTCGGAGAGTTTTATCAGATGCAGAACAACCAGGAAATGAGCAGCCAGCAGTGTGAACTGATGAGTCAGCTGATTGAAAAGATATGGGAGGGTGACGCATGAGACCGATTCAATTGAACATTTCGGCATTCGGTCCATATGCGGGCCGGGTTGAACTGGACCTGGACCAGCTGGGAACCAGCGGTCTGTACCTGATTACAGGCGATACAGGGGCCGGTAAGACGACGATTTTCGATGCCATTACTTTTGCATTGTTCGGGGAGGCCAGCGGAAGCAGCAGAGAAGCCAATATGCTCCGCTCAAAATACGCAAGTCCGGACACACCGACGGAAGTGGAACTGACTTTTGCCTATGGCGGACAGCATTATACCGTAAAGCGTAATCCGGAGTATGAACGTCCAGCCAGGCGCGGTGAGGGACTGACGCTTCAGAAGGCTGACGGACAGCTGATTATGCCGGACGGCAGTGTGATTGCCAAACTGAAGGATGTAAATCAGAAGATAAAAGAAATCCTGGGTGTGGACCGGAGACAGTTCTCTCAGATTGCCATGATTGCTCAGGGTGATTTCCTTAAGCTGCTGCTGGCAGATACGAAGGAGCGGCAGGCTATTTTCCGGGAAATCTTTAAAACAGGTTATTATCAGGAACTGCAGGACAGACTGAAAGCCGAGTCCGGCAGCCTGGGACGTCAGTGTGAAGCAGCAGGAAGCAGTGTGAAGCAGTACATCAGCGGCATCGTCTGCAGTGTGGACAGTACGATGGCGGAAAATGCAGAAAAAGCCAGAACCGGTCAGCTGCCGCTTACCGACGTGATGGAACTTCTGGATATGATTCTGAAAGAGGATCAGCAGGCAGAAAATGAGCTGAGCGGAAAGCTTTCCGTACTGGAAAAAGAGTTGGCAGAAATCAGTGAGCGGCTGGGTAAAGCCAGAGAGCTGGAAGCTGCAGCAAAGCAGCTTGAAGAGGCAGAACGGACCCGGGAAGAAAAGCAGAGTGCACTGTCAGCAGCCGATGCACAGCTTTTTATCGTAAAGGAACGGCAGCTCCGCAGGGAAGGCGCAGAACGGGAACTAACGCTTCTGGAATCCATGCTGCCTCAGTATGAACAGCTGAATGCAATGCAGGCTGAACTGAAAGATGCAGAGAAAAAATGCAGTGAAGAGGAAAATCATGCTGTCCGGACAGAAGCTGAACTGGAACGTAAAATCCAGCTTCAGGCTGAAAGGAAGGAGTCTCTGAAGCTTCTGGAATCTGCAGGGGAACAGAAACAGATGCTTCTCCGCGAAAAGGATATGCTGCAGCAGAAGCTGAGCCAGGTTAAGGAACTTGGCAGAATTGCTGCTTCATATAATGAAAACTGCGAACAGCTGCGGAAGCAGCAGTCTGTGTATATTGCATATCAGCGGAGAGCTGATATAACACAGGAAAGATACGTTCAGATGAACAGGGCATTTCTCAGCGAGCAGGCAGGGATTCTGGCCCAGACACTGGAAGAGGGAAAACCTTGTCCGGTATGCGGCTCTTCTGAGCATCCACATCCTGCGGCAGCTTCTGCAGAAGCACCGACAGAGGTGCAGCTGGAAAGTGCGAAAAAGGAAATGGAAGAGGCTGCAGACAATGCAGCAGAAGCAAGCCGTACTGCAAGCCAGCTGAAAGGTACCGTGGATACCCAGCTTCAGAACCTGAGACAGAAGGCAGAACTGCTGCTGGGAACTTCTGATACCGAAAATCTGGCAGAAAAGGTGACTGCCCTGCAGAAGGAACTGAACCATCAGATAAAAGATGCAGAAGCGAAACTGCAGAAGGAAGAAGAAAACCTGCAGAAAAAGCAGACTCTGGAAAAGGAGCTGTCTGAAGGAGATTTGCTGACAGGCAGCCTGCAGAAAGAACTTTCCGAATGCAGACAGCAGCTGGCAGCGGCAAGGTCCCATCAGGAAGGACTGAAAAAACAGACAGGGGAGCTGGAAGCAAATCTTCCGCATACAACCCGCAGAGAAGCGCTGCAGGCCCGCACAGAACTTCAGCAGTATATCGAAACCCTTCGAAAGGAACTGGAAGATGCGGAAAAGGATTTCCACAGCTGCCAGACAGCACTGACTGAGGCAGAGGGAAGAATTGCACAGCTGAAGCGCCAGCTGGAAGACGGACAGCAGTACAGTGTGGAAGGGGAAGAAAGCAGAAGAAGAGATGCAAATGCTGCTAAAGAGATTTTGCAGACGCAGCTTCAGAAGACTCGTACCCGGATTACCACCAATGAAACTGTCAAGGCAAATATTGAAAAGACAGCAGGGCAGCTTGCGCAGCTGGAAGAGCGCTGGACCTGGGTGAAGGCACTTTCAAATACTGCCAACGGAAATATCGCCGGCAAGGAAAAAATCATGCTGGAAACCTATATTCAGATGACCTATTTCGACCGGATTATTATAAGGGCAAACCGCCGTCTCCTTTCCATGACCGGCGGACAGTATGAGCTTGTGCGGCGACAGGTGGCAGAAAACAATCGCAGTCAGAGCGGTCTGGAACTGGATGTTATCGATCATTATAATGGAACCCAGAGAAGTGTTAAGACACTGTCCGGCGGTGAATCCTTCAAGGCATCCCTGTCACTTGCGCTGGGACTTTCTGATGAAGTTCAGTCTTCTGCAGGAGGTATCCGGCTGGATACCATGTTTGTGGATGAAGGTTTCGGTTCGCTGGATGAAGAATCTCTGCGGCAGGCCATTGGAACTCTGGCTGGTCTCAGTGAAGGAAACCGTCTGGTGGGCATCATTTCCCATGTCAGCGAACTGAAGGAGAAAATCGACCGTCAGGTGACCGTCCGCAGAGAAAAGACAGGCGGAAGCAGGGTGGAAATCCATATATGAAATAATATGACAAATTGGAAATCTTCTATGGTAATTCGTGACCCTCTGTGATAATATATAGGAAATATATGAATTCGCATATAGATATCGCAGGATGGAGAGCAGACTATGAACACACTATATCTGAAATATGTGCTGGAAATTGAAAAGGCGGGATCCATTTCTCAGGCAGCGCAGAATCTGTTCATGGCACAGCCTAATCTGAGCAAGGCCGTGAAGGATCTGGAACATGAACTGGGATACAGTATTTTTAAGCGTACTTCCAGCGGGGTAACGGTTACGGAGAGAGGCAGTGAGTTTCTTTTTCATGCAAGAAAGATGGTGGAACACATTGGGGAAATCGAGAAGCTGTCCCGCAGAACCGATGGGGAGCGGACTCTGTTTAAAATCTCTATTCCACGCGGAAGCTATATTGCCGGCGGTGTAACTGCATTCGTGGGTGAGCTGCCTATTGAATCAGGGCTGGATGTGACGGTTAACGAGACGAACACTCTCCGGACCATCTCCAATGTGGCGGACCGGGGATATAATATGGGGATTATCCGCTACAATGTGGAGGATGAGGGCGTGTTTTACAGCCGCCTGAAAAATAATAAGCTGGAATTTGAAACTCTTTGGGAGTTTGAATATGTGCTGGTTATGTCACAGGAACATCCTCTGGCAAAGAAAGAAAAAATCTATGCAGAAGATCTGCAGGATTATATCAAGATTACCCATGCGGATATTGAAAATCACCGTGAGCTGGATCACAAAAACGGAGGTACAGGCGGTAAACCGGAAAAGACCATCTATGTCTATGAACGCGGAAGTCAGTTTGATCTTCTGACCAATGTGCCTACCACATATATGTGGGTTTCACCGATTCCGGAGTCTGTTCTGGAAAAGAACGGACTGATACAGCGTGTCTGTACGGATCAGGATAACAGATACAAAGATGTGCTGATTTACCGCCAGGATTACAAGCTTGGCGAATTCGACAAGCTGTTCCAGAAAAAAATTTATGAAGCAAAGGTGGATGTGGCGTCCGCCAAGTACGAATAAGAATACAGCCGCTATATAAATAAATATATAGCGGCTCTCTTTTTTTATATTACCTGCCTTGTTCGGAGTCTGCTAAAATATCTATGTTTAAAGAAGTAATATACTTTATAATATAATAAGAAATTTTAAGGAGAAGATATCGTAGTGGAAGGTTGTTTAACAATACAGGAAGTACTTAATAAGTATATAACGGGATGTATGGCTAAGGTGCAGATGACATCAGGCCGTCTGATTGGTAAGGCTGTTCTGGCTGGTATGATGATTGCACTGGGTGCATCTGCCAGCAGCGTTGCAGCTCATACCATTCCTGACGTAGGTCTGGCAAGACTGGCAGCAGCTGTTGTATTCCCGGTTGGTCTGATGATGGTTATTCTGCTGGGTGCAGAGCTGTTTACCGGTGACTGCCTGGCTGCAATCAGTGTATTTGACGGCAAGCAGAAATCCAAATCCATTATCAAACTCCTCGTTGTAGTTATTTTCGGTAACTTTTTGGGAGCGACCCTCATGGCACTCATGGTATATCTCAGCGGACAGCTGGACTATACTGCAGGCATGCTGGGGGCGTACACCATTAAGGTTGCAGCTGGTAAGGTAGGACTGACATTTACCAAGGGCATCGTATCTGGTATCCTGTGTAATATTCTGGTGTGTGCAGCAGTACTGATGGCTATGTGTGCCAAGGATGTAACCGGCAAGCTGCTGGCATGTTTCTTCGTAATCATGCTCTTTGTTACAGCTGGTTTCGAACACTGTGTAGCTAATATGTACTACATTACAGCCGGTATGCTGGCACTGGACAATCCTCATTATGTGGAACTTGCCATGGAAACATACGGATTCACCGCAGAACAGCTGGCACAGCTGAATCTGCAGAATTATTTCTTTACCAACCTGCTGCCGGTAACCATCGGTAACATTCTGGGAGGTATTATCTTCCTGGGTGCACCGCTGTTCTACCTGCATGCGGCTAATAAAACTCTGTATGAAACTATTGCTGAAAATATTAAATTATCTATCGATAAGGAGGATGGTAACAATGATTTCATTTATGACAACTTTCCTGATGGTTTTGGCTGCTAATGTAGCCGGCGTAGCCGTTGTGGCTGGTGTACTGTATGTATACTGGAACCACAAGACCGGAGAAGGAAAGGAGCAGGTTGTATATTCCAGACCGGCGGAATGTACCAGCAGCTTCAGCTTAATGGCACCATTAACTACCCGTGCAGCAAGATAAGCTGATTCTTCGAAAAAATAAAATGGACGTAAAAGAAACCTTCGCATCAGGTGAAGGTTTCTTTTTTTTCATAATGTGATATAATGGGACTATGAGCAATAAAAATCGAAATGACAGAAAACTGCAGCTGGACGCAAAAGGACGAATCTTCATTACCCTGGGAATGATGGTTTTGCTTAGTGTGCTCATAAACGGCATGCTGAGCTGGTTTGACCGGGCAGAGGAACTGAGGCCAAGGGCAGAGCAGACGGAAAACCGATATGATCCGGAGGCATTCTTCCTGGATGAGAAGGGCAGATTATGCTATGAAGATAAGGACTGGACCAGCTACATCTGCGTGGATGTATCCAGCTACCAGAATGAGGTGGACTGGCGGCAGGTGGCAGCCGACGGTGTGGAATTTGCTATGGTACGCCTTGGATACCGTGGGTACAGCAGCGGTATGCTGAATCTGGATCCGTGCTATGAGCAGAATGTGAAGGGGGCCAGAGCCGCGGGTCTCCATGTGGGAGTATATTTCTTCTCTCAGGCTGTAACGGAAGAGGAAGCCATGGATGAAGCACGGTTTGTTCTGCGGAAGCTTCGTGGAAAGCGGATTGATGGTCCGGTTGCCTTTGACATGGAATATATCGATGGGGCAGAGCGGATTAACCACCTGACAGCAGAAGAAAAGACTGCCATTGCAGAAGCCTTCTGCAGGGTTATAGAGGAGGATGGTTACCAGCCGATGATTTACGGAAATCCTACCTGGTTTACAGAGGATGTGAATCTGGACGGGCTGGCTCACCGCGGAATCTGGCTGGCTCATTATATCGAGATGACACAGTGGCCGTTTGATTACTGGATGTGGCAGTATACTGACAAGGGCACTGTCGCAGGAATTGAGGGCGGCTGTGATCTGAATATATGGATGGAACCGAAGAAGTAAATAAAACCAAGAAAAAAACCAGGAAGGCAGTCCTGGTTTTTTTCTGTTATGGTGTTCTGTTATACGAGGCCCTGTGCTTTCATTGCATCAACAACTTTTTCAAAACCTGCAATGTTGGCACCAGCAACATAGTTGTTTTCCAGGTTATAACGCTTGGCGGCATCTGCAACCTTTTCGAAAATACCCTGCATGATGCCTCTCAGCTTGTCATCTACCTTGTCAAAGCTCCAGGAAAGACGGGTGCTGTTCTGGCTCATTTCCAGTGCAGAAGTCGCTACACCGCCGGCGTTGGCTGCTTTGCCCGGCATGAAAAGAATACCGGACTTGAGGAAGAAGTCTGTCGCGTCCAGAGTGGTCGGCATGTTGGCTCCTTCGGCTACTGCATAGCATCCGTTTGCGGCCAGCATCTGGGCATCGGCCAGATGGAGTTCATTCTGGGTGGCACAAGGAAGTGCGATGTCACAAGGAATGGACCAGATTCCCTTGCCTTCATGATAGGAGGCGGTTGGAACTCTGTCCGCATATTCGCGGATTCTGCCGCGCTTTACTTCCTTTATATCTTTTATGATGTCGAGCTTAATTCCGTTAGGATCGTGAACATATCCTGCAGAGTCGCTCATGGCGATGACGGTACCGCCTTCTTCCATGGCTTTTTCTGCCGCGTAGATGGCTACATTGCCGGAGCCGGATACGATAATCTTCTGGTTTTCGATGGACTTGCCTGCGGCTGCCAGCATTTCTTCCAGAATATATACCAGGCCGTAACCTGTAGCCTGACGGCGAGTCTGGGAACCACCGTAGGAAAGACCTTTACCGGTGAGTACGCCTTCGTAGCGGCCGGTCATTCTCTTATACTGTCCGTAGAGGAAACCGATTTCACGGCTGCCTACACCGATGTCGCCGGCAGGAACGTCCTGATCTGCACCGATGTATTTATACAGTTCGGTCATGTAGCTCTGGCAGAAGGACATGATTTCACGGTCTGACTTTCCCTTCGGGTCAAAATTTGCACCGCCCTTGCCGCCGCCGATTGGAAGGCCGGTCAGCGAATTCTTAAATACCTGTTCAAATCCCAGGAACTTGAGAATGCTCTGGTTTACGGTAGGGTGGAAGCGGAGGCCGCCTTTATACGGGCCGATGGCACTGCTGAACTGGATACGGTAGCCTTTGTTGATCTGAATGTTTCCTTTATCATCAATCCATGGAACACGGAAAGAAATGATACGTTCCGGTTCCACCATACGTTCCAGAATGGCAAGCTGGCGGTATTCTTCCTCGTTCTTTTCAATTACCGGTTCCAGCGACTCCAGAACTTCTTTTACTGCCTGGTGGAATTCCGGTTCGGCAGGATTCTCAGCGACTACTTTTTCATATATTTCTTTTACGTAACTCATGATAACCTCTTTCGTATTGTTTTAAAATATTTATTGTGAACACACAATCAGTTTTTTATTCTGTTGTAGATATCTTACAAAATTCCTGGAATGTTTGTATTATAATTGGAACATTGGATTTTGTAAACGGGTTAGGCGTTTTACGGACAAGTCTATTTGCTGTACAATGTGAGCTTTTATAATTGTTTTTGTACTGTATTTTTTCTTCATCTAATATAAGAATTCGCTTGCATTATAATGATTCTTATGCTAATATTAATGTATATAAAGTTTAGATGGTAAGGTGAAAGAGTGGGTAAAGCCCACTCTTTCAGTTTTATTCGGGTTAAAGGAGGTACTATGGCTAAAGTAAAGGTAACTGCCCTGATCGAAGAAATCACAGCCGCATTTCTGGAAGAAAACGGTCTGGAATTATACAACGTGGAATTCCTGAAGGAAGGCCGCGACTGGTTTCTGAGAGTATATATTGATAAAAAACAGGGACAGGAAGAAGAATATGTTTCAACTGATGACTGCGAGAAGGTGAGCCGCTTCTTAAGCGAGGAACTGGACCGTCTGGATCCGATCGAGCAGAACTATTACCTGGAAGTATCTTCTCCGGGACTGGACCGTGCACTGCTGAAGGACAGCGATTATGTACGTTTTGCAGGACGTCTTGTGGACCTGAGTCTGTATAAGGCAGTAGACGGCAGCAAGGCATATCAGGGAATCCTGGTTGGTCTGGTTGATGATAAAATCGTAATTAAAGACGAAAAGGAAAAAGAGATGCAGTTTGACAGAACCCAGGTTGCGAAGACACGCCTGGCTGTCGTGTTCTAAGGAGGTTATAGAAGAAATGAACAAGGAATTTATTCAGGCTATTGCAGACCTGGAGAAGGAAAAGCAGATTTCCAAGGATGTGCTGATTGAAGCCATTGAATCTGCGCTGGTTTCCGCATATAAGAAAAACTACGGTACTTCTCAGAATGTACGTGTAAACATTGACCGTGAAAACGGTGACATCGATGTATTCATGCGTATGGAAATCGTGGAAGATGAAGATTTCTACGATGACATGACACAGATTACCATCGAAGAAGCACGTGAAATTGACTACCGTTACGAAGTTGGTGATGCTGTGGAATATCAGGTTACACCAAGAGACTTCGGCAGAATCGCTGCACAGACTGCCAAGCAGGTAGTTGTTCAGAGAATCCGTGAAGCGGAAAGAGGTATGATTTTCGATAACTTTATCACCCACCAGGGCGAAATCATGACCGGTCAGGTACAGAGAATCAGCAATGATACCATGTTTGTAAGCGTAGGCAGAACTGAAGGTATTCTGTCCGCAACGGAACAGGTACCTGGCGAAACATATAAGATCAATGACAGACTGAAAGTTTACATCATGGATGTAAAGAAGACCACCAAGGGTCCTCAGGTATTCCTGTCCCGTTCCCATCCTGGTCTGGTTAAGCGTCTGTTTGAACTGGAAGTTCCTGAAATGGAAGACGGTACTGTAGAAATCAAGGGTATCGCAAGAGAAGCAGGTTCCAGAACCAAGATGGCAGTTTACACTGAATTCGAAAATGTAGACCCTGTTGGTGCATGCGTAGGTACCAGAGGTGCCAGAGTTCAGGCTATCGTAGACGAGCTGAACGGCGAAAAGATTGATATCATCACCTGGAGCGAAGATCCGGAAGTTCTGATTGCAAACGTACTGTCCCCGGCTAAGGTGGAACAGGTTATCGTGGCTGAAGATGTTGAAAAGTCTGCAACTGTAGTTGTACCTGACTACCAGCTGTCCCTGGCAATCGGTAAGGAAGGCCAGAACGTACGTCTGGCTGCAAAGGTTTCCGGCTGGAAGATTGATATCAAGAGCCACACTCAGTATGAAGCAATGAAGGCTGCAGAAGCTGATATGCCTGAAATTGTGGAAATCGAGGAGGAATAAACCTTGAAAGAACGGAAGATTCCTATGAGAAGATGCATCGGTTGTATGCAGTCCAGAGAAAAGCAGTTCCTGATCCGTATTGCGGGTTATGAAGGTCAGTTGACACTGGACCCTGCAGGCCGCGCCAAGGGCAGAGGCGTATACCTCTGTAAAGACAGCAGAGAATGCTGGCAGAAGGCTGACAAGCGAAAGGCAATTGAACGGAACTTCGACATGCCGGTGAGTGCAGAAATGAAGGCAGAAATATTCCGCCAGCTGGAGGAACTGACCGATGGAGAATAAAGTGCTCAGCTATTTCGGTTTTGCGGCGAAAGCCAGAAAACTGGTGACCGGCTATAACACATGCATCTATATGATGGAAAAGAGAAGAATCAGACTGCTCATTCTGACGGAGGACCTTTCGGAGAACTCCGTGAAGAAGATGGTGTCGGCTGCAGAGAAACATCGTGTTCCCTGCAAAATCTACGGCTCCAGGGAGCAGCTGTCACAGATAACCGGTAACGTCGATAAGGGGATTTACGGCATTACCGACGACAATTTTGCAAAAGTAATTTCAGATGGGATTGATCATATTCAATCAGTTAAGTAAGGAGGTGTTCGAATGGCAACAGACAATAAGGAAACGAAGATTGTAAAAGCCGCGCCTAAAAAAGCGGATAGCCATCAGGACGAACAGCCGCGTGTAACGGTGAAAGCTGCGGTAATTCCGCAGAGAAATACAAAGAAGCAGCAGACAAAAACTACATCTGCTGCCAACGACAGACCTACTCAGAGACCACCGATGGGTAAGCCTGTTGTAAACAAGGACCTGGAAAACCGCCACAGACCGCCAATGGGTAAGCCTGTTGTATCTAAGGAAGTGTCAGAAAGAGGCCAGGTAAAGGAAGAGGCGGCAGAAATCAAGGCTCCTGCAGCAGAAGTGCAGCAGCCTGAAGTTAAGCAGCCTGAAGTTAAGGCTCCTGCAGCAGAAAAGAAGGCTGAAGAAGTGAAAGCTCCTGCAGCAGAAAAGAAGACTGAGGCTCCTGCAAGACCTGCACGTCAGGACAGACCGCAGGGCGACCGTCCGCAGGGCGACAGACCGCAGCGTGGTGACCGTCCGCAGGGCGACAGACCATTCCGCGGTGACCGTCCGCAGGGCGACAGACCGCAGCGCGGAGACAGACCGCAGGGCGACAGACCATTCCGTGGCGACCGTCCACAGGGAGACAGACCGCAGCGCGGAGACAGACCGCAGGGCGACAGACCATTCCGCGGAGACAGACCGCAGGGTGACAGACCGCAGCGTGGTGACCGTCCTCAGGGCGACAGACCGCAGCGTGACGGACGTCCGCAGGGTGACCGTCCGCAGAGAGCAGAAAGACCGGCAGACAAGCCAAAGCTGGAAACTAAGCCAGTTGCACGTAAACCGGAAAGACTGGCTGCTCACGACAAGGAAAGAGATAAGTTTGCTAAGCTGGAAAACGGCGGCAAGAAGAATAAGCAGAAGATCCAGGAAAGATCCCTGGAAAAGCAGGCTAAGCCAAAGAAGCACAACAAACCAAAGCCTGCAGTAGAAGAGGTGGAAGAAATGGAACCATTACCAGAAGGTACAACCGTAGTTACAGTTCCTATCACTGTAGCTGGTTTTTGTGAACAGGTGGGAATCTCCACCACTCAGGTCATTATGGCTCTGATGAAGATGGGTATTATGGCCAACATCAACCAGAACATTGACGAAGATACTGTAATGATTCTGGCAGATGAACTGAAGATCAGTGTGGCAGTAGGCAAGGTAGAAGAAGAAGAGGAAGAAGAAGGTCTGGAAGTTTACGAAGATAAGGAAGAAGACCTGAAGCCTCGTCCGCCAATCATTACCGTAATGGGTCACGTAGACCACGGTAAGACTTCCCTGCTGGACGCAATCAGAAGAACAAACGTGACAGTATCCGAAGCTGGTGGTATTACACAGCATATCGGTGCGTCTGAAGTTAATATTAACGGTCAGAAGATCGTATTCCTGGATACTCCGGGTCATGAAGCATTTACTGCAATGCGTGCCCGTGGTGCACACGTAACAGATATTGCGGTTCTGGTAGTTGCAGCTGACGACTCCGTTAAGCCTCAGACTATCGAATCCATCAGCCACGCAAAGGCTGCAGGTGTTCCAATCATCGTAGCAATCAACAAGTGCGACAAGCCGACTGCGGATCCTGAAAGAGTTAAGATGGACCTGATGAACCATGGTATCGTAGTGGAAGATTACGGTGGAGAAACCATCGCAGTTCCTGTTTCCGCAAAGAAGGGCGAAGGTATCGTAACCCTGCTGGAAATGATTCTGCTGCAGGCAGAAATGCTGGAACTGAAGGCAAATCCAAACAGACTGGCTACCGGTTCTGTAATTGAAGCAAGACTGGATAAGAACAAGGGTCCTGTGGCAACTCTGCTGGTTGACAACGGTACTCTGAAGAGCGGCCAGAGCATTGTAGTTGGTACCAGCTACGGCCGTATCCGTCTGATGACAAACTATAAGGGCGACACCATCAAGAAGGCTGGTCCGGCAACTGCAGTAGAAATCCTGGGTCTGTCCGAAGTTCCTGAAGCAGGTGACATGTTCAATGCTGTAAAGGACGACAAGATTGCGAAGGAAATCGCTGAAAACAGAAAAACCAAGCAGAGAGAAGAAATTCTGGCAAGAAATGCTGCAACCACTCTGGAACAGCTCTTCAGCCAGATTCAGGAAGGCGAAACCAAGGATCTGAACCTGATCATCAAGGGTGACGTAAACGGTTCCGTTGGTGCTATCGTTGCTTCTCTGGAAAAGATGAAGAATGAAAATGTAAGAGTAAAGATTATTCATACAGGTGTAGGTACTGTAAATGAATCCGACGTAACACTGGCTGCTACAACCGGTTCCATCATCATCGGCTTCAATGTACGTCCTACTACCGCTGTACAGACTATGGCTGACCGTGAAAACATCGAAATCAGACTGTACAGAGTAATCTACGACATCATCAATGATGTGGAAGCTGCTATGAAGGGTATGCTGGATCCTGAATTCAAGGAAGAAGTTCTGGGTAAGGCAGAAGTCCGCAGCACCTTCAAGGTTCCTGGTGTTGGTATCATTGCAGGTACTTATGTACTGGAAGGCAAGATGGTACGTAACGCAGAAATCAGACTGGTTCGTGATGGTATCGTAATCCATGAAGGTAAAGTTTCTTCCCTGAAGCGTTTCAAGGACGATGCAAAGGAAGTAAACCAGGGTTACGAATGTGGTCTGGGTATCGAAAGCTACAACGATATCAAGGAAGGCGACATCATCGAATGCTTCCACATGGTAGAGATTGAACGCAAGTAGTTCCTGCTTGTCCTCGGGGCTGTAAACAGCCCCTGCGGAATCGCAGTTCACTACTGCATTCAACCTCCAGATAGAAAGGAAAAATGAATGGGTAAAGGTTATAGACAGGGACGTCTGGGCGAAGAAATCCGTAAGATTGTCAGCGAAATGCTGATCAGCGGTGTGAAGGACCCAAGACTGTCCGGTGCCATGATCAGTATCTCCGGTGTGGATGTGACCAATGACGGCAGCTTTGCTACCTGCTATGTTTCTGTTCTGGGATTCAGCAAGGATCCGGAAGAAAAGGCAGCAGAAGCTGCAGAAGTGCTGGCAGGTCTGAACAGTGCCAAGGGTCTGTTCAAGCGTGAAATCAGCAGACACATTAAGGTTCGCCGCATTCCGGAACTGATTTTCAAAATCGATGAAGCGCTGGAATATGGCAGACATATTTCTGAAGTTATCGCAGGCCTGGGAATCGAAAATTACCAGAGCGATGACGAAACTATTGATACAGAAGACGAAGAATAATACAAATGATGAAACAGAACAATTCTTTCCGTGAAATCAGTGATAAACTTTTAGCTGCAGACAGTGTGCTCATTTATCCCCATGTCAATATGGACGGGGATGCCCTGGGCTCTGCTGCAGCCCTCTGCCGTACACTGAGGGATCTGGGAAAAGCCAGCTACATTTTAATAGAGGATGATATTCCGCGGAATCTGCTGTTCCTGGACAGGGGGTACTGTACCCATGACCAGAATATTCTGGAGGATGTGGATGTTTCCCTGTGTCTGGACTGCGGCGATTTCAGCCGTTTCCTGAAGCGGAAAGACAAGTTTCTGGCAGGAAAGTCCAGTATCTGTATTGACCACCACCGTACTACGGTGCCGTTCTGCGATTACAATTACGTAGATCCGGAAGCGGCAGCTACCGGTCAGCTGATTTATTATCTGCTGAAAGAAATGGAAAGCTGCACAGACTTCCGCATGGACGGGGAAATCGCTGATGCAATTTTTGCTGCGATTACCACAGATACAGGTAATTTCCAGTATTCCAACACCACCCGTCAGTGTCATGAAATTGCTGCAGAGCTTTATGACCTGGGTGTGGATGTTCGGAAAGTGAGCCAGGAAATTTACGAAAGCGTCCGTCAGGAACGGATTCTGCTTCACAGTGCGGCAGTGGCCGCCATGGAACGTTTTGCCGGAGGAAAGGCTGCCATGGCAGTTGTGACTCAGGATATGCTGAAACAGACCGGAGCGGGAATGGACGAGACGGAAGGTATCGTGGACAAGCTGCGTTCCATCGAAGGGGTGGAAATTGCAGTTCTGGTTAAGGAAGATACGGAAAAACTGAAGCTGAGCCTCCGTGCGAAAAGCTGGGGGAATGTAGCTGTCATCGCAGAAGAATTCGGCGGCGGCGGCCACACTAAAGCGGCAGGCTGCAGTCTGAAGCTTCCTCTGGAAGAAGGACTTCCGCTGATTCGTCAGGCAGTAGAGCATTCTTTACAGCTGTATCACGAATAAAAAGAATTAAATAACAAGGAATGATTAAGCATGGTAAGAGACGGAATCATTAACATAAACAAACCGCAGAAAATGACTTCCCATGACGTAGTTGGAAAACTGCGCCGCATTCTTGGCATGAAGAAAATCGGACATACAGGCACCCTGGACCCTATGGCGACCGGGGTGCTTCCTGTTTGTTTGGGAAGTGCAACACGTATTACCGAGTATCTGGATCTGGACTTCAAGAAGTACCGATGCACCATGATTCTCGGAAAAAACACGGATACCCAGGATATCTGGGGGGAAGTAATCGAAGAGTTCGATACCGCAGGAGTGACAGAAGAGGCCATTCGTGCGGCTTTTGAACCGTTTATCGGTCATATCGACCAGAAACCGCCTATGTACAGCGCTGTCCGCGTTGAAGGACGCCGTCTGTACGAATATGCCCGTGCAGGGCAGGAAGTGGATGTAAAGACCCGCAAAATCTTCATCCGCAGTCTGGATATCGAATCCATCGACATGGACAAGCTGGAGATTGTCTACACCGTGGAATGCTCCAAGGGAACCTATATCCGGACCATCTGTCAGGATGTGGGCATCTCTCTTGGCACCGGTGCAGTAATGACCGGTCTGGTGCGTCTTGGCAGCGGACGTTTTGTCATTGAAGAAACAGTGACTCTGGAACAGCTGCAGGCTATGAAGGATGCAGCGGTCAAGGAAGCCAGACTGGCAGCAGGACTGCCGGAAGAAGCGGAAGAAGGGGAACCGGAAGTGGAACTGCCGGATGGCTGGTTCGACTCTGTGCTTCTCCCACAGGAATATCCGCTGATTCACTTCGGAACTGCAGTGGTAAATCCGGAGCTTGGCAAAAAATTTGTGGACGGCTGGCATATTGCTCTGAAGGACTGCCGGATTGAAGCCCGTCCTGAATATGAAAAGAAGGAACCGGAAATGCCGATCCGTGAGGAATACCGCAGAGCATGGAACCTTTTCATGGAAGAGGAAGACGGTACAAACCGCCAGTATCTGGGTGTAGCATTCTATAACTTCAAATACAAAAAACTGGTAGCAGACAAAGTATTTTTCAGGGGGCCTGGTTATGATAGTGATAAATAATCTGGAAGATATTAAAAATATCCCTGCCTGCTGCATTGCGCTGGGGAATTTTGACGGAGTCCATGTGGGGCACCAGACCCTCATCGCCAAAGCTGTGGAAAAAGCCCGTGAGCTGGGAATTCACAGTGCAGTTTTCACTTTCTCCAACCACCCGAAGAACCTGTTTGCAGGGGAAAATGTGGTAAAGAACATTATCTATCAGGAAGAAAAGGCAGCACTCATCGAAAAGCTGGGTGTAGACTACCTGTTCAATGTGGAATTCACCCGTGAAGTTGCCTGTATGAATCCTATGAGTTTCATTGACGACCTGCTGGTGGATAAGATGAATCTGAGAGAAGCCTTCTGCGGATTCAATTACCACTTTGGATATAAAGCAGCAGGAAATCCTCATATTCTCAGACAGCGTGGGCTGGTAAAGGGCTTCAATGTCAATGAAATGGAACCTGTCACCATCGATGGTGATGTGGTAAGTTCCACACTGATCCGCAGCCTGATCCGCTCCGGTGACGTGGAAGAGTGTGAAAAGTACCTGGGCAGAAAGTACAGCATCGGCGGTGAGGTTGTAGTTGGAAACCGGCTGGGCAGAACCATCGGATTCCCTACATCCAATATCATGATTGATGAAAATATGGTGACACCTCCAAATGGTGTATATATCACCAACTGTTATTATAACGGACATAAGTACAACAGCATCACCAATGTAGGCGTAAAGCCAACTATCGGTGATTTCCAGAAGAATATGGAGACCCATATCTTCGACTTTAATAAAGAACTTTACGGAAAGCATATTCAGATCGAATTCCTGAAAATGACCCGTGAAGAAGCGAAATTCAGCAGCGTGGAAGAACTGTCTGCGCAGATTGTAAAAGACTGCGAGCAGGCCCGGGAATTCCACAGACTCTAAAGGAGGCACTCTCTATGGCAGGGCTCTATGATGACGCGCAGAAAATAATATCCGCTTCCATTCAGGCGGCGCTTCCTGATACTGCAGTGAAAAAAGCACTGGACGAAATCGTGCCGGTACTTCCGGCCGGCCGTCTGGTTCTCATTGCCTGCGGAAAGGCAGCGTGGCAGATGGCATCTGTCGCGGCAAAATATATTGGATCCGGGCTTTCTGACGGTGTAGTTGTGACCAAATACGGACATGTGGCTGGTGAGATTCCCGGTGTGCGGTGTTTTGAGGCGGGACATCCGGTACCGGACGAAAACTCGTTTCTGGGTACCAGTACTGCTCTGGATGCAGTCAGGGGCCTCACGGAACACGATGCGGTCCTGTTTCTGGTATCAGGGGGAGGCTCTGCACTCTTTGAAAAGCCTCTGGTTTCTCCTGGGGAGCTGGAGTCTATTACCCGCCAGCTGCTGGCATGCGGGGCTGAAATTACGGAAATCAATACGGTGCGCAAGCGTATTTCTGCGGTAAAAGGCGGAAAGTTTGCGCAGATTTGTTCGCCGGCACATGTGTATTCTGTAATTCTTTCTGATATTATCGGTGATCCTTTGGACATGATTGCTTCGGGACCTGCCTATCCGGACAGTTCCACCTGCAGCCAGGCATGGGACGTAATCCATAAATACGGAATAAAGATTTCTGAAGAAACAGAAAAGTGCCTCAGCATGGAAACACCGAAAGAACTGAATAATGTGACCACCATGGTGACAGGCAGTGTAAAACAGCTCTGTTATGCTGCGGCGGAAGCTGCGGCAGAACTGGGATACGAACCGGTGATTCTTACGGACAGACTGGCCTGCCAGGCCAGGGAAGCAGGAAGTTTTCTGGGATATATAGGCAGAACCCATGGTGAAGGAAATGTTTCAAAAGTCTTCATTGCAGGGGGAGAGACTGTGGTAAAGCTGACCGGAACAGGAAAGGGAGGACGGAATCAGGAACTGGCACTGTCTGCAGCAGCAGAGATTGCAGGTCTTGATAATGTGGCTGTTTTCTCTGTCGGTTCCGATGGAACGGATGGACCTACTGATGCTGCAGGAGGATACGTGGATGGAGGTACTGCTGCGGCAGTTCTTGAAAAAGACGGAAGAACTGTAGCACAGGTACTTGCCGAAAATGATGCATACCATGCACTGAAGGCTTCGGGAGGATTGATTATAACAGGTCCTACGGGAACCAATGTCAATGATGTGGCCGTGGTTCTGGTACGGCAGCAGAAAGAGGAATGAATCTATGTATGATTTTGTAATAAAAAATGTAAGAATTATTGATGGAACTTCAGCACCTTGGTTTCGCGGCAGTGTGGCCGTAAAAGATGGGAAAATCGCAGAGGTGGGACCTGTCCACGGCTGTCTGGCTGAAGATGCGGCAGAAGTAATCGACGGACAGGACCTGTATCTTGTGCCAGGTTTTATCGATATTCATTCCCACAGTGATACGGCTCTGCAGAAATATCCGATGGCGGAAAGCCGTATTCTGCAGGGGGTTACTACAGAAATCGGCGGAAACTGCGGCCTGTCTGTGGTGCCGGTCAGTGAAGAACTGGAGAAGAAAAAACAGCTTGCAGACTATGTAGGTGATCTGGACTACAGCTGGACCTCTGTCGGAGATTATCTGGATATCATGGAAAAGCAGGGAATCAGCACCAATCTGGGTATGGTGACAGGACATGGAGCAGTTCGAATTGCGGCCATGGGTTTTGATAACCGTAAGGCTTCAGAAGAGGAGATGCAGACCATGCGCAGACTGGTGCGTCAGTCCATGGAGGACGGAGCTTTCGGTATGAGCAGCGGGCTGATTTATCCGCCGGGTTGTTTTGCAGATACTGACGAGCTGGCGCAGCTCTGTGAAGAGCTGGTGCCATTCGGCGGGTATTATGCTACTCATATGCGCAATGAAAATACAGAAATTGTGGAAGCTCTTAACGAAGCACTGGAAATTGGACGCCGCAGCGGTGCCGCTGTGCAGATTTCCCACCATAAGGTGACTAGAAAAGCTCTGTGGCAGAAGCATATTAAGACCACCATTGCCATGATTGAAAAGGCCCGTCAGGAGGGCATGGATGTGCAGGCGGACCAGTATCCGTACCGTGCCACATCTACCAGTCTGGACAGCAATGCACCGGAATGGGCTTTTGAAGGCGGTGTGGACGGACTGCTTGCACGGCTGACAGATCCGGAAACCCGCAGCGTCATCAATCAGTATGCCAATGAAACCCATGTGGGACGGTGGCAGGATACTTTTGTAGCATCTGTGGCCTCTGAAAAAAATCAGTGGGCAGTAGGCAAATCCATTCTGGAAATCGCGGAAATCCGCGGTGTGGATCCGGCAGATGCCTGCTTCGATCTTGTGGTGAAAGAAAAGTGCCGTGTCAGCGAAGTGGTATTCAGCATGTGTGAAGAAGACATTGAGTATGTAATGACACAGCCGTTTACCATGATTGGATCTGATGGAGAAGCCGCGTCCATGGATTATGTGGGCCAGCCTCATCCCAGATGGTTCGGAACGTTCCCGCGTGTGATTGCTCATTACTGCCGTGACAGAAAGCTGTTTACTCTGGAAACCGCGGTTCATAAGATGACCGGTCTTACGGCGGCCCGCCTGGGACTTTCTGACCGTGGGCTGATCCGGGAAGGAAACTGGGCCGATCTGGTACTCTTTGATTTTGACGAGATACAGGATAATCCGGATTTTGACAAGCCAAAGCAGCCTTGCAGCGGCATCAGAAGAGTGTATGTAAACGGCGTGCTGACTGCACTGGATGGTGTACATACGGGGGCGAGAGCGGGAAAAGCGCTTCGGAAAGGAAGATAAAATGGAACTGAAAGAACGTATTCTGGCTGAACTGAAGGAAATGGACGGCCATGCGGGTTTATACTATAAAAATCTGGTTACAGGCGAGACCTGGGGATTCAATGAAAAAGATGTGTTTGGTGCAGCCAGTGTAACCAAGCTTCCGCTGATGGTGCTGATACTGGAAGATATCCGCAGCGGAAAGAGAAGTTTCCGGGATATGGTTACCATTACGGATGCACAGAAGGTTCCGGGCTGCGGTACTGTTCAGCATATGACCGGTGAAGTGACTCTGGATGTGGAATCCCTGGGGAAGATGATGATTTCTGTCAGCGACAATACTGCCACCAATGCACTGTTCCGCTATGTGGGCGGTAATGCGGAAACTTACCCGCGTTTCGATGCCATGGGGCTGACTGGAACCCGTTTCCACAGAGAATACTATGCTGAGGGACCGGATAACTGTATGGTTCCGGAAGAAATCGGTATTCTGCTGGAAAAGATGTACAAGCGGGAGCTCGTCAGTGAAGAACTGGATGGCTGGCTGGAAAATATCCTTTCTCAGCAGCAGGTAGAACATAAAATGTGCGGCATGCTGCCGCCGGATGTGGTTGTGGCTCATAAAACCGGCGATACATCCACCATTGCCAACGATGTGGGCATTGTGTTTGCAAAGAAGCCGTTTGTGGCATGTTTTGCATATAATGGGGAAAATGCACAGATGCATGAATTTGAACACTTTATCCGCAGAACCACTCTGGCTCTGGCGGAAGAAAACGGAATCTGACCTTTAAGGGAGAAACAGCTATGACGAAAAACGGTTATCATGTAATTGAATTATTGATGGACAGCATGAATCAGGGGATCGTGTTCCTGGATTCTGATATGGTAATTCAGCACTGCAACCGACGGGCCAAGGAGATTACCGGGATTGTTTTTGATACGCAGGAACATCATGAAGCCGGACAGATTGAGGAAGGTGACATCGTTGTTATTGCGGATAACAAACTGGGTGATGACGACGGCCAGCTGACCGGAAAGGATCTGGAACTGCTGAATATCAATGATAAGGACATCCGGGAAGGTGACATGCTGGTTGCTGTAGGGGTCTATAAGAATAAGAAAATTGAACCGCAGTACAAATATGTTCACGGTCATTATATGAATACACCGCTGAAGCTGGATGTAAACTATTTCGGTTTTCATATTACTGCGGAAGTGAATAATGAGAAACATGAAAATACCATTCATGTTAATGACTATGTGTTTAAAATGGAGTTTTTGAATTCTGTGGGAAACATGGTCGTAATCGACAGCAGTACCGGTGACATCAAGTTTTTCCAGGAGAAGGGCTATGGTGTAAGAAAAGAAGAAATTGGTCATCTGCTGCGTGAAAAGCCGTGGGCGGAAAAGACCGGCGGAAACAGGGATATCGATGTCAACGGAAGAAAGTTCCTGGAACTGTTTGACGAGTCTCCGCTGTCTGAGTGCATCGAGTCTATTCTGGCAGGAAAGCGCTCTCAGGTTTCCAACCAGCTCTTTGAAATCAATAAGCGGCCTCTGATTTGCAATGTGGTTCCATGGAGCGGAACGGAAGATCCGGATCATTATCAGGAAGCCGACGCGTTTGTCAGCAGTCTGGAAGAAAAAGAAAATCCGACAGGAGTGTTTCTGATTATCCGTGACACACAGCATCTGGAAAATCTGCTGAATGAACGTAATGAAATCATCCGGCAGATGGAAGCTCATGAGGATGAGGAGCCGGAAAGTGAACGTGACTATCCGGAAGAAGCATTTCAGGGGTATGCGGGCAAGAGCAGCAAGACCAGAGAAATCAAATATCTGGGATGGAAAGCTTCACAGAGTAAGTTTAACGTAATCATTACCGGGGAGAGTGGTACCGGTAAATCCAAACTGGCCCGTGAAATTCACCGGCTGGGAAATCCGAACGCACCTTTTGTGGAAGTTAACTGCAACGCTATCGCTCCGAGCCTGTTCGAAAGTGAACTGTTCGGTTATGTGGGCGGTGCGTTTACCGGCGCAAAATCTGACGGTAAGGTGGGCTTTTTTGAAGCGGCCAACAAAGGTACCATTTTCCTGGATGAAATCGGTGAAATTCCAATGGATATTCAGGTGAAGCTTCTTCATGTGCTGCAGAACAAAATTATCTACCGTGTCGGTTCTTCCAAACCAGTAAAGGTAGATGTGCGTGTAATTGCTGCTACCAATAAGAATCTGGAAGAGGAAGTGGCTATGGGCCGGTTCCGTCAGGACCTGTTCTACCGTATTAATGTATTTCCAATCGACATTCCTCCAATCCGTGAGCGGAAGGGTGACCTGTATCTTCTGATTAATCACATTCTGAAGGATCTCTGTGATAATTACGGTCTGGAACAGAAGCAGTTCTCTGGCGAGGCGCTGCAGAAGATGATTGCATATAACTGGCCTGGTAATGTCCGTGAGCTGGAAAATGCCATCGAGCGTGCGATTACCCTCTGCGATACCAATATTATTTACTCAGAGCATCTGAAAATCGGTAAGGGTTCTATTCCTACAACCATGAAGGAAATGCTTGCTAAGGAAGAAGAACGTATCCTGGAGATGACTCTTCTGAAATACAACGGAGATAAAAACAAGGCCATGGCAGAACTGGATATGTCCAAAACAGTATTCTATGAAAAACTTAAGAAGTACAATATCCGCTATTAATTCATAAAAAGGGGTTTCCTGAAATACGGAAATCTTACGACGGAAAAAAGCACTGCAAGGGATGAAATGCAGTGCTTTTTTTATGTTTTGGAACCATTCGGGTACAATAAAAGAGTAAAAAAAGATTGGCATACTTTTTGCTTTTTATTACAGCAAAGGGATGCTGTCCCGGAATTGTTTAATGTTTATATAACTATATATTTTCAAGAAAAAAGGAAAGGGCGTTACAATGAGAGAATTCGTATGTGACAATATTACAGCAAAAGACGGTATTCTGTATTTTGCAGGCCAGAACACTGTAGAACTGGCAAAGAAGTACGGCACTCCGCTGTACCTGATGGACGAAGACAAAGTTCGTGAAAAGTGCAGAGCGTACAAGCACGCTTTCGAAAAGCACTTCGGACCGGAAGCACAGCCTCTGTTTGCATCCAAGGCAAACTGCTTCAAGAGACTGTATGAAATCATGACAGAAGAAGGAATGGGTATCGACGTA
>JAZTZZ010000005.1:0-18790 GCA_045637765.1 Anaerovoracaceae bacterium | reverse complement strand
GTTCTACTTCAGAACAACTGACGTAACTGGTAACCTGCAGCTGCCAGAAGGTACTGAAATGTGCATGCCTGGCGACAACATCACTATGACTATCGAACTGATCACTCCAATCGCTATCGAAGAAGGTCTGAGATTCGCGATCAGAGAAGGCGGTAGAACAGTAGGTTCCGGCGTTGTATCCGAAGTTATCGAATAATAGCATCCGATAGAAAAAAACAGACATTTTAGGGACGCGTTCAGCGTCCCTTTTGTTTTGCGGCACACGTCACATTCTTCTTGCCAAGCACAGAGAATGTGTTACAATATAAGGTAGAAATTCGGGCACGTACGGCGGTGCAGTGCGGAGAACGCACAGAAAGGAAAAATCCATGGATTTAATTACAGGCATTAAAGAAAGAAGAAGTATCAGAAAGTTTGCGGATAAGCAGGTTCCTCACGAAGTGATGGAAGAAATCGTAAATGTGGCAGCTTATGCTCCATCCTGGAAGAATACACAGATCAGCAGATACATTGTAGTGGAAGACCGTGAAAAGATTGCGGCACTGGCAACTGAAGAAACCTGCCTGGGCTTCCCTTATAACTGCAAGACCATGTCCAAGGCACCGGCTATCGTAATCCAGACTGTGGTAAACGGCCGCTCTGGTTACGAAAAGGATGGCAGCTTCACCACTCCGAAGGGTGACAGATGGGAAATGTACGATGCAGGCATCGCTGCACAGACCTTCTGCCTGGCTGCACACGAAAAGGGCGTGGGCACTGTTATCATGGGTATCTTCGATGAAAACAAGGTTGCAGAAATCGTGGACATTCCGGAAGGACAGCAGGTTGCAGCGCTGATCGCTGTAGGTTACCCTGCAGAAGGCATCGAAGTGGCAGTTCCTCCTAGAAAGGATGCTTCTGTACTCCTCAGCTTCGTAGAATAAGAAAAACTTGTCAGGATGTTCGGAATGTAGTACAATAGAAGTTGCGGGTAAAATCACAGCAATTGTATGAAACGACTGTTACTGAATTTTGAAAGAGCCTCGCAGAAGGCTCTTTTCTTATGGAGGAGTATTATAGTATGAGAAGCGATAGAAGGGAAGCCAGAGAGGCGGCACGCCGCCAGCGGGCTGCCGAAAGGGAAAGACAGGTTTACCGGATTCTTGCGGTTGTCTACAGTGTCATTGTACTGGCATTCGTTGGTGCACTGATCTGGATCAACGTTCTTCCGGCAAAATATCTTTATGCACTGATCGCGGTGCTGCTGCTGATTTCGGTATTCATCGTACCGGTAATGTACAGCAAACACGGAATTAAAAAGAGAAAGCAGATTTCTGCAGTCTTTGCAGTCATTCTTATCGCCGGATTTGGCGTGGGAACATGGTATCTGACTGATACAATCGGATTCCTGGATGATATCTCTGTGGGCGGAAAGCTGACAGAAATCAAGGAAGACTACGTTGTAGTAGTTGAGGCGGACTCTGCTTATACAGAAGTGGCTCAGCTGGCAGGTGCCGGTGTGGGAACCTGGCTCAACGGTGAAGCTGCTTACATGGAAGCAAAGGATGACCTGCAGAGAGAAGCATCGGTGGAATACAGATATCTGTCAGACCTGAATCAGCTCTTTGACGGGCTGGCAGCCGGAGGATATGAAACCATCAGCCAGACTACGGGTTTTGCGGAGATGCAGGAATACAGTGCGGTCTTCGTAAGTTCGGCGGCATACGAATCCCTGAAAGGGGAACGTGAAGAGCTGGCGGAAACCACCCGGGTGCTTCATACTGTATCCATTAAGGTGGGTGAAGCTGCAGAAATCAAGACCGTGGATGTAACGAAGGAATCCTTCAATGTATATGTGAGCGGACTGGACTTTACCGGAGACATCAGCCAGAACTACCATTCTGATGTAAATATGCTGGTGACTGTAAACCCTGTCAGCCATGAGGTACTGATGACATCTATCCCAAGAGACTACTATGTGAAGCTTCTGTCCAGAGATTCCATGGACAAGCTGACGCATACCGGACTCTACGGCATTCAGGAAACGGTAGCTGCAGTGGAAGACATGATGGGTGTTGATATCAATTACTATGTAAAGGTGAACTACAATACTGTAGTAACCTTGGTCGATGCCATGGGCGGAATTGAAATCAATTCACCTTATGCATTCACAACCCACGGCATGCAGGAACTGAACGGTATCAACTTCGTGGAAGGATACAACAGGCTGGATGGCCGGATGGCTCTGGCTTACTGCCGTGAAAGAAAGTCCTGGCTGGACGGAGACATGCGCCGAAATGAAAACCAGCAGCTGATTATGGAAGCCATCATTAAAAAGGCCACAAGCAGTTCTGCAATCCTGACCAATTATACAGGAATCCTGGAAGCGGTCCGCGGCAATATGGAAACCAGCATGACCAGCGATGAGATGACTTCTCTGGTAAAAATGCAGCTGAAGGACATGCCGTCCTGGGATATTAAGAAAAATGCTCTGAAAGGCAGAAATGACTACCAGTTCTGCTATGCTCTGGGGTTCAATGCAGCGGTGGTAAATCAGGACTCTGAACGCATCGCAAAGGCTGCAGATATGATTGTGAGCACCATGAATAACGGACATTAAGAGCATCTGGTTCAAAAAAAGCAAAAAAGTTCAAAAAAGATCAAAAAAGACTCAAAAATATTAAAAATTAAGTGTTGACATTGATTTAGCTCTGTTTTATAATTATATGGCGACTTTATGATTAGAAGTAAAACAGAGCTTAAATTTCGGCTCTGAATTTTGAATTTAAAACGGAGGACAATCACGATGAGAGTAAAAGTTACACTGGCATGCACTGAATGCAAGCAGAGAAACTACAACACTATGAAGAATAAGAAGAACGACCCGGATCGTATCGAAATGCAGAAGTACTGCAAGTTCTGCAAGAAGCACACTGCTCACAAGGAAACCAAGTAATCCGAGAGATTAAGGAGAGGTTATTATGGCAGCAAAAGATACTACCAAGAAGAAAGCCGGTATGGGCGAGTATTTCAAGGGCGTTAAGCTTGAAATGAAGAAGGTCATCTGGCCTACTAAGAAGGAAACAACTTCCTACACAGCAGTTGTTCTCGTAACTTGTGCAATTTTCGCACTGGGATTCTGGTTAATTGATACTGGTGTTCTGGCAGCGCTGAGAGCAATTCTGGGCGTTACAATGTAATGCAGAAAAGAAGGTACGAAGATGTCTGAATTAGAAAACAACAAGACCACAAACACCGTTTCCCCGCTGCTGGGCGAAGGAATCAGAGGTGACGGTCAGGCCAAGTGGTATGTAGTACATACCTATTCGGGTCACGAAGCCAAAGTAAAAGTGAATATCGAAAAGATGGTTGAGAACCGCGGTATGCAGGATTTAATCCTGGACATCGTTGTGCCGACAGAAGACAGAGTTGAGATTAAGAACGGTCAGAGAAAGATCAGAACCAGCAAGATGTTTCCTGGTTATGTGATCATAAAGATGATTGTAACCAACGAATCCTGGTATCTGGTAAGAAACACTCAGGGTGTAACCGGATTCGTAGGTCATGGCTCCGACCCGATTCCGCTGACTGACGAAGAAGTCGGAAGAATGGGAATCGAGAAAGTATACATTGATCTGGATGTGGAAATCGGCGAAACAATCAAGGTTATCAGCGGTCCTTTCGAAGGATTCATGGGCGCTGTTGAGGAAATCAACAAAGAAAAACAGATTGTAAAAGTTAAGGTTTCCATGTTCGGAAGAGAAACCCCGGTTGAACTGGAATTCAGCCAGGTGGACAAGATTTAAGAGAGCAATCACGCTCTTTTGAATAAAATTCTTACAAGATTCTTGAAGAAAGGAGGAACTCAAGAAAATGGCTAAGAAAGTAGAAGCATATATCAAACTGCAGATTAACGCCGGCAACGCTACTCCAGCACCTCCAGTAGGTCCTGCATTAGGTCAGAAGGGTGTTAACATCATGGATTTCTGTAAGCAGTTCAACGCAAGAACTCAGGATCAGCCAGGTATGGTTATTCCAGTAGTTATCACTGTTTACTCCGACAGATCCTTCACATTCGTAACTAAGACTCCACCAGCAGCAGTTCTGTTAAAGAAGGCAGCAGGTCTGAAGTCCGCATCCGGTGAACCTAACAAGAAGAAGGTTGCAACCATCACAAGAGCTCAGGCTGAAGAAATCGCTAAGATTAAGATGCCAGACCTGAACGCAGCAAATGTTGAAGCAGCTACCGAAATGATTAAGGGTACTGCAAGAAGCATGGGTATCGTAGTAGAAGATTAATCAGTGGGAGACGAAACGTCGCTAGTACCACCAGGAGGTAAAAAATTATGCCTAAGAGAGGTAAACTGTACAAGGAAACTGCCGCTAAGTATGAAAAGGCAAACCTGTACGAAATTGAAGAAGCAATGAAGTTAGCTGTGGAAACTTCCAGAGCTAAGTTCGACGAAACAATCGAAGTTCACATTAAGCTCGGTGTAGACGGTAGACACGCTGACCAGCAGGTTAGAGGTGCAATCGTACTGCCACACGGCACTGGTAAGACTAAGAAGGTTCTGGTATTCGCTAAGGGACCTAAGGCAGCAGAAGCAGAAGCAGCTGGTGCAGATTACGTAGGTGCTGAAGAATTAGCAACTAAGATCCAGTCCGAAAACTGGTTCGATTTCGACGTTGTAGTAGCAACTCCAGATATGATGGGTGTTGTAGGTAGACTGGGTAAGATCCTGGGTCCTAAGGGCCTGATGCCAAACCCTAAGTCCGGTACCGTTACTATGGACGTTACTAAGGCTCTGCAGGAAATCAAGGCTGGTAAGGTTGAGTACAGACTGGACAAGACCAACATCATCCACACTCCAATCGGAAAGGCTTCCTTCGGATCCGAAAAGTTACAGGACAACTTCAATGCACTGCTGGAAGCAGTTGTTAAGGCTAAGCCTGCAGCAGCTAAGGGTCAGTACCTGAGAAGCGTAACTGTAGCAGCAACAATGGGCCCTGGAATCAAGGTTAACCCAGCTCTGATCCAGTTCTAGTCTTTAAGACACTGGTAAGACGAATTAAATAAGAAATTTAACCGAAGACAGCGGGTGCGAAAGCTTAATTTCCCGCCGAGGTACAATATAAAAATATTGACCTTGACTGTCTACGGCCACTGCCACGGCAGGCAAGGTTTTTTTATGGCGTACCAACCATAGTGATCCTGCAGCCTTCCGTAAGGAGAGGTTTGCAAGAAAGGAGAATTTAATTAAATGTCATTAGAAGCACAGAAGCAGAAACAGATTATTATCGATGAAATTAAGGGTAAGCTGGAAAACGCTCAGGCAGCAGTTGTAGTTGACTACCAGGGTATCACTGTAGCACAGGCTGACGCTATGAGAAAGAAGCTGCGTGAAGCTAACGTAGATTACACTGTTTACAAGAACACTCTGGTAAAGAGAGCAATCGAAGGCACTGTATACGCAGGTCTGGCTGACGTTCTGGACGGTCCTTCCGCACTGGCAATCAGTACTGAAGATGCTACTGCTCCAGCTAGAGTATTAAACGAAGTTATCAAGGACTTCAAGAAGATGGAATTCAAGGCAGGTGTTGTTGAAGGTACTCTGTTCGACAAGAACGGTATCCAGGCAGTTGCAGACATTCCAGGCAGAGACGTTCTGGTTGCTAAGTTCCTGGGCAGCATTCAGTCCCCAGTTAGCAAGGCAGTTAGAACCTTCCAGGCAATCGCAGATGCTAAGGCTGAAGCTTAATTTTAAGCCTGAATATAAAAACAAACAAACGAAATTAAACGTGCTGGCGCAAAGCGCAGCATAAACATCCAAAATATTATTGAAATTTTGAAAAGGAGAAATTTAAAATGACTATTGAACAGATCATTGAAGCTATCAAGAACATGACAGTTCTGGAATTAAACGAATTAGTTAAGGCTTGCGAAGAAGAATTCGGCGTATCCGCTGCTGCTCCAGTTGCAGTTGTTGCAGGTGGTGCTGCTGCAGAAGTTGAAGAACAGACTGAATTCACAGTTGTTCTGGAATCCGCTGGTTCCGAAAAGATCAAGGTTATCAAGACTGTAAGAGAACTGACTGGCCTGGGTCTGAAGGAAGCTAAGGAAGTAGTTGACGGTGCTCCATCCACTCTGAAGGAAGGCATCGAAAAGGCTGAAGCAGAAGCTATCAAGAAGGCTCTGGAAGAAGTTGGCGCAGTAGTAGTTCTGAAGTAATTCAAACGAAAGCCGATTTTATAAAACAGCAAATCAAGAGGACAGAGAAATCTGTCCTCTTTTTTTCTTTTTTACGCGGAAAAGTATTGACCTTCCACCTGGTGGAAGGTGTACTATGTAAGCAAGCAAGAAAGAAAGAAAGGAAGGTCCGGGAGATGAAAATCAATGAAGTGGAACAGCTGGTGGGCATTACGAAAAAGAATATCCGCTTCTATGAAGAGCAGGGGCTGCTGAATCCGAACCGGAATAAAGAAAATGGCTACCGGGATTACAGTGAGGATGATATCCGAACATTGGAACAGATTAAACTGCTTCGAAAGCTGGGTCTTCCGCTGGAAGAAATCCGCATGATGCAGACGGGACGAAGCACCATCGCTGACAGTATGCGGCGTCATCTGGTAACCCTGGAGAGGGAGAAGCAGAACCTGGTGCAGTCGGAGGCGTTATGCAGCCGGTTGAAGGAGGAGGAAGGAACCCTGGCAAACCTGGATGCGAAAGTTTTGCTGGGAGAAATGGAACAGCTGGAGCAGAAGGGGGCGGCGTTCCAGAACAAACAGAAGTATGACGTGCGGCTGTCCTACGTGGCACCGGTGTTTATTTCTGTTCTGATGATTCTGCTGATGGTGGGTTTCATGGTGCTGATGATCTGGATGGTAAAAACGGATCCGCAGGAAGCGCCGCCGCTGGCATTTGTGATTGTCTTTCTTGGCATGCCTCTGGCGGTAATCGGTGGTGTGGTCTATGCGCTGCTGCAGCGGATTGGGGAAATAAAGAAGGGAGAAATGGACGATGCAAGGAAATACTAAGGAAGAAGAACGGCGGCGGAAACGAAAAGGGGCGGCTATGG
Source organism: Anaerovoracaceae bacterium (assembly GCA_045637765.1). Classification (GTDB taxonomy): domain Bacteria; phylum Bacillota; class Clostridia; order Peptostreptococcales; family Anaerovoracaceae; genus RGIG7179. Next base: position 11,735 of record JAZTZZ010000005.1, on the reverse strand, counting down.
CAGCCGGAGTCATGGTTGTGCTGGTGCTGCTGTATGTAGGGCTTCTGGCAGTACTGGTCTGCGGTGAAGAAGATCTGTTTCTCAACGGAATTCTGTGGCTGTATATTGGAGGCGGACTGGCCGTGATTCTCGGTGTCTTTTTCGCTTTGAAACAGCGTTTTGCAGAAATCAGCCGCGGTGAGGAAGAGGAAGCAAAGAAATATTAAGGAAATACCAATGAAGCATCAAGGAGGAAGGACTATGTTATTACTGACTTTAAACTATGTACCTGGAAAGGAAATTGAAGCACTGGGTATCGTAAAAGGTACCACTGTGCAGACCAAGAACTTTGGTAAGGACTTCATGTCCGGCATGAAGACGCTGGTGGGCGGGGAACTGTCCGCTTATACCGAAATGCTCAACGAAGCACGGCAGATTGCCACCAAGCGGATGGTAGATGAAGCAGAAGCGCTGGGTGCAGACGCTGTTATCAATGTGCGCTATGGCTCCGCATCCATGATGCAAGGAGCTGCGGAAGTGGTGGTCTACGGAACCGCAGTAAAATTTAAATAATTTTTTTCGAAGGATACCGCCAGACACTCTGGCGGTTTTTCTTTACGGTACTGTGATAAGATTGAGAAAAATACAAGGGGAGATTTGAAATGAAGAAAATATCCGTATTATTCCTGATTCTGGTTTGTATTCTGATGCTGGCCGCATGCGGCGGTCCGGGCGGCGAAAAGGAACCCGGCAAAATCCCCGATGTTGTGCCGTATCATGACGAAGACGCGGAATTCTTCTGCTTTATAGAAACGGTAGGGGGTCGTTTTTATGTCCGGGACGAACATATTTTGCCGGAAAAGCAAAAAGTGAAAATTTTCCAAAGATTTTCAAAAAAGTATTGACTTATTGACGCGGACGTTATATAATATTAGACTGCCACACAAAGTAATTTTGTTAAGAATATAAGGAGTGATAAAGATGCCAAGACCTATACAAGTAGGTAGAAAAGAGCGTATGACGTTCGCTAAGATCAATGAAGTATGCGAAATGCCTAACCTGATTGAAATGCAGACTGCTTCCTATGACTGGTTCATTAAGGAAGGTCTGAGAGAAGTTTTTGAAGACATCTCCCCGATTAAGGACTATGCCGACAATCTGGTTCTGGAGTTCATTGACTATTCTCTCACCGATGCTCCAAAGTATGAGCAGGAAGAGTGTAAAGAAAGAGACGTTACTTACGCTGCTCCCCTCAAGGTTAAAGTTCGCCTGATTAACAAGGAAACCGGAGAAGTGAAGGAACAGGAAGTTTTCATGGGTGATTTCCCTCTGATGACTGAAAAGGGTACCTTCATTTATAACGGGGCAGAACGAGTAGTTGTAACTCAGCTGGTTCGTTCCCCTGGACCTTACTACGACGTTACTGTTGATAAATCCAATAACAAGCTGTTCTCCACCACTATTATTCCTAACCGTGGTGCATGGCTGGAATACGAAACTGACTCCAACGAAATCATTTCCGTTAGAGTTGACCGTACCAGAAAGCAGCCTGTTACAACCCTTCTGAGAGCACTGGGCTTTGGTTCCAACCAGGAAATTATCGACATCTTCGGCGAAGACAGCCGTCTGATGAAGACCCTGGATAAGGATACTGCGACCAACTATGAAGAAGGTCTGAAGGAAATTTATAAGAAGTTAAGACCAACCGAACCGCCTACAGTGGAAAGTGCAAAATCTCTGCTGAATTCCCTGTTCTTCGATCCGAAGAGATACGATCTGGCTAAGGTTGGCAGATACAAATATAATAAGAAGCTTGGTTTATCTAACAGAATCGTAGGCGTAGTGGCAGCCGAAGATGTAATTGATCCAAACACCGGAGAAATCATGGTGGAAGCGGGTCAGAAGATTGGTAGAGACCTGGCTTTTGCCATTGAAAATGCAGGTGTTGAATACATCATGGCATATGCAGTGGACAAGGATAAAGAAGGTCAGATTACCAAGGTAATCGGCAGCCGCTTTGTAGACTTGAAGGCTTATGTGGACGTAGATCCGGATGAGCTGAAGATTGCAGACAAGGTATTTTATCCTGTTCTGAAGGAAATCCTGGATGCATGTACCAGTGAAGATGAAATTAAGGATATGCTGGTGGCAAGAAAGAATGATCTGTCTCCAAAGCATATTATCATGGAAGACATCATTGCTTCCGTAAGTTATATCCTGAACTTGAACTATGGCATCGGCTCAGTTGACGATATAGACCATTTAGGTAACAGAAGATTAAGAACCGTTGGCGAACTGCTGCAGAACCAGTTCCGTATCGGTCTGGCCAGAATGGAAAGAGTTGTAAAGGAAAGAATGACCATTCAGGACATCGACGTTACAACTCCTCAGGCTCTGATGAACATCCGTCCTGTAACTGCAGCTATCAAGGAGTTCTTCGGTAGCTCCCAGCTGTCCCAGTTTATGGACCAGAACAACCCGCTGGCAGAACTGACTCATAAGAGAAGACTGTCCGCACTGGGTCCTGGCGGTCTGTCCAGAGAAAGAGCCGGCATGGAAGTTCGAGACGTACACTATTCCCATTACGGCAGAATGTGTCCAATCGAAACCCCAGAAGGTCCGAACATCGGTCTGATCGGTTCTCTGACCACTTATGGTGTAATTAACAAGTATGGTTTCATTGAAACCCCATTCCGTGTAGTAGATAAGGAACGCGGTGTAGTAACCGATGAGATCCACTATCTGACTGCCGATGAAGAAGAAATGATGATCGTGGCACAGGCTAACGAACCACTGGACAGTGAAGGTCACTTTGTAAATGCAAAGGTAGCTTCCCGTGGTGAAAAGGGTGAAATCGCTCTGGTAGCCCGTGAACAGATTGACTACATGGACGTATCTCCTAAGCAGGTAGTATCCGTTGCGACAGCAATGATTCCGTTCCTGGAAAACGACGACGCGAACCGTGCCCTGATGGGTTCCAACATGCAGCGTCAGGCAGTTCCTCTGCTGGTTGCAGAAGCTCCAATGGTTGGTACCGGTATGGAATACAAGGCTGCGAGAGACTCCGGCGTAGTAATTCTGGCCAAGAATACAGGTACTGTAGAATATGTTGATGCTGATAAGATTGTTATCAGAAGAGACGCTGACAACGGTACCGATTCCTATACATTATTAAAGTTCAAGCGTTCCAACCAGGGTACCTGCATCAACCAGAGACCGATTGTAAGCCACGGCGAACACATCGAAGCTGGTGAAGTAATTGCAGACGGTCCATCCACTGACCTGGGTGAAATTTCTCTGGGTAAGAACCTGCTGATTGGCTTCATGACCTGGGAAGGTTATAACTACGAAGACGCAATCATTCTGAACGAAAGACTGCTGATGGAAGACGTTCTGACTTCCCTGCACATTGAAGAATACGAAGCAGAAGCACGTGATACCAAGCTGGGACCTGAAGAAATCACCCGTGACATTCCAAATGTTGGTGATGATGCTCTGAGAGACCTGGATGAAGAAGGTATCATCAGAATTGGTGCGGAAGTTAACTCTTCCGACATTCTGGTTGGTAAGGTAACTCCTAAGGGTGAGACCGAACTGACTGCAGAAGAAAGACTGCTGCGTGCAATCTTTGGCGAAAAGGCCAGAGAAGTAAGAGATACCTCCCTGAGAGTTCCTCACGGTGAAACAGGTATCATTGTAGATGTAAAAATCTTTACCAGAGAAAACGGCGATGAGCTGCCTCCTGGTGTAAATAAACTGGTTCGCTGCTATATTGCTACCAAGCGTAAGATTAACGTTGGTGACAAGATGGCGGGCCGTCACGGTAACAAGGGTGTTATCTCCAGAATTCTGCCTGAAGAAGATATGCCGTTCATGGATAACGGCCAGCCGCTGCAGGTAATGCTGAACCCTCTGGGCGTACCTTCCCGAATGAACGTAGGACAGGTACTGGAAGTTCATCTGGGTCTGGCATGTAAGAAGAAGGGCTGGTATATTGCAACTCCTGTATTCGATGGTGCCAACGAAAGAGACATCATGGAACTGCTGAAGGAAGTTGGATACCCTGAAACCGGTAAGCTCTATCTGAGAGACGGACGTACCGGTGAATTCTTTGATAATCCGGTAACCGTAGGTTACATGTACATGCTGAAGCTGCATCACTTGGTTGATGACAAGATTCATGCAAGATCTACCGGTCCTTACTCCATGGTTACCCAGCAGCCACTGGGCGGTAAAGCACAGTTCGGCGGTCAGCGTTTCGGGGAAATGGAAGTATGGGCACTGGAAGCATACGGTGCTGCATATACTCTGCAGGAAATCCTGACTGTTAAGTCCGACGATATCGTAGGCCGTGTGAAGACTTACGAAGCAATCGTTAAGGGCGAAAACATTCCTAAGCCTGGTATCCCAGAATCCTTCAAGGTTCTGATTAAGGAAATGCAGGCTCTGGGTCTGGACGTAAAGGTTCTGTCTGAAAACGATGAAGAAATCGAATTCAGAGATGCCGGCGATATGGATGACGATATCACAGGCATCGAAACCATCATGGAAATCGAACAGAGCGTGGAAAGCGAAGAAAAGCTGGCAGAAGCAGGTTTTGTGGATGCAAACTTTGACAGCGAAGCGCAGGACGATGTCTTTGGCGGTGAAGCAGACGATTTCGCCTATGACGATGATTTCAGAGAGTAGTATAGAAAGGGGAAGGACTCTTGAATAATAACGTAAACAATGATTATGAATTAAATAATTTCGAGTCAATACAGATCAACCTGGCTTCTCCGGAAAAAATCAGGGGATGGTCTTACGGTGAAGTAACCAAGCCTGAAACCATCAACTACAGAACTCTGAAACCGGAAAGAGATGGTCTGTACTGCGAAAAGATTTTCGGACCTACCAAGGACTGGGAATGTCACTGCGGTAAGTACAAGAGAATCCGTTACAAGGGTATTGTCTGTGACCGCTGCGGCGTAGAAGTTACCAAGGCGAAGGTTAGAAGAGAGAGAATGGGCCACATCGAACTGGCGGCTCCAGTCTCTCACATCTGGTACTTCAAGGGCATTCCATCCAGAATGGGTCTGTGCCTGGATGTAACTCCTAGAAACCTGGAAAAGGTTCTCTATTTCGCTGCATATATCGTAACTGACCCTGGTGATACTGATCTGGGCTACAAGCAGATTCTGTCTGAAGTAGAATACAGACAGTACAAGGAACAGTACGGAAACCGCTTCAAGGCTGGTATGGGTGCAGAAACCGTTAAGGAACTGCTGTCCCAGATTGACCTGGAAGAACTGTCTGCTGACCTGAGAGAAAAGCTGAAAGATGCTTCCGGTCAGAAGAAGGTAAGAATCGTAAGAAGACTGGAAGTTATCGAAGCACTGAGACTGTCCGGCAACCGTCCTGAATGGATGGTTATGGACATCATCCCGGTTATTCCGCCAGATCTGAGACCAATGGTACAGCTGGACGGCGGACGTTTTGCAACTTCCGACCTGAATGACTTATACAGAAGAGTAATCAACAGAAACAACAGACTGAACCGTCTGCTGGAACTGGGTGCTCCTGATATTATTGTAAGAAACGAAAAGAGAATGCTGCAGGAAGCAGTAGACTCCCTGATTGACAACGGCAGACGCGGCAGAGCCGTAACCGGACCTGGCTCCAGACCTCTGAAGTCCCTGTCCGACATGCTGAAGGGTAAGCAGGGTCGTTTCAGACAGAACCTGCTGGGTAAGCGTGTAGACTACTCCGGCCGTTCTGTAATCGTAGTTGGACCGGAACTGAAGTTCTATCAGTGCGGTCTGCCTAAGAAAATGGCGCTGGAACTGTTCAAGCCGTTCATCATGAAGGAACTGGTAGAACAGGGTTATGCACACAACATCAAGAGTGCAAAGCGCATGGTTGAAAAAGTAAGACCTGAAGTTTGGGACGTACTGGAAGGCGTTATCAAGGAACATCCTGTAATGCTGGACCGTGCGCCTACCCTGCACAGGCTGGGTATTCAGGCATTCGAACCGGTACTGGTAGAAGGTAAGGCAATTAAGCTGCATCCACTGGTATGTACTGCGTTCAACGCCGACTTCGACGGTGACCAGATGGCGGTTCACGTACCTCTGTCCGTAGAAGCTCAGGCAGAAGCAAGATTCCTGATGCTGTCCACAAACAACATCCTGGCGCCTAAGGATGGTTCTCCAATTACCACTCCTACACAGGACATGATCCTGGGCTCCTACTACCTGACTCACCCTGGCGTAGAAGCAAGAAACACTTACGCAGAAGTTGGTGACGGTAAGGTCTTCACTGACCTGGATGAAATGCTGATGGCATACCAGACTGGTGTTGTAGGAATTCATGCAAGAGTAAAGGTAAGAATGTACAAGGATGAAGCTGACACCGAAGGCAGACTGGTAGAGTCTACTGTAGGCCGTTTCATCTTCAACCAGCAGATTCCGCAGGACCTGGGATTTGTGGACAGAGAAGCTGATCCATACTCCCTGGAAGTTGACTTCCTGTGCGACAAGAAGAAGCTGGGCAAGATTATCGATAAGTGTTACAGAAGACATGGTAATACCGGTACTGCAATCATGCTGGACTACATCAAGTCCATGGGTTACAAGTACTCCACCAGAGCTGCTGTAACAATCTCTGTAAGCGACATGGAAATCCCTGAAAACAAGTGGGATATCGTAGGCGCTGCAGAAAAGGAAGTTGAAAAGTATGAAAAGGCGTTCAGAATGGGTCTCATGTCCAATCAGGAACGTTACGATGCGGTTATCAAAATCTGGTCCAAGACTACTGACGATGTAGCGGACGCTCTGATGGATTCCCTGGGTTCCACAAACAACCTGTTCATCATGGCAAACTCCGGTGCACGAGGTTCCAAGAACCAGATTAAGCAGGTCGGCGGTATGAGAGGTCTGATGGCCAATGCTACCGGTAAGACCGTAGAAATTCCGATCAAGTCCAACTTCCGTGAAGGTCTGTCCATCCTGGAATACTTCATTTCTTCCAACGGTGCACGTAAGGGTCTGACCGATACCGCGCTGCGTACAGCTGACTCCGGTTACCTGACCCGTCGTCTGGTAGACGTATCTCACAACGTAATCGTTCGTGAGTTCGACTGCGGAACTGACGAAGGTGTAGAAGTAAGAGCATTTACTGACGGTAAGGAAGTAATTGAACCATTAAGCCAGAGAATCGTGGGCAGAGTTGCACTGACTGACATCATTCACCCTGTGACTGGTGAAGTCATCGTAGAGCAGAACGAAGAAATTATGGAAGCACAGGCTGACGAAATCGAAGCTTCCGGCATCGAAAGCGTAGCTATCCGTGCGGTAATGACCTGCCAGAGCAGAACCGGTATCTGTGCGAAGTGTTACGGCAGAAACCTGGCAACCGGCGAAGAAGTTAACATTGGTGAAGCAGTTGGTATCACTGCGGCTCAGTCCATCGGTGAACCAGGTACTCAGCTGACCATGAGAACATTCCATACCGGTGGTGTAGCCGGCGGCGACATTACCCAGGGTCTTCCAAGAGTAGAAGAACTGTTCGAAGCAAGAAAGCCTAAGGGTCTGGCTGAAATCTGCGAAGGTGATGGTACCGTTATCTCCGTAGAAGTAAGAAAGGACAACAAGACTCAGGTTATCGTACGTGAAGAAGCAGAAGACAGAGAGTACATCATTCCTTACGGTGCAAGACTGAACGTCAAGGTTGGCGATCAGGTTTATGCCGGCGGTCAGATTACCAAGGGTCCTCTGAATCCACACGACATTCTGCGTCTGAATGATGTAGAAGGCGTTTACCAGTACCTCCTGAAGGAAGTACAGAGAGTATATAAGAATCAGGGTGTAGACATCAACGACAAGCACGTTGAAGTTATCGTATCCCAGATGCTTTCCAAGTATAAGATCGAAGATGCCGGCGATACTGACCTGCTGCCAGGCGGTCTGTACGGCAAGTTCGAAATCGAAGAAGCAAATCAGGCAGCGGCTGAAAGAGACGGCCAGCCTTGTGAAGCAAAGCGTGTACTTCTGGGTATCACCAAGGCTTCCCTGGCAACCAACTCCTTCCTGTCCGCAGCATCCTTCCAGGAAACCACCAGAGTTCTGACTGATGCCGCAATCAAGGGTAAGAACGACAAGCTGATGGGCCTGAAGGAAAACGTAATTATCGGTAAGCTGATTCCAGCAGGTACCGGTATGAAGCGTTATAAGAACATCGACCTGGATTACGGCGTAAATGCTGAAATCATGGAGAACTACACTCGTCAGCAGGAAGAGCTGGAAGCTCAGATGATGGCGGAAGAAATGGAAGTTTACGGTGAAGATGTCGAAATGATGGAAGAAATTCCAGTAATTGAAGCGGAAGAAACCGAAGAAGAAGCTGAAATCGTAGAATTCGAAAAAAATGATGTTCCTGAAATCGTAGAATTAGATGATTAATTTAATAATATGATTGACAAACTACCATTGAGTATGGTAAAATTCTGTTTGGCTTTGAGTTTAGCCGACCTGAGAAATCAGGTCGGCTTAGCTTGTGAGCATATATTAAAAAATATTTATTCCAAGAGGAAAGGAGAAAAAGGATGCCTACTATTAATCAGTTAGTTCGTCAGGGTAGAACAAGTGCAGTTAAGAAGTCTACTGCGCCAGCTCTGAACAAGGGTATGAATTCCCTGAGAAGAGTTGCAACTGAAACAAACTCCCCACAGAAGAGAGGCGTTTGCACATCAGTTAAGACTGTTACCCCTAAGAAGCCAAACTCTGCGCTGAGAAAGGTTGCAAGAGTTAAGCTGACCAATGGTATTGAAGTAACCGCTTACATCCCAGGCGTAGGCCACAACCTGCAGGAACACTCTGTAGTTCTGATCAGAGGCGGCAGAGTTAAGGACTTACCAGGTGTAAGATACCACATCATCAGAGGTACTCTGGACACAGCAGGTGTTAACAACAGACTGCAGGCTCGTTCCAAGTACGGTGCTAAGAGACCTAAGGCTGCTAAGGCTAAGAAGTAATTCTAACACATTAAAAACAAAAATTCGGGAAAAATAGTAGCGCCCTTTTATTCATTAAATATAAAGCAAGCGCTCACGGCCAATACGGATGTATGCGGTCGAGTACCCCGTCACCAAGCACTGACAGAGCATAATAATTGCCGGCTCTGCTCAGAGTAATCCCCTGCGAATGTATTTTGCCGGGAAACCCCGCGGAAACGCGCAGAGGGTGAAGGAATTGTGCAATTAGAAAATTTAAGTATTGCGCAGGCAGTTTCGTACTAGATAAGACAGACTCGAAGCTGCTGGCGAGGAGGGAAGAGAAGTGTCAAGAAAAGGTAACACACCAAAGAGAGATGTTCTTCCAGATCCAGTATACGAAAGTGTTGCAGTTGCAAAGCTGATCAACAGCATTATGCTGGACGGCAAGAAGGGTGTAGCACAGTCCATCGTATACGGTGCCTTCGATATGATTCAGGCACAGACTGGTGAAGAACCACTGGAAGTATTCGAAAAGGCTATGAACAACATCATGCCTGTTCTGGAAGTTAAGGCAAAGAGAATCGGTGGTGCAAACTACCAGGTTCCAGTAGAAGTAAGAGCTGAAAGAAGACAGACTTTAGGCCTGAGATGGTTAACTAAGTATACTCGTGCTAGAGGCGAAAAGACCATGGCTGAAAGACTGGCTAAGGAACTGATGGATGCAGCTAACAACACTGGTGCATCTGTTAAGAAGAAAGAAGATACACACAAGATGGCTGATGCTAATAAGGCATTCGCTCACTTCAGATGGTAATTGGAGGTTAACATGCCAAGACAGTTTCCGTTAGAAAAGACCAGAAATATCGGTATCATGGCTCATATCGACGCTGGTAAGACTACCACTACTGAAAGAATTCTGTTCTACACCGGTAAGACTCATAAGATCGGTGAAACTCACGAAGGTTCTGCTACAATGGACTGGATGGAACAGGAACAGGAACGTGGTATCACTATTACTTCCGCTGCTACTACTGCACAGTGGAAGGATTGCAGAATTAATATTATCGACACCCCAGGTCACGTAGACTTCACCGTAGAAGTAGAAAGATCCCTGAGAGTACTGGACGGTTCCGTAACCGTACTGTGCGCTAAGGGCGGCGTAGAACCTCAGTCCGAAACCGTTTGGAGACAGGCGGACAAGTATCGTGTACCAAGAATGGTATACGTTAACAAGATGGACATCCTGGGTGCGAACTTCTTCAGAGTTGTTGGTATGATCAAGGACAGACTGAAGGCAAATGCAGTACCTATCCAGCTGCCAATCGGTGCAGAAGATACTTTCGTAGGTATCGTTGACCTGGTTGAAATGAAGGCTGAAATTTATAAGGATGACCTGGGTAAGGAATTCGAAACAGTTGAAATCCCTGCAGAAATGGAAGAACTGGCAGCTGAATGGAGAGAAAATCTGCTGGAATCCGTATGCAGTGCTGATGAAGAACTGATGATGATGTACCTGGAAGGTGAAGAACCAACTGTAGAACAGATCAAGGCTGTTATCAGAAAGGAAACTATCGAAAACAGAATGATCCCAGTTGTATGTGGTTCCTCCTACAGAAACAAGGGTGTACAGCTGATGCTGGACGCTGTTCTGGACTACATGCCATCCCCAGTTGACATCCCTGCTATCAAGGGTATCAACCCAGATACAGATGAAGAAGATGAAAGACCAGCAAGCGACGAAGCTCCATTCTCCGCTCTGGCCTTCAAGATCATGGCGGACCCATTCGTAGGTAAGCTGGCATTCTTCAGAGTTTACTCCGGTAAGCTGACTTCCGGTTCTTACGTATACAACTCTGTAAAGGGTAAGAAGGAAAGAATCGGCCGTATCCTGCAGATGCACGCAAACAAGAGAGAAGAAATCACTGAAGTTTACGCAGGTGATATCGCAGCAGCAGTAGGTCTGAAGGACACTACTACTGGTGACACTCTGTGCGACCAGGATCACGAAATCATTCTGGAATCCATGGAATTCCCAGATCCAGTAATCGAAATCGCTATCGAACCTAAGACCAAGGCTGGTCAGGAAAAGATGGGTGTTGCTCTGGCTAAGCTGGCAGAAGAAGACCCTACTTTCAAGACTTACACCAATGAAGAAACCGGTCAGACTATCATCGCTGGTATGGGTGAATTACACCTGGAAATCATCGTTGACAGACTGCTGAGAGAATTCAAGGTAGAAGCTAACGTTGGTAAGCCTCAGGTATCCTATAAGGAAACCATTACTGGTACTGCAGACGTTGACAACAAGTACGTTAAGCAGTCCGGTGGTAAGGGTCAGTACGGTCACGTTAAGATCAGAATCTACCCTAGAGAAGCTGGTTCCGGTTTCGAATTCAAGAACGCAATCGTTGGTGGTGCTATTCCTAAGGAATACATCCCTAAGATTGAAGAAGGTATCAGAGAAGCTATGCTGACTGGTCCAATCGCTGGTTACAACGTAGTAGACCTGGGTGTAGAACTGTACGACGGTTCTTACCACGAAGTTGACTCCTCTGAAATGGCGTTCAAGATCGCTGCTTCCATGGCGTTCAGAGAAGCTATGAAGAAGGCTAACCCAGTTCTGCTGGAACCAATCATGAAGGTTGAAGTAACTGTTCCAGAAGATTACATGGGTGACGTAATCGGTGATATCTCTTCCAGAAGAGGTAGAATCGAAGGTTCCGACATGAACCTGGGTGCTGTTGCAGTAAGATCCATGGTACCACTGTCCGAAATGTTCGGTTAT
>JAZTZZ010000004.1:0-10225 GCA_045637765.1 Anaerovoracaceae bacterium | reverse complement strand
TGCAGTCCACTCACACTGGGTCGGTTCCACACTGCAGTGAGTGGTCACATTACCGTCCTCATCTTCTTCCGTGTGTTCCAGACTTCCGGACTCAATTTCAGTCAGCAAAGTCTCATCAGGCCATGGCTGATCATAAAGAGTTTCTGCACTGCCGTATTCATCCAGGATCACACTATTCACCAGTTCCTCCGGACCGCCGTTTACAGAGCGGTAGAGGGTATATGTGGCAGAAAGAGAAGCATCACCCATGCCGGAGGAGGTAGAACCGTCCCAACCAGGATTCAAATCCTCTTTGGACACGGTAAAATGAAAGGTTGGAAAATATTCCGGCACGGGCTTTTCTCCTCCTTCAGGAACCGGAGTTTCCTCCGAGACACTGAACTTGATATATGCGGCCACAGGGTCCGCAGCACCGGTTACAATAGTCTGTACATGAGAGGAACCGGACTGCCAGCCCCAGAAGAGAAGGTCTTTTTCCGGTGCTTTGCCCCGTGATGCGTGCTGAATCATGTATCCTTCTTCGTTAGGTTCACCCTTCATGTGAAGTACGTACTTCTTTGAAGCCTCACTATATGTAATAGTAATCTTATCGTTCTTCAGTTCCTTGCCGCTGCGGGTCAGGACAACATAACCGCCGCCATTTCCAGTGGTATCATCAAAGGACCACTCATAACCATCAGAGGTCTTCATGGATTCTGTCAGCTGAATGTTCTTTGGCTTCTTTTCTGTTCCGTCGATTGCTCTTGGAAATTCTTTGTGTTCTTTAATAGCACCAACCATCCAGTTATATACATCCACTGCCGGACGACCGCTAATCATAGACAGGTAATGGTCACCGCTGACACCCAGATCATTGGTCTGACGTGTCATATTGTCGGTACGGTTTCCCTGCTGGATTTCCCACACCAGGCACTGGGTGGCAATATACCAGTCAGCCCAGGCATAAGAGCTGCCGTGCTTGCCGTAATACTTGGAAGACTTAAAACCCTGATCATAGAGATCACTGATGTCATCCCCACTCTGGTATCCATAGAACAGTGCCAGCTGCAGGTTTACGATGGCTTCATTGGACAGGCCTGCATAGATTGCGTCATGCTGCTCATTGGCAGTCAACTTCTTGCCAGAATCCACGTGTACCCCATGTTCCACGCAGTAGCCACGATAGGAAGATCCGTTCTGCTGGATCACGTAGCTTCGCTTCGGCTCCCCTGATTCATACTGTCCATCGAACACCTTCCACTTGCCTGTAGCAAGGTCGATATACCGGATTTTGATATATCCCTGCTCAGACTTCGGGAACTGATAGGTTCCGCCATCACCGCCGATGAGCACTGCACCTTCGCTGTAGGTTGCAGATGATCCCGGATCGATGGCCGCCAGCGCGGTAGAGGGCATCATTGTGATGAGCAGTGCAATCATGAGAAGCGCTGCCATAATTCGTTTCATCGTCATTGAATTTCTCCTTTCACGAAAAAAGCAGCCCTCAGGCTGCTTCGTTGGTTGATTTATTTATATATAAAAAGACATGCCGTTATCGACATGCCTTGAATTGATTATTCTGTTTTATATAATTCTATTTTATTAGATGTTTTATAGGTTTCCTTTTCAGCATTAGCCTTGACCAGTCCGTGAACTATATATTCCAGGCTGATTTCCGTTTCTATTTTTTCTGCCTGATCAGTGGCAAGAACTTTACAGTGGCCATCCACTGGTATCAATGCCATGCCGGATACACCCTTCTGTAAGTGTTTGCCAATTCCAAATTCGATTGATTGATACCAGTGTGCCGCACCAAAGCGAATTCTTGCAAAACGACTTTCATCGTATGTACATTTCATCTTACTTTCATCAGCTTTAGCCTTATATGATCTTGTAAGTTTTCTGTCATCTTCAATAAGAAAGTATTCTTTATCCCAGCTTACTTTCATTTCATTACTTCTTGGAATTGTAATACCACTGTTATTCCAATGATATGTGCTGTATATTCGGATGCAGTCTCGAACTCCCCCTTCAACACTCACAGGTACAATAAGCATGTTTAACCGCAGGTCTCCTTCATCAGTTTCATTGAACTTAACCTCACCCAGTTCCATTCCATTCAGTTCCTGATACATGACGTCGATATCATCCACTTCCAAATCTGCAATAAATGCTTCGGGAATACCCATTTCTATTAGTTCCACAATTTGCTTTGCAGAAATAATCGCATCATTATTGATAGCAGGTTCCGCTCCGCATCCATAGCATGTCATCATCATCGTTGCAATCAACAGACATACTGTAATTCTCTTCATATAAATCCCCCTTGGAAATAACCGAATCCTTACATCTTTTGAACATTAAAATCTATGTCCACATGCTTTGCACACAGTTACCGTATCACTGCTGCTTCCATGCCATCCAAGAATGAGAGAATAGCCAAACTTGTTAACAATCTCCAGCTGTTCACATCCGCATCGAGGACAGCGTGGAACTTTTCTACGAAGTGCATTCTCTGCTTCCGCTGAATCAAAAGCTTCTACACTGACAGCGTTTCCAGCCTTTATATCTTTCCAAACTTCATTATGTTCCAGGTTCCTGTAATCCGGAGTTACGCGCAGCTGCACACCATAAGGACCCAGATATTCCATGATTTCAAAGCACTCTTCTTCTGTTAATCCATCAATAATCGTTGCGGGCATAAAGTTCAAGCAGTTACAAGCCTGAGAAAACGGAATCCCCAGTTCACACAGTGCATTAACCAGTTTTACACGATGTTTAGAATCAAAGGCAGTCATCACCAGTGACTTGTACTTATAATTCGCCAAATCACTGAGCGGATATCCACAATGGATACACCATGGTGCCTTATCAGAAATTTCTCTTCCACATTCCGGGCATATAATCAGTGCCATTAAAATCCCCCCTTCTTTTGCTCACATTTTACTACAGGACACCACTCCTGTAAAGTAATAAAATCAACTTAGCAGATACACCGTCACCCAGTTCTCATCATTCCCCGGCACAATATAGAAGCACACATCCTGAGGAGCAGCCCCCTGCATCTTTACATCAGCATCGATTGCTGCATAGAGTTCTGCTTCTACGTCCTCCCAAGGCTCATATAAGCAAAATCTCTTCGGCCAGACTGCCAGCCAGGAAGTACCATTGTATGGATTCTTACTTTCACCACTAGAAATAGTATCATCGAATGTTGATTCAGACCATTGACTCAATATATAGTTAGTACCGGCCTTTATCAGGTCATTTTCATTCCAATCAAACTCGTACGAGGTAACTGCAGAGAATTTTCCATACACTTTCTTTCCATCTACCAGCCGATATGCCCGAACCTTCAGGTCATATTCTTTCGTGGTATCCGGGATTTCGATGGAGGCAGCAGGTTCTTTGAAGTTTCCCATGAAGCGGAACTTCTCCGTATCCCGTTCCTTCACATACGCCTGATAGCCACTGGTGCCCTCTACCTTCTTCCACTTCAAATCCAGATATCGGTAAATAAAACCCGTTGAGTCGATGGAAGCAAGCTGCACCTGCCGTGGTCTGGCATATGCATTCACTGGCTTGGAATATTTTGAAAAGAGTTTCTTACCATCCACCAGCTTATATCCACGAACCTTATACCACCAGGTTTGTCCAGTCTTTCGATTGGTATTGATGTACCAGTTCTTTTCTGGATTATCCGTAGTATAGACCTTTTTATATGTCCCATTCTCACTAGATGACCGGTAGACGATGTATCCATCTGCTCCATCCATCGCATCCCAAGACACACGAATTTTAGTGTAACTGTAACTGGTTGCCTTCACCCCAGAAGGCTTCATGCTTTTTATCATAGCGTCTCCTTTCTCTGCATCAGCATAGGCCGGAACCACCAATGACAGGCATAATGCTAGAGTTAAAATCAAAAGCATAATTCTGCTCCTATCGACTACCTCCATTTCATTTTGGATTTCTGTTAGCGTTCCATTTCTTTGGACCGTTTTTTTCGTTTCGGCACATCCGCCAGCCCTTTCTCCAGAACTTCTTCCATTACAAAGCTGTCATCCGCACCCAGCTTATTCTTCAGACTACGGTATTCCAAGGTCAGCTTCTGTATGGTGGATTCTGAAGACAAAACTTTTCTTGCACTGATATCATGCTTCAGTTTGAAAATCTGTGCATCCTTCGAATTTGCATCAATTTCCTCCAGGGTCTCAATGATATATTCCCTGTCGAATTCTCCCTGCTGTGCAAAATAGGCACTGCAGAGTTCTTCTCTCGTCAATGTGATACTTTCTTCGTCGCCCTCAATCACCCGGCGGATTTTGAAACTGCTTAATTCCTCTTTATCAGTATCGAACTGCTTCACCGGTGACACTTCCAAACTGCTAATCAGTCCATTAGCAGCCATACTGTAATGTTCTGCATTTGGTCCCACGATAATATGGTCAATTACCCGTATTCCCATAATCTTACCAGCGGAGATTAGCTGACATGTCACAGAAAGATCAGTCACACTTGGCTCCACATTATCAGAAGGGTGATTATGCAGAATGAGGATTCCGGCTGCTGAAGACAGAACTGCACATTTAAACACCTCTCTGGGATGTACATATGTCCCCGTCATATCTCCCAGGCTGACAATGCTGGCATTGATAGGCTTCCCCTTTGCATTTAAATTCAGGATACAAACGGCTTCCCGATCAAGCTGAGATAGTTCCCCTTCCAGCAATTTCACCGCTGCTTCCGCATTGTCGATTGCTGTATCACTTTTCAATTTATAGTCCGGTACCAGCCGTACCTTCACCATATCAAGATTCTTCATTTCCAAACCTCACAATCAGTGTTTCTCCTGGCTGTATCTGCTGCAGAGCATCCCGCAGATTCACAGGTTCGACTTCCTTCACATCCACTTCATCCCCTGCAAAATCAATCTGCAGCACTTCATTTTCTCCCATCACATGGAGACATTGTATGATTTCATTCATTTTCATTTTACCTTTCCTGTGCCTGACGTTCTTTATGCTTCGCATAGAAGGTCAGGGCTTTAATGATATAGTCTTCACGTTCTACGGCCTTTAATGTCTTCGGCAATAAGCCCAGGATTTTATCACTGCTGATAGTCAGCTTTTCTTTCTGATTTGGCTTCGTTTCAGTGATAATGTCAGCAATCGTGTCCGGTGTCAGATTTTCTTCTTTCGAAAGTTCCCGCATACGAATTGTCTGAGCATGAGAAGGCGCACAGGCTTCCTGCTGCATATTCTCGTAGACATCATACTGCTCGTCCACAGTTAAGTAAGAGAGTTCCACGGCAGGACGCAGGGCAATCTTTCCTTCATCCACCAGTTCCAGAAGTTCTGGGATTAATTCGGTGAGGCGGATATATCGCTTAATCTGAGTCGCACTTTCATTTGTTGCTTCA
The DNA here is from genome assembly GCA_045637765.1 of Anaerovoracaceae bacterium. Lineage (GTDB taxonomy): Bacteria > Bacillota > Clostridia > Peptostreptococcales > Anaerovoracaceae > RGIG7179. The sequence continues at coordinate 4,824 of JAZTZZ010000004.1, read as the reverse complement.
GCCAATTCATCGTTGGAACGCAACTTCGGTCCCACTGGGCCCGAAGTTAAATCCGTACGCTTACCCTGTCTCTTCATCGCATCCAGTCTCATCTTATATGAAAATGCTTTTTCACTCGGCAGTATAGTGGTTCTCTGCAGATTGCTGTCTACCATGAAGATGGTTGCTTCATCAAAATCTAAATCAACAACCTCTGCTCTGAGAACCTCCAGCCCTGCCAGCTCACATGCTCTCTTACGGCGATGACCTGCTATCAGCTCATACCGGCCATCTTCTTTCTGCCGAAGGATTGCCGGTACCAAAATACCGTTTTCCTGTATGCTTTCCACTAAGTGCATCATATCTTCATCATCCCGTACCTTAAACGGATGGTTTGGAAACTCATCAATCAGCTCCAGTGGTATTTCCCTTATCTTAGCCAGGCTTTCCTCTTCTCTTGATTCCTGGCTGGAAAACAAATCATCGAGCTTCGGCAGTCCGACACTTAATTCTCTTCTTCTCGCCATTCTCGTCTACCTCCTTTGCAAAACTCATATATGCCTGTGCCACAGTCCCCGCCTCATCGTAGGAGAAAATACTCTCACCAACCATAGGTGTTTCGGCAGCCGTGATACCCATCGGAATCCTGGATGAAAAGATTTTGAGATATGCACCATAGCTGCGGCACAGTTCTTCTTCAATCTTCTTTGCCAGAGAAGTACGGGCATCCACCAGAGTCAGCAGTACACCCTCAATCCGCAGGTCCGGATTAATATACTTCTGCACCTTATTTATGGAAGCGAGCAGCTGCGTCATCCCTCTTGCCGGCAGATAATGAGACTGAACCGGAATAATCACACTGTCTGCTGCAGCCAGTACGTTGATAGTTATCATTCCAAGGGATGGCATGCAGTCGATGAGTACGTAGTCATAATCGTCTTTTACTGTGTTTATGTATTCCTTCATAATTTTCTCACGGTTCATTACGTTCACCAGACTCATCTCCATGGTGGAAAGGTCCAAGTTGGACGGCATCAGGTCAAAGCCTTCCTTATGCTGCAAAATTCCCTCTCCTGGCTTTACCACTGCTTCTGCAATCACCTGATGCATGGCATTTGCCAGGGTAAATTCCAACTGATCCTGCCGCTTATATCCCAGGAAATCGGTCAGGTCTCCCTGCGGGTCTGCGTCAATCAGCAATACCTTCTTTCCAAGCAGTGTCAGTGCGGCCCCAAGGTTTGCAGTTGTGGTTGTCTTCCCAACGCCACCTTTCTGGTTGACCACTGCTATCACTTTCGTTTTAGAATTCATCTTTTACCTCCTTACACTATACCTGCCGCTATATCATGCTGTGCAAGCGACGAATAATAACTGTCGATTGTCATCGGTGCATTATACAATGCTGCCAGCAGATACTGTTTCATATTCTTCACCTTTGTCGTATTTTGTGCCATGCAATCCAGTACATATTCGATATGGTCGATTCGCAGCAGGAGTAAGTTTGTCCGAACTTCCTCAATTGGCTTATCATCACTTGCAATTCGAATGGATGACCGTTTGCTGCATAATGTATCTGTCAACAAGGCTACAATTTCACAAATCAAAGTTTTCTCTTTCGGACGGTTTTGCTTCAGCACGTCCACCTGCAGATTCTCAATTAACAATTCTTCAACTTTTTTTCTGTCTTCCCTTCGAATCCCTTCCATCCCGGAAGAAAGGAAAGGATTAGTATTATTAAAATCAGTTTGATTATTATTAGTATTATTTGTGTGTGATTTTCGTGAGTCTGGACTCATGGATATCATGAGTCTTGAATCATGAAAATCATGAGTCTGTGAATCATGAAAATCATGAGTCTCAGCCATCGTCTGTTTTTCAACATCCATATCAATTTCACTGGAGAAGTTTTTCACATAAATCAGTGTAGGTTTTCCCTGCCCCTGTCTCTTACGTTCAATCAAATAAGCCTTTTCCTCCAGCTCACTGATTAGCTTAGTTGCTTTCTGATTTGCACAATCAAGTTCTTGCATAATTTCCTCTAGGGTGAAAATGATGTATACTCTTTCCATATCATCAATCCACCTGTTTCTGACAGAAAGAGATACTCTGTCCAGCATAAGCCCATAAAGAACTTTTGCATCTGTACTGATGTGCTTAAACCGCTTGTCTCTGAACAAAATCTTAGGTATTCGGAAGAATGCGAACTGCTCCGCCTGATCCGGGTAGAAATAATCAAATATCATTCAATACAACCTTTCGTTTAAATAAAAAATGAGCTCATTTTGAGCTCATAAAAATCATCTATAAATAAAAACCGTACGTGGGAATTTTGATTACACTTTTTGATTACACTTTAGCCCTATAAAACAAAAATGGCTTGTTTTGTTGGTTAGAAGATTTCTGTGCGGTTCGAGTCCCATGTCCTCCGCCATAAAAAAAAACTGACATCCATTGGGTGTCAGTTTTTTTTATGCTTGAATACGTGGGACGAGAACCCGCGAGGGCGCAAACGTAAAGTAAAACCATTCAGTGAATTGTTTCATAGTGAGCGGTCCGCAGCCGCCTGAATAAGGCGGCGAGGAAGCAGTTCACAAACGAAGTGCAGTGCACGGTCGGTCCCATGTCCTCCGCCATTGAACGGAAGTGAGAAATCACTTCCGTTTTTCTTTTTTCTTGAAAATCCAACGTTTTTCGGACTTACCTGAAATTAATCTTAGTATATCTCTGTAAAACGAAGTTGATTACACATGATTACAGAAATAAAAAAGTCGATTGCGTTTTTATGCGGCAATCGACTTTTTATATTTGAAACTGTTGGAGAAAAGATAATTCTGAGCAGCATTACCGGAATGCACGCACGAAGCTTACGATCACAGTCAGTAACAAAAGTACGCCTACCAGAAAACCAAACAGGGCCATTTTGTTCCGTCCTTTTCGTCTGTCCTCGAATCCACCGATAAAAGACACCGCCGCCAGACATACAAACATCATGATTGATGAAAACCATCCGAAAGAGTCTTTGTTATCCCTAAAATGGCAAAAGCCATCCCCAGGACCGCAAAAACCAGTTGTACCTTATCCATACTATACCACCTTTCACATTACACACACGAATCTTTGCTGACATTCAGTGCCTTTCATTTTATCATATTAAAGTAATTAATTCCATTCCGCTATATAAGATAAGCGGTATCTAAACAGAGTCTCCTCCGCTGTCAGTAAAATTAATACGTAAATATAACTGTAATGATTAAACTGTAGTTATTGAACGAGCTTTTTCTTTTACATTCCACTCCATTAATCAGTACAAATGTAAAACTGATCATTATAAAAATAAGATTTTTGCATATTTTACACATTACACTTTTATGTTATGATAATATTGTAAACGCAGACAAAGGAAGGTATACATATAATGACAAACAGCAAAACCCGTGAACTTGTCACGACTGCACTCATGGCAGCACTTATTTTCGTGGCGACCTTTTTAATACGAATTCCAAACCCCTTAACCGGAGGGTACCACCATATGGGAGACTCCATTATCTTTATAGCAGTCGTACTGCTGGGCCGAAAAAACGGAGCCATGGCAGCCGGCATTGGCGGCGCTTTATCAGATTTTCTGGCAGGTGCGCCAATCTGGATTTTGCCTACTCTGCTGATCAAGTACATCATGGCATTTATCATGGGGACAATTATAAAGGCAAATCGTGAAAGCAAAAAACTGCAGATAGCGGGAGCTGTCGCAGGTGGGATTTTTCAGGTTGCAGCATATACTCTGGTTAACATGCTTCTTGTCGATCCGAAAGCGGCGCTTCTTACCATTCCAAATGAAATGCTGCAGACAGCAGTAGGTATTGTGCTTTTCGCAGTTCTGTCCGGCGTATTATCCGGTCCCCTGAAAAAATTTATGAAATAAGAGGGTATGTAATACAAGCCGAAAGCCGGTCAATGCAGCTGACCGGCTTTTTTATTGCATGACTTGCATCATCCCGCGGTTATACTCTACTGGTAACTTCAGCCAATATGTGCTATAATATTGTTAATACTTGTCGAAACAGGAGGTAAACCTCATGAAATTCATCAGAAAAATCATTGTAACAATTTTAGTTATCGCAGCCTTTATCGGAGGAGCCGCTGCATCCGACATGCTGGACTTCGACTTCCTTCCTCTGGATAAGGCAACTTACGACATGGAGATTTTGAAGGAACAGATTACAGAAATCTCTGAAATGGCCACACTGGAATACCGCTACAGCGGCAAAGCTACATACGACGGAGGTTCCCTCCAGCTCTTCGGTAAAAACGTTCCATTTACCGCAAAAAGCATGATTGTCTACTATGAAGGCATCGTTAAGCTGGGCAGTGACCTTTCCGGAATCGAAATCGAACCGGGCGAAGGTAAAAACCAGATTATCGTAACGATTCCGCATTCCAAAATTCTCAGCCATGAAATCGACGAAGATACCTGGGAAGTTCTGGACGTAAAGAACGGTCTCTTTAACAAGGTTACCCTGGAAGATAACGGCGAATTCGTGAAGAAGCAGAAAAAGGCACGCGAAAAAGAAATTACCCAGAGCGATCTGCCAAAGCAGGCTGACGAAAAGATGATCGGCCAGCTGACAGGCTTCCTGCAGATGGCATATCCTGATATTCAGGTAGAAGTGAAGTTCAAATAAGTGTAAAAAAGATGGTATCGCATCCGTGATATGTACCCCCTTTACTGGACAAAACCAGTAGAGGGGGTTTTTCTATGCGTTACAGTTATGAATTTAAGAGAAACTGTGTTGACCTTTATCGCCAGGGCCGGTGGCCAGAAACGCCGGAAGGAACTAGTCAAAAAGG
>JAZTZZ010000003.1:0-2911 GCA_045637765.1 Anaerovoracaceae bacterium | reverse complement strand
GACAGCTTATTTATACTACCACAACCGGGTAATATTGTCAAGCACTTTTTTCAACTTTTTTAAAAGATGTTTTTCAGTGCTGTTTGCGGCCGCATCAGCGACAGCTTGATTATATTATCACATCCGCAATCCAAAGTCAACCCTTTTTCGTCATTTTTTTCAATATTTTTCTTTATTTTTTATGTTATAATATTCCCATCATGGAGGTGACATATGAATAACCTTAGTTTAGTCGAAAACCGTCTGCAGAACATGCAGAAAGTATACAGCACACTGGAACAGTTTATAGACGAGCTGCCTTCCATTATACCCGAAAAAACCAGGCAGTCCATTAAAGACAGTATTCTGGGAGATAACCAGCTGAAAGAACTCATGGCCGATGCTGAAAAGCAGAGAACGCCCCGCCTTTTCCTCTTCGGAAGAACCGGTTGCGGAAAAAGCAGCATTATCAATGCACTGTGCGGAGCTTACGTCACTGAAGTCAGCGACACCGAAAGCTGCACGAAAGAAACCCGCACTTTCACCTGTCACAAGGACGGACGGATTTTGCTGGACGTCATGGATTCCCGGGGAGTGGCCGAATCAGAGGACAGTCAGCATGAAATCGAAGAAAAACTGATTCATGACATATTGGATTATGATCCGGATATTATGGTTCTCGTTATGAACTGTTCCCACCGAGACAGCATGGACAGCGATATCAACCTGGCCATTCGGCTGAAAAAAGCTTATTATAATAAGATGCTGCTTGAGATTCCGGTCATCATCGTATTAAATAAAGCCGATACCGTTCCGCCTGTACGTGAAATCGATCCCGACCTGTACTCTCAGCGCAAGATTCACTCCATTGGCCAGATTACCGGACAGGTATACAATCTGCAGAACTCACTCAGCCTCAATGCCTGTGGAGTTCTCGCCGTTTCTTCCGTCATGGAATGGGAAGACGATAACGGCACCGTCCTTTCTGCGGAAGAAATTAATCGCCTGTCATTAGAAGAACGTCAGATGCTGACCGTTTCCTTTGATGGGCGCTGGCATTACAGCGAACTTCTGAATCTCATCGAATCTTCCATGACTGATGCAGATGCTCGTTCCGGTCTCAGAATGGCCCTGAAACTGGAAGACCTGATTACTGATCTGGCAAAACATCTGGTCGACGTATTTTCCGGTATTGCCGGCACGGTTGCCCTCACTCCGATTCCTGTAGCAGATCTCTATGTACTTCTGGCACTCCAGTCCGCTATGGTTGCAATCATCGCCATACTTAGCGGGCGTGAAGCCAATATAGAATCTGCCAAAGAGTTCATTCTCAGTCTCGGCGGTGTAGGCGGCGCCGGCCTTGGTTTCCGCCTCCTGGCCCAGCAAAGCTCCAAGCTTCTGAACGGTCTCTTCCCGGGTGCCGGCTCTGTCATCAGCACTGCCGTAGCCGCTTCAGGAACAAAAGCAATCGGAAATGCAGCCATCGCCTATTATCTTAAATAATAAAACAAGCCCCCGCGCAGCCTCTTCGGCCGCCTGCAGGGGCTTTTTATTCATTATATTTTGCCAGGTCAAACCGCAGTCAGAGACTACAGCAGTTCCTTTCTGGACAGGTTGATTCTGTTCTGGCTGTCGATTTCAGTTACCTTAACCTTAACCACATCGCCGATGTTCATTACATCTTCAACCTTTTCTACTCTTTCCTTAGCCATCTTGGAGATGTGCAGCAGACCTTCCTTACCAGGCAGAATTTCGATGAATGCACCGAAGTTCATGATTCTGGTAACCTTACCTTCGTAAGTTTCACCTACTTCCACTTCCTTGGTCAGCAGTTCGATTTCCTTCTTAGCTGCTTCTGCACCAGCCATGTCAGAGCTGTAGATGCTGATCAGACCAGGAGTTTCTTCGGAGATATCAATCTTAACACCAGTTTCATCAACGATTCTGTTGATAGTCTTACCACCAGGTCCGATTACGATTCTGATCTTGTCAGGATCGATCATCATGTTGATAGCTCTTGGAGCGTACTTGGACATTTCAGCTCTAGGTGCTTCGATTTCTTCCAGCATCTTGCCCATGATGTGCATTCTGCCTTCCTTTGCCTGACGCAGAGCCTTTTCCAGAATGTCTCTGGACAGACCGTGTACCTTGATATCCATCTGGATAGCAGTTACACCCACTTCAGTACCGGTTACCTTGAAGTCCATGTCGCCCAGGAAGTCTTCCATACCCTGGATGTCGGACAGGATTGCGAAGTCGGAAGAACCGTCTTCGTTAACTCTTTCAATCAGACCCATTGCAATACCAGCTACCGGTCTCTTGATAGGAACACCAGCGTCCATCAGAGCCAGGCAGGAACCACAGGTGGAACCCATGGAAGTGGAACCATTGGAAGATAATACTTCGGATACCACTCTGATTGCGTAAGGGAACTCGTCCAGGCTTGGCAGCACTGGAATCAGAGCTCTTTCAGCCAGAGCACCGTGACCGATTTCTCTTCTGCCAGGGCTTCTGGAAGTCTTAGCTTCACCTACAGAGAAGCCTGGGAAGTTATAGTGGTGCATGTATCTCTTGCTGGTTTCTTCAGTAATGCCGTCGATAGTCTGTGCTTCGCTTGCAGGAGCCAGAGTACATACGGACATAACCTGAGGCTGAGCTCTCTTGAACAGACCGGTACCGTGTGTTCTTGGCAGCAGGCCTGTTTCACACCAGATTGGTCTGATTTCTTCATGCTTACGGTTGTCAGGACGGATACCGTCGTCCAGAATCATGGAACGAACGGATTCCTTCGTGATGTTATACAGTACGGAACCGATGTCCTTACCGTTGTCCGGATAGATTTCAGCGAAGTGTTCCTTAGCTTCCACTTCAACTGCATCCATGTTTTCCAGTCTTTCCATCTTGTCTACAGTCAGAATCGCTTCTCTCATCT
>JAZTZZ010000002.1:0-42812 GCA_045637765.1 Anaerovoracaceae bacterium | reverse complement strand
ATAAGGAACTGGAACTGGCTGAACTGGTGAAGATTGTCAGTGAAGAAGATGCCAAGAAAATGCAGGAACGTTCCACCATTTATGCGGATAAGGAAATCGTAAGAAAAACTTATCAGGCAATGGAAGCATTTATTCACAACCTGAATACCATGCATTCCAGAGCCGGTGCACAGGTACCGTTCAGTTCCATCAACTACGGTACTGACACTTCTCCGGAAGGCCGTCTGGTTATCGAATCTGTAATGAAGGCTACTGAAGCTGGTCTGGGATTTGGTGAAACCCCAATCTTCCCAATCCAGATTTTCAAGGTTAAGGAAGGCGTAAACTATAATCCTGAAGATCCGAACTACGACCTGTTTAAGCTGGCATGCAGAGTTTCCGCTAAACGTCTGTTCCCGAACTTCTCCTTCCTGGATGCTCCGTTCAACAAGCAGTACTATGTGGAAGGACATCCTGAAACAGAGTGTGCTTACATGGGATGCAGAACCCGTGTAATCGGAAATACTTATGATCCAACCAGAGAAGTGGTTTACGGAAGAGGCAACCTGTCCTTTACTTCCATCAACCTGCCACGTCTTGCTATTAAGGCAAAGGGTGACATTGACTTCTTCTTTGAAGGTCTGGACCGCGTGATTGACCTGGCAATCGGCCAGCTCAACGACAGATATAAAATTCAGTCCCAGAAGAAGGTTAAGAACTTCCCATTCCTCATGGGTCAGGGCATCTGGATTGACTCCGAAAAGCTGGGACCTGAAGATACTATCGAAGAAGTTATCAAGCACGGTACTCTGACTGTAGGTTTCATCGGTCTGGCTGAATGTCTGAAGGTTCTGCTGGGTAAGCACCACGGAGAATCCAAGGAAGCACAGTCCCTGGGTCTGGAAATCGTTGGCTACATGAGAAAGAGAATGGACGAAGAAGCAAGAAGAACCGGTCTGAACTGGTCTCTGATTGCAACACCTGCAGAAGGTCTGTCCGGACGTTTTGTAAGAATCGACAAGAAGAAGTTCGGTATTATCCCTGGCGTAACTGACCGTGATTATTACACAAACTCCTTCCATGTTCCTGTATATCATGAAATCAGTGCTTATGACAAGATCCGTCTGGAAGCTCCATATCATCAGCTGACCAACGGCGGACATATTTCCTATATTGAACTGGACGGTGACCCGCTGAAGAACCTGGAAGCCTTCGAAAAGGTTGTAAGATTCATGAAGGAAGAGGGCATCGGTTACGGTTCCATCAACCATCCGGTTGACAGAGACCCTTGCTGCGGCTATACCGGCATCATCGACAATGAATGTCCGCAGTGCGGCCGTAAGGAAGGCGAAGGTGATGTAGGCTTCGAAAGAATCCGCCGTATCACCGGTTACCTGGTAGGTACCATGGACCACTGGAACAATGCCAAATCTTCTGAAGAAAAAGACCGTGTGAAGCATTCTGTTAACACCGGTCTGGAGCAGCTGTAATGTATACTCCGGGCAAAATCCGTATCGCCGGTGTGGTCCGGGAGTCTTTCGTGGACGGACCGGGCATCCGTTTTGTGGTGTTCTGTCAGGGATGTCCGCATCGCTGTGCAGGGTGTCATAATCCGGCTACCCATGATTTTGACGGGGGATACGATTGTGAAATTGAAAAAATATTAGACGCTGTCGAAAAAAATCCAATGCTGGATGGTATTACGTTCAGCGGAGGTGAGCCTCTTTGCCAGCCGGAAGCCTTTCTGGAACTGGCCAGGGAAGTCCGAAGCCGATTTCCTCAGCTGAATATTCTGATTTTCACAGGATACACCTATGAAGAACTTCAGCAGATGCAGGATGGCCGTCCTGCAGTGAAAGAACTGCTGAATCTGACAGATTATCTGATTGACGGCCGCTATATGGAGGAGCAGCGTGATCTTACACTGCAGTTCCGTGGCAGCCGAAACCAGAGAATCATCGATATGAATGCGACCAGGGAAGAGGGAATTGTGGTTTTATCAGAAAAATATCAATAAAATCTACGATATTTTGAAAAAAACACTTGAAATGCTTGCCAGAATCGTGTATAATATCGATTGTTCGAGTGCTGAAAAGACTTGAATATAAAATTTTGAAACAACGCTATACGCTTGAATATATCAAAGGAGGTGCGGTAGATGTCAAGAAAATGTGAAATTTGTGGTAAGGGACAGGTATCCGGAAACGCTGTATCCCACTCTAACAGACACACTAGAAGAAAGTGGAATGCTAACATTCAGACTGTAAGAGTAGCAGAAGAAAACGGAACCGTTAGAAGAGCGAACGTATGCACTAGATGCATCAGATCTAATAAAGTTAACCGTGCCATCTAATTAAAAATGAATTTATAACCCCGACGCCAGGCCAGCGTTCGGGGTTTTTTCATGTCATGGCCTCTTCATGAGGGTGAATCCGCAGATAATCAGCAGAATGCCCAGAAGGATGATCCATGCTTTCGGAGGAAGGAAAAAAGCGCACATTGTGACAGAACCGAAGACAAGCAGCACAAAACCGATATCCTTCGTTTCTTTGTTGAAATCAAAGCATTTACGTTTGCGGCAGTTATGACCCATAGTTTCACCCCCTGATATTCTATGAAAAAGATTAGTAATGTGTGCGTGAATATGTTAAAATAATTCTGAAAGGACGGTGGCCTTATGGAACGCGTAAATGAAAAAGGAACAATTAAGATAAATAAACATATTTTCGGAAAGATGGCCTTTGATGCAATCGGTCTGACGGAAGGAAAGGCATTTTTTGCTTCAGAAAAAGGCAAACAGCTGACCGGTATCGGCGGAAGCCGTCCGGCTCCGGGCGAAATCGCCGATCATATGATTGTCTGTGAAGCAGAAGGCGCACTGTATGTGGAAATGTATCTCATTATGTCCTTCGGTGCCAGTATCCAGAAGAACACGGAATTGATTCTGAATCATATGGAAACAGAGCTGAAGACCTATTTTCCTCAGCAGCCTGGAAAGATTCTGCTGAAAGTAGTCGGCGTGAAATCGAAACAGGTTGCTCCCCGTGATATTGAGGTGGAACGTACATGGAACTGAAAAGTCCGGTTTCCGGTGTGAAAGGCATCGGTCCGAAAAAGACGGAACTTCTTTCCAGACTGAAAATTCATACGATTGAAGATCTTCTGTATTTCTTCCCCAGAAAATATGAAGACCGTACGAAGGTGTGGACCATTATGGAAGCGCCTTTTGACCGGGATGTGCTGATCTGCGGCCGTGTGGTGTCAAAAAAACTTCCGGGCAATCCTTACCTGAAAAAAGCCCCCATGCGTGTGGTGGTGGAAGATAATACAGGTGCCGTGGAGCTTGTATTTTTCAATGCCCGGTACATTGCCGGCCAGTTTCAGGTGGGCGAGGAGTATACTCTTTTCGGAAAAATTACTTTAAATAAGGGAAAACGGCAGATGGCACATCCGGAATTTCACCAGACAGGGGAAAAGGACGATGTGCGGGGGATTTTGCCGGTTTACCCGCTGACGGAGGGTATCAGTCAGCATCAGATGCGAAGCTGGCAGGCAGCAGCACTTCCATGTGCAGAAGATATTGAAGAATGGCTTCCAAATCATGTAGTTATGACCCGCCATCTCTGCAGTCCCTCTTATGCTGTCGAAAATATTCATTTCCCTAAGGATGAAAGAAGGGTGAAAGAAAGCCGGTACCGTCTGGTATTTGAAGAACTTCTGGTTCTGCAGACGGGACTTTTCTATATAAAAAAAGGCCGAAGCAGCCAGTCCGAAGGAATTATCATTCCGAAAGCGGTATCTGTGCAGCCTTTCCTGGACAGACTGCCGTTTCAGCTTACAGAAGGGCAGAAGAAGGTCTGGAATGATATCGAAACAGATCTGGCTGCTCATAAGCCGATGAACCGTCTGGTGCAGGGTGATGTAGGTTCCGGTAAGACCGCTGTGGCAGAAATGGCCTTATTTAAAGCTGCAAAATCCGGTTTTCAGGGTGTTATGATGGCTCCGACAGAACTGCTCGCCAAACAGCATCTTGCCTCTCTGAGACGGGATCTGGCGCCTCTGGGGCTTCGTGTGGAAATGCTTTCAAGCAGTACGAAAGCGAAGGAACGACGTGAACTGCTGAGTGCACTGGAGCAGGGAGAAATCCATGTTCTGGTTGGTACACATGCTGTCATTCAGCCGGATGTGAAATTCCATAAGCTTGGGCTTGTTATCACCGACGAGCAGCATCGTTTCGGGGTGAATCAGCGTGCTCTGCTGACAGAAAAAGGACAGAATCCAAACGTTCTGGTCATGACAGCGACACCGATACCCCGTACTTTGGCGGTAATTCTTTTTGGTGATCTGGATATCTCCATTATTGATACCATGCCTGCAGGACGTAAGCCGGTGAAAACCCATCTTCGGTATAATGATTCCCGCGGAAAAGTCTATGATTTTGTGGCATCCCAGGTGGCGGAAGGCCGCCAGTGCTATGTGGTTGCACCTTTGATTGAGGAGTCTGATGCTCTGGACTGCCGCTCTGCAGAAGAGTTATATGAAGAAATCTCTGCAAAATATCCAAAGCTTCGGGTTGCCCTGGTTCATGGCGGGATGAAGCAGCAGGAGAAAGACGGTGTGATGGAACGGTTTGCGGCAGGCGAAACTGACATTCTGGTGTCTACCGTAGTTATTGAAGTCGGCATCGATGTGGCCAATGCCACTGTTATGGTTATTGAAAACTGTGAGCGTTTCGGACTGGCGCAGCTTCATCAGCTGAGAGGCCGTGTAGGCAGAAGCAGCCTCCAGTCCCACTGTATTCTGATCTGCGGAAAAGAAACAGAAGTCTCTGCGAAACGAAATGAAATCATGGTAAATTCCAACGATGGTTTCACCATTGCAGAAGAAGATCTGAAGCTTCGTGGCCCGGGTGAGATTTTCGGTACCAGACAGCATGGTCTGCCGGAACTGAATATAGCTGATCTGGTGAAACATGTAGATGTGCTGGAGCAGGTAAAGGAAGTAGCTCTGGATATTCTGGAGGAGGATCCGTATCTGCGGGACGGTGAAAACCAGGTACTGCGTGACCGGGTGCAGAAGATGTTCGGCGAAAATATACAGCTGCAGCTATAGTAAATACAAGCGAAAAGGACCGTCCGAAGACCGTCCTTTTTGCTTTTTATCTGAATTTTGGAATAGAATTGCTTCGCTCTGCAGTCTGATTTTACTGCCTTAAGCGGAGCTGCTGGTGAGTTTTGTTAACTCCGATTACTTGCCAGATAACTGTCTTTCAGCCATTTCGACCAGTCTCTTGGTCATATAGCCGCCAACATATCCGTTTTCACGGGCTGTCAGGTTGCCCTTGTCCATCTGAGCATAATTGGTCATGCCCAGTTCGTTGGCAATTTCAGTCTTTAAATTGTTTAATGCAGGCTTTGCATCAACGTTCATCTTATCCTGTAATGACATATTGTTCACCTCCTATTACGTTAATTATTGTGTTCCGGTGGAGTTCTTTTATGTCATGAAATAAATGGCGGGATTGGAAGACAGCTGGCATTGATTTTCCTGAGAAAATAGTATATTATATAATATTGTAAATATTTTTTTATGAGGTGAACTGATATGAGAATTGTAGCAGGTGACTTCAAGGGAAGAAAACTTGAAACTCCATTAAATAATGATATACGTCCCACATCTGAAAAGGTAAAAGAAGGCCTCTTCAGCAGTATTTCCGGAAATCTGTATGACGCAGTCTGTGTGGATCTTTTTGCAGGGACCGGCAATCTGGGTCTTGAAGCAATCAGCAGAGGCGCTGCCAAGTGCTATTTTGGCGATAACTCCCGTACCAGCATTGACATTGTCCGCAGAAATGTGGCTCACTGCAAAGCTGAAGAATGGAGCGTTGTATATTTCGGCAGCTACGAAAAGGTGCTGAACAAAATTCAGGAACCGATAGATATTTTCTTCCTGGATCCTCCGTATCAGGAAGGGCTTTATGAGCACTGCTTTGAACTGATCCGTGATTTGGAACTTCTGGCGGAAGATGGCATTATTGTGGCAGAACACGCAACCAGAGATGCGTTTCCGGATGAAATTGCAGGTTTTGTGAAGCTGAAAGACCGTAAATACGGCTCCCAGACCTTCAGCATTTACGGCTAACAGTTGATTCTGTCCGAAAAATGTGATAAAATGTATTGAAATATTTGTAAAATTAAGAAAGCACAGGTATGGAATCAATGACAACCAAAGCTCTGTATGCAGGTTCTTTCGATCCGATGACCATGGGTCATCTGGATATTATCGAAAGAGCTGCCAACATATTTGATGAAGTTGTAGTGGGTGTTGTGGTTAATCTGGAAAAGAAGACCATGTTTACTTTCGAAGAGCGGATGGAAATGATTGCGGAAGCAACTGCACATCTGCCTAATGTAACTGTGTCCCAGTGCCGCGGTCTTCTGGCTGATTATGTAAACAACAACGGTTTTAACGTAGTAGTTCGCGGACTTCGCTGCATGAGTGACTTTGACAGTGAACAGTCCATGGCCCATCTTCACGAACACTTATATAACGATAAAATTGAAACGGTATTTCTCATGGCAGACGCGAAATATTCCTTCGTAAGTTCTACCATGGCCAAGCAGGTTATTTCTCTGGGAGGAACCGGAGAGATGCTTGTACCTGAAAATGTACTGAAGAGAATGAAAGGGAGAGCATACTGATATGGAAGACAATATGAAAGTATTAGAACTGCTGGAAGAAGTTGAAGATCTGGTTGATGAGGCTCCTGGCCTGCCGCTGACCGGCAAAATCATGCTGGATGCTGAAGAAGTTTTTCAGCTGGTAAGAGAAATCCGTCTGGCTCTGCCGGATGATATTCAGCAGGCGAAGTGGATCCGCGATGAACGTGACCGCATTCTGGCAGAAGCAAAATCTGAATACGAACGCATTATCAAGGAAGCAAAGAAGCAGGCTGATTATCTGGTTGAAACGGATGATATTACACTGCGTGCAACCAAGCTGGCTGAACAGATCCGTCAGGACGCAGAAACTCATGCCAAGGTAATGAAGATGCGTACTTACGATTACGTAGATAAGATGCTCTTTGACATGCAGGGTAAGATGGATGAGCTGAACATGAAGTATTTCGGCGAAATGTACACCAACCTGGAAAAGACTTTCGAATCCATTAATGGTGTTCTGTCTGAAAACCGCGAAGAAATGAAGCGTCTGGCTTATAAGACGCAGAATGAAACTGAGGAACAGCAGTAAGTAATGTGAATAATCCTGTGGCAGAGACATATACTTTGCCATGGGATTTTTTATTGGAAATAAAAACAAATTCATAATGTTTGCATCGGTGCTTTTTACGGTTACTATGGTGTGTTTTCCGCAGGTGACAGAGGCTGGTTCCAAATCGGCAATCATTATCTGGGCGAATTCCATCGTTCCAGTTCTGCTGCCGTTTTTTATCTTCTCTGACTTTATCAAGAGAACAGGGAATCTGGAAAAGCTGCCGCCGCGGGCGTATCCGTTTCTGGTGGCTTTTCTGTCCGGATATCCCATGGGGGCAAAAGTGACGGCAGATCTGGCGATAGAACGTAATTTGAGCAGAGAAACAGGGCGGCACATCCTTAGCTACAGCCTGGTGACAGGGCCAGCCTTTATTATGGGGACAATCGGCAGTTTTCTGGGAGGCAGGGATGCAGCGGCAGCAGTTCTTCTGGCACATTACGGCGGGGCGTTCCTCAATGGTTTGCTGTGGTTCGAAAACGGAGCAAAATATGCACGCCCGGCGTCAGCGCCTGCTAAAAATAAAGTAACGCAGGTTGGTCTGATGGAACACTTTTCTGCATCCATTCTGTCAGGGTTCAGAGCTATGGCCGTGATTTTGGCGTATCTGATGCTGTTTATGATTGGAATGAATCTGATTGAACTCTCCAATTTCTTTTCCGGGATTGGAAGTGAGACCTTCCGTTCTGTCCTGAAAGGTATGTTGGAAATGACTGCAGGAAGCAGCATGATTGGTGCCTGTAATATTTCCATGGAAATGAAGGTCGTTCTTTCTTCGTTTCTGGTATCTTTCGGCGGTATGTCCGTCATCGGCCAGTCGGTTTCCATGGCTGCCGGCAGCGGTCTGGGATTGTGTGACATCATTAAAATAAAAGCAACACACGGTATCCTGGCCGGAATTCTGGCTATTATCCTGGTACAGATTATGGTATAATAAAATACCAGGAAATTATTACGAAGGAATGGGACCGGAGGTTTCCTGCGGACAGATAAGTTAGGAGTTAGATTTGAACGAGTTGAGAAGTGTAGGAATCATAGCTGAATATAATCCGTTTCATAACGGGCACCAGTATCATGCTGATGAAACGAGGCGGCAGACTGGAGCAGACGTGATTATTGCGGTCATGAGCGGGAACTTTACCCAGCGTGGTGAGATGGCCATTGCTGACAAGTGGACCAGGGCCGAGCTGGCTGTGAAAGGCGGTGTGGATCTGGTGGTGGAAATGCCGACTGTGGCTGCATGCAGTCATGCGGCAGTTTTTGCTCGGTCCGGTGTTAATATCCTGCAAAATCTGGGCGCTGACTTTATTTCCTTCGGCAGTGAATGCGGATCTCTGGATCTTCTGCAGTCTGTGGCGGACAAGCTGGCAGATAAGAATTCTGTTCTGGAATCATCCATGGAAAAAAGTCTGAAGGAAGGTCTCAGCTGGCCGAGAGCACGCCAGGAAGCCATGAGGGAATTTCTTACGGATGAAGAAATGACAGTGCTTGCAGAACCAAATAATATTCTGGCACTGGAATATCTGAAATATATGGATGCAGCCAAGCCGCTGACGGTAAAACGTGAGGGGACAGGCTACCATGAAATGGAGGCAAGGGGCAGGTTTGCGTCAGCAAGTTTTATCCGGCAGCAGATGTTGACCGGGAAAGATGTTTCCTCTTTGATGCCTCATACTTTGTGGGAAGACTGTATTGATACCGGTGGAAAGGATGACGTGCTGTTCCGCATGACCGCTCAGAAAATTCTGACCATGCCAGCAGCAGAGCTGGATGCAGTCAGTGCAGGAGATGCGGGACTTGGGAATAATGCCAAAAAGGTGATCAGAAACTGCCAAAGCCTGGATGAACTGGCAGAAGCGTTGAAATCCAAACGGTACACCAGGACAAGGGTACAGCGGTTTATCGTGCAGATTTTGCTGGGAATCACAAGAGAAGATGTAAGTCACATGAAGGATTATGTCCGTGTGCTGGCCGCAAACGAGAAGGGAAGCAGATACCTGAAGCAGGTGAAAAAGGCAGAAATATGCATGCTTCCGATTATTACCAATATAAATAAAGATCTGCAGTATGCACCGGAAATTGAAAGTACGATCGAAAAGGATATTCTTGCAGCAGATCTATATAACCTTGCGGCAGGGCGGGACATGTATAAGTACAGTGATTTT
Organism: Anaerovoracaceae bacterium; assembly: GCA_045637765.1. GTDB lineage: Bacteria > Bacillota > Clostridia > Peptostreptococcales > Anaerovoracaceae > RGIG7179. Next base: position 33,396 of record JAZTZZ010000002.1, on the reverse strand, counting down.
GTCGAATGTGTACGAATTTTTCGGCAAACCCCTTGAAAAAGCAAATTGGCAAGTGTATAATAAATAAGGTTAAATTTAGTTAATCCAATTTTTCTAATATTTTTATATGGAGGATACATTATAATGAAAGTTTTAGTAATTAACTGCGGCAGTTCTTCCTTAAAGTATCAGGTTCTGGACATGACCAACGAATCCTTACTGGCTAAGGGTCTGGTTGAAAGAATCGGTATGGAAGGTTCTGTAATCACTCACGAAAAGACTGGTATGGACAAGTACAAGCTGGTTACTCCAATGGAAGACCACAAGGATGCAATCGCTCAGGTTCTGATGGCAATTCAGGATGCTGACCACGGCGTTGTAACCTCCATGGACGAAATCGGTGCAGTAGGTCACAGAGTAGTTCACGCTGGTGAAAAGTATGCTGATTCCGTTCTGATCACTGAAGAAGTTATCAAGGCTCTGGAAGAATGCGTAGAACTGGCTCCTCTGCACAACCCACCTAACTTACTGGGTATCGCAGCATGCAAGGAACTGATGCCAACTACTCCAATGGTAGGCGTATTCGATACTGCTTTCCATCAGACTATGCCTGCTGAATCCTATATCTACGCTCTGCCTTACGAATACTACACTAAGTACGGCGTAAGAAGATACGGCTTCCACGGTACTTCCCACAAGTACGTATCCCAGAGAGCAGCTGACATGCTGAACGTAAACATCAACGATCTGAAGATCATCACCTGCCACCTGGGTAACGGTGCTTCCGTTTCCGCAATCAAGGGCGGCAAGTGTATCGATACTTCCATGGGCTTCACTCCACTGGAAGGTCTGGTAATGGGTACTCGTTCCGGCGACATCGACCCTGCTATCGTAAACTTCATCGCTAAGAAGGAAGGTCTGACTATGGCAGAAGCTGACAACGTGCTGAACAAGCAGTCCGGCGTTCTGGGTATTTCCGGCGTTTCCTCCGACTTCAGAGACATCGAAGCAGCTCTGGAAGATGGTAACGAAAGAGCAGCTCTGGCACTGAAGGTATTCGCTCACAAGGTAAGAGCTTACATCGGTGCTTACATCGCTGAAATGAACGGCGTAGACTGCATCGTATTCACCGCAGGCGTTGGTGAAAACGACATCTACATGAGAGAAGTAATCTGTCAGGAACTGGGCAACCTGGGCATCAAGCTGGACGTTGTTAAGAACAAGGTAAGAGGTAAGGAAACTGTTATCTCCACTGACGACGCAAAGGTTAAGCTGCTGCTGATCCCTACTAACGAAGAACTGATGATTGCAAGAGATACTCTGAATATCGTTTCCAAGTTAAAATAATTGTTGACAAACAGCAATCTTTAGTGTATACTTAAATAGTTGACGTTTGAATATGACGTTTCGACGAAATCATATAAAGATTTTCGATCAAGGAGGTGTTAACTATGGCAGTACCTAAGAGAAAAACTTCTAAGGCTAGAAGAGACAAGAGAAGATCCGCTAACATGAAGATGACAGCACCAGGCTTATCCGTATGCCCACAGTGCCACGAACCTAAGCTCCCTCACAGAGTTTGCCCTAACTGCAACTACTATGATGGCAAGGAAGTCGTAGCTGAAGCTTAATCTTTCGAACATAAAATAATATAGTTGATCAACTTTTAGAACGGCAGAATGTACAGTCTGCCGTTCTTTGTCATTTTTGCAAATCTTTATCATTGCCGGTTACGAAGCAATGATGATAAGGATATACTGTTCCGGATTGACAGTATATGGAACCTATAGTAGAATGTATTAATGACAACGAATGAGTTTTGAGCGGGATTGCGATATATTCCGCAATTCTATGAAAGGCAGGTTTCCCACGATGGAAAAGAAAAAAATGATGCATATCGCAATTAGTCCTGGTGATGTTGGAAGATACGTATTTTTACCAGGCAGTCCTGAACGTACAGAAAAAATAGCAAAGTACTTCGAGAATCCTAAGGAAATCGCTTTTCACCGTGAGTACCGTACATGGACAGGAACCCTGGACGGAGTTCCTGTAGCCGTTACCAGCACCGGTATCGGTGGACCTTCTACTGCCATTGCTATGGAAGAACTGTTCCAGTGCGGCGTGGATACTATGATGCGGGTAGGTAGCTGTGCTTCCGTTTCTCCTAAGGTTCGTCAGGGGGATATATGCATTCCTACCGGTGCGGTCCGTATGGAAGGGGTAGGGTGTCACTATCTTCCTCTGGAGTATCCTGCAGTTCCTGATTTCCAGATGGTGAAGGCACTGGAAGAAGCTGCTGTCGAAAAGGGATTCCCTTATGATACTGGTGTTACCATCACAAAGGCTTCCTTCTATACACAGTCAGCTCCTGAAACCAAGCCTGTGGGTCCCGAACTGATCTATCGCTGGGAGTCCTATGTCAAGGGAGGCGCTACCAATACCAGTATGGAGTGTGCACCTATGTTCCTGATTGCGACAAGCCTTGGTATCCGTGCATCCTGCGTTATGGTGTCTGCTACCAACTGCAAGGAATACGATGGCCAGGGCGAAACACAGCCTCTGAAGAATCTGGAAGACCGGGCAATTCAGGTTGCTATCGAAGCGATGCGCAAGATTATACATAAGGATATGAATAAGTAAGATTTGCAGTAAAAGAATGCCTGCCCTTAATCGGGGCAGGCATTCTTGTTTTATAAAAAAACTCCCCACCGTATATCCTCTGAGAGTAAACGATGGGGAGTTTAGAAGAATGATGTTTACATATATGAATTACAAGGTTTTGTGCTGTCTTTATCGGTGTTTTAGTTCTGCTCACGGAACGTGATTGTTCCGGTTTCAGCATCCATAGCATCTACGATAGCCAGAGATTCAACGTGATAACCAAAGTTTCGAATGATACGGCCGCCAACCTGGAATCCTTTCTCGATAACAATGCCGCATCCTTCTACAATGGCACCAGCCGATTCTGCGATAGAAATCAGCCCCTGCAGTGCACAGCCATTGGCCAGGAAATCATCAATAATCAGAATGTGTTCACCTTCATGGAGAAATTTTTTAGAAACAATAACCTGATTTTTGTTTTTATGAGTAAAGGATTCAACTTCAGCAACATACATATCACCATCGATATTTATGGACTTGGACTTCTTTGCAAAAACCATGGGAACACCAAACTCCCTGGCAACAAATGCTGCAATACCAATGCCGGATGCTTCGATTGTCATGACTTTAGTAATGGTCTTGTGTCCAAAGCGGCGTTTAAATTCACGACCAATTTCTTCCATCAGAGTAATGTCCATCTGGTGGTTTAAAAAACTGTCAACTTTCAAAACATTACCAGGCTTGACGATTCCGTCTTTTACAATTCTTTCTTCTAAGAAATTCATCAATTTTCCTCCAATCAGAATATCATCATGTTAGAGTTCAGGTTTACCGGTTGCTTTTTTCTGTTCCATACGGTAGATGGTTTCCAGAACAACCTGGATTTCCTTTTCCCATGCTTCATAGAGTCTTTCGTTTTTCTTGGTGTAGATTACCTCTGCATTGGTCAGGTTACCGGAAGTACCGTTAATAGTAGCTGCACGTACGCCACGCAGGTGAGCTACAGTATACAGCGCAGAAGATTCCATATCCAGATTCATTACCTTGTAAGAACGCAGATTGTCCAGGAATTCAGGTGTTTCGCCGTAGAAAGCATCATCGGAGGAGGTGATACCGGTGTAAACATCGATATCAGTGCCTTCAGTCATTTCCTTAGCGGTCTGAATCAGCGTATAGGTCAGATCTAAATCTGGTACTGCAGGCATGGAATCAGGTACGTAGAATCTGGAAGTACCTTCGTTTTTCATTGCACCGACAGAAATCATCAGGTCACCAATTTTTACGCGGGGATCCAGAGCCGCGCTGCTTCCGATACGAATCAGATTCTTTGCACCGATACGAATCAGCTCTTCTGCTGCGATAGCGGTAGAAGGGCAGCCCATACCGGTAGAGGTAACGCTGATTTTAACGCCTTTGTAATAGCCGGTGAAGGTGCGATGTTCGCGGTTATTTGCCTTCAGTTCTGCATTTTCGAGATACTTTGCTGCGATGTCACTGCGGGCAGGATCTCCCGGCAGAAGTACATATTCACCAATATCTTCCGGACACAGTGCAATGTGATACTGTTTCTGTCCCCATGTAATAGCGTCTTTGTCTAAGGTAGTAGTAGTTGTACTCATAATTGCTTCCTTTTCTTTTCTTTTCTTATTATTTTTTATTTTATTTACCGATAATGTTACGTGCTACATATACACCACTTGCAGATGCGTGGGAGAGGGAGTGTGTGATACCGCTGCCGTCACCGATGATGTATAAGCCCTTATGCAGTGTTTCCAGTTTTTCATTTACTGCAACTTCCATGTTGTAGAACTTTACTTCTACGCCGTATAACAGAGTGTCATCGTTTGCAGTACCAGGTGCTACCTTATCCAGCGCGTAGATCATTTCTACGATACCGTCCAGGATGCGCTTTGGCAGAACGAGGCTCAAGTCACCAGGAGTTGCATTCAGAGTAGGGGTGATGAATGCATCTTCCATACGCTTTTCGGTTGTTCTCTGACCTCTGATCAGGTCGCCGAAACGCTGTACCAGTACACCGCCGCCCAGCATGTTGGAAAGACGTGCAATGGATTCACCATAGCCGTTGGAATCCTTGAATGGTTCGGAGAAGTGCTTGGATACCAGCAGTGCGAAGTTGGTGTTGTTGGTCTGCAGAGCAGGGTCTTCATAGCTGTGACCGTTTGCTGTGATAATACCGTTGGTGTTTTCGTTAACCACTGCACCCTTTGGATTCATACAGAAGGTACGAACCTTATCACCGTACTTTTCGGTTTTGTAAACAATCTTGCTTTCGTACAGTTCATCTGTCAGGTGAGAGAATACTTCAGCCGGCAGTTCCACGCGGACACCGATATCAACTCTGTTGGACTTGGTAGGGATGTTCAGTTCCTTACAGGTACTTTCCATCCACTTGCTGCCAACACGGCCAACGGAAATAATGCACTGCTTACAGGTGTAATTTTCATCTTCAGTCTGCACTTCATAGCCACCGTCTGCAACTGCAACAGTCTTTACCGGAGTATCAAAGTAGAAGTCAACCTTGTCTTTCAGTTCCGCATACAGATTTTCCAGTACTACGTAATTAATATCTGTCCCCAGATGTCTTACGGATGCATCTAACAGGTGTAAATCGTGCTGGATGCACAGCTTCTTGAACTTGGAACCTGCAGTGGTGTAAAGCTTGGTGCCTTCACCGCCGTAACGCATGTTGATTTCATCTACATAACCCATCAGATCCAGTGCCTGCTTCTTGCCGATGTATTCGTGCAGGGTACCGCCGAAGTCGTTAGTAATGTTATATTTACCATCAGAGAAGGCACCGGCACCGCCGAATCCGCTCATAATGGAACAGCTCTTGCAGCTGATGCAGGTCTTAATCTTTTCACCGTCAATCGGGCAGTGACGCTTGTTCAGTGCATGTCCTGCTTCGAATACGCCGACCTTCAGCTCTGGTGCAAGCTTTGCCAATTCGTATGCAGAAAAAATACCGCCAGGGCCTGCACCAACAATGATAATATCATAGTTCATATTAATCCTCCTAAATTCGTTCATGTTATAAAATCGATGACTATTCAAATAATTTATTAAACCAGTGACATTGCAATTTTTTCCGGAGTGATCGGAAGCTCAGAATGCCAAACGCCGGTAGCACGGTAAATTGCGTGTGCGATAGCAGGAGCCGGTGTGTTGATTACGATTTCGCCGATGGATTTGGCACCAAATGGGCCGGTCGGTTCATAACTGTGTTCAAATTCCACTTTCAGATTACCCATATCCAGACGTGTTGGAATCTTGTACTGCATGAAGGAAGATTCCATTGGCTTACCATTTTCGTCGTAGGTGACATTTTCCATCAGTGTATGTCCGATTCCCTGTACGATTCCGCCTTCTGTCTGAATTCTTGCCAGTGCAGGATTAATTGGAATACCGCAGTCTACGACTGCCATATAATCCAGAATGGTGACCTGACCGGTCAGCTTATCCAGCTCGATTTCCACCATGCCTACCATGTAAGGAGGAGGGGAGACTGGAGATGAGTGAGTCGCAGTGGCCACAGCCGGAATGGTATTACCCAGCTGCACCTTGTATGCGATATCGCTCAGGGAAATGGTCTGGCCTGTACCCATGTGACGAACGCAGCCCTTTTCAAACTGCACATCTTCCTCTTCACCTTCCATCATTCCTGCAGCGATAGCACAAATCTGCTTTTTCAGCTCTGTGCAGGCATTTTCTACCGCCTTACCTGTGATATAAGTGGTAGAAGATGCATAGGAACCGGAGTCGTAAGGGGAGACGTCTGTATCTGCGCCGAATACTGCGATATCATCGATGCTGCATTCCATACACTCTGCTGCCATCTGTGCCAGAATGGTATCGCAGCCTGTGCCCATATCAGCGGCACCAATAATCAGGTTATAGGTACCGTCGTCACTGAGCTTAATGGTAGCTGAACCAACGTCAACAAAGTTAATACAGGAACCCTGCATAGCCATAGCAACGCCGGCAGCACGGACTTTGCCGTTGCCCATGTCACGTACCGGATAACGCTTGTCCCAGTCGAAGATTTCGCGGCAGCGTTCCATACAGCGGTCCAGAGCGCAGGCTTCTGCAGTTTCACCATAGTACGCCGGCATTTCCATGCCTTCTTTAACCATGTTTTTGTCACGGATGACAGTAGGGTCCATACCAAGATGTTCCGCCAGTTCGTTTACGATACTTTCCATGGCGAAAATACCCTGGGTGGCACCGTAGCCACGGTAAGCACCAGATGCCTGATGGTTGGTGTAAACTACATCGAAACGGAAGCGGTGGGCTTCCAGCCCGCCGGTATAAAGCGGCAGGGATTTATGTGCAGAAAGACCGACTGTAGTCGGACCGTGTTCGCCGTAAGCACCTGTATTGGAAAGGGTATAAAAGTCTACGGCACGGATTTTACCGTCGAGGCTCGCACCAAGACGCACGGTGATTTCCATTTCATGACGAGGGGAGCCTGCAATCTGTGCCTCTTCACGGGTGTAGGTAATGCGGGCAGGACGTCCTGTTTTCATGGTAACAAAGGCAGGGTATACTTCACATACGGCAGTCTGCTTAGCACCGAATCCGCCGCCGATACGCGGCTTTTCCACACGGATGCGGCTCTTAGGAATACCCAGCGCATTGGATAAAATACGGCGGGTATGGAAGACAATCTGAGTCGAGGAAATCACGTGCAGACGTCCGTAACGGTCCAGACTGGTATAAGTGTTGAAGGTTTCCATCATAGCCTGGTTAAAAGCACGGGTATGGTAGGTACGTTCCAGCAAAATATCGCAGTCTTCCAGAATTGCGTCTACATCTCCGTGGGTTTCGCAGTCGGTTGCTACCAGGTTTCTCTTTGGATCGCCGCCTACCTGAACTGGAGGGAACCAGTCATCTTCCGGATGAACCAGGGTTGGATTGTCCAGGGCAGTACGGAAGTCCAGCACAGCATCCAGAACCTCATATTCCACCTTAATCATGCGCATGGCTTTCAGGGCAGCTTTCTCATTTTCAGCTGCGATGAGAGCTACAGCATCTCCGGCAAAACGCACATGACGGTCCAGAATCAGGCGATCATAAGGGGACATTTCCGGATAGGTCTGGCCTGCAATGGCGAAACGGTTTTTCGGAACGTCTTCCCAGGTAAAGATGTCCACAACGCCCGGCACTTTTTTCGCGGTATCAGTCTTAACAGACTTTACGATTGCATTGGCGTGAGGGCTGCGGAGAATTTTAACGATAAGGGCATCATCCGGTGTAACGTCTGCGGTGTAGACCGGCTTGCCGTGGAGCAGCTGCATGGCGTCTTTCTTTCGGAAAGACTTATTGACTGCTTTATATTCTCTGTATTTTCTCTGTTCCATAATTAACTATCTCCTTATGCTCTGCGGGATTCTAAAAAGGCACGGATACCTCGCAGCTGTCCTTCATAACCGGAGCAGCGGCACAGATTTCCCGCAAGGAATGCACGGATTTCATCATCGGAAGGATCCGGATTTTCGCGGAGCAAAGCTACAGTGTTCATCACGAATCCCGGATTGCAGAATCCGCACTGATCTGCACCCTGGTCTGCAATAAAGCCGGTGAACGCTGCGGCTTCTTCCTGCAGGCCTTCCAGTGTATATATTTCATGACCATCTGCACGGGCAGCAAGCATGGAGCAGGAAAGAACCGGCTTTCCGTCCATGAGAACGGTACACAGTCCGCAGTTGGATGTGTCACAGCCTCTTTTCACGCTGAGACAACCTTTTTCACGCAGAAAATCCAGCAGGATGGTGTCTGCTTCGATAGAGCCGGTTACGGCTCTGCCGTTTAATTTCAGTTTGATTTCCATGTTACATACCTCCCAGTTCCTGCAGACTGCGCTGTGTCAGGACTTTTACCAGATGGGTGCGGTAGGCAGCGCTGCCTCGCATGTTGCTTCCTGTATGAACTACTTCGCCTGCATACTGTGCAAAATCTCTTGCGCTGTCTTCTGTGATACCGCCGGCAAGAATGGATTTTTCATCGCGGAACAGGGCCGCACGGACCGGTCTTGCGCCGATCGCCAGTCTGTACTGACCGTCAATACAGGATACAGCACAGGCCAGAACAGGGAAGTCGGTACGCTGGTTACGCATGGAAGTGTAAACTACATTGCCTGGTGTCTTCTTTACGATGATGCGGACCAGAATGTCGCTGTCTGCTCGAAGCTTAGCGAATTCTTCCAGGGGAACGATACCTCCTTTATATAATTCGACATAAGTGTCCATGGCCAGGAATACGGTCAGCACATCGGAAAAACCAAATCTTCCCCAGATGCTGCCTCCTACGGTAGCCATATTTCTGAACTGTACACCTACGATATCTTTCACTGCATTTCTGACTGCTCCGCAGGAGTAGGAATTCAGACCTTCATGAACTTCCAGGTCTCTCAGAGAAGCCATGGCACCGATAGAGAATTCTGCATCGGTTTCAACGATGGTATCCAGACCAAGTCCGGATAAATCGATGGCTGTATTGATGGGGCCGGAGCCAAGACGCATCCAGAGCATACCGCCGATGATCCGGTTTCGTTTGCTCTGATTTAACTGCCATGCCTCTTCCAGGCTCTGGGCACGGACATATTTCTGTATGGTAATCATATAGTACCTCCAAGTGATATGATGATCTGCTTTTATGTATACTACATCTATTATAACTAACTACATATTATAGCAGAAAAACTTGTTTTTTCAAAGTGTCTTTGCTATAATATCGTTATACTTTAAAAACAACAACGGAGGAACATAATGAAAAAAATTATATCTGTATTATTGATTCTGGTCATGATTCTGTCCATGGCAGCATGCGGTCAGAGCGCCGGTACAGAAAACGGCGGTGCTGACAGCACTGGAAACTATCCTGTTACGGTAACTGACCAGGCAGGCCGTGAGGTAACAATCGAAGCACAGCCGGAAAAGCTTGTGAGTGGCTACTATATCTCCACAAGTCTGCTGATTGCACTGGACCTGGATGAAAAGATGGTTGGTGTGGAAGCGAAGAATGAAAACAGATTCCTGTACAAGGTAAGTGCACCGCAGCTGACTACCATGAAGAACGTGGGCACTGCCAAGGAATTTGACCTGGAAGGCTGTGCTGCATTGAGTCCGGATCTGGTAATTCTGCCGCTGAAGTTAAAAGCAGCAGCCGAACAGCTGGAAGGCCTGGGTATCGATGTTTTGCTGGTAAATCCTGAAAACGGAGAACTGCTGGAAGAAATGGTGAACCTGATTGCACAGGCAACCGGTACACAGGAAAGAGCAGAAACGCTGATTGGTTTTATTGGAGATCAGGAAGCACTGCTGGAAGAAGTACTGAAGGATGTGGAAACACCAACTGTATATCTGGCAGGCAACTCCAGCATGCTGTCTACAGCAGGGGATGCCATGTATCAGTCTGATATGATCCGCATGGCGGGCGGAACCAATGTGGCAGCAGAACTGACCGACACTTACTGGGTAGAAATCGACTACGAACAGCTGCTGACCTGGAATCCGGAATACATTATTCTGGCTTCCGATGCAACTTACACAGTGGAAGATGTTCTGGCTGATCCAAATCTGGCAGGATGTGCAGCAGTAGAAAAGAAGCAGGTGTTCCAGGTTCCGGGAAATGCAGAAGCGTGGGACAGCCCGGTTCCAGGAAGCATTCTGGGATCATTATGGCTGGCGAGTGTGCTCCATCCGGATCTGATGGCTGAAGAAGACTGCACAGCAGTTATGGATGAATATTATGAAACATTCTATGGTTTTAAATACAGCGAAAACTAATACAACGAAATTATATTGCACAGCCGGGGCGGTTCTTTTGCTTGCCCTGGCTGCTTTTAGTTTGTTTGTGGGGAAATACCCGTTGAGCCTTAAGCTGCTTCTGGCAGGAGATGAAATGCAGTGGAGGGTATTTCTGACTCTCCGTCTGAGCCGTATTGTAGTTGGTGTCTTCGGCGGCTTTGCTCTGGGAGTATCAGGATTCGTCTATCAGACAGTCTTTCGCAACCCATTGGCTGCTCCGGATATTATCGGTGTATCCTCCGGTGCCAGCGCCGGTGCTGCAGCAGGCATTCTGTTTCTGTCCGGTGCAGCGGCGGTGACAATCTCTGCTTTTGCAGGGGCGCTGACTGCAGTAAGCCTTGCATTGCTTTTATCTTCACTGGATCGAAGCGGAAAAAACAGCACTATCGTTTTAGCCGGAATTGCGGTACATTCTCTGGCTCAGACCCTTCTCATGTGTCTGAAGCTCACTGCAGATCCGGAACGGGAACTGGCATCCATCGAGTACTGGATTATGGGAAGTCTCAACGGAATCAGCGCGTACTCCATCGGCTGGAATCTGGCTTTATGTGTAATCTGCCTTGTGGTGCTTTTTCTTCTGCATCGCCAGCTGATTATGCTGTCAGCGGAAGAGGGAGAAGCACGGATGCTGGGTGTTGATGTGGCAAAGATGCGGCTGATCATTTTGCTTCTGGCGACTCTGGTTGTGGCATCGGTGGTCAGCCTGTCCGGCTTAATCAGCTTTGTGGGACTTCTGGCACCTCACAGTGCCCGCCTTCTGACGAAAAACAATCGGCTGGGTACTATGATGCTCAGCGGAATTGCAGGAGGCATTCTGCTTTGCAGTGCTGATATTCTGGCACGCAGCGTGGCCCAGACGGAACTTCCGGTCAGCATTTTTACCAGCCTTCTGGGCGCACCATTTTTAGTGTATCTCATTGTAAGAGAAAGGAGAGGCGTATGACTTTCTTCTCTGCAAAAAATATAACCGCAGGGTATCATACGAAGAAGGTGGTTCATAATCTGTCCTTTGATCTGGAGGAAGGTTCTGTTCTGGGGATTTTGGGGGCAAACGGCAGCGGAAAAACTACACTGCTGAAAGCCATCTGCGGAATTCTGCCTCACGAAGGTTCCTGCATACTGCAGAGTGAGCTGCTTGAGAATCTGCCGCCTCGGCGGCTTGCCGGATTATGCAGCTATATTCCGCAGCGCAGCGGCATCGGCATTGATATTTCAGCAATGGATGTGGTACTGATGGGCTTTAATCCTCAGCTGAAGCTTTTGCAGCATCCGGATGGGACTATGATAGAACGTTCACGGCAGATGCTGAAGCAGGTAGGGCTTGGTGGAATGGAAGAGGTCAATTACCTGAATCTCAGTGAGGGACAGAAGCAGATGTGCGTTCTGGCCCGTACGCTGGTATCGGACAGCAGACTTCTGCTTTTAGATGAACCGGAAAGTGCACTGGATTTCCGGTATCGTTACCAGATGCTGAAGATGATCCGAAGCTGGGTACAGGAAGGTGGACGGGGGGCCATTGTTACCCTCCATGATCCTGCGCTGGCACTGAATTACTGTGATAAACTTCTGCTTCTGTCGGATGGTAACGTATTGGAAATAATCCGGCCAAAGACAGATAATCTCGATAAAATGGAGCAATTGCTCAGCAAAATATATGGTCCCGTTAATTTGCAGAGCTGCAGAATGCGAAATGGTGGGGAGCAGTTAATCATGCTCAGGGAGGATGACCAATGAAGGCCGTGACAAAGATTGTTTTTCTCGATGACAACGAGGAAAAGTTTTTTGGGGAAGGACCGTTCAGACTTTTACGTGCGGTAGAAGAAACAGGGTCACTGCGTGCAGCTGCCATGTCTATGAACATGGCCTATACCAAGGCTTTGAAAGTATTGAAGAATGCGGAAACTGCTCTGGGATTTCCGCTGACTTCCCGCATGACAGGCGGAAAAGATGGAGGAGGAAGCCAGCTGACAACAGAGGGAAAGGAATGGATGACGCGTTATGAAGCATATCGGAACGCCTGCATACAGGCCAACAGCCAGCTCTATCTGGAATTCTTTTCAGAGCAGCGGTAAACGTCACCTGATCCTGACAGGCGGCCGGGGAAGCGGAAAGACCACACTGCTGAATGCCTTATTTGATCAGCCTCTTCCCGGAATTACAACTTGGGCAGAACCGGGAAAATCCGTATGGTTAAAGGATTCTGTCACGGGAGAAACTGCACAGGCGGGAATCTTCGACGAAACGCGCCAGGGATGTGAAAACCGTATGAAAGTTGTGCAGGATGGATTCCTTCACCTTGGCATCGAAGCACTGCAGCGTGCTGCAGACTCTGACAGTCCCTGGGTCAGCATCGATGAAATCGGATACCTGGAAACGGAATGTGAGGCCTACTGTGAGGCGATTTTGCAGCTTATGGAAGCAAAGCAGGTGGCTGCAGTGGTAAGAAAGCAGGATCTGGCCTTCCTGCAGTTACTGTGCAGCAGAGAAGATGCCTTCGTCATCGATCTGGACGAACCTTTTGGAAATGTGGGATGCGTTATTATGGCATCAGGCCTGGGAAAACGGTTTGGCGGAAATAAGTTGATGATAAATTTTATGGGTAAACCAATGATTTCTTATGTATTGGATGCTACAGAAGGCTTATTCGGACGGCGTGTGGTGGTGACAAGACATGAAGATGTGGTAAAGCTGTGCAGAGACAGAGGAGTGGAGGTTGTTTTTCATGATCTGCCGCACCGCAGTGACACGGTCAGACTGGGAATGGAGGCTCTGGGGGATGCAGATGGTTATATGTTCTGTCCGGCGGACCAGCCTCTCCTTCGAAGGGAGACGGTGGCGGCGCTGCTTCACTGTGCGGTGAACGAAAAAGATAAAATCTGGCGGACCTGCCATGATGAGTTTCCGGGATCTCCGGTTATCTTCCCAACCTGGAGTAAAGAAGCACTGAAGACCCTTCCGGAAGGAAAAGGCGGCAGCTGGATTCTTAAGAAGTATCCAGAAAAAGTATCCATGATGCAGGTAGAAGATCTTCATGAGCTGATGGATGTGGATACGCGGGAAGCTATGGAAGAATTGGAACACTACTATGATTAAGCGAACAGAAAAACTTGTAATTACATTCTATACGACTACGGCCGCAATGGCCATGGAACAGGCCTGTAAGGAAGAAGGGGCAGAAGGAAGAATTATTCCGGTACCGGGAAGCATTACGGCAGACTGTGGTCTGGCCTGGTGTGCAAAGCCGGAAAGTCAGGCTGCGCTGCTGGATCTGATGCAGCGCCACAGCATTCAGCATCAGGGCTGCTGCCTCTGTATGGTGTGAGGTGAAAAAATATGATTTATTTCGATAATGCGGCGACAACACTTCGCAAACCGGAATGTGTGATTCAGGCCATAACAGACGCGCTATATACCATGGGCAACTCGGGACGGGGAGCACACAGCAATGCACTGAGTACCTCCAGGGTGATTTATGATGCAAGACTTGCTCTGGCGGAACTGTTTCATGCAGAAAGCCCCGAACAGATTGCCTTTACTGCCAATTCCACTCAAAGTCTGAATATCGCCATCAAGGGAACTCTGAGTCCAGGGGACCATGTGATCACTACAGCGCTGGAACATAACTCTGTTCTGCGGCCCCTGTACGAAATGGAAAAGGCAGGAGTTCAGCTGACGATTCTGCCGGCAGATCAGCAGGGGAATATAAACTATGAGGATATTGAAAAAAACATTCGGCCCAATACGAAAGTTCTGATTACGACGCATGGATCCAATCTGACCGGAAACCTGCTGGACCTGATACGCATTGGTACAATAGCGAGGAAACATGGACTGATCTATATCGTCGATGCGTCTCAGACTGCAGGGGTATTCGACATTGATGTGCAGAAGATGAACATCGATATTCTCTGCTTTACAGGCCATAAGGGACTTCTGGGACCACAGGGAACAGGCGGTATCTATGTGAGAGAAGGTCTTCGTATACGTCCGCTGCTCTCAGGAGGAAGCGGTGTGCAGACGTATCTGAAGGAACACCCGCCCCAGATGCCGACGGCACTGGAAGCCGGTACCTTAAACGGACACGGCATCGCCGGACTGGCTGCGGCAGTGAAATATATACAGGAATCCGGGCTGGATACTATCCGGGAGACGGAACAGAATCTGATGTGGGAGTTTTATAACCGGGTCCGTCAGATTGACGGAATCACCGTGTATGGGGATTTTGAAACGAAAAACAGATGCGGCATCGTGACACTCAATGTGAGGAATTACGATTCGGGTGAAGTCAGCGATGTGCTATCGGCACAGTACGGAATCGCCACCAGGCCGGGAGCTCACTGTGCACCGCTGATGCACCAGGCCCTGGGGACAGTAAAACAAGGGGCGGTCCGTTTCAGCTTTTCACACTATAACACAATGGAAGAAATCAAGATTGCAGTTTCTGCCCTGCAGGAACTGGCACAGGAGGAAGAATGATGGAAAAGAAGATTGACTGCAGAGGTATGGCATGTCCTCTGCCTGTAGTAAATGCAAAGAAGGCAGCAGAAGAACTGAAGGAAGGCGATGTGCTGACTGTTCTGGTGGACAACGAAATCGCAGTGCAGAATCTCTGCAGATTTGCAGAGCATAAGGGATTCACTGCATCCGCTGAGAAGGACGGGGAGAAAGATTTTGCAGTGATTATGAATATTGCTGCATCCGCACCTGTGACAGAAGCGGAAGATGAAACCGCAGAAGAAGAAATTTCCTGCGAAGCAGACCGCAGAAAGAAGGGCATGCTGGTGGTACTGCCTGCCAATGTGATGGGCACCGGTGATGAAAAGCTGGGAACTTCTCTGATGAAAGCCTTTGTTTTCGCTCTGACCAGACAGGACTACCTGCCGAAAACCATTCTCTGCTATAACACCGGTGCGTACCTGACCTGTGAAGGTGCAGACACACTGGAAGACCTGAAGCTGCTGGAATCCGAAGGTGTTACCATTCTTACCTGCGGCACCTGCCTGGACTTCTATGGCCTGAAAGAAAAGCTGGCGGTTGGCGGCGTAACTAATATGTATGATATCGTAGAGCGGATGGAAACTGCCCGCAGTGTGGTGAGACCGTAATGACGAAGGAAAATGATGTAAAACTGACCAAACTGGCAAACTGTGCCGGATGCGGTGCGAAAATGGGGGCCGGCACACTGGCACGTATGCTGGAGGGCTTCCGTACTCATTCCGACCCCAACCTGATTGTGGGATATGAAAAGAGTGATGATGCAAGCGTATATGTAATTGATGAAAACACGGCCCTGATTCAGACCACCGATTTCTTCCCGCCGATTGTAGATGAACCGTACCTGTACGGAAAAATTGCTGCAACAAATGCTCTCAGCGATGTGTATGCCATGGGTGGGGAGCCGAAGCTGGCACTGAATATACTTTGCGCAGTGGAGGGAATGGCGGACTCTGTCATTCGTGAGATTCTGCGGGGCGGCTACGATGCCGCATATGATGCTGGGGCGATTATAACAGGGGGCCATACGATCAAGGGGGCGGAACCTATTTACGGCCTGGCAGTGTCCGGATTTGTACACCCGGATAAGGTTCTGACCAATTCCAATGCCAAGCCAGGCGATGTTCTGATTCTGACAAAACCTCTTGGTGTGGGGATTCTGACCACCGGTGCCAAGGCGGACATGACCTGTGAAGAGGTGATGGAACGCATCTATCAGCAGATGGCTACACTGAACCGGGCCGCCAGAGACATTATGGTAAAATATCCGGTAAACAGCTGTACTGATGTGACTGGTTTCGGACTCATGGGTCACAGTTATGAAATGGCCCAGGGAAGCGGATGCAGCCTGCACATTCAGGTGGATCAGGTGCCGTATCATAAGGAAGCGCTGGAACTTGCGTCCATGGGACTGGTTCCTGCCGGCGCTTACCGGAACCGAGAGTATGCTCAGAACGGTGTAGAAAAACGCGGGCAGATCACACTGGCCATGGAGGATATCTTGTATGACCCGCAGACCAGCGGCGGTTTGCTGTTTGCATTGCCGCAGAAGTATGCAGAGCAGTGTGCTGCGGAGCTGAAGGAACAGATTCCTCAGGCTGCAATCATCGGATATGTGACCGAAAAGGAAGAAAAAGACATTATTTTAGAGTAACTGGAGAATGGGATGAATAATCTGATTATTGTACGCGGCGGCGGCGATCTTGCCACCGGAACCATTTATAAACTGAAAAAGTGTGGATTTCCGGTACTGATTCTGGAAACGGAAAGTCCTTCTGCTATCCGCAGAAATGTGGCATTTTCGGAAGCGGTATATTCAGGGCAGCACACAGTGGAGGACATGACCTGCTGGCTGGCAGCTTCTCTGGAAGAAGCCAAGGCTTTCCTTGCAGAAGGAAAGCTGACGGTGCTGGTGGATCCTTCCGGCAATACAATCGAAGCCATGAAACCGCTGGCAGTGGTCGATGGGATTCTGGCGAAAAAGAACCTGGGAACTCATAAGGATATGGCACCTGTTACGGTTGCTCTGGGGCCTGGCTTTGAGGCGGGCAGGGATGTGACCTGCGTTGTCGAAACGAAGCGGGGCCATAACCTTGGCAAAGTATTGTGGACCGGCTCTGCTGCGCCCAATACGGGCGTTCCTGGGATCATTGGCGGTTTCGGGAAGGAACGTGTGATTCACTGTCCTGCTGAAGGCATTCTTCGGAATGTAAAGAAGATTACGGATACCGTAACGAAAGGTGAGGTTATTGCGCTGGTTGAAACTGCAGAGGGTCCGGTGCCTGTAGAGGCTTCTTTAGACGGTCTTCTCCGCGGACTGATCCGTGATGGGTATCCGGTAACCAGGGGATTTAAAATCGCAGACATTGATCCGCGTCTGGATGAATATGAAAACTGCTTCACCATTTCAGATAAGGCAAGATGTATTGCCGGAGGTGTAATTGAAGCAATTCTCCATGAGAAAGGACGGCTGGGCTTATGATTACAGCAGTAGTTGGTTCCGGAGGAAAAACCACATTAATTAATACCATGGCACAGCAGTATCGCAGCGAGGGAAAATCAGTTCTGATTACCACTACTACCCATATGTTTATAGAAGAGGATACTCTGCTGGATGCGGATGCAGATACAATTATTCGTCAGTTGAAGGACCAGGGGTATGCTATGGCGGGAAACCGTGCGGATGCAGATCCGGACAGAAAGATGACGGCATTGCCAAATGATGTGTATGAAGAGGTCTGCCGCTATGCAGATGCAGTCCTGGTAGAGGCGGATGGATCCAGACGTCTGCCGCTGAAATATCCTGCCGACAATGAGCCGGTGATTCCGGAAAATGTTGATGAAATTATCGTGGTATGCGGACTCCATGGCTTGGGCAAACCTGCGGGAGAGGTCTGTCACCGTCTGGAACTGGTAAAGGAATGTCTGGGCATTGAGGATGACACCATTATGACGCCGGTTCATGTGCAGAAACTTCTGACTGAGGGTTACCTTACTCCGCTTCGTTTGCAGTATCCTGGAGTGCCGGTGAGACTGCATCTGACTCATGTCGGTTCCCTGTACCAGAGAGCAGTTGCCTCAATTCTGACCCAGGAGCAGGATGTCTCTTTCCTGAGAGAAGAATGGTTCTGTCCGCAGCCGAAACTGATTATCTGTGGGGGAGGCCATGTGGCCAGAGAGGTGGCAGCATTTGCATCCAATCTGGACTTTTCTGTGAAAGTCATCGATGACCGTGAGGATCTGGTAACAGAAGAACGATTTCCATCTGCTGCGGAACGAATCTGCGATTCCTTTGATAATCTGGCACAGTATCTGGAACCGGATGCTTATTATGTAGTGGTTACACCGAACCATAATGCGGATTATCAGTGTGTACACACCATTCTGCTGTCAGATTACCGGTATCTGGGAATGATCGGCAGCAGGACGAAGGTAGCGAAGACAAGACAGATGCTTGAAGAAGATGGCTTTAAGAAAGAGCAGATTGATTCCATCTTTGCGCCGATTGGACTTTCCATCGGTGCCGTGACACCTGCAGAGATTGCTATCAGTATTCTGGCACAGATTATTCAGGTTAAAAATGTAAGCCATGCGGCATCTGCTGACATGGAGCTTTTGACTGCGAAAGATTCGGGAGTACTGTGCATTATCACGGAAAAGCACGGGTCCGCACCGAGAGGGGCAGGAAGCATGATGCTGGTAGGCCACGAGCGGATTCTTGGCAGTATCGGCGGCGGACAGGCTGAATATATGGCAATCGAACGTGCAAGAAACATGAATGGATACAGACTGGAACAATACGATTTGAATGTAACAACTTCTGATGATCCCGGAATGATCTGTGGAGGCGTTATAAAAGTGATATTTATTCCTTTAACCGTATGGGAAATTGAGTAAATTCGGTAAATTAGATTGGCAGAGATTGACTTTTTATGTTTGTTCTTGTAAAATGTAGTGTAGCTATATGCTGAAATATTTTTCGACAAATTATTGCATTTTACGTTGAACACATAGAAGAGGAATATGAAAAAAATATTAGTAATTGGTAGCTTAAACATGGATACCGTAATTGAAACACCTTACATGCCGAAATCCGGTGAGACTTTGACAGGTACAGGTGTATTTCTGGTGCCTGGAGGTAAGGGTGCTAATCAGGCCTATGCTGCAGGTAAAATGGGGGGAAACGTAAGCATGATCGGTGCCGTTGCAGATGACAGCTTTGGTCAGATGCTGAGAGATAACCTGGAGTCCGTCGGTGTAAACACCAGCGGAATTGAGGTTATGAAAGGTGAAACAACCGGACAGGCTTTTATTACAGTAGACAGCTCCGGTGCGAATTCCATCATTCTCATTGGTGGAACCAATGCACTGGTAACAAGGAATCTTGTTGACGAAAACCGTGGGCTCATCGAAGATTGCGATATTCTGATGATGCAGCTGGAAATTGATCCTGAAGTGGTGGAATATGCCAAGGATCTGGCGGTTTCCCTGGGTAAGATGGTGATTCTGGACCCTGCACCTGCAAAATCAAATCTTCCGGATTCTATCTGGAATGGTGTTGACTATATCAAACCTAATGAAACAGAACTGGAAATTCTGGTGGGACGTTCCCTGAATGGGGAGGAAGAACGCCGTGGCGCTGCAGAAGAGCTGCGTGCCAAGGGCGTTAAGAACGTTATGGTATCTTTAGGTGGAGATGGCTTATTGCTGGTGAATGAGGCCGGATGCCGTTTCTTCCCTGCTAATAAGGTCACTGCGGTGGATACAACCGCTGCCGGTGACTGTTTCACTGCATCTTTTGCGCTGGCTCTGAGCAAGGGCGAGTCTGTGGATGATGCGATTCGTTTCGGTCAGAAAGCATCTGCAATTGCAGTAACACGAAAGGGCGCACAGACTTCCATTCCATCTCTGGAAGAAGTAGTCAATTACGTGCCGGAATTATAAGAAAAGGAGAGACAATCGACAATGCTGACTATTGGAAATCTGAAAAATGACGTAATGTCTGTTATCAATAATTGTGCACTGACTCACGAGCAGGCTATGACTTGTCTGTCATCCATCCCGATGAATCATGTTGAATTTTTTGAAACGACTCCGAAGTTCAGAGAACTGGTGGAAGCCGGTGTTCTCTGTACTATGACAGAAGGCAACGCGACTTACTGTCCGCGCTATATTTGTCCGGACTATGAAAAGATGCTGCGTGAAGGATGTAAATTCCTGCGTCTGGAGCCTGTTACAAACCTGTGGGAAGCAATCACTGCACTGTTAGTTATCTACCGTCATGTTCCGTCTGTAACACATTATCCTGTATACCTGGGCAATGTGGACAAGATGCTGGAACCATTTATTGAAGATGAAGAAGAAGCTAAGAAGCTGATCCGTCACTTCATGTTCTTCCTTGACAGAACCATTCCTGACTCTTACTGCCACATGAATCTGGGACCTGAAGCAACCCGTGCAGGCAGAATCATCCTGGAAGTGCAGAAGGAATTCAAGGATAATGCAATGCCTGCGATTACCCTGAAGTATGATCCTGATATTACTCCGGATGATTTTGCAGTATCCAGCGTGGAATGTGCACTGGCATGTGCGAAGCCAAGCTTTGCAAATCATAAAGAATACAATCAGCTGTACGATGTACCTTATGGCATCGCAAGCTGCTACAATGCTCTGCCGGTTGGCGGCGGTGCGTTTACTCTGTCCCGTGTGGTATTAAGTCACATGGCAGACCGTGCTTACAACAGTGAACACCTGATTGAGACTCTGCTGCCTGAAGCAGTGGCTGAACTGTGTGGATATATTGAAAAGAAGATTACTTTCCTGGTAGAAGAAACTCATTTCTTCAAGTCCAACTTCCTGGTAACAGAAGGATTCCTGCATCTGGACCGCTTTACCGGTATGTTCGGTATGGTAGGTATGAATGAGTGTGTAAACACCCTGATGGTGAAGGATGGCAAGACCGGTACTTACGGTTACAGCGAAGAGGCTGACGCACTGGCCAAGCGCATCCTGGACAAGATGACTGAATGTGTGGAAAGCTACGAAAGCCGTTACTGTGAAGTAACTGACCATCACTTCTCCCTCCATGCACAGGTAGGCATTTCCGAAGACTGCACCATCAGCCCCGGTGTTCGTATTGCGATTGGAAGCGAACTGCCGCTCCATGAACATCTGATTCATGCCAGCCAGTTCCATCCGTACTTCAAGTCCGGTGTTGGTGATATCTTCCCATTTGATGAAACTGCAAAACGCAATTCTGAAGCTCTGCTGGATATAATCAAGGGTGGATTTGATATGGGTATGCGTTACTTCTCTACATATGGTGATGATGCAGATGTCATTCGTATCACCGGTTATCTGGTGAAGAAGTCTGATATTGAAAAGCTGGATGCAGGTAAGGCAGTACCTCAGGCAAATGCTATGTGGGGTCTGGGTGAAGTAAAGAACAGTAAGATTCTGGAACGTAAGGTTCGTTCTCTGGAGTAACCATGAAGGCTGTTGTAAATAAAATCATCCACAGCAGTGTAGTGGATGGACCGGGAAACCGGGCGGCAATTTTTCTGCAGGGATGTAATTATACCTGTGGATACTGCCACAATCCTGAGACCATCAATCTTTGCGGCCACTGCGGTGCATGCATCAGTGCATGTCCTGCAGGAGCTCTGTCTATGGCAGATGGAAAAGTAGTATGGAATGAAGATGCATGCTGTCAGTGCGATGCATGTCTGAGTGCCTGCCGGAATATGTCCACACCGAAAACAAAAGAGTATTCTGCACAGGAAATCATGGATATTTTGAAAAAAGATATTCCGTTTATCCGGGGAATCACTGTTTCCGGAGGAGAATGTTCTCTTCAGAGAGATTTTCTGGTGGAACTGTTCCGTCTTGTAAAGGAAAAAAGAAAGACCGCACTGATGGACAGCAACGGCAGCTATGACTATACTGCAGACGAAGAACTTATGGCTGTCTGTGATGGAGTTATGCTGGATGTGAAAGCCTGGAATGAGGCCGAACATATGAAACTGACAGGAATGAGCAGCAGTCCTGTTATTGAAAATGCTGTTAAACTGGCAAAAGCCGGAAAGCTTGAAGAAATTCGCACCGTCGTTGTTCCAGGTTATCTGGACAACTGTGAAACTGTGGACCGGATTACAAAGCTTCTGGCACCGCTGCAGGGAGAAAAGCCAATCCGTTACCGGATCAGTGCTTACCGTCCTTTTGGTGTCCGTGAACCATATCGCAGTGAGATGTGCAGTCCTTCCCGTGAAGAGCTGGAGGAACTGGCAGAGATTGCGAGAAAGAACGGAATTACAGATATTGTGATCATTTAAGCGGAAACGCTTGATGATAGATAGCATCATGCGAAGAGGTGATAACTATGAAAATGTTTATTGACTGTGATCCGGGTGTAGATGATTCCGTTGCAATTCTTTTTGCACTGAATCGTCCTGACGTGGAAATCGTAGGTATTTCTACCAGTACCGGTAACGTGTCAGCTGCACAGGGTGCGGAAAATACTTTACGCATTCTGAAACTGGCAGGTAAGGAAGGTAAAATTCCTGTATGTGTCGGTGCAGAAAAACCACTGGTTGGTGAGGTGGATGGTTTCCCTGATTTTATTCACGGAAAGAATGGTATGGGAGATGTGGAACTTCCGGCAACCGAACAGAAGGTTGTGGATATGGATGTCTGCGATTTCATGTATCAGAAGGCCTGTGAATATGAAGGTGAACTGGTTCTGGTATCTTTAGGCCGTATGACCAATCTGGCAAATACGCTGACAAAATATCCGGACTATGCAAAAAAGATCAAACGTGTTGTTTCCATGGGAGGAACTATTTATTCTCACGGAAATGTCAGCCCGGTTGTCGAGGCGAATATCGGCGGCGATCCGGAGGCAGCTGATATTGCTATGTTGGCGGATTGGGATATGACGCTGGTTGGTCTTGATGTAACTCTGAAGACTCATTTAACCAGAAACGACGTGGATAAGCTTCTGCGTTGCTGTCTGCCGGAAAAGAAAGAAATGGTTTCCTTTATTTCCGAGGAACTGAAGTATTACATGGACGGCAGCCGCAGACAGAACTACACCATGGAGTATAGTCCTCTGCATGATCCGTTGGCTATGGTTGTGGCAGTTGACCCAAGTGTAGTCAATACACGCAAAATGGTGACCCGCGTGGAATGTGGCGGCACCTGGTGCCGTGGTAAGGTCGTAGTTGACCTTCGCGAGCAGCCTATCGAGGGCAGATTTGTAGAGCATGCTCTGGAAGTTGACTCCAGAAAGGCACTGAACATTCTGTTCGCAGCATTCCAAAATTAAAAAAAGTCCATACATGCAGCTTAAGAAGCTGTAAGACAGGAGGAGATTAACATGAAGAAATTATTAACACTGATTATGGTTCTGGCTATGGTGCTGTCTCTGGCAGCATGCGGCGGTTCCGAAACTACTGAAGATCCTGCAGGCGATGCTGCTCTGAAGGCAGCTTGCATTCTGGGTGTTGGCGGTCTGGGTGACCAGGGCTACAACGACCTGATTTACGCTGGTATGGAACGTGCCAAGACTGAACTGGGCATCGATTTCGACTATGCAGAACCTAAGCAGGTTACTGAATTCGAACAGATTATGCGTGACATGTCCGACTCCGGCGAATACTGCGTAATCGTTTGCGTTGGTTTCGACCAGATGGATGCTCTGATGGCTGTAGCTCCAGACTATCCTGAACAGAACTATGCATTCATCGACGGTTTCATCGATGCTGACAACATTGTAAACTACACTTGCCGTGAACAGGAAGGTTCCTTCCTGGTAGGTGCTATGGCAGCTCTGATGAAGGAAGATGCTGCTACTTACGGTCTGGCTGACAACGGTTCCATCGGTTTCGTTGGCGCTATGGAAAATGACACTATTCTGCGTTTCGCAGCTGGTTACGATGCTGGTGCTAAGTACATCAACCCTGATATCAACGTTGATATTCAGTACGTAGCTGGTGACAACCCATTCGGCGACACTACTACTGCTAAGGAAATTGCTCTGAGCCAGTTCAACAAGGGTTCCGACATTATCTACCACGCAGCTGGTGGTTCCGGTCTGGGCGTATTCACTGCAGCTAAGGAAGCTGGTTTCATGGCTATCGGCTGCAACTCCAACCAGAACATCATCGACCCTGATCACATCGTTGCTTCCATGCTGAAGAGAGTAGACACTGCTGCATTCGAAATCGTTAAGAACGCTGCAGAAGGCACTCTGGCACTGGGCGAAGAAGTAGTTCTGGGTCTGGAACAGGGCGGTATCGGTTACACTCTGGAAGGTTCCAACATCCAGGTTTCCGAAGACATCGTTGCACAGCTGACTGACCTGGAAGCTAAGGTTATCAGCGGTGAAATCGCAGTTCCTGCTAACTTTAACTAATTCATAATCTACAGTGGGTTACAGTTCCTGTTCCGGCAGGGGCTGTAACGCCGCTTTACTACAGAGGCAGCGTCCCTTCGATGCTGCTTCTTAGTCATTATTTGAATTATGATTAAGAAGCCGTATTGAAGTCTTTTATGAGATACGGACTAGATCAATGCATAAGAGGTGTTACAAATGTATGCAGTAGAAATGCTGGGAATCACGAAAAAATTCGGTGATTTCTATGCCAATAAAGATATTAACCTGCAGGTGAAAAAAGGTGAAATTCACTGCCTGCTGGGCGAAAACGGTGCGGGCAAAACCACTCTGATGAATGTGCTGTTCGGCCTGTACAAACCGGAAGCCGGTACCATTCGAATCAACGGTCAGGAAGTAACCAATCATTCCTCCCGTAATGCATTCCACATGGGCCTGGGCATGGTACATCAGCATTTTATGCTGGTAGATGCTTTGACTGTGTGGGAAAATGTAGTAGTTGGAAATGAACTTGGTAAATTCAGCATCCCAAAAAAAGAAAGTATTGAAGCAGTGCAGAAACTGGCCGATCAGTACAACTTTGACCTGGATGTAACGCAAAAGGTATCCGAACTGTCTGTGGGTATGAAACAGAGAGTGGAAATCTTAAAAACCCTGTACCGTGGTGCCAATATCATTATTCTGGACGAACCGACAGCGGTTCTGTCTCCTCCGGAAGTTCTCCAGCTTCTGGATATCCTGAGGGATATGAAAAATGAGGGCAAGACCATCGTATTTATTACTCATAAGCTGAATGAAACTAAGGCGGTTGCAGACCGTGTTACTGTACTCCGTACCGGACAGTCTGTCTGCACAATTGATGTTGAAGGAAGAGAAACATCCGATTTTGCAAACCTGATGGTTGGCCGTGAAGTATCTTTCGAAATGGAACGTCCGGAAGTTCCAAAGGGCGATGTAGTATTATCCCTTCAGAATGTCCGCCTGCTGCCGAATGCTCAGGACACTGTATCCTTTGACATTCATGCAGGCGAAATCGTCGGTATTGCTGGTGTAGAAGGCAATGGCCAGCAGCAGCTGGAAGAAATGATTATGGGTCTGATGAAGTGCCGTGAAGGCAAGATTCTGTTCCTGGGCGATGATATCACTCATTGGAGCACTAAGAAGCGCTGTGCGAAGGGAATTGGATATATTCCTTCTGACCGTCACGAAAGAGCGATTCTTCCTGGCTTCTCCATTACTGACAATTACCTGCTGGGAACCCAGTTCTCTGACAAGTATGTTAAGAAGGGCATTATCAATCATAAGAAACTGAATGAGCAGACTGATTACCTGATGGGACACTTTGACGTGCGTGCAATCAGCTCCAAGCAGAATATCGGATCTCTTTCCGGTGGTAACCAGCAGAAGATGGTACTCAGCCGTGAAGTAGACAAGGATGCGGACCTGGTAATTGCATGTCAGCCGGTTCGTGGTCTGGACATCGGTGCAATTCAGTATATTCATAGAATTCTGATGGATCTGCGCAGCCAGGGTAAGGCAGTTCTGCTGATTTCTGCAGAATTAACAGACATCCGTCAGCTCAGTGACCGTATTGCAGTTCTGTATAAGGGTGAAGTACTGGCATTGAAGAAGAATGAAGATTTTTCCACTGAAGCAATTGGCTTGCTGATGGCTGGACAGAGGGAGAGTGAGTAAACATGAAAAATAAACTGAATCTGAAACAGAACCTGGGTGATTTAGGGGTTTCTGTTGCGGCTATCATACTTTCTCTTGTGCTGGCTGCTTTAATTATGGTGATGGCAGGTTATAATCCGATTGCTGCATATTCCGCAATGCTGGATGGTGCCTTTGGTTCTGCAAACTCCATCGCTAACACCCTGGCAAAATCCACACCGCTGATCCTGGTTGGTCTGGCCTGTGCTTTTGCCAATAAGGGCGGCATCTTTAACATCGGGGGCGAAGGTCAGCTGTACATGGGTGCATTCTTCGCTGCAGTAGCCGGTCTGGCACTTCAGGGCAGCCCTCGTCTGGTTGTTATCGGGGGAAGCCTTCTGATTGGTGCACTCGCAGGCGGTCTGGTAGGTGCGTTTAACGGGTTCCTGAAAGCAAAACTGCAGATTAACGAAGTTATCGTGGCTATCATGCTGAACTATATCTGTAAGTTCCTGACCAGCCACTTTGTAAATGGTCCGCTGAAGGAAGAAGGCAGCCAGACTGCAAAAACTGTTGCACTGGCTGATGAATATCTTCTGACACAGATTATTCCGAAGACACAGCTGACAACTGCGTTTATTATCGCAATTGTTCTGGTTGTAATTATTTATTTCTTCTTTGAGAAGACACGTATGGGTTACAACATCCGTGCAGTAGGTGAAAATCCAAAGGCAGCACAGGCAGCTGGTATTGCAATGTCCAGTACTGTAGTTCTGACTATGGGCATCAGTGGTGCATTAGCTGGTCTGGCAGGAGCAACTGAAGTATTCGGTAAGATGGGCGGACGTTTCATCGACCTGTTCTCACCTGGATATGGTTTTACCGGTATTGCAGTAGCTGTTCTGGGACGTAACAATCCGTTTGCAGTACTGCTCAGTGCACTGCTGTTCGGTGTGATTGAATCCGGTTCCATGAAGATGAGTTATGAGGCCGGCGTTTCTACCAGCATGATCAGTGTAATGCAGGGTCTGGTAATTCTGTTCGTAGCAACACCTGCTCTTGTTAAGATGTTTAAAGTAAAGAAAGGAGGCAAGTAATATGGAAATTTTAGAAAGTATCTTCTCTATGAATATGCTTATGGCTACCATTCGTATGGCAGTTCCACTGGTACTTGCTTCTATCGGTGGTGTTTTGTGTGAACGAAGCGGTATCATCAATCTGGGTATCGAAGGTATGATGCTGATAGGTGCATTCGGTGCAGTAGTTGGTGCTCACTTTACAGGCAGTGCATGGATGGGTGTTCTCTTTGGCGTAATTGTAGGCGGTCTGTTTGGACTTCTGCATGCTACCTTATGCATTAAGTTCCGTACGAACCAGTCTGTAAGCGGGGTTGGTATTAACATCTTCGCTTCCGGTCTGACCATTGTACTTTGCCGTGCAATCTGGGATTCTGACGGCAGCAGCGGAACTGTTGAACAGGTTCCTAATATGACTGTTCCAGGACTGAACCAGATTCCTGTAATCGGTCAGCTGTTTGATAACCAGTCACCATTCCTTTATATTACTGCGATTATTGTTGCAGCGTCCTGGTATGTGATGTATAAGTCCAATATTGGTCTGCGTCTGCGTACCATCGGTGACCATCCAAAGGCTGCTGCGACAGCTGGTGTAAATGTAACCAAGTATCGTTATGTCTGTGTAATTCTGTGCGGTATGCTGTGCGGTCTGGCAGGTGCTTATCTGTCCATCGTACAGAGTAACCTGTTCGTTAAGGATATGGTTGCCGGACGTGGATTTATGGCGATGGCGGCTACAATTTTCGGCGGATGGAATCCGGCAGGATCTCTGCTGGCCAGCCTGCTGTTTGCTTTTGCACAGGCACTGAGAATCAACGTGGAGATGGCACTGCCGCAGAGAATTCTGCAGATGGTTCCATATCTGCTGACTCTGGTAGTTCTGATTGGATTCGGAAGACGAGTTCAGGGTCCACAGGCTGCAGGGGATATCAAGGACTAGTTTTCATATGAATTAGACCGAAAGGTTTACTATGCAATGAACTAAAAACACTGAGACATACATGTCTCAGTGTTTTTTTAATACCGGTTTTATTTCTGTACCAGCCCGCATTCTCTCAGAACATTGTACAGCAGGTACTGCGTTTTATTGGTCGGAGGACAGAGCGGCAGACGGTATTCCAGTTCACACATACCCATCATATTCAGTGCTGCTTTTACCGGTATCGGATTTATTTCGGTGAAAACCGCGTCAATCAGCGGCTTTAAAGCAATCTGCTGACGGCAGGCTTCTTTGATGTTGCCTGCCAGATAATCATGTGTCATTTGTGAATACTGCTTTGGAATGATATTGGAAACGGTGGAAATACAGCCCAGGCCGCCCAAAGACATAATCGGAATTGTCATATCGTCATTTCCGCTGTAAATACTGAAATCATCGTTGATGTATGCGGCCATCTCACAGATCTGGCCAATATCTCCGCTGGCTTCTTTAATTCCTGCAATCCGGGGATGTCTGCTTAATATCCGGATAACCTCTGGTGAAATATTTACACCGGTCCGGCTTTTCACAGAGTAGAGAATCATTGGAATATCAACATTATCAGCAATTTTTTCATAGTGTGATATCATTCCGGATTCTGTGCATTTGTTGTAATAGGGCGTTACAACGAGCAGTCCATCCGCTCCGATTTCTTCCATTTCTTTGGAAAGTTCCGTTGTGAATTTTGTATTGTTGCTTCCTGTTCCTGCGATAACCGGCACACGCCCCTTGACCAGATCTACCACAAAATGTGTAAGCTGGACTCTTTCTTTTCCTGAAAGTGTTGATGCTTCTCCGGTAGTACCGCAGACAACAAGGGCATCTGCATCATTTTTCAGCTGCCATTCCACTAATTTTCCCATGGCAGGATAATCTATTTTTTCATTGCGGAACGGCGTGATCAGTGCTGTGGCTGTTCCTTTAAACAACGTCATAGTGACACCACCTTTCTTAAAATATTATATTCTGAACACTGGAATTTGTTGAAAAATACGTGGAAAAGTGATACAATTAATTGTTAAATACACATAAAATATCTTAGAGAGGAGCTGATTGAAATGTCAGAAAAATTAAAAGTAGGTATTCTGGGCGGCACTGGAATGGTCGGTCAGAGATTCATCTCCCTGTTGGATAATCATCCATGGTTTGAAGTGGTTACGATCGCAGCAAGCGGCAGAAGTGAAGGTTTAACCTATGCAGAAGCTGTAGAAGGAAGATGGAAGATGGATACACCAGTTCCTGAAGCAGTTAAGAATATAAAAGTCATGAATGTCAATGAAGTAGAAAAGGTTGCTGCTACTGTTGACTTTGTTTTCAGTGCCGTAGATATGACGAAAGAAGAAATCCAGGCCATCGAAGAAGCATATGCGAAAACTGAAACTCCGGTGGTTTCCAATAACAGCGCACACCGCTGGACTCCTGATGTGCCTATGGTAATTCCTGAAATCAATCCGGAACATTTTGCCGTGATTGAAAGCCAGAAGAAGAGACTGGGTACAACCCGCGGGTTCATTGCAGTAAAGCCAAACTGTTCCATTCAGAGTTATGTTCCTGCTCTGAATGCCTGGAAGGAATTCGAACCATACGAATGTGTAATTACAACTTATCAGGCGATTTCCGGGGCAGGTAAAGACTTTAAGTCCTGGCCTGAAATGGTTGAGAATATTATCCCATATATCGGCGGTGAAGAAGAAAAGAGTGAACAGGAACCGCTGAGAATCTGGGGTCACATCGAAGGTGATGTGATTGTAAAGGCAGAGGAACCGAAGATTACCTGCCAGTGCCTCCGTGTACCTGTACTGAACGGACATACTGCGGCTGCATTTGTTAAGTTCAGAAAGAAGCCAACGAAGGAACAGCTGATCGAAAAGCTGGTGAATTATAAGGGATTCCCACAGGAAGAAAAGCTTCCTATGGCACCGGAACAGTTCATCAAGTACTTCGAAGAAGACAACCGTCCTCAGGTTAAGGCAGACGTAGACAGAGATAAGGGCATGGGTATCAATATCGGCCGTCTGAGAGAAGATTCTGTTTACGACTATAAGTTTGTGGGCCTGTCCCATAATACTGTAAGAGGTGCTGCAGGCGGTGCAGTTCTCTGCGCAGAAACCCTGAAGGCAATGGGGTATATTACTAAAAAGTAATTTTCAATATGACATAATATGGCAGAAACGGAGCCGCAGCAGTCGGCTTCGTTTCCATGCATTTTTTTAAATAACACTGAAAAAAGAAAGGGAGAGATTATGACATACTTAGAGGCAATTGTTTTAGGTCTGGTACAGGGCCTGGCGGAATTCCTGCCAATCAGCAGCTCCGGTCACCTGGCTCTGCTGCAGCAGTTCTTCGGAATCAGAGAAGATAATGTACTGCTTTTTGCGGTTCTTCTCCATGTGGGAACGCTGATTTCCGTATTTATCGTATACTGGAAAGATATTTGGGAACTGGTAGTGGAGCTGTGCATTACCATTAAAGATCTGTGCACGGGAAAGGGGCTCCGTCTGGATGAACGTCCGGTACGTAAACTTGGAGTGCTGATTATCATTGCCACCATTCCTACAGGTATAATCGGAATTGTGGGCGGTGATTTCTTCGATTCACTGTATAATTCTGTGATTCCAATCGGCGTAGGCCTGATTATCACAGGTTTTCTGCTCATGGCAGCGGAACGCATGGGCAATTCCAGAAGGGGACTGGAAAAAATGAACTTCCGCAATGCATTTTTCATCGGTCTGGTGCAGGGTATCGCTATCTGTCCGGGAATTTCCCGTTCCGGTTCCACTCTGTTCGGAAGCCTGATATGCAATTTAGAAAGATCATTCGCAGTAAAATTCGTGTTTTTAATTTCCATTCCATCCATTCTGGGATCTGCAGTGCTGGAAATTCCGGATGCTCTGGAAGCAGGTTTTGATATGAGCCTGCTGGGTCCTGTACTGGTTGGAATGATGGTAGCGGCTGTTTCCGGTCTGATTGCCATTAAAACCATGATAAAAATTGTTTCAGATAAAAAATTAAGTTATTTCTCATACTATGTCTGGATTGTCGGAGCGGCAGTAATTCTGTACGGCATTTTCGGTGCGTAGAAGACAGATAGGGAGGTTTTGACATGGCAGAAGCCAAGAAGAAACCGGGCAGACCCCCTGGTTCTAAGAATAAAAACAGCAGTACTGAAAGCAAGAAAAACAGCAAGTCCGGCTCCGGCAGCGGATCCGGAAATAAATCTAAGGCCAAAGCAAAGGTTGAACAGATTCAGGCCAAGAAGAAGGCTGACCGCCGTGTTATGGACGAAATCTGGGCGATTATCGCCATTGCCATCGGTGTATTCCTGATCATAGCAACTCTGACAAACGGAGCGGGCGAGTTCGGTGCCATCATTGGTACCGTTCTGAAAGGGATTCTGGGACATGTGGCCTATGCCTTCCCGTTTTACATCATCCTTTATGGTGTGCTTCTGTTTGCAAAGAAGACTGTACATATTTCCTTTAAATCAGCGGCTCTTGTGTTCGTGCTGCTGATTATGCTGACCATTATCAATTCTGTGCGTTTTGTACCTGCAGTAAGTCCTGAATTCTCATGGGAACTGATGAAATCATATTATGCTTCCGGTGTGGAGCTGCAGAGCGGCGGTTTTATCGGCATGATCTGTGCATCCATGTTGATTAAGTGGTTTGGCAAAGCCGGATGCTGGATTTTCGCCATTGTAATGATTCTGATTTCCGGCCTCCTGCTGATTAACACGCCGGTATCCCGCTTTATCAGTAAAATCTTCGAAAAGATGGAAGAACGCAAGCTGATGAAGGAACATGCTCATCTGGATTACATGAATGAAGACGAGCAGGGTGTTCAGCTGGCCATGAATGAGATAAGAAACAAACCTTTGAAGAAACCGGTTCCGGAAAAGAAGGTTACTGTAATTAACAGCAGTGTGCTGGAAGAACGGAAGAAAGGCAATATTCAGCCTTCGCTGCCGGCTGCTCCTGAGCAAAATATCTCTGTTCCTGCTGCTTCCGAACCTCCGGCGCTTATCGTCAACGGTATGAATATTGTTGCTGAAGCAGACCCTGTAACAATGGAAGAAGAAACTCCGAAGCGTACTTATACACCTCCAAGTCAGGTAGAGCCTCTTTCTCCTGAGAAGAAAAACAGCATTCTCAAGTATATGAATGATGACAGTCTTTTTGGAAGAAAGACTTCAGGCGGCGGATCTGTGGGGCTGGAAGATAAGGTGGACTACGGTGAGGGATTTGGTCTGGATGGACGTCCTGTAACCGGTTCAGGTACAGTTGGACTGGGCGGCGATGCAAGAACGCTTGGATTTGGTATCCCTGCCAACTCTGATAAAATCCAGAAGGCTGCAGATGCTGCATCTTCTGAAAACTCTGTATTGGAACGTGGTATTCAGATGGAAATGCCGGAAGCGGTGAAACCTGTAAACCCTGTCAGCGGCAGCAACTCTTTCGTGAACCGTGCAGGCGAAAAGGTGGATCCAAATGCACCGAAGGCACCAGCGGGAACTCCTGCTGCGGAAGTGCAGAAAGTTATGTCAAACAAGGAAGCAAGGGAAGCCATGCTGACTGAAGAAGAACTGGAAGCAGCTGCGAAACCTGTAAAGGTTTATGAAATGCCCCCAATCGACCTGCTGACCCGATCTGCGGCAGCTGCAAGAACCAGCAGCAGCGCACTGCAGGCCAAGGCAATGAAGCTGGAAGAGACTTTGAAGAACTTCCATGTTGACGCCCGTGTGGTTCAGGTAACCCAGGGGCCGACCGTTACAAGATATGAAGTACAGCCTGCTGTAGGTGTAAAAGTCAGCAGTATTGTGCGTCTGTCTGATGATATTGCTTTGAACCTGGAAGCAAGAAGTATCCGAATCGAAGCTCCGATTCCGGGGAAGGCGGCCGTGGGCATTGAAGTGGAAAATGATGCCATCACCATGGTAAAACTTCGTGATATCATTGAATCCAAAGATTTTAAGAACGCCAAGTCTAAAATTACCTTTGCAGTCGGTAAGGACATCAGCGGAAATAATATTGTAGCAGACCTGAAGAGTATGCCGCATCTGCTGATTGCAGGTTCTACCGGTTCTGGTAAGTCCGTCTGCATCAATAGTATTATCCTGAGCTTGCTTTATAAGGCAAATCCGGATGAAGTGAAACTGATTCTGGTTGACCCTAAGGTGGTTGAACTGGGTAACTATAACGGAATTCCGCATCTGCTGATTCCGGTTGTAACAGATCCGTCCAAGGCTGCTGCTGCTCTGAACTGGGCGGTGGCAGAAATGACCGACCGTTACAGAAAGTTTGCAGAAAACGGTGTCCGTGACTTGGAGTCCTATAACGAAGCAATGCGTGCGGATGGTGAAGATGACAAGGTTATGCCGCAGGTGGTAATTATCAT
>JAZTZZ010000001.1:0-52213 GCA_045637765.1 Anaerovoracaceae bacterium | reverse complement strand
TCGAACCGTCGACCTCCAGCGTGACAGGCTGGCATTCTAACCAACTGAACTACCAGGCCGCAAATAAAAATGGTGGGCGCAATAGGGCTCGAACCTATGACCCTCTGCTTGTAAGGCAGATGCTCTCCCAGCTGAGCTATGCGCCCATTTTTAATGGTAGCGGCGAGTGGAGTCGAACCACCGACCTTCCGGGTATGAACCGGACGCTCTAGCCAACTAAGCTACACCGCCATACATTGCATCACCGCGCCCTTACGTCATCAGCGACACAACATATATGATTATACACGATTTCCGGAAAAAATCAAGTACTTTTTTAAACTTTTTTCTAAATTTTGTATCTTTTTTCGACACAGTACACAACATCCAGTATTTTCAATGGTTCCAGCCATCAGAAATACCGAATCCATACCATTACAGTGGAAATCCCCAACACAATTATGCTTGCCGGTGCCATATAAAGGCAGTATTTTCCCCAGCTGATTGGATAACCTTCACGTGCCGCAACCGAAGTTCCTACCACATTTGCTGAGGCACCGATTGGTGTGGCACTTCCGCCTATATCTGTACCGATGGCCAGTGACCATGCCAGAACCGAAAGATCCACTCCCTGCAGCGATGCCAGACTGCGGATAACCGGGATCATAGTGGCAGCAAAAGGAATATTATCTACGAATGCACTTGCCAGACCGGACAGCCAGATGATAATCACAATAATTACCATGGAATTGCCCCCGCTGATCCGTTCAATCACAGCCGCCAGCAGCTCCAATACGCCCGTTTCTTCCAGGCCGCCGACAACAATAAAGAGCCCAATGAAAAACAGCAGTGTCTTATAATCTAACCGGCGAAGCAGCTTGAAAGCATTTCTGCCGGCAGCAATCATCGAAAGTATTCCAATCACTGTACCAATGGCAGCTACAGTCAGACCTGTATGGGAATGGGTAACCAGAAGCAGAATTGCCAGAAGAAAGATTGCACTCCCCTTAAAGAAACCGATTCTGTCTGTAATTACATAGGAAGGTTCCTTCTGTGCAGCTGCAGCATTAGCGGAAACTGCAATCTCTCCTTTAGCTTTCAGTTCTCCGCGGAAACACAGATAAAAATAAATAACAACAAATACAAGTGACACCCCTGCAATCACTCCGGTGTTCATCAGAAAATCCTCAAAGGAATAGCCCAGTGACGTACCGATGATAATGTTGGGCGGGTCACCGCACATGGTTGCAGAACCTCCAAGATTGGCGCAGAAGATTTCCGCCAGAATCACGGGTACAGGATTAAACTGCAGTACTTTGCCCAGTTCCACCGTTACAGCCGCCAGGAACAGTATTACAGTAATGCTGTCGATAAACATGGAGAGCAGCGCAGATATAATCATAAAGGCCACCAGAACGCGCACCGGCTGAAAGTGAACCAGTTTGGCAATGGTCATGCACAGCCAGCTGAAAAAGCCTGCCTCCGCAAGACATTCCACCATAATCATCATGCCTGCAATAAATATAATTGTGGCCCAGTTAATTCCGCCGGCCGCAGCAGTTTGCCCATGATTGAACCAGAACTCCATAATAAATATCTGCTTCAGATTCAGAACAGTCATTGCAGCACCCGGCTCTCTCATGAGAAAACCAAAAACGAGCACCATGGTAACCCCTCCGGCAAGAAGGGTTACCACATGGCGCTCGAATTTATCCCATATTATAAAAGCAAACATAATCAGAAAAATAGATGCAGATGCAATCTGTGCTGTCATAATTCCCACCTCCTGCGGCGCCCCTTTTCATTCAGGAGTCCTGATGGAGGTGATTATATCATCAAAATATGTCGAATTCAGCAGGCCATACCGTTCTTTAACGGGCCGTTAACGGAATTCCCTGCATTTCTATGCACTCTGTTTGCAAGGTATTAGCAGAGTATTGGCGATATGTTGGCACAGTCTTAGCAATCCGTTCTTCCTGATTTCTTACAGAATGGAGGTCAGCTTGCCTACCAGATAATCACTGCGGATCATTGACAGATTGTTCATGAATATCAGATCGTCTGCCCCCTTGTCCGCTGCAAAGGCAGTAAGGTCGCCCTTCCAGTAGCGGTAGTCAATTATGTAGATTCTGGAATAGTGATCCACAAGGAACGGAATCAGCGCATTGCCGAAGGATTCCTTCACTACCACGCACCGAGGTCCGTCTTCCAGTTCTTCATTTTTTATGACAGTATATGGATTATCCCCTGCAACGAAGGTACTGTACTTCATGGAAGAACCGTAATCGTTTACATTCCAGATAACTTCCCAGTCATTGGTCCGTCCCTCTGTGGTTGTGTACGTCAGAGATGCATTCTGGCTCACCGGATAATAAGCACGTACCGTATCCGGATGTTCTTTCAATGCCGGATTTTCCCCGGTATCCTTATAGAAGGAACCTACAAAACCTTCAAAATCCACACTTTCGCGTGCTTCCCGGCTGATCGGCTCCATGCCGGCTCTGCGGCAAAGTTCTTCGTAGGCATAGTAAGCCCCGTCTGCTGTCCAGTGATGGTCTGTACGGAAATATATGTATTCATCACGGTGCTTCATCAGATTTACATAGGGATTCACCACCGTAACCTTTTCATTCATTTTTTCTTCCAGCTTATTCAACGCATTCTTCTGGCTGCTGCTTGGAATTTCTCCATAGAGCTCATTTGGAAGCGTTATTCCGGAGCTTAATGGTATCATCAGGCTGATAACACGAACCTGGCCGTCCAGTGCATCCGCCGCCCCATTCACAGCCGCAGCATACTTATCGCCCACGCTGGAGGAATAGGAATACAGTTCGTATGCAGTATCACCTACTGCAATTACATTTCCGTAATCCTTCAGTTCTCCCATCATTTCAATGTAAGGGTACTTTGATTCTTTCACGGGTTCTTCCGCTTCCGGTTCCTCTTCCGCAGACATATCTTCCCCGGTATCTTCCGGCTGTACTTCGGCATCCTCCTCTGCGGAGTCTTCCTGCTCATCACCAGCCCCTGCTGAAGCAAAATAACTGTCGATGAAAGATTTTGCCGTTTCATCTGATGTGATGCACAGCACTACACAGTTTCCCTTCTGCACCACCACGGCCTGTTCAATTTTGGCTGCCTCCTGCGGAATATAGTCCTCAAAAGAGGCCTTCAGATCATCCGTATATGCCTCCATCTCCTTCAGGATTTCACCCGCAGAAGAAGCATCTTCCGCCTCGAAAATTGCGGCATGGTCTGCATAAGCACCATTTCCCATGTAAACTACTGCTTCTGTACCTTCCGGTATTGTAAAAAAGGCATTGACTGCGTCATCCTGCAGCCGGGACAGTTCACAGTTAAAGGTCACCTTATGGAGCATATCGTCCATGAACATTTCTTCATCAATTTCATAAATTTCGCTGCCGCATCCTGCCGCAAGCAGGCACAGGAGTGCCAACAGAGCCGTAACAGCCATCACTTTCCTTTTCACATTCACCACTTTCATTTTTTCATTATCCTTTCACTTCTTTACCTTCTACATCTGGAATTACAAACTCCACGCAGCCCATATACATCGGGGCTGCATCACCTTCATTAAACGTAATCACCAGCCGTCCCTGTCCATCGATATAGAAACTCTGATCCGGATCTATCGACTGAAAGTCCCAGTCATCCTGCCCTGCTTCACTGTCAATCCAGTAGACAAGGTCTTCATTTTCTGCCATGCGCTGCCGCATCTGTTCCTTTACCGACTGGCTGATTTGCGTAATGTAGTCTGTTCCCTCGTCAAACAGATCCGCCAAAGCAAGCTGCCTTCCGCTGTGAAGATCCAGGGTGTAATAATAGTCCCTCTCATAACCGCTGCCGGTTCCCACATAGGTCACCAGTTTCACTGTAAGATAATCTTCTGCCGCCCAGATGACATCATAGTCAATCATCAGATGCGCATACCCCTTCTGCGTCTCCTGCATCGTCATGTCGGCCTCGAAACTGTCTATCAGGGATTGGGATATCATTTCAATTTCCTGATTTATCTTTTTCAGAGATTCCCTGCTGACAGAGGAAAATCCCCCCACATCCCACGCTGTCAGCTGCGGAATTTTTACATCCGCCACATACTGGTGATTTGGCGATTCTGCATGAAATTGACGGAAGGTCACCACGTCCACAATATCTCTCAGTACCGGCACACTGCTCATGGCATAGGCTGCTGCCGGACTTAGATTAGGCAGAAGTACCACAATTGCGGCAGCCGCTGCTGTCCCCATTCCCCAGGAACGAAGCTGCCGGACTCGTTTCTCATGCTGCATTACCCTTTTTTCCTTCTTCGCCCGCATGATGGCATCCTGCACCCGCCCCGCACCTTCCTGAGGCACCGCCGTTTGCAGATACTCCTTTTTCATCGATTGTAATTCATCAAAACGTTTCATTCTGCTTCCCTTTCCTCATCATTTTGTTTCCAGATGAAGTCTCAGCTTTTTCAGGGTGCGGTAGAGGCGGCTCTTCACCGTACTCAGATTCTCATCAAGAATCTCTGCAATCTGTTCCAGCTTCAGGTCTTCGAAATATCGAAGCTGCACCAGCATCTTATCCTCCGGCGGCAGACAATCCAGTGCCGCCTTCAGAGTCAGGCTGTCAGCAACCTCCTTCGCTATCTGCATAGAATCCGGTATATCAGCCAACCCTTCCTCGGCTGAAAGATATGGTCCGCTACGCTGTCTTCGGAGCATACTGTAGATTTCGTTCAGCATAATCCTGTAAAGCCACGTTCCCGCAAAATCTTCCCGTTCCAGACTTTCGCTTTTTAGGATTGCCTTGTACGCTCCCTCCTGGACAATATCCATAGCATCCGCCTCGTTATGAACGTAGCTGTAAGCCAGCCGGTAATAGATTTCATAATTTTCGATGAGAAGCTTCTCCACCAATGCTTCCCGTTTTTGTTTCATGTTCCGTGAGTCCCTCCTGTACAGCTGCTGCATTTATTTAGACGCCGCAGATGCAGAAAAAGTTTCAATGAATTTAATATTTTTCAGCTAAAGCTGAACTGCCACCGGTTCTGTCACCTCGAGGGTATCTTCTGTCACATGGCACTGGTATGCCAGAACCTCTACACCTGCCGCTGCCGCCTCCCGAAGGGCATCGCCGAATGCCCGGTGGGTTTCATCATTTGGCATGAACAGCCTCATTCCTTCCATCTGTACGATAAAGAGAGCATAGGCCATGTACCCCTCTGATCTGGCTTTCATCAGTTCACGGAGATGCTTTACTCCTCGTTCTGTAGGTGCATCGGGGAATCTCACCAGACCGTCATCCTCCAGTGTAACACCTTTTACTTCGATGAATCCTCTCCCGCCGTCTTCGTCCTCCACATAAAAATCAAACCGTGAGTCTCCATAAGTTTTTTCGCCCCGGATTTCCGTCAGTCTTCCCATTCCCGGCAAAATAATCTTTCCTGACGACAGTGCCTCCGCAGTGACTTTATTGGGTGCCTGAGAGTCCATGTTGACCATAAGGTTCTGTCCATCCGGCAGCATTTTCTCCACCCCGATCAGGGAATACGCCATTTTCCGTGTTCCCATGCGATGGGTAAAATCCTCCAGATACACGGTGGATCCTGGCTGAAGCAGTTCCCGGCACCGGCCTGTATTTTTTACGTGTACGCGGGTAATTTCCCCGCTGTGATTCAGTTTTACTTCCGCAATGAAGCGGTTCGGGCGTGAAATAAACTGCCCTTTTATAATTTTTTCGTATTTCATATGGAAATTGTACCAAACTTTTAATGACAATAAACATTTTTTTTGATAGAATATATGATGTATTTTTATGTACTGAAATCTGAATAGAATATTAAAGGAGATTTTTATATGATTGCACCTGACCGGGTTGCCTTTTCCATCTTCGGTCTGGATGTCATGTGGTATGGACTTCTGATTGGCTGTGCATTTATTCTGGCAACACTGATTGCTTCTGCCAGAGCAAAGCGCCATGGTGTGGATCCGGACTTTATTCTGGATCTGGTTATCTTCATGGTGCCTTCAGCTATCATCGGAGCACGTGCATATTACGTGATTTTCAGCTGGGACCAGTATGACGGAGACTGGGCAAAAATTCTGGATATCCGCAGCGGAGGCCTGGCCATCCACGGCGGTCTGATTCTCTGCTTCACCGTAGCATATTTCCTGTGCCGACATAAGAAGATAAACTTCCTTAATCTTGCAGACCTTATGGCACCTGTCATCCCATTGGGCCAGTCTATCGGCCGCTGGGGAAATTTCTTCAATGAAGAAGCGCACCGAGGTCCTACTGATCTGCCATGGGCACAGATTATCGATGGTGTAGGCTACCATCCAACATTCCTTTATGAATCACTCTGGTGTTTCGGCCTTTTCTGGCTGCTGACCTGGATTGATAAATATCACAGAAAATTCAACGGGCAGATTATCTGCCTCTACGGCATCCTCTATTCTGTGGAACGCTTCTTCGTGGAAGGGCTCCGCACAGACAGTCTGATGATCGGTCCTCTGAGACAGGCCCAGGTTATCAGTCTGGCCATTATTGCAGGCTGTGCCGTGTTATATTATATTTTGAACAGAAAACACAATAACGAGAAGGAGACACTGTAATTATGAAATTAGGTATCGTAGGTTTACCAAATGTAGGTAAGAGTACATTATTCAACGCAATCACCAAGGCCGGCGCAGAAGCTGCTAACTATCCATTCTGCACCATCGAACCAAATGTAGGTGTTGTAACTGTTCCGGACGAAAGAATTGATAATCTGGCTAAAGTTTACAAGTCCAGAAAAGCGGTATATACTACCATCGAATTCTGCGACATCGCAGGTCTGGTAAGAGGCGCTTCCAAGGGCGAAGGTCTGGGAAACAAGTTCCTGGGCCACATCCGTGAAGTAGAAGCAATCGTTCACGTGGTAAGATGCTTCCAGAACGAAAACATCGTTCATGTAGACGGTAAAATCAGCCCTGCTTCCGACATTGACACCATCAATACAGAACTGCTGCTTTCCGATATGGAACTGCTGGAACGCCGTATTCAGAAGACCGCGAAGATGGCCAAGGCTGACAAGCAGATGCAGGGAGAACTGGATCTGCTGAACAGATTAAATGAATTCCTGGGTGAAGGCAATAACGCAAGAGCTATGGAACTGGACGAAGAAGAAGCTGCTTTCGTAAAGAGCCTGGATCTCCTGTCCTACAAGCCAATCATCTACGTAGCAAACGTTTCCGACGAAGACCTGGTTGCAGGCGGTGACAACGAATTCGTTCAGCAGGTTAGAGAAATTGCAGCTGCTGAAGATGCTGAAGTTGTAGTGATTTCTGCTGCAATCGAATCTGAAATTGCAGAACTGGAAGACGAAGAAAGAGCAATGTTCCTGGAAGAACTGGGAATTGAAGAATCCGGTCTGGACAAGCTGATTAAGGCTTCCTACCACCTGCTGAACCTGATTTCCTACTTAACTGCAGGGGAACAGGAATGCAGAGCATGGACCATTAAGAGAGGTACCAAGGCTCCAGGTGCTGCCGGTAAGATTCACTCTGACTTTGAAAGAGGTTTCATCCGTGCAGAAACCATTGCTTACGAAAAGCTGATGGAAGTAGGCGGTTCCCTGGCTGCTGCAAAGGAAAAGGGCCTGGTTCGTTCCGAAGGTAAGGACTACGTTGTAAAAGACGGCGACGTAATGAACTTCCTGTTCAACGTATAATCCACTTAAAAATAATACAGACCCGGCCATCAGGCCGGGTCTTTTCATATTATCATTTAATATTCTGCTTCAATTTCCTTTACTCTGCCGTAAAGATACCGGTTCACCGGCACCGGAATACCGTGTTTTTCTGCCATCCGGATTACGGTACCTGCAAACAGTTCCACTTCAGAGTATTTTCTGTTAATACGGTCCTGCCCCATAGATGGGGTTCCATCCGGCTTCAGAGTTCGTGTTACTTCGATATATTCCTTCAGTTCCTTTTCTCCCAGATGAACTCCCTCTGCACCAGCCAGCGCGATGACTTCCCGCATAGCACCGATGTATATCAGGTTTTCCATGGTACCTTCCGTCAGAATTCCACCATAGGTGCTTTCAAATACCATGCAGGTCTGATTCCCGCCCACGTTGAGCATGAATTTGCTCCACATACGGTACAGAATGTCTTCTTCCAGAATGTATGGCACTCCTGCTCTTCCAAAGAACTCCACCAGAGCATCCAGATTTTCCTGTGCTTCCCCTTCTGCAAGTCCTATATGGAGCTGACCCGGTTTTGTGAAATTCAGTTTATTGCCAAAACGCATGGCATCCATCCCCTGGGCAACGCAGTGAACCACTTTCTCCCATCCATACCGCTTGGCAATCGCTTCTTCACTGGTAATTCCATTGAGAACGGAAATAATGATGGTTTCCGGTCCCACAGAAGATTCCATTACATCCAGCGCTTCCTCCAACCCGGTTCCTTTTACAGCCACAATAACCAGATCTGCCGGCTCCGCATCTTCGGCTTTCATTACAGGCACCACCCATGGCCGGTCATTGATGATAACCTCACTGCCCTGATATTTTGCAAAACGGTCTTCGTCCATGATATACCGCACAGCCTGGCTTCCCAGACCATCTGCAATTTCCTTCCCAAAGAGGATGCCCAGCGCACCCATACCGATAATAGCCACATTATTTATCTGTTTCATAGAAGTTTCTCCTGTCATTGGTTATGCCTTTTTCAGGAACACATACAGCAGTACTGCAAAGAAGATGATAAAACTGATTTCCACCAGCCAGCCTGCAGGTTTCTGCAGTACATCGTCGTCTTCCAGACAGTTTCGAGGTTCCGGTTCTTTCGCACCAAAAACTTCGCGCGCCAGTTTCTGCGGATTATGAAGGTAACGGTTGCCCAGGGCAATCAGTCTTCCCAGGCCGCCGCCTGCTGCCATACGCAGATTGTTAAAGTTAACAGACAGCCAGTTCATAAGAGCCGGCAGAGGCTTTCTGTACAGCCAGTCGATATCCAGACTCAGCTCATCATGCGGTTTCATATGATCCAGATACATGAGGAAAGCAATACCTGCCGCAGCAAAGAGCTGCATATACTGCGTCACGTGATCTACGGTGAATGGATGGCCGTCGCTGCCGAAAGGTGTCAGTCCGTACACAAAGTTCGGCATCACACCGCAGACAAAACATCCAAAAGCAGCCATACCCATAGCCAGCTTACGTCCCAGAGGAACCGCAGCTTCATTTACATCCAGTTCCACATCAGACTTACCCCAGAATACAAAGTAATTAATCTTCAGGGTTACGGACATAAGTGTACCGACGGATGCCACCATCAGTCCCAGTTCCGCCCAGTGAATGCCGCTTTCAGCAGCTGCATTCATAATCAGGGATTTGCTGACAAAGCCGTTCAGCAGAGGGAAACCAGCAATGGCCATGGAAGCGATAAGGAAACAAGCTGCCGTAAACGGCATTTTGCGTCCCAGACCGCCCAGCTCACTGATTTTGCGTTTTCCGGTTACATCAATAATGGCACCGGCGCACATGAGCAGCGTACCCTTGTACAGAATGTTATTGAAAGCGTGTGCTGCTGCGCCATCGATGCCCAGCGCCCCGCCCAGTGCCAGTGCGGCCACCATGTAGCCCACCTGGCTGACGATATGATAGGAGAAGAGTCGTCTCAGGTCGTTTTCCATTAATGCCATGCAGGCACCAAAGATGGCCATGAATACGCCGAAATACAGGAGCAGCTGAGTCCCTGCAAAGAGCTTAATCAGGCAGAATACCCCCACCTTGGTGGTGAAGGAACCCATATAAACA
Source organism: Anaerovoracaceae bacterium (assembly GCA_045637765.1). Taxonomy (GTDB): domain Bacteria; phylum Bacillota; class Clostridia; order Peptostreptococcales; family Anaerovoracaceae; genus RGIG7179. The sequence continues at coordinate 42,417 of JAZTZZ010000001.1, read as the reverse complement.
GTACCGCCCATAGGTGCTTCCGGATACGCATCAGCAATCCAGGAATGGAGCGGCGGAACCGCAGCGTTCAGTGCCACACCGGCCAGAATCAGCCAGAATGCAGCGTCCTGCGGACCCTCGGTCAGACAGACAATCTCTGTGCTGCCCTGTACCAGCTTAATAACGATACCTGCCAGCAGCAGATTGCCGCCCAGCATATGTACCATCAGATAGCGGAAGCCGGCTTTGGTTGCGCTTTCCTTACGTGCAGACACTACGATGAGCCAGGATGCCACTGCCATCAGTTCCCAGAACACAATCATGTTGATCCAGGTCACTGCAAACACCACGCTGATGGAAGCACCTGCGTAAACAGTTTCTGCTGCTATTTCAAAGCGGTCCTTCACATGGAAATTATACAGTGCACCCACCATAGAGATGAATGCGAAAATGATGCCGAACATGATTTCCATCTTGCCTGCACCGGAAGTCAGCACCGCCCACATGGTCACTACCGGAGCCAGCACCAGCAGTCCGCGCCGCACATTCATCATACGGTCAGGTACCAGCAGTACCAGAAGACCGCAGACAATTAAAATCATACCAGGCTGAAGGAAGTTAATCATTGTGCTTACCTCCTTCATAATAGTCGGTCGGACGCTGAATCAGATGAGCCAGCACGATCTTTGCGATAAAAATCAGCAGCCATGCTCCAGCAAAACCAATCAGAATATCTGCACCCGGAATTTCATTCCATGGCATATGATAATGCGGATGTGCAAAGAGAACTTCGATAACCACCATCACCAGGATAAATGCAATGAGAAAAATATATGCTTTTTTCTTCATGTTACATTCCTCCCTTCGTGATTGCTTCTGCCGCCATCTGGGCCAGATCATACAGGTGTACCCCTGCATTCGGCTCACAGCCCAAAATAATAGCAATAACCGCCGTAATCATCAGCGGCAGCAGCATGGCAGGAGCTGCATCGAATCCAGTCTTTCCGCCATGGCCGTGTTCACCATGACCATATCCATGCCCATGACCGCCATGACCGCCGTGGCCTCCCTGTCCGTGCTTGTGGGCAGGAACCTGTCCTGCATCTCCCTTACCGAAGGCCATCTGCACCACCGGCATCAGATACGTCAGAGCCAGCAGAGCTGCAGCCACCAGAGCTGCCATGAAGAATGGTCTGCCCATCATCCATGCACCCTGCAGAATATTCATTTTGCTCACGAATCCGGCCATCATCGGAAGACCCGCAATACCCAGAGATACGGTGGCAAAACAGGTAAAGGTTGCCGGCATACGTTTTGCCAGGCCTCCCATGGTTGAAATTTCAGAAAGTCCGGTGGTGACGAAAATCGCCCCGGCACTCATAAATAACGTAATTTTCAGGAATGCATGCGCCACAATATGGAAAATCGCACCTGCAATACTGTAAGGTGCCAGCACGGCAATCCCCAGTACGATATAGGACAGCTGCCCTACTGTAGAGAACGCCAGACGGGCTTTCATATTATCCTGACGCATTGCTACCAGAGAGGACAGCAGTATGGTTGCCACCGCAAACCATGCCAGGATATTGGCACCGCCGCACCAGGAAGCAGCTTCAGGTCCGAAGACATAACATACCACACGAAGTACGCAGAAGGCCCCTGCCTTAACAACTGCCACCGCATGGAGCAGTGCACTGACCGGAGTCGGTGCCACCATGGCAGAAGGCAGCCATCCGTGAAGGGGCATAACGCCGGCTTTCACCGCACCGCCCACAATCATCAGGAAGAAGAGCAGACACATAAGTCCTGCTTCCATGGAACCAGCCCGGATGAAACCGCCAGGTACAAATTCCATAGTTCCGTATTTCACATAAACCCATACGACTGCAGCGAAAAACATCTGTCCGGAAATCAGAGTATAACCCAGATACTTCCGTCCGGAAGCTTTTGCCTTATCATCACGGTAATGTGCCACCAGCGGATAAGTTGCCAGTGTCAGCATTTCGTAGAATACGAAGAAAGTCAGCAGGTTGCCCGCCAGAGCAATACCTGCCGCAGAGCCCAGACATGCAGCGAACGCCGCAAAATATCCAGTCTGGTTCTTTTCATGGTGACCGCGGACGTACCCGATAGAATATACGGATGTAAGAATCCACAGGGCACTGGCGATACAAGCAAATACCATACCTGCCGCATCGGTTCTCAGTGTCAGGTTCAGTCCGTCAGCCAGTTTCCACAGATTGGCGGTGTACTCCTGACCTGCCAGTACGGCAGGAACCATGGAGAAAATCACTGCTGTCATGGAAACAGCTGCAGTCAGAGTGATAGCCTCACGGATATTCGGCTTCACACGGTTGCCGAAGAATAAAATCAGTAAGGCTGCCAGCAGCGGAATTGCCACTGCCAGAGCCGGTCTTAAACTAAAAATCATCATGCCAGAAACACCTCCATCAAGGTTGGTTTCAGCACTTCGCCCACCAGCCATGCATTGCCCAGGCCAAGACCAATGATTGCAAGAGCAACCAGTGCCAGAGGAACCATCATCTGCCAAGGCAGCTCAGATCGACCGTCAAAGTGGTGTTTTTTGCGTGCCATAATATGCACTCTGCCGAAGTTTTCATGTGCTTCCGCCGCTTTGCGGAGAGGCTCATGACCGCCATGAGCAGTTTCTCCTTCTGCAACTGTCGCTCTGTTCATAAACAGTTTTTCGATAATGCGGAAGAAGTAAATAGCTGAGAGCAGGCTGGAAACAATCAGCACTGCCACAAAGTACCACTGACCATTCTGGATTGCACCCAGAGCCAGATACCATTTGCTGAAGAAACCGGCAAATGGCGGCAGACCGATCATGGACAGTGCGCAGATAATCAGAGTCAGTGAAGTCTGCGGCATTTTGCGGTATACCTGACCGAAATCATCTGTCACATGCACCCCGTACTTGTACTTCAGTGCACCGGATGTGTAGAACAGTCCGGTTTTCATGAATGCATGGCTGAGAATATGCAGTACAGCACCAGCCAGACCATATACGTTGCCGATAGCAAAACCTACAGCGATATAGCCAACCTGACCGATACTGGAGAACGCCAGGATTTTGTTGTATGTAGAGTAACGCAGAGCTTTCAGGGATCCGTAAAGGATACCGCAGATACCCAGAACTCCGATAACATCAAAGAACAGATCCATCACCGGACCTGCATCCCTGAATACGCAGTAAAAGAACCGCAGCATACCGTAAGCCGGAACTTTAATCATGATACCCGCAATCATCGGGTCTGCAGAAGGATGAGCGTAGGAATGTGCTGCAGGCTGCCAGCCATGGAGCGGGAACAGTGCCATCTTGATGCCAAAACCTACAATCATGCAGGCAGCAGCCAGTATAATCAGGTTGTCACTGTGAGCAGCTTCCAGACGCGCTGCCAGGTCTGCCATATTCAGTGTACCGGTGGCTGCATAAAGGAAACCTACGCCCAGCAGATACATGGATGCACCGATGGTGCCTGCCATCAGATAACGGAATGCAGCAATCGGTCCTTTTTCTTCACCAATAGCGATGAGACCATAACCGGAAATCGCTGTGATTTCCATGAATACATATAAGTTAAATGCGTCCCCTGTAGTAGACATGCCCAGAAGCCCCACAGCCAGGAAAGAAATCAGGCAGTAGTAGCCGGTGGACTGGAACCATTTTCTTGGATTTGCACGTTCAAAGGGGCTGCTGTACAGAGATGTCATCCAGGAGATTGCAGCAACCAGTACAATGACTGCACCGTTTACGCCATCTACCACAAACTCAATACCGTATGGAGGATGCCATCCTCCCAGGTAATAGTGGATAGGCTCCCCTGTCTGAATAATTCCGGTCAGCTGGGTTACAGCACATACCAGAGACAGGAACAGACAAGTCATAACCATGCGTTTGCCTGCAGCTGCATGATGCCAGCTTACCAGCGGACAAAGTACGGCACCGCAAAGCGGAAGCGCAATTACAAGCACCGGAAGGTGCGCCATGACAGTCATCATGCTTTGCCCCCCTTTCCGGTGATTTCCTCTTCTTCGATAGTGCCGTAAATATCACGGATTTTCATGAGAAGAGCCAGTCCCACACCGGTAACCCCCAGGCTGACAACGATGGCAGTCAGCATCAGCGCATGAGGCAGCGGGTTGATATAAGTTTCTGCATTGATATAATCAGATGCAATGGTAACCGGCAGTGTTGCACCCTCTTTCTGACCGAATGTCAGGAAGAAGAAGATAATCGCAACCTGCATGATGTTCATGCACATCAGTTTCTTCATATAGTTGCTGCATACAATCATGCCGTAAATGCCGATAGCAAACAGAATGAAAGTCAGCATGTAAATTCCCCAGTCTGCAAGGAGAACTTCAAGTCTGATTATCATATCATTCATCTTCAAAATCCGTCCTTTCCAGTACTACTTCGAGAATTGTCATAATTACGGCTGCTACACAGATACTTACACCGATTTCAATCATCAGAATACCGGTTGTGTGCAGTCCGGCTTCTCCGTGCGCTACAAAAGCAGCAAACGGAAGCTTGCTGTATTCCAGGAAATTACCGCCAAAGAACATAGGCAGAATTCCGGTAAATGCATATACAAATACACCCAGGCCAGCCACAATCAGCATCTTTTCTTCACGGACTTCACCGATTCGTGTAACGAAAGACGGCATGATACGGTCCAGCAGGTATGCACAGGCAACCAGTGCACCTGCCTGGAAACCGCCCCCCAGAGACAGTTCCCCATGGAAAAGTACATAAATACCATAGAGCATTACCACAGGTACAATCAGACGGAAGGATGCCTGAAGAATGGTGCCGCCATAGCTTGCATGATATTCTCTGTCCTGAGATTTTGAATACCACGGCTGATGCTTCTTTTCCCTTGGAATAACTCTTTCCTTGGTGGACAGGACCATCAGAGTAGCAATCCCGGAAAGAAACAGCACGCAGGTTTCAAAGAGTGTATCGAAACCTCTGTAGTCGGCCAGTACCGCAGTTACGATATTGTTGGCATGAGTATCTTTCTTGGCACTCAGAATGTAGTACGGTGAAAGATAGCTGTTTGCAGGAGATTCCTGTGCCCCGATTACCGGAAGCCAGCTGCCTGCTTTCATGCCAATCAGTGCTGTGAGCGCAATCACAATAATCAGGCCAAGCGCAGTTCTTTTAGTTTTTTTATCCATTATTTACACCGCCTGTTGATTGACTTGATTGCAATAACGAAGTATACGGTGGAAATAGTACCGATAACCGCTTCTGTAAAGGCAACGTCGGCAGCACCCACCATGATATAAAGCAGCATGGCTGCAAAGCTGAACCCACAGTAAATAATGGTGCAGGACAGCAGATTTTTTTCAAAAATAATGCAGATGGAAATGCTGATCAGTGCCATCAGCAGAAGACCTTCCAGCAGTAATACAGGCATATCAGTTTTCCTCCTTCTTTTCTACACTATTGCAGACACATTCTGCTTCCGCAGCCAGTCCCTGCTTATAGGCAACCTTACAGATAATGTGTGTGCCAATCGGGCTGGAAAGGCAGACAGCCAGCATTACCAGCAGAATTTTGATACCGGTAATATTTACACCCTCGTAAATAAACAGCCCCAGGCCGCTGAAAATAAGACCCGCGGAGCCGCAGATACCTGCCGCATGGGAACGGCAGTAGAAGTCCTTCATACGGAATACGCCGATAGTGGATGCTACGAAGCACAGGAATCCGGCAGACATAAAAAGAATGGTCAGAATATTTCTAATTTCCATGCTTCCGTCCTCCTCTCTGTCCCAGGAACTTGGCCAGTATTACAGAACTGAGGAAGCCCAGAATCCCGTAAGAAATGGCAATATCCACGTACATATCCCGGCGTCCGTCCACGAACCCGATCAGAATCAGAATCAGGATTACTTTGGTGGACATAACCAGAATACCAATCAGCTTGTCATATACGCTGTTTCCCTTAAACAGGAATATCAGCATCAGAAAAGTCAGTGCAATGATACCGATCATAATGCATAAAAAGAATGTTTCCATCATATCAGCACACCTCCTTTGGAATATGTGTGGTTTCCGCTTCCGGCATCGGTGTGAATTCACAGGTTTCACCGAACAGTGCCGCCACCTTGCGCTGCATAGTTCCTTCCAGCAGCCCTTCCGCCATTCCCTTTGTCAGTGCATGCACTTCGAAAATACCGTCATCATTTACATCCACAGTAATGGTTCCCGGTGTGAGAATGATGGAAAATGCCAGGATTACACTGGCCATCGGGTTTTCAAACGGCATGGCGAAATAAGCCATGCGTGGTTCATAATCCATTTTCGGACGGATTATCAGACATGCAACTTCCACACTGGCTTTCACAATTTCTTTGATAAGCCATAAGAAATATACGAATAATTTCAGAAAATTAAAGCCAAATACAAAATATACTTTTCCCGTCTTCTCATTGGTAATGTTCAGCAGCGGGTAGCAGATATACGCAATGGCAAGAGATGAGCAAAGGCCGATAAGCAGAAACTTTCCTTCAAACTGTCCGGAAAGCAGCACCCAGACGGCAAACAGCCCCAGGGAAAGCTCGAAAAAGTGAGCCTGAATCTGCTGATATTTGTTTCGCATCAGTCGATTTCCTCCTGTCATAAACTACAAAATGCAAAAATAGCTAATAGATTAATTATACCTAACTGTTAAAAGTGTGTCAAGAAAATGCTAAGAAACAACCCCCGAAATAAGCACGAAAAAAGGAAGTCCGAAGACTTCCTGCATGTGTTTATTTTTGTTAATATCTCCCGGGATACCGGGCCAGTTTCTGCCCCCACCGTCCAATCTGTTCAAATCCCACTATTCTGCAGAGTACATTGCTGAGCCGTCCGAATTTCCGATACAGAAAATTGAATGCCAGATATGCCGGAATCTGTTTTCTGCCCTCCCTGCCCCGGGGCATCCGCCGCAGAATATTCCGGAAACTGTATATCTTTCGGTATATATCAAGATATCCGTTTTGCAGCTGCTCCGCCGTCATTCCCGCAGGCCTGTACACCACATGGGCCGTATTGTATTCTGACAGGTCGGAAGAGACGATTCTGCCGTCTGCTTCCATCCGCTCATACAAAGCTGTCCCCGGGTACGGTGTGAGAATATGTGAGGTTACCGTTTCGATCCTGTTCCGCACAATCCAGTCCAGAGTGGCCTGAAAAGTTTCCTTCGTATCTCCATCCAGCCCGAACACGAAGCTGGCATTAATCATAATTCCCCGGCTGTGCAGTGCTTCCACCAGAGCCTCATACCGTTCCACCCGGTTCTGTACCTTATGTACCCCTTCTACAGCCTGCGGATTCACGCTCTCGAAACCGATAAACAGACTCCGGCAGCCGCATGCCTTCATTTCATCCAGCAGATCCGGCATGTCCAGAATATCTGCCGATACCGCAGCATTCCACTTCAGCCCCAGCGGACGGATTTCCTTCATCAGCTGCCGTGTCCAGCCCGGATTCCCAATGAAATTATCATCGATGAACATAATATGTTTCATGCCGATGGATTGGATGTCTTTCAGCACATCTTCTACGGGACGGTTTATATACCGCCGCTCCCGGCTGCTGTTATAGCAGAAATCACAGCGGTAAGGGCAGCCCCGGCTGGTGCTGACGATATTGCAGAACAGGTATCCATCCTTTTTCATCATATCGTATGCCGGAGACCTGAGTTCCGCACCCGACAGGCTTCCTCTGCAGCGGTATTCCGGTTTCAGTCCGCATTTTTCTTTCATATCCTGCAAAATCTCCGGCCAGGTACCTTCCGCCGCCCCGATAATCAGGCTGTCGAAGGCGTCTTTCGGTACAGAATCTGCCGCTGCAGTAATGTGGATACCCCCTGCCACCACCGGAATCCCCTGTTTCCGGAACTCTCGTGCCAGTTCCACCGCCCGCGGCAAAACATCCACCGTGACAGTGATTCCTACCAGATCCGGCTTATCGTCGAGAACCACCGGACGGATATTTTCATTCTCCACTTCAACCCGGCTCACGAAACCGCTGTCCCGCAGAATTCCTGCCACCGTCATCAATCCCAGATGAGGCGACATCCGCGTCTTCAGTTCCGTATCCATAGGCCGCATGGCCATCTTCGGCTGAATCAGTTTTACATACATATCTTCATCCCCTGATACTTAAATCTCTTCTCCATCCTCCATGTCACCCGGCACCCATTCCAGAATGTCGCCAGGCTGGCAGTCCAGGGCACGGCAAATTTTGTCCAGAGTCTCGACACGGATGGCTTTCGCCTTACCGTTTTTCAGAATCGAAATGTTGGCCATGGTAATGCCCACCCTCTCGGAAAGCTCGGTGACGCTCATCTTACGTTTGGCCAGCATCACATCTATATTTACGATAATCATAGACGCCTCCTATACCGTCAGGTCATTTTCTGCCTGGATAACTGCCGCCTTATATACCAGATGGGACAGAGCCGCAGCCGCCACGCCGATACCCACGCCAAACACATCGATGGCCAGAGAAATCAGGAAGATTCCCGGATGATTCATGTCAAGCAGCAGGAACAGCACATTTCCAGCGAAGAAGTACGCCACATCCCCTAAAAGCAGCAGCGCAATATTCATCATGCGGATGGCGTTTTCTTCGCAGAACGAATTATCTGCCTTAATTTCCCCACACACGTGCCAGAACTCAAAGAGTGCCATATAGCACGGAATCCCTGTCCCCCACAGGAATAACAGCCATGGCCAGAATGCAGTCACCATTCCGCTTTCTTCCACCAGATCCTTTCCAACTGTCGGCAGAACCAGAAAATAAACTACCGCTCCGATAATGGCAAGCCCGATACAAATCACTTTCAGTAAATCAGCAAGTTTTTTCTGCGTCATATTCCGCACCTCCTTCTGCACTTTCATAATATTCCCACAGTCATGAAATGTCAATATATTTTTATCGTAATTCGATAAATAATTATTAAAAAATAATGCCGGAGGTTTCTCTTCCGGCATGTTTGGCGTTTAATCTCTGCTCTTGTAATACAGCATGCAGTGGCAGTACCCCTCAAAATCCGGGTCTGCAATCTGTTCCTTGAACTCCTGACAGATACACTTGTTTTCTTCTGTCCGCTGGAGCCGGCATGGACAGTAACCGCCTGTCCGCTTCAGTCCCTCGCGGATGTCCGCCACGATTTCTTTATTCTCATTTAATTTTACAGCCATGGTTTTTCCTCCCCGCAAAATATCTTTTTTCACTGTCTATACTTTACCACAATTTCTTTTCCTCTACCACGGTTTTGTTATTGACTTATGTCAGGAACGGGCGTATACTTGCAGTATCAAATAAATGACATATGTCAGAAAGGAGCCGCCATGCCGAGACCATGTAAGAGACGGCGCATCTGTGCTTTGCCGGGAGCTCTCAGTTTCGGGCCAATTGGATGTCAGACCGGCTATGACAGCCGGGATCCTGTGGCCATGACCCTGGACGAATATGAAACCATCCGTCTGATGGATCTTCTTGGCTATACCCAGGAAGAAGCTGCAGTCAGCATGGACGTAGCCAGAACCACGGTGCAGGCCATCTATGAAAATGCCCGCCGGAAACTGGCACAGGCTCTATGCGAGAGCCGCCAGCTTCGCATCGAAGGCGGAAATTATATTTTGTGTGAAGGCAGAGGACGGGGCTGCAGCTGCCGCCGCTGTCAGAAAGAGGAGGAATAACAGTATGAAAATTGCAGTAACTTACGAAAACGGTCAGATTTTCCAGCACTTTGGACGCACCGAACAGTTCAAGATTTATACCGTAGAAGACGGTGCCGTTGTTTCCAGCGAAGTAATTGGAAACGATGGGTTCGGTCACGGTGCACTGGCAGGCTACCTGGCAGAAACCGGTGTTTCCGCACTGATCTGCGGCGGTATGGGTATGGGTGCAAGAATTGCTCTGGATAATGCAGACATCGAAGTATATGCAGGCGTTTCCGGTGATGCAGATGCTGCAGTAGCTGCTCTGCTGGCAGGCGATCTGGATGCAGGAAACGAACCAAACTGCAGCTGCGGCGGTCATCATGAACACGGCCATCACCATCATCATGACCACCATGAACATGGCGAAGGCTGCGGATGCGGCGGTCATCACCACGAGCACGAACATGAACATCATCACCATGATCATCACGAACACGGTCACGAATGTGGCTGCGGCGGTCATCATCATGATCATGATCATGACCACCATCATGAACATGAGCACGAACACGGCCATGAATGCGGCTGCGGATGCCACCACTAAAATAGCAAGTGTACCGGATTTCATCAATTTTTACTGATAATCCGGTATAAATTCATATGGTTAGTAACTAAAAATCTCACAGATTTCGATTAATGTCATCAAATCTGTGAGATTTCTTTATTTTTTTATTAAAATCCGATTCAAAACCTGCTTTTTTCAGCATTTCCGATTGTTTACGCCTCTGCGTATACCGGATTTTTTATTTTTTTATTCAATTTCCGGTATCAGATACTGTACCACTTATCCAGTGCCCTTACATTAAGCCAGAACAGACTACCCGCACCAGCGGTGCAGCCCACCAGCTTCAGGATTTCCCTCAGCAGCGGGCTTGAAAACTGAATCTGTTCCATAATCCAAACAATTCCATAGAGCACAAGCAGCAGACCGCCAATCACCAGAACAGCCGTAGCCGCATTTGGCTTCTTATCCCGGTTACCGCGGGCCCGGTTCCCCACCGCCACGCCAAACAGTGCGATACCGCAAAGCAAAAACGATGCCATCACAAGGTTCAGCATATAAAGTACTGTGCCTGCCCCCGTATGAAACATCAGTCCCATCTCTTTCAGCTGCTCATACAGTTCCAGCTGGCTTCCGTCCAGAACGGATTTAAGAACAGTAATTCCAAGTGTAACAACTGCAGGAATCAGAAAACCAATGACACCTACCACCGTCTTCACCAGCACTGTCTCAAAAGAAGACACCGGCACTGACTGATACAGACAGGCCTGCTTATGGTAGAGCGTCTGGGAGTAAAGTTTTGTCAGGGCAGAAAACAGCAGCAGATAGCTGACAATCCCAAGCCCGATACAGGACAGTGCCAGCATGGCAGCGTAATACCCCGCCACAAGATGGAAATTCATGCTAAGGTATTCATTGAATTTTGGACCCGCTGTCCACTTATCCTTCATCCCGGTCACCTCCAATCCGAATGACACCGCATTCAGAACCAAGGACTACTACCACGCAGTCCTGTTCCATATCCCGAACGTAAGCGAACTCCGAAGGGAGGATGATATTCCCGTTCCGGTCCATAAGGCCCGCCTTTTGCGAATCGTCAAAGCGCATATAACCACCATCATATACATCCATCACGAAAATCCCTTCCGGCAGTTCCAATGCATTCTCTTCCTTCAGACTGTCAAAGAAATGCATCTTCACTAACTGCTTCCCCTCATGCATTTCAGAAGTTATAAACCACCCGTCTCCGTCAGAGGTAATCTCACAGCCGTCTCCGATTTCATCAGGTGAAAACAATACATTCCCACTTCCATCTAGGACTTTTTCGGATACTGAAAGTTCCGGACTGGCCTTACTATATACTGGCCGCTCGTCATAATAATTGTAATCTTCCAGGACTTTTCCCAGAATCCTTTCTCCTTCAATTTCAGAAATGCCTGTAAACATCATGCCGTCTAAGGCCACACTGAAGTCCTGATTCCGCAGGTAGTACAGAGTTTCCTGATTGAACTCCGTCTTTCCCGGTAAAGTCAGTGAGATAATCCAGTAGTTACCCATCTGATTATATACACGCTCCCCTTCCGGAGCAAAATATACGGTTTCCCCGCTTTCCACTCTGACCACGCGGCTGTTTCCACGGGTATTGAAATAAATATATCCTGGCATTTCTGACATGCTGAAGCCTTCCGTTCCGCTGTCATATAGAACGACTCCATCTGCAGTTACCAGCTGCCAGATTTCACTGTACCCATCCGGAGCTGTTTCAAGCACGATTCCATACCCCGCATCGTGATAGCCAATTCCATTCCAGTTTGAAGTCATACGCTGCAGGCCCTTCAGAGGAACCTTCTCTCCATCCTCATTGATATCTATATATCCATCAATTGCACTTCCCTCCACACGGAATATCAGATTTCCATCGACTTGATCCATCGCAATCCGATCGTAGATTCCCGGCGTTATGACCCAGTCCAGGGATTTTGCAAAATCTCTGTCCCAGCCTTCCTCCGACTGAATCCGCCCAATCTGCCAGATGGTCAGAATAGTCACTGCCGCCAGTGTAAGGATGGCTATCAGGATGATTCTGTTTTTCAGAAGTTTTCTCAGCATCACACGACACCCCTTATTTTATACTAAATCGAATACCACTTTTCCAGTGCTGCCACGTTCAAACGTATCAGCAGCACCGCCAGGCCGATGGACACCGCCATAATAATCAGCAAACGCACCAGTACCGGCAGGAAAGCCGCCAGCCAGATTATCCACAGAATCCCCGCCATAGCCGCCAGCATAGCTGCGGTCAGCAGAATATACACAGCCCATATCAATCGGTCTTTCTTCTTGCAGAACCGTTTCCCCAGGAACCAGCCGAGAAGTGCCGCACCGCCGATTGCAATCCCCAGGATAACAATCACCCAGAGGATGAGAAGAAGTGATGGCAGGAGATTTTGACGGGTGAAGCCCAGGTTCCACATCTGGGTCACAAAGATGCGCCATTTCTCCTCGGAGAAATAAAATCCTACCAAAAACAGGTTCCCAAGAATAATCAATGAAATCCATCCCCCTGCCGCTGCAGCCAGAATCTTCGCCATCACAGTCTCGAAGGAAGTAACCGGGATGGAAACATAGAACATGGCCGAATCATCTGAAATAGATTCCTTTAACAGCCCCGGTACGTAACCAATCAGTACCCCCAGTGCTAATGCCAGAAAAATCCACAGAAACTGCATCATATCACGGTTGATTTCCCCAGCATATATTGCTCCATATAGCAGACCATATATAAGACTGTATGTATAGCAGCCTCTCATCAGTTTGAAATTCAGGCTTAGATATGCAGCAAACCGCGGTCCCAATGTCCACTTAGTCATCTCCGTCACCACCTTTCAGACGCATCACGCCCAACTGGCCGTTATGTACCACCACAGCGGTATCAAGGTGCGGATAAGAACAGTTGGTAAAGATTGGTTCTGCGATAATTTCTCCGCTTACGTTCATGAAACCTTTTTTGAGATCATTCTGATTCTGGAATGCAATAATACCATTTCTGCATGGCCCAATCGGTTCCATCCAGTCTTCAATGACTGCAGATTCCCTGCCATCCAGGAAGTGAATCTTCGTTTGAATCTTCGATTCCGTAGGACTCCATTCCTGCGTTACATAGTAGCCATCCCCAGCGGACAGAATCACACCATCCGCAGCGTTTGTGAAAAGCGGGGTCCAGCTTCCGTACGGTTCCACAATCCGTTCTTCCACAGCAATCACTTCCTCCGGCAAAACATCATAAGTCCCGGTGGTAATCACGGTACCGCAGATTTTTCCGCCTTCTATCTCATAGACAGAGTCAAAGAGCATTCCGTCCAGAGCCATGGTGAAATCCATGTTCCGCAGATACATGATTGTCAGCGGTACACCGTGTGGCCATGGAATGTCCCGTTCCATAATCCAGTAGTCTCCCATCTGATTCATAACCCGCTCATTCTCCGGTGCCTTATATATTACATCCTGAGTTTCCAGGGAAATAACAGTATTGTTTTCCCGGTTAATCACATATCCCGGCTGTTCCGTCAGCTGCAGCATATAATTTCCGTAGCTTGAAGTCAGCTGGCTGCCTTCCATATCTGTGACATATTCTCTTTCAGATACCCCGGATTTCCTGGAAATCCAGTACCCTGCCGGGTGAACATTCCGGGTCAGCCTGTTTCCCCCTTGTGAAGTCAGAAAAATCTGCATATTCTTCCACTGTGCATCATTCTTCAGCGAGGTTCCATCCCATTCATAAACGGTGTACTCCCTATGTCCTTCTTCACCTGATCCTGCCAGAAAATATACGGTATCCCCGATTTCCGCCGAACTGATTTCATCATACATTCCCAGCGGAATTACCCATTCATACTGACTCAGCTGCTGTTCTGTCCAGTCCATTTTCTCGAACTGCTGCTTCACCGTGGAAGCACAAAGAAGGGACAGAATCACCATCCCGATAAACATTGCTTTTATCAGTCCGTTTTGAAATAAGTGTTTCAAGCTGCTCATAGCATTCCCCCTCCTTTCAGATAGATATCATACAGCCATTCCGTAAAGTACCGGCTCGGGCTATCCATGCGGTATACAAACTGGACACCCCAGAATTCAATTCGGCTCCAGATTACTGCTGTCATTACGACGAATCCAGCCAGAATAATAACCATTCCAACGGATGCCGCCAGCCTCCTTGCTGTTCGCTGCTCCCCTGCGGATACCGGAAGACCCTGATAGAGTCCGCTGCGGCCGCCCTTTGCCGCATCTGTGAAAATGATGCTCCATCCCCAGGCTGCACAGGTCAGACTTCCGCACATCGCCCCAATCAATGCCCAGTCATAGCCTGCACCGGTAAAAATCATCATTGTCCACACCAGAACGACCATGCAGTATGGCAGGAGTACCAGTTTCAGATATTCCTTTGTCAGGTTTATGATTATACTTCCCTTCATGTCTTCCCCCTGTACAGACTATACCATCGAAAGTACTCCAAATAACCACTTTTAAACGGTTTGGAGTACCGAAACTCAAAATGTAAGCTATCAAACCGCAGTTTCATATTACATTATCCAATTTATGTAATATGAAACTTTACAAAATTGGCTTTTTTAATCGGATTTTACTGAAAAAATCATGTTTTTGGTCATCCAGAGTACTCCTTTTTGCTGTAAAACTATGATTTGGCGTACTTTGCGCCGTCTTACCGATGGTAGCGTGACTCAAGCAGCCGAATGCTGCCACGGACCGCCAGAACTCCAATCAAAATCTCCACAGCGCCCACTGCCAGCAGCACCGGCAAAGCCTGCTCCGTAGCAAGCCAGTCGAGAATCGGTGTTTTGCTATCGTCTCTGGTGGCATTCCAGAAAATAAATGCCCACACCGGCAGAATCAGTGGCAGTCTTGATATAAATCTATGCTTTTTGTTCTGACGTTCCAGAGGCTGACAGTGAAACTTGATACTTTCCATCAAGTCAATCGGAGTGCTCATAAAAATAATCATCAGCACATCTGCCACTACGACTGCCAGCATCAGCTCACCGCTGTAATGTATTTCCCCAGCTTGTCTCACCAGCTCCAGGGTTCTGCTCCAGACATCGATTCCTGCAAACTGCAGCGGCAGAAGAATCGCTGCCAGCATAACCAGAATCACCAATTCACAGGCAACAAGTTTCACCAGTACCACAGTTCTGCAGTCCAGCGGCAGAGACATATGAAGAGATGCCCCACCTCCGAACAAACTGTCTTCAACCATTTTCTTTACAGGGCGGTAACTGATCCATGCAATTCCAAAGAGAAGCAATGGTAAAAAAAGAAATCCAATAAAAGTCGATACCAAAGCCCAAAGTACCAGCCCACCTAATCCTATCAGCAACAAATCAATGCTTATCATCTGAAGGTTCAGTTTCAGATATGCTAAGAAACTCTTCATAAATCCTTCCCCCTTTTCCGTCTGGTCCAACTGTACCAAATCACCGTTCCATCACTTTCACGCTGCTTCGCCCTGCAGCAAGCATTATTACCCCATTAATCAAAATCCCTGCTCCCGGCAGCATGGCCGGATGCATCAGGTGTCCTGTTCCGCTCCGAAGAAGAAGCCAGTACGGCAGAAAGTTCAGTGCGGTCACTGCAGCAGCGGTAAGTACGGCAAAACCAGCTTCCGCTAATGCAGTTCCCCGACTGCGTTTTTCCCCGTCTCTGCTGTCCTGGTTTATCAGTGCAATGACAAGCTGCACTGCCGCTGCAGCCGCGAAACAGCCGAGTACTAAGGACACGACTACCAGAGCCGCAAACAGCGGTACCTGTGAATGAACATATCCCTGGTTTACCAGAATCTGCGTCACCGCCGCACTGATTCGGTACCTTCCAACATAGTAACTGCCCAATCCGTTACCAAAGATAAAGAACACAGGCAGAAAGGCCGCCAGCATGAAAGTGCCCGCTGCAAAAATTTTGCTGAGACCTAAATCTCCTGCTGAAAGAGGCAAGGACTGATACAATCCCGCAGATGAACCGTAAACACTTCGGATGAAGAGTTTCCGTAAGACAGAAAAGGCCAGCAGTACCTCCGCTATCAGGCATGGTATCCCAATCTTCCACATGAACGGATATCCGCTGCCGCCAAAAAATCCACCGTAACTCAGAAATAAGCCCGCCATAACCAGCAGAAATCCTGCCGCAACCAGCTCACCGGCAATCATGCGAAACTGCATTCTGATACAATAATCCAGTTTGCTCATGATACCGCACCCCCTTCCGTCAGCCTCACGTACACATACTTTGCCTCACGGGTCTGAAGATTCCTGCGGCGAACTGCAAGGGTATCTCCCTGAATCGGATCCAGAAGGAAATCCCCCTGCTCACCCTCAAAAAGCAACTGGCCGTCATGATTATAAACCACCACTGTGTGGTTCCATTGGCCGTTAGCTGCTTCCCGGTTATTGTCACCCTCCAGATAACCGCCGATAAAAGCCGGGCCGTAGATGTACCTGTCTGTCACATAGATTTCCCGGCTGCTGAAGAGGCGTCCATCCAGCGCTGGCTTGAAATCCGGTCCCAGGAAATAGCAGCAGCTGAGGCTCCCCGGATTTCCCTCACGGTCTATTCCCGGTGCTGTGCCGTTTATCCGGGTGAATCCACGTTCATAATCCTCAATGACTTCCGTTCCCCGGCTTTCATAGAGGACATCACCGGTTTCCATATCTACCAGCTGCGTCACTTTCTGGCCTTCCGGCATTCGGATTACATAGCCCGGCTCACTGGTCATCCGAATGGGATCTTCACTTCTGAACAAAACCTCTCCTTCAGGGCTCCGTATTTCATAACCGGTTCCGCTTCCCTCATCACTGGGGATATAATAACCGGTTTCCGAATGCATAGTGATGTAGTTATTTCCCGCTGGATAGACTTCCAGTGTATCCCTGTCAATTACATACCATTCATCCTGTTCATCATCACAGGCGGTCACATAATCCCTGCTGTAAAGGCCGGAAATCGAGTCATTCCCCCATACAAACCCGATTTCATACTCTGCCAGGTCCTTTATAGTCCGATCATTCCGATCTACGATGCGGTACCAGGACGGATAACCTTCCATGTGAATAATTCGCTGTACCGCATAATAGTCCTTCTCCAGATTGATAAAGGCAAGCCGTGAATAATCACTGGTGGGCCAGATGTATTTTGCCTGGTGTTTCTGAAATGCCTCTGCCCGTTCCGCTTCACTTACCGGCAAAATCGGTGACTGTGCGGCCGAATCTGCCACCCTGTATGCAGCCCATGCCCCTGCTGCGACAGTCAGTACCAGTGCCGCCGTAATGTATTTACTGAATTTCCACACTTTCATTTATCTCACCCCTTCTGATAATGTTTCTCCATCATCCCTACAGTCAGCCGGAAGGCTGCAATCAGAACTGCGATATGTATCAGAATATCAATTCCCGATTCCAGCAGCGGCATATCAACCTTCAGCTGCTGGAAAACCCAGTCCACGTTGTCAATTGCCTTCAGGAACAGCCAGCAACATGCAATAGTCAGGATTTTACGGACACTGGTACGTTTTTCCTGCGGCTGTACCATGTATAATGTAATCGCAAGAAATATTACAGAGACCTCAGCCAGCTGCCCTGCAATCAGCCCCAGTACGCTGGCAGCCAGAGATAAGGCAGCCTGCAGCGGAGTGTCACCCGCTTTACTACCGTTCAGTCCTATATCACCAATCAGGTCGAAGATGTTCCCCATCAGCCCGTTTCCCATTCCCACATTGAATAATGTAAAAGTAATCAGCAGTGCCAAAACAGGAACCAGCCCGCAGACTGCAGCTGCAAAGATTTTGCTGAGAACGCGGTGGCTGTGCGGAATGGGCAGAGCCTGATAAAGACCGCAGCTTGATCCGAATACGCTGTCATAGAACAGTTTCCAGAAACCTTTGTAGATAAAGAAAATACCTGCCAGCAAAGCCGGAATCGCCAAAAATGACATGTACAGAGTCATTAGTGCCAGCACCATCAGTATCATCGTGGTGGAAGACAGGGCGATTTCCGCCTCTACCATCTTCAGATCTGCTTTTATTACTGCATCTAATTTGTTATCCATTTTATGTACCCCTCTTCACAAATTCAAAATATTACCCCAACATTTTCAAATCAATAATCGCCAGCTGCCCTTCTAGATTCTTTACGACTGCGAAGCCGTTTTCCGTTTCGCTGGCGTAAGTATAATCAAACGGCAGAACCGGTTCCAGATTCATGTCCAGGAAACTCCAGCGATAGTCCTCTGCCCGGAAAGATGTGGACTGGTTCTTATCTTCCGGCACATTGTTCAGTTTGAGCCGGTAGAAGCCAGTACTGTAATCCTTTACAGCACGCATGAACCCATCTTCTCCATCCAGATACGCAAAATGGTCCTTACCGCTCTGCTGCCGCCCGGTGATTCCCTCATCCGTCACAGTCAAGTACTCGTACTTTCCCTGTTCATTCTTTGTAGCAACCACATTCTCCCGGATACCCCGGATTTCCATGTCCGATGCAGGTCTGCTCTCATAAATGCACTCCCCCTCTCTGGTCCAGATAAAATCGATCGGGTAATATTTCCCTAAAGGCTGGAATTTGTGTATTTCCAGGTCTTTCAGATATGCATCCTCCGAGTAAATCCCGCAGAGGTATTCCCCGTTCAGGTACACTTCATCAAAAAGGAGTCCGTCAAAAGCGAGCTCATACCCGGAATCCAGAAGGTAGGTTGTAGGATAATACCGCTCGGTTCCCACATAATCATAGACATATTCGTACCATACTTCCCAGTACCCCAGGCCGCCTTCCACGATGTTTTCGAAGTCCTTGGCGGTGTACTCCACTTCGCCGGTCCGCAGGTTGATGATCTGGTCGCGCTCATCGATTCCCTCTTCATCACCGGCTTTGGCGATAGCATACCACGGCTGGTTTGTCAGTACGATAGACTGATTGCCTTCCCACAGGATTTCTCCGTTCTTTACCCGTTCCACAACCCAGCTGGTTTCCCCTTTCACCTTACGCTGACCTGCCATGTACTCACCGCTTTCGTGAATTACCGGTTCTATCAGGTCCGTCTCATGAAGTTCCAAAGTCTCCACATCCAGCAGCCACCACTGATCCTTGTGGTTTCCCAGAGGCAGGTAGCGTCCCTTCTTTTCGCCAGCCAGAGACAGCTCTGTTTTCAGCACCGGATTCAGCTGGCGGTCGTAGATGTTGTAATAACTGTCATATTTGCCCCGCTGTACCTTCACTGCAAAATATTCTTTCTCTCCATTTACGATTTTCATATCGGCAATCTGGCTGTCAAAGTTATGTACATACATATCATCCGGCTGTCTGCCTGTACCGCCTGCCATGAAAAATACCGCCACGAAAATGGTCAGAACCAGCAGGCCCACTGCGATGACCGCACCCAGTAAGATTTTGCTGTTTCTCATAATTACACACCTCCGTCTTTTTTCTCAATCAGAATCACACATACTTTATATGCTCCAACCAGCAGCACCAGGCTCAGTACCAGATGGAACACCGGCTGCAGAATGGCCGGCTGCAGCCAGTCCATCATCTCCGGAATCTCTGCCGACAGAACATAAGGTACGATTGCCAGAGTTCCCAGATACAGCATCACATTCTGTACATACCATCCCTTTCCCCCGCGGGGCAGGAAACAATAGAATGTAATTCCCAGGAGAATCAATGCTGACAAAGTGAAGCAGCGGACGGTCATGTTAAGAAAGTCCAGTACTGCTGCAAGCGGAATCAGTTCCGGTACAATCTTCATATCCTGAAAATCGAGAATCCAATTCTCAAACATATCTATAATGTGTTCCGGATTACCGAAGATAACGGAAGCAAATATCTGTCCCGCCAGACAGATGACTCCCATGCCTGCGAAAACCAGACCACCGGTGAAGATTTTGGTAAGAACCAGCATCGGTACTGAAATCGGAAGCGACCGGTAGAGTACAGCATCTTTTCCGTACAGGCTCACCGCAAACAGTTTGCAGAAAATCCGGTACAGAAGAGCCAGCACCACAATCACTGCCGGAATTGCCATAAAAATCAGGAACCAGGACAATCCCAAGGCAAACAGCGCGGTCCAGACCAGCAACAGAATCTGCAGATCCGACTCGATGATTTTCAGATCGGTGCGTATGCAGTTGTCGAAGAGATTATCGTTCTTCATCACTTGCCACCTCGCTGCTGCAGGTCAATTAATGCTGCGTATCCATCTTCGTTATATACGACGGCATAACCGTTATCTGCCATGGACGCTCCGTGGAACACGAAATCCATTACCGGTTCCAGGTTCTCATTCAGATAGGTCCAGCGGTATCCACGGGCCCGTTCCAGATCCGGCACTGCGGAGGCCTTCATCGGCTCCAAATCCCTTATTGCCGGCTTGTATGCTAAAACATACCCTTCTGCATGGCTTCCATCTGCAGGAAGGTAACTGTAATATTTCGTAATTCTTTCGGAAATCACGCCTTCTGGTCCAACGGTATGATATGTAAAAGTGCCACCTTTCGTATTCTGCGTTACCAGTGTATTTCCTACAGATCCCAGATACCGGATATTAATTGGATTCAGCCAGTACACTTCTTCCCCTTTGCCGTTAAATGCCCGGATGTCCGGCACCACATACATACCGTCTTCGCAGTACTCTTTCAGATCAGCAGCCGTGGCATCCTCGATGGCTGCGCCTATGACAACCCCATCCCCAAGGCTTGCTTCCCGGAACAGCGGCCAGTCATTATGGAACTGATAGTCTGCATCCAGGGCAAACCGGCAGGTTCCCTCTGAAATGAGCCAGAAATCGTCATTGCCATCTGCAATAATCTGGTCTTTATCTGCTTCAAATTCCACAGTTCCGGTCTGAAGGTTGATAATCCTGTGCGGTTCCTCTGCAGCAAATTCGATGACATAACCTTCTTTCTGCGGCCAGACCAGTTCATGGGGACTTTCGTAGATAACGTTTCCAGTCTCAGTATCGATAACCTTCCAGCCATCCCATTCTCCCAGCAGATACTTGCCGCTGCTGTGAAGGCTGGCGTAATCCAGCTCGAAAATCTGCAGCTGCAGTGTTTCTCTATGTACCAGAGCGGTATGCATGGAACCGCAGGTCAGGAAATAGTCACCTGCATGCTGCGGTGCTTCCCATGCACTAACCTCTGTATCCAGCAGTTTCTGTCCCTTCTTGTCAATGATGATGTAGGCTCCGTTTTCCTTTACTGCAAAATAACCCTTTTCACCGTTGACAATCTGAATGTCAGAATACCCTTCCGTAAAGTCAATGAGAATCTCTGCCTTGCCATCCTGTTCCTTGTAGATTTTCTCCGACGGAATGGACAGGTCTGCAGTATATACGGAAGTCAGAACATAGATGGCTGCAGCAATTACTGCAGCTGTACCTGCCAGGCGCTGTACATATTTACTTTTCAGAAGGTCAGTCTTCATATTTCCATTTTCCTATCAAAATAATTACCAGATACGCAAGGCATGACAGCATGAAAGATGCCGGCCAGATTGCCAGCAGAACCCGTCCAATTCCTTCCGGTGTCAAACCGTACATCCGCTCCCAGTTCAAAAGACGGGTGTTTATGGCGTTGATCCACTGTGCATCGCGAAACAGGTCATTTCCCATCACCATGGCCGGCATCAGAAACGCCGGGAACAGAAAGGTCAGCAGCAGTCCAAGGCTGAAACCGGCTGCAAAGATTTTGCTGAATGTCCAGGCTGCAGATGATGCTGGCAGAGATCCGTACAGGGCTGCACTTTCCCCATGTACCGTGTCCCATAGAAGGACCTTCCAGAGACGCAGCAGGGTAAACAGTGCAACCAAAAGAAACGGCAGAACCAGAATATCCTTCGTGGTATTATACGAAAACATCCCTACAACTACAGCTTCCATAAAAAACACGAAATAGTAATTCACCGCCATCCCGAATGTGGTTTTCAGACAAGTTCCCAGTCCTTTTTTCATCCTCTTCACCCCCTGAAGATTTCACACAGTGCCTCTTCCAGCGTACCGCCGTAGCGGCTGCGTATAGTGTCGCTGTCCTCGAAGCATTCCACTTTGCCTTTCTTTAAAACGATGACTGAGTCGAAAAGGCGCTCAATGTCCCGTACCAGATGGGTTACGATAATCATGGTTCCCTCTGGATTGAAGTTTTCCAGAATCAGGTCCAGCACATGCTGGCGGGCTTCCACGTCCACACCGCCGATAGGCTCATCCAGCAGATAGAGCCGGGCATTGCGGGACATGAGCAGGGAAATCTGCAGTTTATCGATGACCCCTTTGGACATTTCCTTTGGCATGGCGGTCGGACGCACATCGAAAATTTCCAGCAGCCGGCGGCATTTTTCTTCATCGAAATCGTCGAAGAATGTCCGGTAAATATTAATGATGTCATTGACCATCATGTTTTCCGGCAGCCCATCCTTATCCGGCAGGTAGGCAACGCGTGCCTTGGTGAAGGCACCGGGTTTGTGACCGTCGATGAGCACATCCCCTTCGTACTCCGCGTAAAAGCCGGCCAAAATCTTCAGGAGGGTAGTCTTACCACTCCCATTCGGCCCCAAAAGCCCGATGATACGTCCTTCCGGAATCTCCAGATTCACATGATCCAGCGCCCGAACCGTACCAAAATCTTTCGTTACATCTCTGATTTCCACCACCGGCGGGTTTTCCACCAGTTTCAGTTTCCGTTCTCCTGTCATTGCCATTGCTAGCCAATCCTTTCTTCCATGAATGCTACACTTTCACATCGCCGGCAAAAAAATTCAACCATTTCGTCTTCACTGAAGCCCAGAGCCAGCATTTCTCTGCGGAATGCATCCGCTGCATCTTCTGCGGCCTCCCTCTTCAGCTGAGCGATGAGTCTCCGGTCTGTTGTCACAAACCTTCCTGCTGTTCTTTCTGATACCAGCAGACCCTCACGTTCCAGTTCATTTAATGCCCTCTGCATGGTGTTCGGATTCACTTCAAAATCCGCTGCCATTTCTCTCACCGACGCCACACGTTCTCCCGGAGCCAGCTCCCCTGATGCGACTGCACCCCTAACCCGGTTCATAATCTGCATATAGATGGGCATGTTTTCCTGAAGTTTTTTGTCCATCCTGCGTCCTCCTTTCCAGTACTTCTGTATATGAGTTTCCTGCATGGATGCTGCAGTTCCCCTTCTGCTTCAGCTGCAGCCCCATTGTATTATTGTACTATTTGGTTAATACAATAATACATATACATATCCTTCCTGTCAAGTACTTTAAAGCGTTAAAATTATGTGTGCAAAAAAAGAAACCGTTTTGCATCCACTACTTTCGTTGTCTTCCGTATACCCCATTGCCCAGGGCTTTGAAAAGTGGTAGAATACGAAT
Organism: Anaerovoracaceae bacterium; assembly: GCA_045637765.1. Classification (GTDB taxonomy): domain Bacteria; phylum Bacillota; class Clostridia; order Peptostreptococcales; family Anaerovoracaceae; genus RGIG7179. The sequence goes on along the minus strand of JAZTZZ010000001.1, from coordinate 18,777 downwards.
ATATGTACCAAAAAGGAGACTTACATTATGTTACGTTGGAACAATGACTATAATCACGGTGCCCATCCGGAAATCCTGAAGGCACTGTCTGAAATCAATGATCAGCACTTCGGAGGCTACGGCTTTGATGAGTGGTGTGACGCGGCAAAATCCGAAATCAAAAGCCATTTTGGTGCCCAGGCGGACCGTGCAGACATTCACTTCCTCGCCGGCGGCACCCAGGCTAATCTGACCGTCATCACTGCAGCCCTGCGCCCGATCGAAAGTGTAGTCTGCGTAGAAGCGGGCCACATCAACTGTCATGAAGCCGGTTCCATTGAAGCTACAGGCCACAAGATGCTGGCGCTGAAGTCTGAAGACGGCAAGGTTCATGCGGAAGCACTGGATGCAGAAGCGGCACGTTTCTACTGCGATGAAACTCAGGAGCACCTGACCCAGCCAAAGATGGTCTACATTTCCTCCCCGACTGAATGGGGTACTCTCTACTCTCTGGAAGAGCTGAAGGCACTCAGAGAAGTCTGCGATAAGTACGGCATGTACCTCTTCCTGGACGGTGCCCGTATGGGTTACGGTCTGACCGCACCATCCGGCGATGTGACACTGGAAGATATCGCAGAACTTGCCGACGTATTCTACATCGGCGGCACCAAGTGCGGCACCATGTTTGGTGAAGCTGTAGTCATCATGAACGACCAGCTGAAAAAATCCTTCCGCTTCTATATGAAGCAGCGCGGCGCAGTTCTGGCCAAGGGCTGGCTCATGGGCGTGCAGTTCTACACACTGTTTAAAGGCGGTAAGGATGCTCTTTACTACACCGAATCCCGCCGTGCTGCAGAATACGCCATGGAACTGAAGGCTGCCTTCCAGGCAAAGGGTGTAAAGTTCGCTGTGGACAGCCCAACCAACCAGCAGTTTGTCATCCTTCACAAGGATCAGCTGGCTGCCCTCGAGAAGAAGCATATCGTAGAATACATGGACTGGGTGGACGAAGACCACCGCATGGTCCGTTTCTGTACTGCATGGAGCAGCCGCAGAGAGGATCTGGATGTGCTGCTGGCAGATATTGCTGCAATGTAACCTCATAAATACAGAAAGACCTGTTCGTGACGAACAGGTCTTTTTAAATGCTTATCAAAATATTTTACAGCAGACTTGCTGCAATTGGCAGCCATACGGGAACCACGAAGGTCAGGATGGTTCCGCTGATCAGTGCAACCAGAGACAGTTCCGGACCTACATAGCGGCTCACCGGCACCAGCATGGTATCCATGCATCCCCCTGCACCGCTGGCAATAGGACTTCCTTTGCTGATCCGGATCAGAACCGGCAGCAGCAGTACCGTGAACACGTCACGGGAGACATTTACGATAAATCCGTAGGTGCCGGCTTCAATGCCGTAGGTTTCCGTCATAAAGGCACCGGTCAGGCTGTAATAGCCCATACCGCTTGCAGACATGACAGACCAGTTCATTGGTACTCCCAGAATCAGACCGCTCACCAGGCCTCCCAGCAGACAGCCGCAGAAAATAGCCAGAGGCATCCAGAGAATCCGCAGACCCAGGCGGCGGATGTAGCCGAAAACACTTTTGCTGGATGCCAGACTTACCCCTACTCCCGTATACAGGAAAATCAGAGATACCGTCAGCACCGTATCTACCCAGCCCACATCATGACCGCTGAGCAGAAGCCAGCCCACCAGAATACCTGCTGCGATAAAGCCGGGCATTACCAGTACCAATGGTGAAAAGCCGGCCTTACTGCCATCCTCTGCAGATACATCAGGCATAGGGGCAGCCGGATTTTGACGGGCTTCCGCAGCCACCTGCAGGCGGATTTTTTCCAGCGGCATGACAGTCTTCTCACAGAGTACCACCAGTGCAACCGCACCGCCGATGGCCATGAGAGAGATGGTCAGGCAATTGATACCGATCCGTCCCAGATTATTCATCACTTCTTCACTGACACCGATATTGATGCCGATAACAGCCATGAGCACCACCAGTGCCAGATTCATCAGCCCATCGAAGGCATTCAGAACCGGCTGCGGCAGCCCCCTCCAGTTAATGGCAGCTCCCAGCGCCAGACAGATAAAAGGTACATATACGTTCACAGGATTCCTCCTTTTTATGCAATGGTTCCGGTCACATGGAGCGCTGCAATACAGGCCTTCACGCCAGCCAGAAGCACAGACTCATCGAAATCATAATATGAATTATGCAGTCCTGCAGCCAGCGGTGTCTGAAGGGCCATGTAGCAGGCTTTGCCGCCATTGGCATGTACACGGTCCATAATAAAGCAGAAGTCGTCTGCAGTTCCGGTGTTCACCTGAACAGGACAGGTCTTTTCCAGTTCCGGAATCAGTTCCGCAGCTGCAGCAGCAATTTCAGCAGCCAGGTCCTCATCTCCCCCGCCTGCCGGACTCATGCCGGTAGTTATAATCTTGTATTCACAGCCAAACATATCAGCAGCGGCCTTGACACAGCCTTCTGCCTTTTCGAAAATCCGCTCTTCCACCACAGTTTCAGAGCCTCTGCTTTCTGCCTCAAAATTGCAGTATCCCGGAATCACGTTCCGTGCGGTACCGCCTTCGATGGTACCTACATTCAGGCGTCCCACACCGCGGCCATCCTGCAGGAAACCGTTCATGGCAGAAATGGCATTGACTGCTGCCATAATGGCGTGATTGCCCTCCTGCGGAGCACCGCCTGCATGAGCTGTTTTGCCGGTCAGATTCACATCCCACTTGCGGGTCGCATAAAGGCCTGTCTGGGTTCCCGCCAGTGCAGTGTGCGGGCCATCGGAAGGATAAATGTGGATGCCCAGTGCAAAATCTCCGTCATCGGCGATTCCGCTCTGAACCATGGCGTAAGCGCCCTTAACACCTTCTTCTGCCGGCTGGAAAATCACCTTCACACAGCCCTTCAGCAGATGACGGTTTTCGTGAAGAATCCGGGTTACCACCATCCCCATGGCCGTGTGAGCATCATGGCCGCAGGCATGCATCAGACCTGCATTTTTCGATGCAAAATCCATGGCATAAGGATAATGCTGATTGTCTTCCGGTTCATCTACCCCCATACAGTCCATATCGAAGCGGAGAATGACGGTCGGACCATCTTCTTCTCCCTCTACTGTAAACACGGCTCCGGAGTAACCGCCCTTTTCCTCCATTCGGCGGATTATCGAACGGTCTGCCCCCTGGCTCATGGCACGGAACCGGTGCGCCATCAGTTTTTCTTCATCGGGATATGCCATCACGTAATCCGGGTTAATGATATCGGTACCCAGTGCTGCCTGGAAGTCATCTGTTTCCAGAAACTCCAGTACCTTGGCAGTGGTCCGGAATTCCGTCCAGCCTGCTTCCGGATACATATGTAAATCGCGGCGGATGCGGATGCATTCTTCCGCATATCCCTCCGCTGTTTTTATAAGATGTTCTGTATTCGTCATTTTCTTTCCTCCTGCAGGCGTGGTTCCCCTGCTTTCCCTATTTTATCCTGTCCTTCTTTCAGTGTCAAACATAATTCAGTACCAAAATTGCTGTATATTTTTATGCGTAAACAGTAATAAGAACAAAACAAAATTTATGTAAAGTTTTTGTTTTAAGAAACAATTTTTGCACTTTTTAATACACCTTCATTTGTTTTTTCGACAGTTATCATTGACTTTCTTCGAACGAAGTACTAAAATTTACCTGTAGTTTATTTTATGTTATACATTATTTATACAGAAGTAATGTATAATGTGATGTTGTAGGAGGAGTTATTATGTTTAAAAAATTCACCAACGGCTGCGTACGCGTTGTAAACCGCTGGCTGCCTGATCCGTTTTTATTCGCAATTATCCTGACAATCGTGGTATTCATCGGTTCCATGATTGGAACACAGCAAGGTCCGCTTGAACTGGTAAATGCTTGGGGTAACGATAAGGGCTTCTGGAATCTGCTGGCCTTCTCCATGCAGATGGCTCTGGTTCTGGTACTGGGTTCCGCCATGGCATCTGCCACAGTATGTAAGAAAGCACTGGGTGCCATTGCATCCGCAGCCAAGGACAGAAAGAGTGCAATCCTTATTGTTACTTTTGTGTCCACCATCTGCTGCTGGCTCAACTGGGGCTTCGGTCTGATTGCCGGTGCACTGCTGGCTAAGGAAGTAGCTAAAAGAGTAAAAGATGTGGACTACCCTCTGCTGATCGCTTCCGCTTATTCCGGTTTCGTAATCTGGCATGCAGGCCTGTCTGGCTCCATTCCTCTGCAGATGGGAGCAGCAGGCGGTACCGAAATCCTGGGTGTTGCATACGGTGCACCTACCAGCGACACCATCTTCCATCCTGCAAATCTGATCATGTGCGTGGTTATTCTGATTACTATGCCTCTGATCAACTTTGCAATGCATCCTTCCAAGGAGCAGACTGTTCTGGTTGACCCTGCAGTTCTGATTGATGAAGGAGAAAGAAAGTACACCATCGAAACTCCTGCTGAAAAGATTGAACACAGCAAGATTCTGTGGGGCATTACTCTGGTTCTGGGATTTGCTTACATCATTTACTACTTTAAGAACAACGGTTTCAACCTGGGTCTGAACATTGTAAACATGATCTTCATGTTCCTGGGTATCCTGCTGCATGGTGACCTGAGAAAATATGTAGATGCCATCGCTGATGCAGCTGCAGGTGCTGCTGGTATCCTGCTGCAGTTCCCATTCTACGCAGGTATCATGGGCCTGATGGTTGCTTCCAACGCAGACGGCGTATCCCTGGCATCCATCATTGCTGACTTCTTCGTTAACATCTCCAATGATGTAACCTTCCCTGTATTCACCTTCCTGTCTGCAGGTATCATCAACTTCTTCGTTCCATCCGGCGGCGGCCAGTGGGCTGTACAGGCTCCTATCGTAATGCCTGCTGCTACTGAAATGGGCGTAGAATATGGACGTGCAGCCATGGCCATTGCCTGGGGTGACCAGTGGACCAACATGATTCAGCCGTTCTGGGCGCTGCCTGCTCTGGGTGTAGCTGGTCTGTCTGCAAGAAACGTTATGGGTTACCTGGTAGTAATCCTGCTGTACACCGGCGTGATTGCGTGTCTGGGCTTTCTGGCATGGGGCCTGTTCTTCTAAAGAACGCTTTTGCAGAAAACTTATAAATTTCGAATAAACTACAGAAAAGGGAAGCGGCTGCCGCCTGGCAGTCACTTCCCTTTTCATTTATTTGCTGTGCTTTCCGTGTTCCAGACGGAAGCTTTCGATATAGTAGCTTGCTGACATGACAATCCAGATAACCGATACTGTTACCACCGGCAGAGCACCGAAGTGGAGAAGCCTATCACCCAGACAGGTTAAAATCCAAAGTATGGTACAGGTCAGATTTGCAGTCTGAAACGCCTTGTAGCTTGCTTTATAAATCATCAGCTTCTCTGCTTCATCGCAGCTTTCTTCCCACTTCTTGCTGAACTTCATATCATAAACACTGCCACGCATCTTCGGATTCATCCGCTTCACCAGGTCTACCGACATCTGCTGAATTTTGAAACTTGCAAACATACCAGTCAGAAATACAGCGATTGTGATGATGGCGATTCCGAATTTCCAGGCATCCAGAAGCGGAATCAGATAAGTCATGAAAATACCGAAGAACATATAGCTGAAAAGCATGCCGATATTAATGATAATCAGGGAAATGCTGAGCGTACGATCTGCCTTCTGGTAAATCAAATCCATCTTTTCTTCGTCATCATCACTGCTTACAGAAGCTTCCTGCGCTTCAAAAGCGGTATAATCCTTTCTGGCTTTCCGGTAAAATACCAGCCCTGCCAGGAATGTGACCACCACTGTAACGATAACCAGATAAGGAATCACCAGGTACACTGCTTTATCCAGATTACCGCCGAAGTCTGCGAAAAAGTTCTGCATCCATTCCGTCTGACTGAAGAACCCAAACACCCCGCCAAACAGTCCTGCCACAATTATGATGGGAATAAAGATTTTCAGTGCCTTACCATTTTCCTTTTTAATATTGTCGTTCACCTTGTTATCGTTCATCGCTTCCATCCTCCTCATACTCAAAAATATCCTCAACCTTTGCATTACACACTCTCGCGATTTTCAGTGCCAGCGTTACCGACGGCGAATAATCCCCCCGCTCAATCTGGCTGATCGTCTGACGGGATACCCCCACCAGTTTCCCCATCTCAGACTGGTTCACATTGATTCGTGCCCGGTATTCTTTCAGCCTGTTATACAGTGGCATGGCACACACTCCTTTCTGACAACTTTTATTTTCATTTTGACAACTATTCTTGTCATTCCTTTTGTAACTGCAGTATAGCATTGACAACTATTCTTGTCAACACCTTTTGTCAAAAAAATAAAAAAGGGCCTAAACCCTTTTTATATCTCACAGTTTTGACAGCAAAATCCCTGATGGCGCAAAACACCGAGACAGACCATTTTAGATTCATACAGATTCACGCTCCAGCTTCTTTGCCAGCAGCCGGCATCCCACGACAAACACCACTACCAATACCATAATCATGATACCGCAGTGCATAAAGAATTCATCCGGAAGAATCAGGATGATCGGGTCCGTCCGCCAGTCGAAAATCCACAGATCATTGTTAAACAGCAGTTTGTGCATGAGAACGAAGGCCAGATCCCAGTTAAACGCGATCAGACCTCCCACTGCAGCCACAAGAGCCAGAGCCACCCAGCCTGTCCACCGCAGCCAGCGGAAGTCAAGATTGGCCCGCTTCTTCTGCCATACAATCCGTCCGATGAAACCAATCATTCCCGATAGAGCCACATACTGACATGCCACGAAGATTACCTTCACCTCTTCGAAGTGAATGCGTCCGCTCTCGGACATTTTGAAGTTTGGAAACTCCAGCACATCCGGCCCCCATGCCAGATTGTACTCAATCAGCACGTCATAATTCAAGCGGCAGATTTCCTCCGGAATATTGTAGCGCTGGCCGATTTCCAGATGCTGAATATCCCAGTAGTAAATTGGGCGGAACATGACCGTCAGCGTTACAGAAAGACAAATGATAAACAGGACACACAGCAGTGCCAGCAAAATATGTTTAAACAGATGGTTTTTATTCATATATAGTCCTTTCCATGAAGATGATTTGCACCTTTCTGTATCATACCACATGTACAGAAAAAAAGACAGAAAAAATCGCGCCCCACCCCTTTACTTTATCGCGATAATGTGTTAATGTATGAATGTACTTTTTTATTGTCATTCACAATATTAAGAAAGGAAATCTTGGAAATATTCATGAAACTGAACAAGAACATTAACCTGAAGCAGGAAGACATTAATATTCTCAACCTTCGACATTTATACGAACAGTATGGATTCGTCCATTACAAGATGAACAAGTTCGAGGAATACGATTTGTATGTGACCAATAAGGACTTCCTGGCCGGCGGCAGTATCATCACCTTTACCGATACCAATGGTAAACTGCTGGCGCTGAAACCCGATGTAACGCTTTCTATCGTGAAGAATTTTCAGGATTGTCCCGATACAGTTCAGAAGGTGTATTACAACGAAAATATCTACCGCACCTCCAAGAGTACGAACGCATATAAGGAAATCATGCAGATGGGCCTCGAATGTATGGGAGATTTGGATATCTACCACATCAGCGAGGTCCTTATTCTTGCAGCGAAAAGTCTTTCTGCCTTGACAGACAGTTATATCCTGGACATTTCTCATATGGGAATTATCCAGGGATTCCTTCAGGAAGTGAAGCTCTCGCCGAAGAATAAAGATAAGTTTCTGACCCTGCTCCGTGAAAAAAACAGTCACGGGATCCGCGCCCTCTTCGACAGTCTCCGTCTGCCGGAGGAATATCGTGAAACCGCCATTACCCTTGCCACCACCTATGGTTCCATGGCAAATGTACTGAAAACACTCCGGTCCATCAGTCTTAATGAAACCATGGACCAGGCCATCGAGGAGCTGGAAATTATCTGCGATGTACTTACGGTACAGGGTTTTACTTCCATATACCTGGATTTTTCCATCGTCAATGATATGAGCTATTACAACGGCGTGCTCTTCCGGGGCTATATCAACGGAATTCCTACCGGTGTGCTTTCCGGGGGCCAGTACGATGAACTGATGGAAAAAATGGGTAAAAAATCCGGTGCCATCGGTTTTGCCATTAACATGGATCTGATCGAGGATTACGACACATCGCTGGAAGGCTACGACGTGGACATTCTCCTGCTGTACCGGAAAACAGATGCTCCGGACAGACTTTTTGAGGCAGTACAGGATCTGACCGCTGCAGGATATACCGTTCAGGCACAGCGGCAGATTCCAAAAAAACTCCGTTACCGGAAACTGATGAAATTCGAAGGTGGTACTTTGAAGGAGGCTTATGAACATGAATTCCAGTAAACCGATGATAAATGTAGCCCTGCCTAAGGGACGGCTTGGCGAAAAAGTATATGATCTGTTTGAGGCTGCTGGTTATCCCTGCGAAGGAATCAAAGAAGACAGCCGCAAACTGATTTTCGAAAATCCGGAAGCAGGCATCCGCTACTTCTGGGTCAAGCCATCCGACGTAGCCATCTATGTGGAACGCGGTGCAGCTGATATCGGTGTGGCCGGTAAGGATATTTTGCTGGAATACCAGCCAGACATTTACGAGCTGCTGGACCTGAACATGGGCAAATGCCGCATGGCTGTAGCCGGACCGAAGAATTTTCGAGACAACACAGGAAGAACCCTTCGGGTTGCAACCAAGTTCAGCAACATTGCACTGGACTACTATACCAGCCAGTGCAGAGAAATTGACATTATCAAACTGCAGGGCTCCATCGAAATTGCTCCGATTCTGGGGCTGTCCGATGTGATTGTGGATATCGTGGAAACCGGTACCACCCTTTACGAAAACAATCTGGAGGTACTGGAAACCATCGTGCCTATCAGTGCCCGTCTCATTTCCAATAAAGTAAGCTTTAAATTCAAGAACCGCGAAATTGAGTCCATTGTAAAAAAGATACGCAAGAATATAAAGGAGTAACCGCTTATGATTAAGATTATGAAATATGGAGAAGTGCCCAACCGTGAAATCTTTGCCCGGGGTATGGATCAGGCCAATGTAGAAGACATCGTCACCGGTATTCTGGCCGATGTGAAAGAAAACGGAGATGATGCGATTCGACGCTACTGCCGTAAATTCGATGGATTCACCGATGAGGACTTCGCACTGGAAGTATCGGAAACAGAGTTTGAAGCAGCCTTTGAGGAGGTTGGTCCTCAGCTCATCGGTGTCCTGGAACGGGCTGCAGCCAACATCCGCGACTTCCATGAAAAACAAATCCGAAACAGTTTCCTTATCAGTACCCCTGAAAAACCGGGGATTATCATGGGTCAGAAAGTGGTTCCGCTGGATAAAGTCGGACTCTATGTACCAGGCGGTACCGCGTCATATCCTTCCTCCGTTCTGATGAACGCCATTCCTGCCAAAATTGCCGGAGTAAAGGAAATTGTCATGGTTTCTCCTTCCAAGGGCGGAGTTATCAATCCGGTCATCCTGGCTGCAGCAAAGATTGCCGGCATCGACCGCATTTTCAAAATCGGTGGGGCACAGGCCATCGCTGCCCTTACCTTCGGTACGGAAACCATTCCGGCAGTGGATAAAATCACCGGTCCTGGCAACGCATTTGTTGCAGAAGCCAAGAAACAGGTTTACGGCCGGGTAGCCATTGACATGATTGCCGGTCCTTCCGAAATTCTGGTGGTGGCAGACGGAACCTGCAACCCGAAATATGTGGCTGCTGACATGCTGTCTCAGGCAGAACACGACAAAATGGCCAGTGCCGTTTTAGTAACCGACTCCATGGATCTGGCAGAAGCGGTCAGCGAAGAGCTGGAACGCCAGCTGAAGCTGCTGCCTCGCGAAGAAATCGCCAGAGCCTCCATCGACAATAACGGAAAGATTATCGTGGCAGATGACCTGCACACCGCCATTGAAATTGCCAACGAAATCGCACCGGAACACCTGGAAATCTGCGTAGACAACCCATTCGACTATCTGGACGAAATCCGTCACGCCGGTTCTGTTTTTCTGGGAAAGAATTGTCCGGAAGCACTGGGCGACTATTTTGCAGGACCGAATCACACCCTGCCGACCAGCGGCACTGCCAAATTCTCCAGCCCGCTGTCCGTAGATGATTTTGTAAAGAAGTATCAGTACAGTTACTATACCCGCAGCGCACTGCAGCAGGTTGCCGATGATGTGGTATATTTTGCTGAGGCGGAAGGACTCAGCGGACACGCCAGAAGTGTTACCATAAGATTTGAAGAAGAATAACTGCGAAAGGAAGAAACCATGAGCAAATACTTAAACCGCCGCTTTACAGGATTGGATGTATATACGCCGGGCGAACAGCCAAAGCAGATGCAGTATATTAAACTGAATACCAATGAGTCCCCTTATCCGCCTTCTCCGGAAGTGATTGCTGCAGTCAACGCGCAGGAAATTTCCGATCTTCGGCTTTACCCTGATCCGGAATGTTCGGTTCTGAAGGAACGCCTTGCAGCTCTCTACGGAGTCGGCAGGGAGAATATTTATCTTGCCAACGGCTCTGATGACATCCTCAGCTTCGCCTTCATGGCATTTGCAGGAGATGGAAAAAAAGCGTGGTTTCCTTCCATCAGTTACGGCTTTTATCCGGTGTATGCAGACCTCTATCAGATTGATGCAGTGCAGGTACCGCTCCTGGATGATTTCACCGTAAATCCGGCAGATTACTGCAGCCTGACCGGACCCGGACAGCAAGGCGGTCTAATCTGCATCGCTAATCCAAATGCGCCGACCGGACTTGCCCTTTCTCTGGGACAGATTCGTCAGATTCTGGATGCAAATCCGGATAAGGTGGTTCTGATTGACGAAGCCTATGTGGACTTTGGTGCCGCATCCGCGGTCCGGCTGACAGCCGATTACGAAAACCTTCTGGTTGTTCAGACCTTCAGCAAATCCCGTTCCATGGCAGGTGCCCGTCTTGGTTTCGCCATTGCAAACCAGCAGCTGATTGCAGATCTGGACCGGCTCAAGTACTCTACCAATCCGTACAGCATTAACCGTCTCACCCAGATTGCAGCCATCGCAGCAGTGGCTTCCAACGATTATTACACAGCAAACTGTCGGCGGATCATGGATACCCGGCAGTATACGGCGGATGCACTCCGGAATCTGGGATTCACTGTGATTCCATCCATGGCCAACTTCCTTTTCGCAAAATTCCCGCAGATTGACGGCACTGTTCTTTACGAAAAGCTGAAGGCCCGTGGTGTACTTATCCGCCACTTCACAAAACCAGAAATTACAGACTATAACCGAATTACAATCGGATCAAAAGAAGAAATGGAAACGCTTCTTGAAAAAATCAGAGAAATACTGGAGGAAATGTCATGAGAACGGCCGAAATAATAAGAAATACCAATGAAACAAGCATCACCCTCTCTCTGAATCCGGACGGCAGCGGCATCAGTAATATTGATACCGGCGTGGGTTTTCTGGATCATATGCTGACCCTCTTTGCACGTCACGGCAGCTTTGACCTGGATGTGACCTGTCGGGGTGACGTCAATGTGGACGACCACCACAGTGTGGAGGACATCGGTATCTGCCTGGGCAGTGCTTTCGCGGAAGCTCTGGGCAATATGGCCGGCATTCACCGTTACGGCAATATCATTCTGCCAATGGATGAGTCCCTGATTTTATGCGCTGCAGATATTTCCGGCAGAAGTTATCTTGGATACGGTCTTCAGATTCCAACGGAAAAGGTTGGAACATTCGATACAGAGCTGGTTGAAGAATTTTTCCTGGCCTTCACCCGTAAGGCCGGAGTGACCCTCCACTTCCAGCAGCTTGCAGGAACGAACTCCCACCACATCATCGAAGGTGCCTTCAAGGCTTTCGGCCGTGTTATGAAGCAGGCTGCAGCAATCGACCCTTCCCTGAATGGTCAGATTCCATCAACGAAAGGAGTGCTGTAATATGATTGCAATTATCGATTACGGTGTGGGGAATCTCTTTTCCCTGCGCAGCTCCCTGGAGGCCATCGAAGCAGATGCCATGGTCACCGGTAATCCGGAAGAAATCCGTGCTGCAGACAAAATAATTTTGCCGGGTGTTGGTGCATTCGGTGACGCAGCTGTTAAACTCCGTGAAAACGGACTGGACCTGGTGGTGATTGAAGAGGCCCGCAGCGGTAAGCCGCTGATGGGGATATGCCTGGGTATGCAGCTGTTGTTTGATACTGGTGAGGAGTATGGTATTCATGAAGGACTCGGTCTGATTCCTGGCCGTGTGGTATCCATGAAAGGTGTGATTCCGGAAACATACAAGATTCCGCACATCGGCTGGAATGGTCTGATTTTTCCGGAAGACCGTGAAACAAGCCCGATTTTCAGGTATATTGAAAACGGTGACTGCGTCTACTTCGTCCATTCGTTCTATGCAGCAGACTGCAGAGAGTCTGTCATTGCCGACACCGAGTACGGCGTCCTGCTCACGGCAGCAGTGCAGAAAGATAATGTCTACGGCTGCCAGTTCCATCCGGAAAAAAGCGGAAACGTGGGTCTTTCCATTCTGAAAGCATTCTGCGAACTATAACTGGCTGTAAGGAGGAACCTGAAAAATGAAACTATTTCCTGCAATTGATTTATATAACGGCTGTGCGGTCCGCCTGTTCAAGGGTAATTATGACCAGATGACCGTCTACAGCGACAATCCTGCGGAATTTGCAGCACAGTTTGAAGCAAAAGGTGCAGAAAACCTCCATCTGGTAGATTTGGAAGGTGCCAAGCTGGGAACCACCCCTAATCTGGAAACCATCCACAGAATCGTCAGTGAAACAAATCTGTATACAGAGCTTGGCGGCGGCATCCGTTCCCTTCAGACCATTGAAGCTTACCGCAAGATCGGTGTGGACCGGCTCATTCTGGGTACGGCAGCCATCACGGAACCGGGCTTCGTGGAAGCAGCAATCAGTGAATTCGGCCGGGATGCCATCGCTGTAGGAGTGGACATCCGCGACGGCCTGGTAGCTATCAAGGGCTGGACAGAAACGACGGACGTGACATGCATCGAATTTTGCCGGCAGATGGAAGACATCGGTGTGAAAACCATCATCTGTACCGACATTTCCCGTGATGGAGCCATGAAAGGCACCAACCGGCAGCTTTATGCAGAGTTATCCAAGCAGTTTGAACTGGACATCATGGCTTCCGGCGGCGTTTCTACCCTGGATGATATAAGAGCGCTGACTGATATGAATCTGTATGGAGCCATCCTTGGCAAAGCCCTGTATACCGGTGCCATCGACCTGGCTGAAGCTGCTGCCATCGTGAAAGGAGTCGAAAAGAAATGATTACCAAACGAATTATCCCCTGCCTGGACGTGAAAGACGGCCGTGTAGTAAAAGGAGTCAACTTTCTGAACCTGGCCGACGTATCCTCACCGGTCAGCCTGGCAAAATACTATTCCGACAATGGTGCTGATGAGCTGGTGTTTTACGACATCACTGCATCTGCAGAAGGCCGCGCTCTCTTTACCGACATTCTGACGGAAGTGGCCCGTACCATCTTCATCCCGCTGACGGTCGGTGGCGGCATTAATACGGTAGAAGACTTCGACCGTGTTCTGAAGTGCGGTGCTGACAAAGTCAGTGTCAATTCCGGTGCCATCCGCAACCCGGGTCTGATTTTGGAAGCTGCAAAGAAATACGGCGACCAGTGCGTCGTTCTCTCTGTAGACGCCAAGCGTGTGGACGGCAGATTCTGCGTTTTCGCCAAGGGCGGCCGCGAAAACACCGGTATTGATGCATTGGAATGGATTAAGAAAGGTATTGCCAATGGTGCAGGTGAAATCGTACTGAACAGCATCGACACGGATGGGGTGAAAGGCGGTTTCGACCTGGAAATGCTGGAAGCGGTATGCAGCTTCAGTACAGTTCCGGTGATTGCTTCCGGTGGAGCAGGCAATATACAGCACTTTGTGGACCTGTTCCAACGGATTCCAAACGTGGATGCGGGTCTTGCAGCATCCATCTTCCACTTTGGGGAAGTGGCGATTCCAGATTTGAAAGCAGAACTGAAAAAGTGTAATATCAACGTTAGATAAAGATAAAGGAGAAAAAAATGGTTACCATAGACCAGCTGAAATTTGACGAAAAGGGTTTAATTCCTGCCATCGTGCAGGACGCAGAAACGAAAAAAGTACTGACTCTGGCATATATGAACGAAGAAAACCTGAAAATTTCTATGGAAAAAGACCTCACCTGCTTCTGGAGCCGCTCCCGCCACAAACTGTGGCTCAAGGGCGATACCTCCGGCAATTACCAGCACATCTGCAGCATTGAAGCCGACTGTGACCGTGATGCTCTGGTAGTCAACGTGCTGAAAGACGGACCTGCCTGCCATCTGGGTACGGATTCCTGCTTCAACAATCTGGTTTATTTGAATCCGGCAAATGTGGGCTTCAGTCCGGAAGGCCTCATGGAGCTCATAGAAGGCCGTAAAACCGAGAAAAAAGAAGGTTCCTACACGACTTACCTTTTTGAAAAAGGTATCGATAAAATCCTGAAAAAAATTGGTGAAGAGTCTACGGAAGTCATTATCGCTGCCAAAGCCGGCGATAAAAAAGAAACCATTTACGAAATCTCCGATCTGGTGTATCATGTAATGGTAATGATGATTGAAATGGGTATCAGTCTGGAAGACATCCGGAAAGAACTGGCCTCCCGTCACGTCATCGACCACAAAGTGAAACAGGAGAAAATGACGAAGTAAACATGAAAGTGAATCTTCACACCCATACTTCATACTGCGACGGAAAAAACTCGCCGGAAAAAATGGTCCTGGACGCGATTTCGGCGGGTTTTGATGTGCTCGGATTTTCCGGACACTGTTATACATCCTTCGACGAAGGTTACTGCATGAGCCGGGAGCAGACGGAAATCTACCGTGAGGAAATCCACCGGCTGGCAGAAAAATACAAGGACAGGCTTCAGATTCTCTGCGGTATCGAGCAGGACCGTTACGGCGACGATTCTCCAGCAGACTTTGACTATGCCATCGGCTCTGTCCACGCCTTCTTCAAGTCATGTGAGGCCCTGCCGGAAAAATATCCCGGAGGCATTGTCGCTGCTGACGGAGGCTGCTATATCTACGTGGACTGGACTGCCGAAGCTATGGAATGGGCTGTTGAAACACTCTATGGCGGAGACAGCCTGTCTCTGGCAGAAGATTATTATGATACACTGGCATCCTTCTCAGATGACCCGGATGTACAGATTATCGGTCATCTGGATCTGCTGACGAAATTCGAAGAGATTCGTTCTGCGGAGGGAAAGCAGCCGCTGTTTGATACGGAGCATCCCCGTTACCTGCAGGCAGCCCGCCAGGCCATTGAAGCACTGGCTTCCGCCGGAAAAATCTTCGAAATCAATACCGGTGCCATGGCAAAGAACTACCGCAGTACTCCATACCCTTCCCTGCCGCTGCTGTGCATGATTCATGAAGCAGGCGGCCGCATTATGATTAACAGTGACTGCCACGCAGCAGGAAAACTGGACTGTGAATTTGAACTTGCGGCAGAGCTTGCTCTGAAAGCAGGATTTACATATCTGTCTGTGCCCATGCCGGATGGAATTATAAATACTTTTATTAAGGAGTGACTGAAATGAACTACACCAGTATTTTCGATGTGATAGGTCCCAACATGATCGGACCATCCAGTTCCCATACAGCCGGAGCCGTCTCCATCGCCCTGATGGCACGGAAACTGTTCCAGGAAGAAATCGTCAAGGTGGAATTCACCCTGTACGGTTCCTTCGCCAAAACCTACCGCGGACACGGTACCGACCGTGCTCTGCTGGGTGGTATTCTTGGATTTCCTCCAGATGATGTACGAATCCGCGATGCCTTCGCAATTGCTCAGCAGCAGGGCGTGGAATTCAGTTTCACAGAAGACCATACCACCACAGGTCTTCATCCCAACACCGCGGATATTGTCATGCATAATGGCAAAGGCCGTACCCAGTTTGTCCGCGGGGTCTCCGTGGGCGGCGGCCGTATGAAAATCGTAAAAATCAACAGTATCGATGTAGACTTTACCGGTGAATACAGCACCCTTATCGTCAAGCAGTCTGACAAGCCTGGTGTGGTAGCACATATTGCAAGCTGCCTGGCGGAACGTCAGGTCAATATCGCATTCATGCGTCTTTATCGTGAAGCCAGAGGTGAAACCGCCTACACCATCATCGAATCCGACCACTACATTCCGCCGGAAATCATCGATTCCATTAACAGTCATGAACACATTCACAAGACTCTTGTAATTCAGGTATAAGGAGGTACAGGATTATGGATTTTATCAACGGTGAATCTCTGCTGGCCCTTTGTGCCGCTGAAAATATGACGATTTCCCAGGCAATGCTCCGCCGGGAAATACTGCTGGGTGAAACCACCCGTGAGGCTGTCTATGAAAAGCTGTCCCGCTCCATCGGAATTATGAAGGACTCCACCCACAATCCGATTGAAACCCCCGTAACATCTATGGGCGGCCTTCTGGGCGGTGAATCCAAAGCTGTATGGCAGTCTGCTTTCGGGGCAAAATCCCCCCAGCCGGCTCCTCTCTGCGGAACCACGCTTTCCAAAGCCATCGCCTACGCCATGGCAGTTCTGGAAGTGAATGCTTCCATGGGGCTGATTGTGGCTGCCCCTACTGCCGGATCTTCCGGCGTAATTCCGGGTACCATCCTTTCCATCTGTGAGGATTACGGTCTCAGTGAAGATGCCATCTATGAAGGAATTTTAAATGCCAGTGCAGTTGGCTATATCATCATGCGCAATGCATCCGTTTCCGGTGCGGAAGCGGGCTGCCAGGCGGAGGTGGGAGCTGCCTCCGCCATGGCGGCATCAGCCGCCGCCCAGCTCCTGGGCGGCAGCCCGCAGGTTTGTCTGCAGGCCGCTTCTCTGGCTCTGTCCAATCTTTTGGGTCTTGTCTGTGACCCAATTGCCGGACTGGTAGAATCCCCTTGCCAGAGCAGAAATGCCATCGGCGTGTCCAACGCATTTACCAGTGCACAGCTGGCGCTGGCCGGTGTGAAGCATCCGATTCCATTTGATGAAATGGTGGATGCCATGTACAAAGTTGGCCTGTCTCTGCCGTTCGAACTGCGTGAAACCGCTCTGGGCGGCTGTGCCGGAACTCCGACCGGATGCAGACTCTGCAGCCAGTGCATTGATTAATACCTTTAAAGAAAAAGAGAGCGGAAGCCGGTGATATGTACCCCCTTTACTGGACAAAACCAGTATAGGGGGTTTTTCTATGCGTTACAGTTATGAATTTAAGAGAAACTGTGTTGACCTTTATCGCCAGGGCCGGTGGCCAGAAACGCCGGAAGGAACTAGTCAAAAAGGATTTCGCAATAAAGTTATGCAATGGTCAAGAATTGAGTGTTCATGTGGGCCGGAAGCCTTAAAACATAAAAATCATAATAAGGAGTGGACTGCGGAAGAAAAGTATGAATTAGTTGCACAAGTTCTGGCAGGAAAATCAAATGCAGAAGTTGCTTTGTCTAACGGAATTAGTGATGGAATGTTGTATGGATGGGTTCGCAAATACAAAACTTTGGGATATAATGGTCTCGTAAATATGAAAAAAGGACGACCCTCAAAGGAGCCTAAAATGAGTAAGAATGTTGTACAAGCCCAACTAACCGAGTCTGAACGCGAAGAACTAATCAGACTTCGTGCTGAAATTGAATATATCAAGGCAGAGAACGAAGTCATAAAAAAAGAGATCGCCTTGAGAGAAGAAAAGGAGGCTGCGCGACTCAGGGCGAAAAAGCAGCGATTATCAAAGAACTCCGTGACCAGGGATACCAACTAAAACATCTGCTGACAGCTATGGGCCTGGCCAAATCCACTTACTACTTCGAAATTAGTAAAGTAGATGTTGTTGAGGAACGAAACCAGAAGCTGATGGATGAAATCAAAGCAATCTTTCACCATCATAAAGGACGATATGGTGTCAGACGGGTTCACAGAGAACTTGTAAATTGCGGCTGTAATGTAAATCATAAACGTGTTCAAAGACTCATGCATAATATGGGTCTTCTTGGAAAGCGTCCGAAAGAAAAATATCATTCATACAAAGGCGAAATTGGAAGTGTTGCTGATAATATCGTAAATCAGGATTTCGGTGCAACTGCCCCACTACAGAAATGGACTACGGACGTATCGCAGTTCAGCTTTGCCTGGGGTAAATGTTACATATCTCCGATTTTAGACATGTACACAAATGAAATCATATCCTACGATCTGTCTATGCATCCAAATTTGGAACAAATCCGAAGAATGCTTCAGGGAGCATTCGATAAGTTTCCATCTGTAAAAGGGCTAATTTTCCACTCAGATCAGGGCTGGCAGTATCAGCATAGATATTTTCAAAACACATTAAAAGAACACGGAATTATTCAGTCCATGTCTCGAAAAGGCAACTGCTATGATAATTGCGTTATGGAAACATTCTTTGGGAGAATGAAGAACGAGATGTATTACGGCCATGAGAAGAACTATGACTCTTTTGATACCTTTGCAAAAGCAGTTAAAGAATATATTACTTATTACAATAATGAGAGAATCCAGAAAAAAACAAAATGGATGCCTCCGGTAAAATACCGGGAAGCATCCATGTGTACTTAAGTTAATTTTCAAAGCGTCCAGGAAACTGGGTACATATCA